>CALJMI010000007.1 GCA_937981885.1 uncultured Caldilinea sp.
TGAGCGTCACGGTCGGCCCAGGGCACTGCAGCAAAGCCACCGGCGAGATGGAAGTACTCGTAGACATAGAAGGCATCGTATGCCTTGTCGAGGGCGCCGAAACGTGGTTTGCGACCGAGGTTGCGCTCCGTACGCTGCATGAGGGGATGAAAGTAGCTCTGGTCGCTCTGGTCGAAGGGCTGGGTGAGGTCAGCCAGGACAACTTCAGCCAAATCCTCAATCTTGGTGACGACGATGCCGGAGGCATAGCCCCAGTAATACTCGCCCTTGCTCAGGGGCGGGAGCGTCTCGCTGGCGGGGTTGCCTGCGGTGGTTGGGGTGGCGTCGGTGGCAGAGCAGCTACACACCGAACAGACGGTCACGCAGACTAACCATCCAGTGAGAGAGTGTGGTAAACTGTAACATGATGGTCTCCTCTCTGGCGGGGGATGGTTTCGTCGCTATGATCTTACCAGAAGGAGGCCATCATCTGCTTTTCGCACGGTTGTGGCTCCGATCTTATGTTTTGTGCCAGATGTGCAACATTCCGTCCAGGCGCATCTCCCTTCTGCGCCGGGCAATGACACAAATCTTATGTTATGTCCAAGCCTCTAATCTATTGGCCAAAACATTAGTCCACTGAAAGGGTGGAATCATGATGAGAAAAACTGTCTATGTTTCACTACTAAGTGTTGCGTTACTGGTCGGGATTGTTTTTGGCGTTGCAGCGCAGAATGACTTCACTACGTTATTTTCTCCGTTCGTAGTGGATATTGAACAGTCTGCACCAGTCGAGGTGTCAGTGATTGTGCCAATGGAAAGTGGCGAGATAATCACCGCAACCGTGCCGATGACGGTTAGCATCGCATTGCGTGTTTCAGTCGAAGGACCGAATATGGCGACGGTCAACTTGCTGGACAAAGCAGACCCTGTAGTCAGTATCAATGAAGCGGAAATCGAGAGCCAGTTGGTCGATGCATCCGGTACACCATACGTTGTAGAGGCTCCAGAATCTTTAACCGTTTTGCAGGCGCAATCCACCAAAGACCGATATGGCAACTATGTCATCATCGGTGAAGTTGAGAATACAGGCAACAGTGCAATCAAATATGGGAAAGCGATAGTGACACTATATGATGCTCAGGGGCAAATTGTGGTTGTGGAAACCACGTATTTGCATATAGACAATCTCGAACCAGGAAAAAAATCCACTTTCGAGGCGCGCTTTGGTGACAAGGTAGCTGGAATAGGAAGCTACTCGATCAGGCTCACAGCGAACTAATTTGGGTATCCCAGCGTCGAGTACCAAAATGGCTGCGCAGATTGCGGCAAAACTGCTTGAGTAGCATTTCCGGAAACTCCTGAAATCGCACTGTACTACAAGGGTTTCAGTCGATGATTGCTCACTTCAGACATGTCTCAACAAACGCATTGCGGTTGCTGATGAGACGGCGGGCGGTAAATATCGGGGCGAAGATGGACGCTCTAGCAGCATCGGGGTGACGATCCTGGCAACGGTGATACGGGAGGCATAGCCCCCGTAATACTCGCCCTTGCGCAAAGGCGGGAGCGTCTCGCTGGCAGGGTTGCCTGCGGTGGTTGTGCCAGCTGCGCAACATTCCGTCCAGGCGCATCTCCCTTCTGCGCCAGGCAATGGCACAAATCTTATGTTATGTCCAAGCCTCCTCAATCTCTCAATCTCCAAATCCCCCTACTTCTGCACCGCCGGCAAGAAAACCCGTTGTTCGGTCACTGGCGTCCCCACGGTGAAGCGCCCCGTGTACGGCGCAGCCAACGCGTTGCCGGCCACATCCTTGACGCCGACCGTCACCGTCGCCTGGTATTCGCCGGCGCGGGCACGGGACGGTCGTTGTTGTCGCCTGTGCCGAGCTGTCCGAACGAATTGCTGCCCCAGCAGCGCAGACCCCCGTCCACCAGCGCGCAGGTGTGATCCCGCCCCAGCGCCAGTGTGATCGGCGGCGGAGTGGCGAGGTCTGCCTCAGGCTCGTCAGCCTCCGCCGCACCGTTGCAGATAAACAGCAACATGACCGCCAACGCGATCCGCATGAGTGGTTTGGATGAGAATGCAGGCGACATTGCACTTTTCTCCTGATGACGAGAGATCAAAATGACTGATGCCGTGCAGCACGCAGCACATGTTGCGTGTTACGTGCTGCGTGGCGTGTGGCGCGACGTAACACGCAGCGCGCTCACCGTGTCCGCTGCACACTCTAATTCTTCTGCACCGCAGGCAAATAGATGTTCATGCCGGGCGACGGCGGCGTTGTGTAGAAATCCCATCGATATGGCGTCGTCATGGCGTTACCCTTCAAGTCGCGGACGCCACTGACCGTGATAGTGTACTTCTGCGGCGAAAGCGGTTGGCGGAGATGCACAACAGCCTGGTTGGCGACACCCTGATACTGCACTGTGACCGGGAGCGGATTCCCATTTTCGCTGGCGACTGTCACGGTCGTCGTGTTGACGGTGGCGGCGTCGACCGGTTCGTTGAACTCTAGCGTGATCACTGGCGGATAGACGGCGCCGCTGGCGTCCGTGAAGATGGCGACGCCAAGCGTGGTCGATACAAATTCGCGGCTTGCAGGCGATGTCCATTTGACCTGCGGCGGTGTGACATCGCTGCTGGCGGGGTTGACGCGGATGGTGACCAGCGCTGGTGTGCTCTCGCCGTTGATGCTGCTGGCTTTGTAGAACAGACTGTCCACGCCAATAAATCCAGTCATCGGCGTGTAGCGAAGGGCAGGCGCAGCGCCGCTGAGCGCTCCGCGCGTCGGCGTCGTGACGATGCTGTAGCTCAATGCCGCGCCGCTGACGTCGACACCGCGCAGCGCAAGATTCACGCTCTGCCCCGCTTCGGTCGATATCTCCAGTGGCGTTGCTGAGACGGGTCGGATCACATTGACCACTGGATTGGTGGGCGTTGTCTCCGGCACGGTCGGGAAATGCACGATCGCCTGGTTGACAATCTCCGTGCCAGCGGACAGACCCGCTTTGAGGCGCACGGTGAAGGTAATGGCGCCGGTTGAACCGACCGCACCTTTTGGCTGCAGCTCACCAATCAGCCAATACAGCTTGCGCGTCTCGGGGATGACCGTCGGTGCGATGGCGCCGATTGGCTGCACAGTTGCCAGGTCAAAGTGCTCGCTCAGCGTGTCCTCGACGTAGACGCTGTAGGCAACGCCTGCACCTTCATTTTCATAGGTGATGGTGTAAGTCACCATCTGACCTGGCAGCAGGTCGCCCGCCGGTGCGTACTTGGCGTTCGGATCTTTGGCGACGCTGATGCGCGTCGAATCGCATTCGGAGTTTGCCGCACCAGCCACGGCGGCGCAGGGTGACTCGGCTTCGCTGACGGCGACCTCGGCTGCACTGCCGCACGGCTTGCAGCCACCCTGGCTGCCGCTCCCCGCCACACATTTTTCGCCGAAAGCACATAGGTGTCGAGTCGCAGCCAGTCCCCAGATGCCGATGGTCGTGTTGCAGGGTGTTTGGGCGCACACATCGCCTGCACCCAGGTAGGACCAGACGGATCGTTCCCATTTGGGCTCGGTGCAGCAGTGTGTGGATGGATTCAGACAATCTTTGCGGCATTTGGCTGCGCCCACGACACAGCCAACGCCTGGTTTCAGGTGTCCTGCCGCATCCACAACCGTCAAGCCGCAGCCTTCAAGGTCCATCCCCTCCAGGCACTGGAATGCGCCGAGAATCGTTGATGCCGCGCTGGAAATATAGCCGATGGTGCAGTTCGCCAGGTTTTCGATTTCGCAGTTGCGACTACAGTTAAAATAGTTGCAGCCTCCAGAATATGACTGCGGTGCAGCGTCGCCACCTTCTACATCCCATGCTCCCCAGAGCGAACGCGCGTCGGTCTGGATGTCGAACTGGGCGCCACCCTGCGTATCGAAGATGCGATAGCGCTCGCGGTGCAGCTCGAAAACGAGAATCTCGTCACCAGCGTCACGCAACATTCGCAGCCCGGAACGATCCGATTTGATCATGACCGTCATCGAGAATGAATCGGCGTTGGTGACCTGGTAATGGAACGTCCCGCCGTAGCCGTAGCCATCCGCCACCGCCTGTTCGTAGAGCGTGTTCAGCTCTGCCTGCTGCGCCCGGCGTGCGTCGAAGGCGGCGCGTGACAGGCTGTTTATGGCAGTCACTGTCTTGGGTTGATATGCCAGGTAGGGTGCAACGTTGAACGCACCATTGGACAGGTTGCTGCCGCTGAAGCGCGCCATGACGGCATAGCGCTGTCCCTCCGGCAGTCCCCAGAAGAAGCGCACCGACACGAACAGCCGGTCATGCGCACCATAAGGCAGATCGCCCAGTTTCCAGAAGACAACATGCCGCTCGGGCCAGTAGATCGCCCTTGCCGAGGCGTCCAGGAACTCCGCCTCCACCGGCAGCACGACCTCCAGAATCGCATCGCGCACTGTCTCGTCACTCTGCTGGTGGATTGCGCACGGCGGGGTGACGCACAGGCTCGAGTCCCGGTAATTGCCATAGTAGAGATTGTAGGTCGCCGTGCCGCCTGGCGCTGCCGAACCGCTTGCCGCCAAACTCAGCGTGACGTCTACCGCATTCATGGTCCCTGGCGGCGGCGTCTCAAGCCACGGCATGAAGTCGATCGGATGGCCGTAATAGAGATAGTCACCGCTGCCAAGCCGGACGTAGGTCGGGGGCCAGTCGTAGGTTGGGCCGCCAGGGTCGCCCCACCAGTTTTCGCGCGCATCCACGCGGTGTGGGGATGGCAGATTCCATGCAGCCATGGCATATTGTTGCTGTGCATAGAAGGCGTTGTTGCGCACGATTGGCTTGGCCGAGTTTGCTTCAATTCCAACATTGTTGGCGGTGATACCGTTGAATTCCAGCGTCGGGTTGGTGGCGTTCGGGTTGTCAACGCTGCCTTCGACGGCGACGCCGACCGAGTTGTTGGCAAACTGATTGTGGTGGATGGTCGGCGTCGCCTGTTGGATATAGAGACCCGGTCCCCTGCTGTGGCTGATCCAGCTGTTGGTCAAAGTGAACTGGCTGGTGTAGACCTCCACCTGACCGCGTGTATATTGACCGCCGCCATAGCGCACAACCACGTAGTCAAGCATACCACCCTGACTGGCGGCATCGAAGACCAGATTGCCCCAGTCGCCGCGACCAGGCTGAGTTGTTGCGCCGTCGTTGTTGGTGTCTCCCGCTACGGTGTCGTCGCGCAAAGAGGTGATGATCACCGGTGATGCGCGCGTACCCTGCGCCAGCAACCGTCCCTGGATCACCGCATCGCCCATTTTGACGATCGTGCCAGCGGGAAGGGTCAAGACGGCGCCGGAGCGAACCGTGAGGTTGGTGAAGAAGAAAGGGAAATTGCTGCTGGCGGCATCGGTGCGATAGGTGGGCGCGCCGGCGACGCTGCCGGTTATGTAACAACCGTTGCCGCCGTTGTTCTGCGCCGTGTTGTTCTCCAGGGCAACACCTGCACGGTGGTCGTTCAGGTGGATTTCGACTGCCCACGCCGTGTTGGAGATAAATACATTGGCTGTGAGCGTGAGCGGGCGAGAGTTGTCAATGCCCTCGAACACGATGCCCTGCGCATTTTGCCGAAATTCGTTGCCGGCGATGGTCGGCGATGCATCGTAGACGCGCATGGCGGCTTTGGGCGTGCCATCGTTGGCGCCCGACAAAACCAGCGTGTTGTTGCGGAAGGTCAAATTGCTGGTTCTGACATAGACCATGCCGTAGTTGGCGAAGGTCCACGCGCCAAAGCCACCGTAGCCGATCCACGCATGTTCGACGATGCTGCCGGTGCTGGTGGCGCTGAATTCGATTTTGCCCCAATCCCCGCGGGCGGGCGCAGTAGCCGCACCGTCGCCGTTGGTGTCGCCACCGTGGGCGTCATCGCGCAATGACGTAAACACCACCGGTTGACCGCTGACGCCCTGTGCAATCAGCGTGCCATTGATAACCAGCATCGAAGTGCCGGCTTGAAACTTGACGACCACACCGGGCTGCACAGTCAGAACCACGCCTGCCGCCACGGTGACGCCGTCTGCGCAGATGACGTAGGGACCGTTTGCAACCGTCCAGGTCGCGTTTGCCGCAATGACGCCACACACATTGGTCAGCATTGGCGAATCAATCTGTGCAACGTCCACATCGAGCCAACTGTCGGCGGCAGAAACCGTCTGGTCTGAAATCACCGAGAAACCGATCAAAGCGAAAATGCTCAGCGAAATTCCGACTACGAGCACAATTGACAGTTTGCTGATAGACATCGTTGTCCTCCCAAAGTAACGCGTCGTTAGCGCCGTCACATCTGAAGCTGAATCGTTGCCCGGAACGAATGGAATGACCGAGAAGCGGATTTCCCGTCCACAAAAGGAGAACTTGCCGTGGTGAGATTGGTGAGTGCGGCAGGCCAGGTAGAGGTTCCGCTTGAGTGGCTTGCGAAGAACGAACGTTTGGTTGAAGGTCTGTTCACCTCTTTTCTTCGTCCGGCTGGAGCCGCGATGACGGGACTGCAACAGTGCATGGTGGCGAAGCTGCTCGCGTCCATGGCGACACAGCGCGCAATAATTCAATATTATCACAACAACGTTCTCGTAGAGTTGATGGTAGCTTACAGCTTACCAGTGCGCAGAGTGCTGCAACAGCAGGAATCCAGGCGATGGTTGTAGACCTGGTTCGGGGATGCTGATTCTTCGCTACGCCGCGGCAGTGTGAGGCGCAGACGCGTCTGCGCCTCACACTGGGATTCCCTAACGCGTCACCAACGGCAGATAGAGATTGCCATGCTCCTCACCGATCGTGAAGGTCGTGACATGCGCTGCCGCCAACGCATTGCCAGCCGCATCTTTCACGCCGGTCGTCACGGTCACGCGATACTCGCCTGCGTCCAGCGCTGCACGTGGATAGAGCACGATCTGGTTGACGCCGCCATCGAACGCCACACTGGCGGCAACCGCTGCGCCGCCGCGGGTCAGCGTCACGGCGCCACTGTGGACGGTGGTCGTGTCCAGCGCCTCCGAGACGCCGATCAGGATGACGGGGGCGTAGGCAGGCCCCAGGGTGTCGGTGAAGACAGGCGCGGCAGATGGCGCCATCCCGCCTGTGCCATCGGCTGGGTTCGTCCACAACACCTGCGGCGGCGTCGTATCCCCTTGCGGCGTCACCTCGATGGTCACCTGGGCGGGTCGGCTGGTGGACGCGCCGTTGCGGACGCGGAAGGTGAAGGCGTCTGGGCCGGTGAAGTTCGCGGCGGGCGTGTAGATGAGGTTGGGCGCTGCGCCGGTCAGCGCGCCGCCGTGAGGCGGCTCGACGATCTCGTAGGTCAACGGCAGGCCGCTGACCTCGCGTCCGCTCAGCGTGATGGGGAGCGGGGTCAGGTAGGCGGTGGTCAGGCGCTGCGGCGTGGCGACGAGCGGCGTCACCAGGTTCACCCAGGTGTTCGTCGGCGTTTCCTCCGGCACGCTGGGGAAGAACACCACGGCCTGGTTGGCGACCACCGTGCCCGAAGGTAAGCCGCCGGTCAGCGCCACGGTGTAGGTGATGATCCCGGTCGAACCCGCCTGGTTCTTGGGCGCCAGTTCTCCCACCAGCCAGACGATCTCGCGGCTTTGGGGCAGGTAGGTCCCGGCCTGGTTGACGAAGGCAAGCGTGTCGGCGTCGAACACGTCCGGCAGTTGGTTGACCACGTACACACCATAAGCCGTGCCCGCGCCCTCATTCTCGTAGGTGATGGTGTAGGTGACGACCTGGCCGGGAAGCAGGTCGCCGTCTAGCCCATAGATGGCGTTGGGGTCTTTTGCCTGGCGCACGGTCAGGTCGCGACAGCGCGGTTTATTGGCAGCAGCAGCGCCGCATGCGTCCGCCTCCTCCGCCGCCGCATTTGCGGGGCGCGCCGTGACTACCTGGACGCTGAACTGCTGGACAAAGCCCCGCTCCTCGCATGCCACGCAGCCCGGACCGCCGACGCCCGCCACACAGCGTTCACCGAAGGCGATACAGGTCTTGTAGCCATCCGGCACCCACAGGCCGACCGCGGCATTGCATTTTTCTCGGTAACAACTGTTGGTCAGCCCACCGAACAACCCGCCGCCGCTCCAGCGCACCTGGCCGGCGGTGCAGCAGTACTCGCCCGGATTGGCGCGGCAATCCAGGTCGCAGTCGTAGAGTTTCTTGGCCGAGCTGCCGATCTCCCAGACCGCGCCCGCCACGCTGCCGCCGCCGGTGAAGGGCGCCAGCGCCGTCCAGGCAACGACGCGGCCCGCCTTCTTCTTGATGTATTCCCAACCGAGGATTGTCCAACGGCAGTTGCGTTTGCAGACATCCACCGTGCAGCCGTCCGCCGCGAGATCGGTCGCGGCCAGGCTGGCGACCGGCGCCCAGTCGCCCCATTCGCGCTTGCCACCGGTCATCAAGTCAATGCGCATCCCGCCCGTGCCATCTTCGATGAGTGCCTCACCGGCATTGACCGTGTAGACCAGCACCTGATCCCCCTCCTTGCCGAGGATGCGGGCCGCACGGCGCTGGCTGTCTACCAGCACTGCCTCCAGCACTGTCTCCCCTTCTGTGCGGGTGACATTGGCTGCACTGTGGTAGGTATAGCCCGCAGCGATTGCGGCATCGTAAGCCGTCTTCAGGGTGGGCGAGGCCGCCAGTTGAGCGTCGAACTGCGACCGCGAGAGCAGGCTGACAGCATTCACTGCACCCCCCTGGTAGTCCAGGTAGGGCTGAATCTCCAACTCGCCAACGTTGTAATTGTCCGCCGTAAAGAGGGTGATGCTGCTATCGCTGTAAGTACTCGGCAGTCCCCAGGCAAAGTGAAGCTGAAAAGTGAGGAAGCCCTGGCTGCCCGGCGGCAGATCGCCCAACTTCCAGAAGACTTGATCCCGCTCCGGCCAGTAGATGCCGCCCCCATTGCTTGCCACATATTCGGCGGCGCTGGGCAGTTGGACGACTAACAGGCTATTGCGCACCGTTTCAGTCATCTCGTTCAGATACTGGATCGCGTAGTCCACCGTCTCGCCGGGGCTGATCTGGCGCGGCGCGCCCGTGCTGATCTGCATCTTGCCGGGCGCAGCGGCGCCGCCGGGCGCAGCCAGCCACGGGTAGAAGAGAATGTTGTCGCCGACATTGTCGCCCAGTCCGCCGGGGTTCTGCGTGGCGTGGAACGGGCCGGTGGGGTCGCCCCAGTAGTTGTTGCGCGCATCCAAAACCGGCGCGTCCCTATTGGCTACCGCTTCTTCGGCGTTATCGTGCAGGTTGTTGTAACGGAAGATCGGGGGCGAGGTCACCGGCGAGTAATTGGCGAAATCGAAATGGACGCCCTTCCGGCTCGAATGGTGTATCTCGCAGTTCTGGATGTCAGCCACAGGCACGCCCGTGTTGGGCCAGCCCCAACTGACTAACAGACTGCCGGTCGAGGCGCCGCCATAACCAACCTCGCAGTGGCGCAGCGTCAGTGTGGCGCGTTGTCTGGCGGAGATGCCTTCCCACCAGCCTGGCGTCTGGGTGTTTCCGGTGAACACAATCGGCTTTTGCGCCGTCCCCAACGCATAGAGCGAGGCCTGATCCTGTACTTGCAGCCGCGTGGGTGAATTGTACTGGTTTTTGTCGAACCGGAGCGTCGTCCCCGGCGCCAGCGAGAGCAGCGCATTTGGCGTGACGTTG
>CALJMI010000008.1 GCA_937981885.1 uncultured Caldilinea sp.
GTTGGGCGCGGTCACACTGATCGCCTGCACCGCCGGGTCGGCGATCACCTCGCGCCAGTCAGTGGTGTAGCGCGCAAAGCCGAAGCGCTCCTGCGCACTGCGCGCGCGCGCCTCCACCGGGTCGGCGCAGACGATGAGATGTGGCTGAATCTTGCTGGCAGGAAAACGGTCGGGAATGGCGCGATAGGCGCGGCTGTGCGCCTCGCCCATCCATCCCATCCCGATTACGCCGATGCCGATTGTTTGGGACATAGTCGTATGCATCGTACTCTTGTCATGGATAGATGTCGCCATTCGGCTTCATTGCCCCGCGCAGATGAGCGCCTTCCATCATGGCGCCATCCAACTGAGCGTCGAAGAAGTTGGCATTGGTGAAATTGGCGTTGCCCAGGTTGGCAGCGCGTAGATCAGCACCCTTGAAGATCGCTTTGAGTGCGTTAGCGTCGCCGAGATCGGCGCGCTGTAAGATCGATTCGACAAAATGGGCGTTGCGCAAGTTGACGTCAACCAATATCGCCTCTGTCAGGTCTGCGCGATTAATTGTGGCATCGCGCAAATTGGCGCCGGAAAGATTGGCGCGCACAAGTCTTGCGCCGGTCAAGTTGGCGCCAACCAGATTGGCGCCGGTCAAGTCTGCACCTTCAAGGTCGGCATTGGTGAGATTAGCGCGCTCAAGGTTAGCGCCGCCCAAATTGGCGCGCTGCAAATTGGCGGTGCTCAAGTCAGCATCGACGAGCTGCGCACCACGCAGGTGCGCAGCGCTGAGGTCGCAGCCGGAGAGCCAGAGCGGACCGCCGCGCCGATTGAGCAAGTCATAGATCTGCCAGGCTGTCAGTTCTGCCATGTCGCTTGCCTATCCTTCCTTAAGCGGCGAACCATCTTTTTCGAACAACTCCTCCGCTTCCTCCAATGATTCGACTAGCTGCTCATCGATTTGGGCGGCGACGGCATCGCGGCGAGCGAACTCGCTCAACTCATGGCTCAGCGCATCCAGTTCATCGGCGCCCGACATCATGCGCACCATCTCTTCACGGCTTAGCTCGTCCTTTGTAAATGTGCCAAAGGTGCGTCCGCGCTTGAGGATCGTAAAACGGTCGCCGACAGCGTAGGCATGGTGCGGATTGTGGGTGATGAAGATGACGCCCAACCCGCGCGCGCGGGCCTGCGCAATATAGCGCAGCACCACGCCAGCCTGTTTGACGCCCAACGCTGCGGTCGGCTCGTCAAGGATCAGCACCTTGGCGCCAAAATAGACGGCGCGCGCAATCGCTACAGACTGGCGCTCACCGCCGGAGAGGGTGCCGACCGGCTGCGACGGGTCGCGAATGTCGATGCCCATCTTCGCCATTTCGCTGCGCGCAGTGTGGCCGGCGAAATTGATGTCGAAGCGACGGAATGGGCCCCAGCCTTTGGTCGGCTCGGAACCGAGAAAGAAGTTGCGCGCAATGCTCATCAGTGGGATCATCGCTAGGTCTTGATAGACGGTGGCGATGCCGTGGTCAAGCGCATCGCGCGGCGAGTTGAAATCGACCCGCTTACCCTCGACCAGATACTCGCCCTGGCTGGGTTTGTGCACGCCCGATAGAATTTTGATGAGCGTCGATTTGCCGGCGCCGTTGTCGCCGAGCAGACACATCACTTCGCTGGCGTTGACGGTCATCGACACATCGTTGAGAGCGATGACGCTGCCGAAGTATTTGGAGATGTTGCGCACTTCCAGCAACGGTGTGGTGGTCATAAGTTAGCTCCTCGCTTTCTCCGCCCGATCGCGGATAAAGTTGTTGACCAACACGGCGACGATCAACATTGCGCCCAGGAACACCTGAAACCAGTCGGCATCGATGCCCGCATAGACGATGCCCTGCCGCACCATGCCGAAGATCAGCGCGCCCAACGCCGCGCCGACCGCCGAACCGTAGCCGCCCGTCAGCAGGTTGCCGCCGATCACGGCAGCGATGATGGCAATGAATTCCTGTTGGGTGCCGCGCAGCGTGTCGGCGGATTTGACGACGGTGAGCTGGATCGTCGCCACCAGCCAGGCGGCTGTCGCCGTCGCCATGAAGAGCGTAATTTTGACACGGTCTACAGGCACGCCGACGTTGCGCGCCGCATCGGCGTTGCCACCCGCGCTAAAGATCCAGTTGCCAAAACGCGTGCGCATCAACACCCACGTTGCCAGCGCCGTGATCGCGATCCACCAGACAATCGAGATCGGGAAGTTGGCGCCGCCGATCGAAATCGAACCGCCAAAGAGTGAGCGCAACACATCGTAGCCGGGTAGTTGGTCCAGGCTGCCGATCTGCGTGCGCCCGGTGAAGATGCGCGTCAAGGCGATCGTCAGACCGCGCAGGATAAACAGGCTGCCCAGAGTGATGATAAACGACGGCAGTTTGGTGCGGATGACCATCGTGCCGTTGATGAACCCGACCAGCAAGGCGACAACCAGCGCAATCAACGCCGCTAGCCAGAGCGGGACGCCAAACACCGAACTGAGCACGGCGATGGTGGCGCCCGCCGCACCGATCATCGACCCGATCGACAGGTCGAACTCGCCGCCGATCATCAGCAAGGCAATAGCGGCCGCCAGAATACCTAGATAGGAGGAGACTTCCAGGTAGGAAGCCGTGCCTTGCAGCGTGAGAAAGCCGCGATTGCCAGCCAGAAAGGCAAAAATCAGCCAGACCAGGAGCGCACCACCCAGCGCCCCCAGTTCTGGTCTTGTCAGCAGGCGCTTGAGCGGTCCGGCTTGCACCATGCGCTCGTCGCCGTGCTTGGGGAGCGTGCTACTTGCCATGTCAGGTTCTCTCCATGAAAGAGGGAGTGGGAGATTAAGAGATTGGAGATTGGAGATTGGAGATTGGAGATTGGTGCAATCGCTGCGATGCGCCACGATGACTCACATCGTGGCGGTGCAACACAATCTCACCGTCTCACAGTCGCTCAATCTCCTAATCTCCAATCTCCTAATCTCCAATCTCTAGTTTACCGCGTGCCCGCCGCCGCCAGGTCGATGACCTGCGCTGCGTTCTCCTGCGTCACGAAGCCTGGGCCGGTCATCAGCACCGGGTTGGCGATCGTGTTCAGGTTCTCCTTGAAGAGCGTCAGCATGACAATCGGCATGTAGCCCTGGACATACTGCTGCTGATCGATGGCGAAGAGCATTTGACCGTCGCGCACCGCCGCCAGCACTTCGGGACTGAGGTCGAAGGTCGCCAGCTTGATCTCGCCCATCTTGCCCATCGCCTCCAGCGCCGCCATCGCCGGCGCGGCGCCGGTCGGGCCAAGCGTCAGGATGCTGTCGACATCGGGGTCGCCCTGCAGAGCCGCCGCGATGCGTTGCTGCGCCTCGACCGGGTCCGCCAGCTCGACGGCCAGCACAGAGACGCTGCCGCCCGCCGCAGTCATGGCGTCGGTGAAGCCCTGACAGCGCAGGTCAAGCGCCACGTTGCCAAGTTCCTGATTCACGCAGATCGCCTTCTTGGCCCCAGCCGCCGCCATGCGCTCGCCGCCGCCAAAACCCGCCTCGTACTCCGTCTGACCGACATGGTTCATGATGCCCAGTTGCTTGGCGACATCGCTGCCTGAGTTCATCGAGATGACCGGGATGCCTGCCGCCACCGCTGCGCGGATGCTGTCGCCCAGCGCGTCGGCATCGGGAATCGAGACAACCAGACCGTCGGGGCGGCTGGCAACCGCCGCATCGATGAGCTGCTTCATGGCGACCATGTCGAAGGTCTGCGGCGCCTGGTACTCGACCGTGACGCGCATGTCACGCGCAGCGGCATCGACGCCATTCTTGACTACCGACCAGAAAGGATCCGCCGCCTGGCCATGGCTGACCACGACGAAGCGATAGGGGCGCATGTCCGCTGCTGCGGGCGCCGACTCCTGCGTCGCCGCAGTGGGCGCTGGCGGCGCAGCACACGCCACGATGATCAAGGCTACGAGCACCATCAAGGTAAGCGCAGCGGTGAAAAGTTTTGGTTGTTTCATGGTAGATTCTCCTTGTGATGGTTGAAAAAAACGAAACCGATATATTGACAATGAGCCTGATCGCTCATGATCAATCGATAGTGGAGATTGGAGATTGGAGATTAAGAGATTAGGAGATTGGGAGATTATTGTACGCATTACGCCAATCTCCAATCTCCAATCTCCAATCTCCAATCTCTTAATCTCCCAATCTCTAAAACTTCCGCTCCCACGACTCGAACCAGCGTTCGACCACAACTTTGGTCTGCGTGAAAAATTCCACGGCGTGCTTGCCCTGCGCATGGAGCGTGCCAAAAAAGCTGTTCTTCCAGCCGCTGAAGGGGAAGAAGGCCATGGGCGCAGCTACGCCGATGTTGACGCCGATGTTGCCGGCGTCGGCTTCATAGCGGAATTGGCGCGCCGCCGCACCGCTGCTGGTGAAGATGCATGCCATGTTGCCGTACTCGCCGCTGTTGACCAGCGCAATCGCTTCCTCCACGGTGTCGACGCGCATCACGCCCAACACGGGTCCAAAAATCTCTGTTCTGGCAATCGTGCTGCCGGGCGGCACGTCGGCAATAATCGTCGGCTTCAAGAAGTAGCCATCACCGATGCCCGGATTGCGTCCGTCGATCACCATCTCGGCGCCTTCGTCGATGCCTTTCTGGATCAAACCCTCGATGCGCGCCTTGCTCTGCGGCGTGATCACCGGCCCCATCTGCACGCCCTGCTGCAAGCCATTGCCGACGACCAGACTGCGCGCCGCCTCCGCCAGCGCGGGGACGAAGGTCTGTTCGGCGCCAGCCACTGTCACCGCCAGCGACGCGGCCAGACAGCGCTGCCCGGCGTTGCCAAACGCACTGTCGGTGACGATGCGCGTGGTCAGGTTCACGTCGGCGTCGGGCAGGATGATGAGCGGGTTCTTGGCGCCGCCCTGCGCCTGCACGCGCTTGCCGTTGGCGGAGGCGCGGGCATAAACATGCCGCGCCACCGGCGTCGAACCGACGAAGGTCACCGCAGAAATCGCCGGATGATCGAGCAGCGCGTTGACAGTGTCGGCGCCGCCGTTGACCAGGTTGACCACGCCTTTGGGGAAGCCGCACTGCTCAAGCAGGCGGAACGCCTTTTGCATCGTCACCGGGCAGCGCTCCGACGGCTTGACGATGACCGTGTTGCCGCAGGCGATGGCGTAGGGAAGATACCAGAAGGGAATCATGCCTGGGAAGTTGAAAGGGCAGATCAGGGCAGCTACGCCCACCGGCTGGCGGATCATGTATTCATCCACGCCGCGCGCCACGTCCTCGGCGAAGTCGCCCATCATCATCGTTGGGATGCCGCACGCCACCTCGACGTTTTCGATGGCGCGGCGCATTTCCCCGCGCGCGTCGTCGAGCACTTTGCCGTTCTCGATCGTGATCGAGCGCGCCAGGTCCTCGAAGTTCTCCTCCATCAGCGCCTTGAGCTTGAAGAGGTGCTGGATGCGCGCCGGCGCCGGTGTGCGCCGCCAGGCCGGGAATGCCGCTTTCGCCAGCCGCGCCGCCTCGTCCACCTCCTCGGCTGGCGAAAGCGGCACGGTGGCGATCACCTCGTTCGTGGCGGGGTTGGGTACGTCCAGATAGGTTGCCGCCTTCGATTCACGCCATTCGCCATTGATATAGTTCAACAATTTCTCAGCCATTTTGTTCTCCAGAAAATTATTGCAAGCCACGTAGGTGCGGTTCGCAACCGCACATCCTCGCTACACCCACGCTTTCCGGGTTGACCGTGCCTTCGCCTCGTCACCACCGATGTCACGCCGGAGGCGATGACCTACGTCCACGAACTGCGACAATCAATTTATTCCAGGAAGTAGCGTTCCTTCGCCCGCATCTCCTCGTATTCTTCGCGCGCGGCGCGCACCGATTCCAGCTCGCTGACCTCGGGCACGGCCACATCCCACCAGCTTTCGTAGCCGGGGACGCCGTGCAGCCGGTCGTTCTTGATCACGATGACGGTGGTGCGGTCGGCGGCGTTGGCGGCTTTGATCGCCTCCACATAGTCGTCGCGCGTCACGCACTCGATGACGTTGGCGCCCAGGCTGCGTGCATTCATGGCGAAGTCGATGGGAAGCGACTTGACCGCATCGCCCGCCGAATCGCCGACGAGCACGCCGCCTTTCGGCTCGATGAAGCGCGTGCCAAAGCCGTCCAGCCCCAACGAACGGCTGAGTGAACCGATGCTCTTGAAGCCGCTGTTGTCCCACAGCAGCACGATCAACTTGACGCCAAGCTGTACGGCCGTGACCAGTTCCGACGAAAGCATCAGCCAGGTGCCGTCGCCGATGATCACGAAGACTTCGCGCTCCGGCGCGGCCAGCTTGGCGCCCAGCCCGCCGGCGATCTCATAGCCCATGCATGAATAGCCGTACTCCAGATGGAAATTCTTGGGGTGCGTCGCCCGCCAGAGCTTGTGCAAGTCGCCGGGCATGGAGCCAGCCGCGTTGAGCAGGATCGCATCCGGTCCCGCCAGCTCGTTGATCACGCCGATCAGCTCGCCCTGGCTGGGCAGCGGGCTGAGGCGGATGTCGAAGATGCGTTGAACCTCGGCGTCCCATGCATCATGCAGCCGTTGGGCAGCGGCGCGGTAGGCAGGATCAACTGCGTAGCCCGCCAGCAGCTCGCCCAGTTCCGTCAATGTCTCGCGGGCATCGCCCACCACCGCCAGGCCATGATGCTTGCCAGCGTCGAACTCGGTGACGTTGATGTTGATGAAGCGCACCTCTGGGTTCTGCCAGGCGGTCTTGGAGGCAGTCGTGAAGTCGCTGTACCGGGTGCCGACGCCGATCACCAGGTCAGCCTCTTTGGCGATGCGGTTGGCGGCCAGCGTGCCCGTCGCGCCGATGGCGCCCAGATTCAGCGGGTGGTCCCAGCGCAGACTGCCCTTCCCCGCCATCGTTTCGCCGACAGGAATGCCGGTGGCGTCCACGAACGCGCGCAACGTCTCGGTGGCGTCCGCATAGATCACGCCGCCGCCTGCCACAATCATCGGTTTTCGGGCGGCGCGGATCATCTCAGCGGCGCGCTGCAAGCTGGCGCGGTCGGCGCGGTTGCGCATGATATGCCAGACGCGCTTGCGGAAGAAGGCGACCGGGTAGTCGTAGGCTTCGGTCTGCACATCCTGCGGCAGCGCCAGCGTCACGGCGCCGGTTTCGCTGGGGCTGGTGAGCACGCGCATCGCCTCGGGCAGTGCGGTCAGCAGTTGGTCGGGGCGGTTGATGCGATCCCAGTAGCGGCTCACGGGCTTGAAGCAATCGTTGACCGAAATATCCTGGCTGTGTTCGGATTCGAGCTGCTGTAGCACCGGCGCCACGTTGCGGCGGGCAAAGATGTCGCCCGGCAAGATCAAGACCGGCAGCCGGTTGATCGTCGCTGTGGCTGCACCGGTGATCATGTTGGTGGCGCCCGGCCCAATCGAGGAAAGGCAGGCAAAGGTCTGCAGGCGGTTCTTGACCTTGGCGTAGGCGGTCGCTGCGTGCACCGCGCCTTGCTCGTTGCGCACCTGATAGTAGGGAAAGTCGGGGTTGGTCAGCAGCGCCTCGCCCACGCCGGCGACGCAGCCGTGCCCAAAGATGCCAAAGCAGCCGGCGAAGAAGGGCGTCTCGACGCCGTCCTTTTCCACATACTGGTTTTTGAGGAATCGAATCAATGCCTGCGCCATGGTCAGGCGCACCGTTGCTGAAGTTGTCACGTGTTCCTGCTCCTTGTGTGAGAAGCGAATTTCAGTGCTTCACGAGTCTCACGCGCAGCCGCGCGGCCGCGCAGGAAACTACATTGCACGCACCCTATCGTTCACCACCCGCCACGCGCCGCCACGAACGCCTCCACCTCCGCCAACGTCGGCGTGAAGTTGGCGCAACCGTGTTTGGTCACCACGATGGCGCCGCAGGCATTGGCAAGCCGCACGGTTTTGAACCAATCCCACCCCTGCACGTAGCCGTAGATGGCGCCGGAAGCGAAGGCATCGCCTGCGCCCAGGATGGTGAAGACCTCGACCGGGAAGCCGGGCACGTCGATGCGCTCGACCGCGCCGTCTGGCTGCACCAGATGCACGCGTGCGCCCGCCGCCCCACGCTTTTGCAGCAGCACCTTTGGCCCCAGCCCCAACAATCTGGCGATGCCGGCCTCCACGTCGCCCGCCACGCGCGCATCGGATACCTGCGAGTGCGTGAGCGTGATCTGGCTGGCGTCGCTGAGCATGGCGGCGTTGATCTCGTCGTCGGTGCCCAGCACGATGTCCACTAGGCGCAGCGCCATGCGCATATTGACGGCGTAGCTGCGCGGGTCGCGCCATTGATCCGGGCGAAAATCCAGGTCGAGCACAACGGTTGCACCGGCGTTGTGCGCCGTCTCAGCGGCGTAGAGTGTAGCGCTCCGGCTTGGCTCCTGGCTCAGGTTCGTCCCGGCGATCAGCAGCACTTTGCAGTCGGTCACCGGTGCGGCGCGCACATCGTCGATGTTCAGCTCATTGTCCGCACAGTTGTCGCGATAGTAGGTCAATGGGAAGCTCGCCGGGCCTTCGATGCCGAGCAGCACGGCGCTGGTGCGATGTCCTGGTTTGCGCGGAATGAACTGCGTCGCCACACCCTCTTTATTCAAGAAATGTACGATGAAGTCGCCCACCCGATCGGGCCCGACTGCGGTCAGCAGCGCTGTACGCAAGCCCAACCGCTGTGCGCCGACCACAATATTCGTCGGACAACCGCCGACATAGGCGGCAAAGCTCTTGATCTCCACAAAGGGCACGCCGATGTCGTTGGCGTACAGATCGATGCCGGAGCGCCCCATACTCAGCAGATCGTAGGTTTTTGGGCTTGACCCTTCCCGGAAGCTCGGAGCTTCCGGGAAGGGTGCGATCCGTCTCATCCGCATTGCCTCGTCTGCTTCCTCACGGCAAAATCTGTCCGGCGTCCACCGGATAGATCGGCACGCGCGGGTCGCGGCTCTGGTACGAACCCTTGACCCAGGCAAACTCCGGGTCATCGACAGCCGCCAGGCTCTGTGCGCTGCCAGCCAGCACGTTCAGGTAATAAGTCGTGTAGCCGACCGGGCTGGAGACCGGGTGATAGCCCTCCGGGATCAACACCACGTCGTCGTTGCGGGCGACCACCACGGCATCGATCGGATAGCCAGCCTTCTGCAGCGGCGAGTCGGCGTCGGTGTAGACGCGCTGAAGCGCGTAGCCTTCGGGCCGGTCGATCTTGTAGTAGTAGGTCTCGTCCAGGTCAGCCTGCACCAGTCTGCCGTCAGCGTCGGTCACGTGCACGTCGTGCTTGTGCGGCGGATAGCTCGACCAGTTGCCGCCCGGCGTGTAGACTTCGACCACCACCAACCGCTCGCACGGAAAACCCGGCGGCATGATCTGGTTGATCTGCCGCGTGGCGTGATCGCCGCCGCGAATCTCGACTTTCACGTCAGCGGGCGTCACCAACACCGGCGCATGCTCTGCTGCCGACGCCACCCACGTCACGGCAAACTCACAGTCGGTGACAGCGCTCACGGTGAAGTCGGTGTGCGGCGGCAGGTAGAGCGCATGGGGCAGCCCGGCGAAGACATCAACGCGCCCGCCCACGCCCTGCCAGGCGCCGCGATTCGACGCCACATCGACCACGCCGCCGAGCAGCACAAGCGCCAGCTCATTGGCGCCGCTCTGGAAGACCCAGGATTTGCCCGCCGCCAGCCGCCGCGCCTGAAAATTGATCGTCTCCCACCCTGCATTCTCAGGCGTCACCGCAACGATGACATCAGAATCAGCGGAATTGCCGGGATGAATGACAAGATTTTGTGCAGTGTATTGTTTCATTGCAAAATTCTTTTTTTGTGGAGACTGGAGATTAGAGATTGGAGATTGGTAGATTATGCGGTTGGGTGATTGGCAATGATCGACCTGAACTGGCGCCACCCGAATCTCCAATCTCCAATCTCCTAATCGCTCAATCTCCCAATCTCTACTTCACATCCGGATTCGGCAGCATGAAGTCGCGCACCACACCCATCAGATCGTGCACGGCGGCAATGAAGGTGCGCAGCGTGCGCACGGTGGCGCCGTAGCCATCGAACTCGGCAACGGTCATGCCGTCAGGATCGTAGGCGCGGCGGAAATCAGGAATCTTGCTGTGGAGCGCTTCGACGATTTTGGGATCGACCGGGTTCTGCATCCGCTCGATCACGGGGATGTCAGATGCGTTGATCTTGAGCTGCCATTCGTAGGGGATCGTCAACACAATGTCGCCGCCGATCAGTTCCGACCAGTGGCCGAGATGGCGATACGCCGCCGCCAACAGCCGCGTGCGATAGCCGCGCTCCTGCCAGATGCGATAGGCGTTCTTGAAAACGGCGATGCCCGCCCAGTCCAGCGCAGCTGGGTCGATGTCGATCTCCTCTTTCTTGGCGACGACCTTCATCCAGTCGTCGGTGCGGCCGATCATGATCGTGCAGACCGGGCGCATCGTGCTGATGTCCTTGCCTTCGGCGGCGCGGCGGTTCAGACCGCGCTCGACGGCTTCGGCAACCGCCAGCGCCTGCGGCACGGTGAAGCTGACCGTGGCGTTGACGTTGACGCCGTGATAGGTGGACTCCTCAATCGCCATCACGCCGGCTTGCGTGACAGGCATCTTCACCTGCATGTTGGGCGCCAAGTCGGCAAAGTGGCGCGCCTGGGCGACGATGGCTTCGCAGTTGCGGTAGAACATCGGGTTGGTCTGGATGGAGAGGCGCCCCTTGAGACCGTTGTGCCGCTCAAAGGTCGGATAAAGCAAACCGGCGCCGTGCACCGCCATCTCCTCGATCAACTTCCAGGCTACGTCCCCTTCCGACCAGGTGGGGTTATCAGCGATAAGGGCATGGATACGGTCTTCCCACAAGTGCATCTCTTTGTTGAGCACATTGAGCACTATATTGGGGTTGGTGGTGGCGCCGACGGCGCCATGCCCAATGGCGTAGGTCAGCTCTTCGACCGAACACGAATCGTTCCAATAATCCGTCGGAGTGGAGGTCACCGTTTTCAGTAACGGGCTTGACATGATCTTGGGTCTCCTCAAAAATGCACGCGTCGAATCAACGCCCTTTAGCGCCTGCCGATTTTTTTTGAAACAATAGATGCAATTTAGCGCATCGTTCGATTACTTTGGGATGAACTGAAATGAGCTAATGCACACGTGTGCATATCGGGCATTAGGTTAACACAGCCAACGATGCTTGTCAAGACCCCAAATTGACGAAAAATGATATACTGAACCAAACCAACTGACAGCTAGAGTCTATCACCGGTAGCTGACTGAGGAGAATAGTTACGATGAGTGAAATGAATGGCAGGATCCGCCGCGTTGTTGCGATGGACGATGCATCTTACATACTGGAGACCTTACCTGCCAACGGCTTGATGCGGCTGATTGTGCGTGGAAACAGTGAGGGTTTCAGCGGTGAACGCCAGGGCGACGCGTTGATCTGCGTGCTTAGTGCGGAAAACGCCCGCGCCTTGCAAGCGCGGTTGCCCTGGCTCACGCCGCAGCCGCTCGGTGCACGCCTTTCCTTTGGCTTCGGCGACCGCATCGGACTGGCGACGCCTGGGCATATCGCCGCGCTGCGCTCTACGGACCCGGCCGGCTGCATTGCGCCGATCTTTGCACAGCAGTCGGTGCGCGAAAACGAACGGTTGCAGCGTACGCCCGACGAGGTGATGGTCGCCGCCATCTGGAGTATTTTCGCCGAGGATTGGCGCGCGCCGTGGGGCGCCGACGCTGACCACATCAAGGAGCCAGCGCACGTGGCGCCTTTTGTGGCCGCTGGCTATACCTTCTTCACCGTCGATCCGAGCGACCATGTCGACAACGCTGCGCAGAGCGACGATCTGACGACGCTGCGCGCCAAATGCGACATGCTGCCGTGGGATGTGCTGGAGACGAACTACGCTGCGCTGCACACCGCCTATTGTCGCCGCACCATCAAACTCGACAGATTGACGCTCCAGTTTAGCGAAGAGACGTTGCTGCGTGCGCTTGCCAAGTACGGTCGCGCCCTTGCCCACACGCTTACGATCACGGCGACGCTGCGCGCTGCGTTTGGCGGCGCCCTGTTCGATCTGGAGATGTCGGTGGACGAGACCGACACGCCGACTTCGGTGCACGAACACTATTTCATCGCTAACGAGCTGTTGCAACGCGGCGCGCCTGTGGTCAGCTTGGCGCCGCGCTTTGTGGGCAAGTTCCAGAAGGGCGTCGACTACATGGGCGACCTGGCTGTCTTTGAGGCAGAGTTAGCGCAGCATGTCGCTGTACTGCGTCACTTCGACCGCTATAAGCTCAGCATTCACACCGGCTCGGACAAATTCAGCATCTATCCGATCATTGCCCGCCATGCTGGTGAGCGCGTCCATATCAAAACCGCCGGCACCAGCTATCTGGAGGCGCTGCGCATCGCCGCCCTGCGCGACCCGACGTTATTCCGCCAGATTCTGGAGACCGGGCGTGCACACTATGAACACGACAAGAAGACCTACTATCTCGACTGCCGACCCGAAAATGTGCCGTCCGCCGCCACACTCAATGACGCCGCCCTGCCTACCCTGCTCGACCAGTTCGATGTCCGCCAGTTGCTGCATGTCACTTTCGGCTCGATTCTGACAGCGCATGGCGCTGCGCTGCGATCGCTGCTTCAGGCTCATCCAGATGACTATTGCAATGCCTTGCGTCAGCATTTTGCGCGTCATTGCGCGCCGTTCATCCAATAGCTCGCAAAGTTGTGCGGAACTGGAGCGATTGCCGTAGTCATTGTATGATGAGGAACGCATATTATGGGGTGCGCCGGTTATGGGGCGCCCCATCGTCAATGGTTTTTTGGTCAGACAATGGTCGTCATTTTTCAGATTGTTGCAACCTATGCGCCGTACATTTATCTCTTTTGCGGACTGGCGGCGCTCTATCAACTCTATCGACTCTGGCAAGTGCGCAGCGAACGTCGTCAGGCGATCTTTTCGCTGGAGCGCGAGCGCGCTGTGCGCGATCTCGGCAGTATCTTCACGGTCGCAATGATCCTATTAGCGCTGATGGGCCTCACCTATTTTGCCAGCCGCACCATCCCTCAGGCGATCGTGGCGGCGCCAGCAGCGGAGCCAACGCTGCCACCGCAATTTGCGCTTGTGGTTACGCCCACCAACACTCCCCTGCCAGTGACGCCAACCGACACCCCCACTGCCACAATTACGCCGACCCCAGAGCCGCCGACGCCCGACGCTGCCGCCGCTGCCCTGACCCAGCAGGCGCTCCCAGAAGCGACGCCGACGCCGGAGCCTGAAGCGCCTGCTGCGCAAGCTGGCGCGCCGCCCGTCTGTCCTGATCCGCGGGCAATCATTTCATCGCCGGGGAACGGCGCCAGCGTCAGCGGCGTTTTCACCATCGTTGGCACTGCCAGACATGATCAATTCAGCTACTACAAAGTCGAGTTTGCGCCAGGCGCCAATGTTGACCAGGGCTTCACCTATCTAGCGGATGGTCGCGGCGAAGTCTTTGGCGGTGTGCTGGCCAGTGTGAACTCGCGCGGGTTCGCCAACGGCGCGTGGACTTTCCAGTTAACTGTCGTCGACCAAACCGGCAACTTTCCTGACCCGTGCCGCGTCACGCTCTATATCGCCAATTGATTTGGTGACGACAGACCATGATCGCAAATTACCGTGCAAAGACTAACTGATTCTCTACAAAATCTTTCGCCAGCGCAACGCAGGCAGTTGCGCCAGATTGCTACTTCGCTGGTTGCGCTGTTGCTGGTGATCTTTATTGCTGTGATCGCCTTTCAACTGGGACGGTCAAGCGGGCTGTCGCGCGCACAGGAAGCCGCAGCAACCGCCGAAGCGTTGCGCGTCTCAATGGCTGAGACCTTTACGCCAACACCCTCCACCACTGCAACCGAAACGCCAGCGCCTACCTTTACGCCAACGTTGACTGCCACACCCACCGCCACGCCCGCCAGCCCCGCCGAGTGGGCGGAGCGGTATTTCAACCTGGCGATGCAGGGACTTAACACGTTGGCGGCGCTTGATTTCACGCCCGATCGCGCCGCAGCGTTGGCTGAGCGGCTTGCGCACGAACAGGGGCTGGTCTTCGTGTCGTCGAGTTATTCCCGGCTGGCTGGCGAGTCATACGCAGCGTTCGTCGCTCCGCGCACACCGGACGGCGTTGCTCTGCCGATGCTCTTCTGGCAGAGCGAGGAAACCGGCAACCAGATCGAGGGACAACTTTTGCTCGACGCACTTCCCTATAGCCTCTCCGGCGGCGCACCGCTCGCGGCAGGCATCCGTCTTGGTGCAATGGGCGTCGACGCGCAGGGAATTCGCTACATGTTGCTTGTAGAACGTCCCAGTTCGCAAGCAAGACTAACCGCACACCTGTGGTCGCAGACGCTGCCAGGCGCTCCTTTCGAGGTGCGCTGGCGCAGCGAAGAAGATGCACAGTGGAGCTTCAGCGCTGCCGACAGCGAGGTGTGGTTGGAAGCACGCAGTGATAGCGTGTTGCCCGATCTATGGATCGCCAGCCCGCTACCTGCCGACAGCGCGATCCGCACAGACGAGGGTGCAGCCGGCATCTTTATCGAACAGTCGCCTTTTGCTCAACAGCGCCTGCAGACCCGCTGGCAGCCGATGTTGGCAAGCGACGTCGCCCCGAACGCACCGCCGCGCATCGTGGGGTATCGCCTGGCGCAGGCTGAAGTGCAACCTACGCCGCTCAGCGCAATGGCGACAATTTTGGGGTGGCTGCAGACCGGCCAGGTCACCCGCGCGCAGACGCTGGTCGCGCGCATCGATCTGCTAAACGATATGTTCGATCTCGGGCTGGCGACGCCGGGCGATTGGATGGCGGTCTATGTCAACGAGATCGACCGCGAAATCCAGGACAGTGCGATCTCGACGCGGTTGCGCTTTTTTGACAACGCCGATCGCAATCGCAGCTTCGAGGCGGTTTTCGCCTTAAACCCGGAAACAGGGCGTTATGTTCTCCAGTCGATTGCGCCGGTGTTGCTGGCAAGCAGCGCCGGACTTGTCACACCGGCGCCGCCGCGCCCCACTCCCTCACCGACCGAGATTGCGGCGGCGCTGTTAGCGACAACGGGGGAATTCACGCTGACCATGCCCTTGGGCGATGATGTGACGGAAGGTGCAGCGCTGCTCAATCCGACGCTTGAACCAACGTCGACGCCGACGCCCACTTTCACGCCGACGCCGACCGATACACCGACTGTAACGTCAACGCCATCGCCCACATCGCCGCCGACGGACACACCGACGCCGACGCCGACGCCAACCGAAACGCCGACGCCAACGCCGACAGAGAAGCCGCTGCCGATCCCGGCCATACCGCCAGAAGCACAGCCGCCGCTGACTGGCTACATGTTGCTCACCGATACGGGGCGTCTGCGCGGCGGGCCAAGCACCGACTATATTGTGATCGCTGGTTTGCAAAATGGCACGCCGGTCGACATTTTCGGCATCACTGAGGCAGGCGACTGGCTGCTGATTCGCGCTGCCACGGTCAACGATGGGCGCACCAATGTGATTGGCTGGGTGGCGACGCAGCTTGTCATTCCCTATGGCGACTACGGCGTCGTGCCGCGTCATCGCGCTGATGGCAGTTCGGTGGATGCACCGCCGCAAGAGGAGGCGAGCAGCGACGCAGCGACGCTGGCAAATCTGCCGACGGCGACGGCGACGCCCACGCCACTGGTGACGCCCGTCATCCGCCTGCCCGAAGTACAGATACAGCCGAGCGGCAATGTTCCAGCGCCGGAACAAGATGAACAGGTGGTCACCATCGGCGGCAGCGTTATTCCGCCTGACGCGCTGGCGCCGATTCCAGCGACTACGTCGAATGGCGCTGCAATCCAAATCGATAGTCGCGATGCTGTCATCGAAATCTGGAGCGCCATCGTGGGTGAAACCGCTGGCAGTTGGGCGCCTGCCAATGCCGCATTGCTATGGCCCGGAACGGTCGCATACCTGAGCGTTGACCCTGCAACACAGGCGGATGAATCGGCGACGCTGCGCGCCACTCGCGTGCGCATCGTCGCTGCGCCGTCGGTGGAGCGCGTCAAGGAATTATCACTGCCAGAGATCGCAGCGGCGACAGCCTCCAACACGGCAATTGCACTGCTCGGTAGCCGCAATGCACCTGGGCTTTATCTATTGGAACGTGAGGGTCGTGCCCAGCAGCTATGGCAATATGAAAACGCTGTTGGATGGCTGAGCAGCGATCCCAACGCCGGATTCATCGTCACCGAACCGCCCACTGCTGGTGGTCTCAGCACCTTCAGTTGGATGCGCAACGACGGCAGAGGGCTACAGATTATTGCACAGCCTTATCGCACGATCCGTGGCGTGGCGGGCGACCCCTACGGCGGCCTCTGGTGGATTGAAACGCCCAATGCCGCCGTCGATCTCTGGCAGCTCTGGCATTACGAGCCAGCCACTGCACGCATTGCGCTGCGCCTGCAAGCCAGCGGCGCGCTCTTTGCCCGGGTCGGCGGTCAGGGAGGCGCATCGCTGGCGCCGACGTTAAGCGCAGTGCAACTGGTCACACCAGGCGACCCGTCTTCAGCGTATCTCTTCGTCGACACCAGCGACACGATGCTGCAACAGCCCTTCACCGGTTTCTTCCGAATACGGCTCGAAACTGACGAAGAAGGACGCGGCGCCATCGTCGAAGGGCCGCAACTGTTGCTTGAAAGTGGCGCATATCGCGGACCGCTGGCGCTCAGCCCAGACCTGACGCGGCTGGCGTTCTTTGCCTACGATCCAGGCCAGCCAAGCCTGACATCAGGCATCCTGCGCCCTGCCAACACTGTCAACGTGCTCACACTTTCCGGTCGCGGCGCCAGCATCATCCGCGCTGCCTACGTGACGGAGACGCGCTTTGAGTTTCTGGCGCCCCAGATTGCATGGTCCGGAACTGACCGGCTGATTCTGGCGCGCGGGCGCTTTGTCGCCGGGGAGACGGCGGAACAGGACTGGTTCGGGCTGGTGCAGGTGCAACTGCCATCGCCTGGCTCGTCGCCGGCCGACCCCATTGTCGCCAGCTCTTATTTGCTGCCGCGCCAACAGTCGGCGCGCGACTTTGCTGCGTGCCTGGATCAGGCCTGGATTTTGGTGTTGACGCGCGACCGCGATGGCGCGCAGCAGTTGATGCGTTGGAACGGTCAAAACCAGATTTTCCCCATCTTTGGCCTTCCTGAGGCGCTGGATCGAACGTTCCTTTGCTGGCAGCCATAATATGCAGACTTCTTCATTGCTGGAAGGCTGGAGTTACTTCGCCGGCTGGCGCGATCTGATCCTGGCGCTGGGTGGAATGCTGGCGGTTGCGCTGATGGTTATCTGGTGGAGACAGCAGACGCAACATTGGCACCGCCTTGCCATTCTGAGTTTTTTGGCGGCGTTCGCACTGGCTTTCATCAGCATCTATATCTTTTGGGTGCCGCCTTATTATGCGGGCTGCGCTGCCGGCTGCACGGGGTGGCGCGGGTTTCCACTGCCGGTGGCGCGCATCACTTTCGATGGACAGACGCAGATCGGGCTGCTCGACGTGCTGCTCAATACGCTGCTGTTATGGCTGTTGGTGTTGGTGATGAGCCTGCTTGTCCGCATCGCTATTGTCTTGTTTCAACTGGAAAACAGATCGCGCCGCTTGCAGATTCTGGTCGTGCTTCTGTTCGTGCTGACGCCGTGGGCGCTGTTGCCGCGCTATCTCGACCCGCCACAGCCGCCGACCACCGGCGAGGAGCTGCGACTGGTGACCAACGCCCGCCGTGCCGCCGAAACGACCTATGGCATCACCGGATTGTGGGTGCATCGTCTGGCTTTGGAAGACCTGCGCCAGCTCAGCCCCAATCCACTTGGTGAGACCACACCAGACCTGACCGCCGTGCGCAGCCAGGTCTGTCTGCGCGGCTACACCTACTTCTACCTGCCCTGGCGTCGCTATCGCGTCAGCCTGGAGCCGACCGGCGTCAACGCGCTCTCGATTGTGGAGCTGCCGTTGGAGGGACCGTGCTGGGATGATGTGGTGGTTCGATGAGAACTGGGCAGAATCTATTTTGACAGTGACGAAATTGCCGATCACGCAATCCCAATTCCGGTGACGAGCGCCAGCAACAGCCCCCCGGCGACAACGCTGCCCAGTTGCCCGGCGGTGTTCGCACCCATGGCATGCATGAGCAGAAAGTTGCTGTAATCCTCTTCCTGCGCCACCTGAGCAGCCAGCCGACCCGCCATCGGAAACGCCGAGATGCCACAGGCGCCAATCAACGGGTTGATCTTGCGTCTCGAAACGAAGTACATAAACTTGCCAAAAAGCAACCCCGCCACGGTGTCCATCACGAACGCAAACAGCCCCAATGCCAGCACCATCAACGTCTGCCACTGAAAACCGGTCAGCGGGCTGTAGAGAAAGCGGTCGGCGGTCATCGTAGCGCCGATAGCAAGCCCCAAAAACAGCGTGGAGATGTTGGCAATCTCGTGCTGCGCCGCCAGGCTGAGACGCTCGACGACCAACGCCTCGCGCAGCAGGTTGCCGAGCATCAGACTGGCGATCAACGGCGCAGCGGCTGGGGCCAGCAAGCTGACGAAGATTGTCGTCGCCACCGGGAAGATCAACACCGCCGCCCGCGAGACTGGGCGCGGAGCATACTCCATGCGCACGCGGCGTTCTGTCGGAGTCGTGAGCAGGCGCATCAACGGCGGTTGGATGATCGGGATCAGACTCATGTATGAATAGGCGGCCACGGCAATCGGGCCTAGCAAATGCGGCGCCAATTGCGTCGCCACAAAGATCGCCGTTGGCCCATCGATGGCGCCAATCACGCCGATGGCAGCCGCTTCCTTCATTTCAAAGCCGAGCAACACCGCCAGCAGCAACGTGATATAGATGCCCACCTGCCCGGCTGCGCCCATCAACACCAGCCGCGGTTGCGCCAAAAGCGGGCGAAAGTCGATCATTGCGCCAACGCCGATGAAAATTAACAGTGGGAACAACTCGGTCTCGATTCCAAACGCGTAGATCGTTGCCAGCCACGTCCCATCGACATACGCCGACATGCCAAGATTGGCGAAAATGCAACCGGCGCCGATCGGCAGCAACAGCAGCGGTTCATAGCCACGCACGATCGCCAGATAGATCAGCAGGCTGCCTGCCGCGATCATTACGCCGTTCGCCCAGGTGAAAGCGCGGATGCCCTGCGTCAGCACCACAATCAGTTCTTGTGCATCCATGGGTGATTGCTCAGTGATTGGTCTGGCGCAGCGTCAGCAGCGGCTGGCCATGGTTGACATGGTCGCCAACTGCGATCAACACCTGTTCGACAACGCCGGCCTGTATGCTGCGGATGGGATTGTTCATCTTCATCGACTCGACCGTACACAGCAGTTGACCGACTTCGACGACATCTCCCGGTTTGACGGCCACGACGACGACATCCCCAGGCAACGGCGCAGTTACGACGTTTGTCTGACCTGAAAGAGCAGCTGCGCTCACAGAGGGTGTTGCTGGTGCTCTTTTTGGCGCTGCACTGGCGGTAGGGGCGGCAGCGGCGACGCCCTCCACCTCTTCTGGCCACACGGCGAAGACCTGCCCGTCGACAATCGCCTGAATCGGGCGACTGTTCAGGTCGCCGATCTCCACAATGTAGGTTTTGCCGTCGATTTGCACGCGCACATTCATGCGCAGTTCCCTTCGATTAGCGTGCAGGTGGGTTGCGGCGGAAAGCGCCGGCGCGCCGGCTCAGTGCATTGCCGCGCAGCGTCGCCTGCCAGGGCGAGATCGGTCCCGGCGCGCTTTGCAGGAGCGGCGCCGAGTGCGCGCGTTCCGTCTCGATTGCCAGCGCCACGGCGACTGCAACCACGGCGGCCCTGCGTCGTGTCATCATTGCGGCATCGTCACTTACAGATGTCGCAGACGCGACTTGCGCCTGGATTGGTTCAGGTTGTGGTGCAGCCAGGCGGACTAACAACGCCATGAATCCCCACATCACCAACAGTACGACAAAGATCAAGGTCACGCCGATCACCGTGATCAGCAGCGCCTGTTCGATGTTGCCAAAATTGATCATTGTTGCCTGTTTCACCCAATGTCGTGTTGCGTGTTGCGTGTTGCGTGTTGCGTATCCAACAGTGCGCACAACATGCAACACGCAACACGAGACAAACACGCAGCGCTCTGCGCCTCTCTTACGCTGGCATATTGCCATGGCGCCGCGCCAGTGGAATCACAGCTTTGTGACGTAAGGCGGCCAGCGCGACGATCAATCGTTCACGCGTTTCCGCCGGCTCGATCACTTCGTCGATGAAGCCGCCCTCAGCCGCTACATAGGGGTTCAGATATTGCTGGCGATATTGTTCGGCGTAGTGTGCACGCGCTGTTTTCGGGTCGGCGGCCTGCGCGATCTCCTTGCGATACAGAATGCTGGCCGCCCCTTCACCGCCCATCACCGCAATCTCAGCGCTGGGCCATGCAAAGGTCACATCTGTGTTCAATTGCTTACTGCTCATCACCACATACGCGCCGCCATACGCCTTACGCGTCACGATGCTCAACTTTGGCACTGTCGCCGTCGAATAGGCGTAAACAATCTTCGCCCCATGCCGGATAATTCCATGATACTCCTGATCGACGCCGGGCAGAAAACCAGGCGTATCGACAAATGTGACGAGCGGAATGTTGAAGGCGTCGCAGAAGCGCACGAAGCGTGTGATCTTGTCCGAAGCGTCGATGTCGAGCGCTCCCGCCAGCACCTCCGGCTCCTGTGCGACCACACCGACCGGCTGACCATCCAGACGCGCCAGTCCAACAATGGCGTTGCGTGCAAACTGCTCCTGCACTTCCAGGAAAGAGTGCGCGTCGAAAATGTAGTGAATGACGGTGTGCATCGAGTAGGGCTGACGCGGGTCGAGCGGCACAATCGTGTTGAGCGCCTGGCGAGCCTGCGTTGGCTCGACGCCTGGCGCTGTCAGCGGCGGATTTTCGAGGTGATTGGAAGGGAGGTAGCTCAGCAGCCGCCGCGCCAGCAACAGCGCATCGTTCTCTGTCGATGTGACAAAATGCGCCAGTCCGCTGGTGGAAATGTGCATACGGGCGCCGCCGAGTTTCTCGGCGTCCACCTCTTCACCGGTGACGGCGCGCACCACCTCAGGCCCGGTTAGAAACATATACGACTGTCCCTCAACCATCACCAAGATGTCGGTCAACGCAGGCGAGTAGGCGGCGCCGCCGGCGCACGGGCCCAAAAGCAGGCTGATTTGCGGCACAATGCCGGAGTAGATGGCATTGCGGCGGAAAATCTCAGCATACCCACCCAGACCGTAGATTCCTTCCTGAATCCGCGCTCCGCCTGAATCGATCAAGCCGATCACCGGCGCACCAGCCTCGACCGCCCGATCCATCACCTGGCAGATTTTGCGACCGTGCATCTCGCCCAACGAACCGCCGAACACCGTGGCGTCCTGCGCATAGGCGAAGACTGTTCGCCCATCGATCATGCCGAAGCCGGTCACGACGCCGTCGCCGGCAATGCGCTCGCTCTCATCGCCGATGCGCGCCGTTGCGAACATTCCCAGCTCCTGAAACGAATACGGATCGAACAACTGTAAGAGACGCTCGCGCGCCGTGCGCCGACCCCTGGCGTGATGACGTTCAACGCGCTCATGGCCGCCGCCTTCCATTGCGATGGCGCGGCGTCTGTGCAGTTCCACAATTCTTGGGTCTTCGCTTGACATAGCTGAAACCTCACTTGTCGATGCAGAATAAGAGCGAGGGGGCGGGGGATATTCTCTGCGCGCCTCGATAGAATTGATTGCAGGCGTCAGTACGTCCGTTTGACTGCGTATTCGCACAACCCCAAAAGCGAGTGGCGGTAGACATTGTCGGGCAGAGCCGCCAGGTTGTCGACGGCGCGGCGTAAGAAGGTGCGCGCTTCCTCACGCGCCGCCTCAACCGCCGCACTGTTGCGCAGGTCGCGCACCAACAGATTGACCGCTTCGTCCCAAACAGCCGTATTGCCGTCGTCGGCTTCGTTTTGGGCGTCCTCAAGCACAGCAATGACAGAGCGGGCGTCGGGATGCTGCTGCAGGTAATGAAAAAATGGCAGGGTCAACGTGCCCTGGCGCAGGTCGCTGCCCGCCGGTTTGCCCAACGTGGCGTCGTCGCCGGTGAAATCCAGAATGTCGTCAATGATCTGGAACGCCATGCCAAAGTTGTAGCCAAACTGATTTAGATCAGCGATACGCTCTTCCGGCAACTGCGAAAGAATCGCCGCGCCCTGCGTCGCCGCGCAGAAAAGGCTGGCAGTCTTGGCATAGATGCGCTGATAGTAGTTCTCGCGTTTCTGCATGAAATTATGCCGATCCTTTAGCTGGCGCAACTCTCCATCGACGATGACGCGTAGCGTATCGCTGAACAAAGCGATCACGCGCATGTTCTGCGTTTCGGCGGAGAAGTGTGCGGCCGTGCCAAAGAGATAATTGCCCGCCAGAACGGTGGAGATGCCGTTCCAGCGCGCGTTGAGCGTCGGCGCGCCGCGACGCAGCAGCGCGCCGTCGATCACATCATCGTGGACGAGCGTGGCAGTGTGCAACATCTCGACTGAAGCTGCCAGAGCGATCACTGTACTGTAGTGCGGCGAACTCTGCATCGAGCCGTTGAACTCGGCCGAGAGCAGCGCCAACGCCGGGCGCAATCGCTTGCCGCCGCTGCCAATCAAGTTGACAAACGCCTCCGCCAACGGTGCAAAGATCGCCGAATCAACATTGCGTAGCTTGGACTCTACCAGACGCAGACCCGGTCGAATCGGAGCAAAGAGCGTGTTGATGTCCAACGCGCCATTGCTTTGGTTCACCGCACCGACAGTGTTTTGCGGCGTGATCGCATCCATCACCTTTCTAGGAATGGACTGCGGCGTGGCTACTTGCGAGATCAACACCGAAGTGATCCTCCAAACCGTAGAAACGAAGCGCTGTCGCCGTTGTGCGCCCGGCTATCTCAGCCGGAGATAATGCGTACAACTGCGCCAGTTGTTCACAGACCAGGGCAATATATGCCGGTTCGTTACGCCTGCCGCGGTGTGGGTGCGGCGCTAAGTATGGCGCATCGGTCTCCAGCATCAGCCGGTCAAGGCGCAAAGCGGGAACCAGCGCACGCAGCGCGTGCGCATTGCGAAATGTCACCGGCCCCCCTAGTCCCAACACAAAATTCCAGTTGTACGCCTGTTCCGCCAATGTCAGGTCGCCGCTGAAGGCGTGCAAGACGCCGGCAAAAGGGCGTTTCGCCAGCGGCGATGCGACAAAGGCGGCGCTCGTCACCCATGCACTCAGCACTTCCGCCACCGCTGCGTTGGCGTCGCGGCTGTGGATGATCACGGGCAGACCTAGCTTTGCCGCCAGCTCGAGCTGACGCACAAACGCATATTGCTGCACATCCGGCATCGCCTTGTCCCAGTAAAAATCTAGCCCAATTTCGCCAATTGCCACGACCTTGTGGTGGGCAGCCATCGCTCGCAATGCGTCGATCGTGGCGTCGTCGAAGTCGGCAGCACTGTTGGGGTGCAGCCCAACAGCCACATAAAGCCAATCCGTCTGCTCTGCCAACGTCAAAGCCCTTCGACACTGGTCTAGATCGATGCCCGGAATCACGATCAACGCAACACCAGCGGCCTGTGCGCGCGATAGCACCGCCGCCCGATCTACGTCAAATTGTTGCAGATCGATGTGACAATGGCTATCGACGAGATCGAACATCTGTATATTAGACATTCCCTATACAAACAATCACCAAACAAAAACCAAACTTTGTGCATTTATGTTTGTTCATTTTATCACATACTTCGATCTTAAAAAGTAGGTCAGATTGCACATACCTGACGCTAGACGCCCACCATTGCACGTCCGTCGGCAAGAATCTGTGGCACCGCTTGCTGGTCGGTCGTTTCGGTGTAGATGCGCAGCAGCGGTTCGGTGCCAGAGAAGCGCACGAGCAGCCAGCCGCCGTCGTCCATCACGAATTTGTAACCGTCTAACGTAACCAGCTCGGTGACGCGGTGTCCGCCCAACGTAAGGCTCGAAATATCGACCGCGTCCAGCCGTTTCCGAGCCGCGTCTTTCATGGCGTTGTCGGTCAGTCGCACGTCGATGCGGTCGTAGTAGTGCGCGCCCACCTTGTCGAAGATCAGCTTGAGCAATTCAGTCGGTTTCTTGCCGGTGCGCACCATGAAGTCCAGCAGATAAAGATTAGAGAGAATGCCATCGCGTTCGGGCACGTGGCCGCGAAAAGCGTAGCCGCCGCTCTCCTCGCCGCCGATCATGGCGTCATGCTCGATCATGGCTGGCGCGACATATTTAAAGCCAACGCCGGTGTTGACGACCGGAACGCCGTAGAGGGCGCCCAGTTTGTCGAGCATTGATGTTGTGCTCAATGTCTTGACAATGGCGCCGCGCTCCCCGCGCACCTCTAGCAAATAATAGGCAAGCAAGGCGTAGACGCGCAACTGATCTACAAACGCACCATGCTCGTCGCCGAAGCCGCAACGGTCGGCGTCGCCGTCGAGAATACAGACGCAGTCGGCGCGCACCGAGCGCGCTACAGCCAATCCGGCGTCCACGTTCGGCGGAATCGGTTCGGGGCGGCTCATCTCCGGGAAGAGCGGGTTGCGTTCGGCGTGAACTTCGATCACTTCGGTGCTGCCACCCGCCAGGATTTCGCTTATCCAGCCGGCGCCGTTGCCCCACATATTGTCGACGACGATTTTGAGCCCGGCGCGCTTGATCGGCTCGACGTCGATCAGTCGGGCAAGATGGGTCAAATAGGCAGGCTTGGGATCAAAATAGGCGACGCGCCCGGTTGAAAGCGCCTCCGCCAGCGGCATGCGGTGGATCGCCGTTTCCTCGCCTGCGGATGGAATCAGCGACTCGATCGCCTTCAACCCGTCGGGGGCGATGGCGCCGCCGTTCTGGTCGCGCACCTTGAAGCCGCAGTCCTCCGGCGGGTTGTGGCTGGCTGTGATGTTGAGCGCGGCGATGGCCTGGTTTGCTCTGACGCTGTAGCTGATCACCGGCGTCGGCGTCGGCCCTGGCGTCAGCAAAACCTGGAAGCCGTTGCCCGCCAGCACCTCACACGCAGCAGCGGCGAAATGTTCGGCAGAAAATCGCCGATCGTGGCCGACCACGACCGGTCCCTGTCGCCCTGTTGTTTTCAGATAGCTGGCAAAACCCTGCGTCGCCCGTCGCAAATTTGCATAGGTGTAATCGTCGCCAATGCGTCCTCGCCAACCATCTGTCCCGAATCTAATATCGCTCATTCCATAACCCTTTCTGCGCTGTCCTTCAGAGGATGATAAGTGACAGTATATCAGCACTGAGAGATGGGCGGCAATTGAGCCAGTGGGAATTACGCCCCATAAAATCACCTGGAAACCTCCACTCCTCTTGGGAAAAGCAGGCACTCTGTGGTAGAAGAAAGACATATCCATCCATTGAATTTGGAAAGAACTGGTGTATGGCGACATCTACAGACGGTGACTATCAATTGCTTGATTCGGGCAACATGCGCAAGCTGGAACGGATCGGGCCCTATTTGCTGGTGCGCCCATCGTTGCAGGCAATCTGGCAGCAGCGACTCCTTGACAGCGACTGGCAACGCGCCGACGGCGTCTATGAACGCGGCGCTACTGAAGACGGCGGACGTTGGACCTTTCATCGCAAGGTTAGCCGTGAGTTCGATGTGCTTTTTGGCGGGCTGCAGTTTCACATCAAGCTCACCAACTTTGGGCACATGGGGTTGTTTGCTGAGCAGCTTGAAAACTGGGAGTGGATGCGCCAGGCGATCCGCGCGCGTATGAAGCGCACCAACGACCGTAATCTTTACGTGCTCAACCTCTTCGGCTATACCGGCGGGAGCACGCTGGCTTGCAGCCAGGCGGGAGCGCACTGCGTCCATCTCGACGCAGCCAAAGGCGTGGTGGACTGGGCGCGCAAAAACGCCGAGCTGAGTGGGCTGGCTGACCGCCCGATCCGCTGGCTGGTCGATGACGCTATGAAGTTCGTCAAACGCGAGGAGCGTCGCGGCCACACCTATCAGGCGATCATTCTCGACCCGCCCAGTTTTGGCCGCGGGCCAAAGGGCGAGGTCTTTAAGATCGAAGATGACCTGGTTCCCCTCCTGCAGGCATGTCACGCGCTGTTGGCAAAGGATGCACTCTTTGTGCTCTACAGTTGTCACACGCCCGGCTTTACGCCGATCACGATGCGCAACCAGATCGACATCGTCGTGGGTGGGCGCAAGGGGACGGTCGAAACCGGCGAGATGACCATTCCCGAGCAGCAGCCCAACCCGGCTCGCGCCCGCCTGTTGCCGAGCGGCGTCTACGCGCGCTGGCTGGCGGAAGAGTAACGTTTGATGATAGAGAGGGAGAAAGGAGATTGGGAGACGCCACAAACTTCACGATTCACGATTCACAATTCACTATTGACCTTTCTTTACGCATCCCATGCCCACCCATCTGACCAGCCCACATAATCCGCATATCAAAAGTGCGCTCAGGCTGGAAAAGCGCAGCGAACGTGCGCAGCGTCGGCTTACGCTGGTCGAAGGCATACGCGAAGTAAGCCGGGCGTTGGAGTCAGGCATCGTTCCTGTGGAGGCATTTGTCTGTACTGAGCTGGTTGATCATAGCCGGATGGGCGGCGCGCTGGCGCAGCTCGCCCGCCTCGACGCCGAACGACGCACGCATCTGTTTACGGTGACGCCCGAAGTTTTTGCGCGGCTTGCCGTGCGCGAGGAGAGTGGCGGCGTCGTGCTGGTGACCCCCTTTCTTGACGCCAGGCTCGATCACCTGCCGCTGCGCGCAAAGCCCTTTTTCGCCGTGATCGACCGCCCCGAGAAGCCGGGCAACCTCGGCGCCATCCTGCGCACAGCCGACGCCGCCGGCGTGGATGGCGTGATCGTTTGCAGCGGCGTCGATCTGCACAATCCAAACGTAGTGCGCGCCAGCCTGGGCGCGCTCTTCACCGTGCCCGTGGCCGAAGCCAGCGCCGCAGACGCAATCGCCTGGCTCACGGCGCAGCAGATCCGCATCATCGCCACCACGCCGGACGCCACCACGCGCTACACTGCCGTAGACCTGACCGGTCCCGTTGCCATCGTCATGGGCAGCGAAGCTGAAGGCCTCAGCGCGCAATGGCTCGCCGCCGCCCATGAGCGGGTCATGATCCCGATGGCCGGTCACATCGATAGCCTCAACCTGGCGACGGCGACCGCGCTGCTGCTATACGAGGTGGTGCGGCAGCGGACGACATGACGATGGGAGCTACTTTCTAATCTTCATAATGATCGAATCACCACAGAACATTCGGGTAGAACAATGAACAAGCGGTTTCTTTTCACCTTCTTCGCCACTTCTGTACTCGCCGCCTGGGCGCTGTTGCGCACGCCGCCGGGGCGTTTTGTGTGGCGACCGCGTGATCCAAATGCGCCATGCGTCGCGCTGATTACGGGAGCGTCGGCAGGCATCGGCGCCGAATACGCACGACAGCTGGCTGCGCGCGGATTCGATTTGGTGTTGGTGGCGCGCCGCGGCGACCGCTTGCAGGAGCTGGCGCAGTCGCTCACGCAGACCTACGGTGTCAACGTCGAGGTCATCGCGGCTGATCTATCGCAGGAAGCGGACGTTGCCCGGCTTGAAGAACACATCCGGGCGATGGACAATCTGGCGATACTCGTCAACAACGCCGGCTTTGGCACAATTGGGCGGCTGGTCAACAGCGACCCTGTGCGTCAACAGGAAATGGTCTATCTGCACGTGATGGCGCCAATGCGACTGACGCAGGCGGCGCTGCCCGGCATGACCGCCCGCAAGCACGGCGCGATCATCAATGTCTCATCGGTGGCGGGCTATGTTAGGCTGCGCGGCAACGTCAACTACGCCGCCACCAAAGCCTATCTCACTGCCTTTTCGGAGACGCTGCAAAACGAGCTGCTCGGCAGCGGGGTCTACGTGCAGGCGCTCTGCCCCGGCTTCACGCGCACAGAGTTTCATTTCACGCCCGACTTTGCGAAGCACAAACCAAAGCCGTATCCGGAGTTTATGTGGATGTCGGCGGAGGATGTGGTGCGGCAGTCGTTGGATGCGCTGGGTAATGGACAGGTCGCCTTTGTACCTGGCTTGCTCTATCGTGTGCTCGTGCTGATGCTGCGCATACCGGTAATCAGCGACACGGCGATGCGCGTGGCATCGCTGTGGTTTTAGGCAGCGTTGCTGGAGGCGATGACCTACCAATAAGATGCAACCGTTGCGACGCGCTGGGCGTCTGCTTCCGCCAGTCGCGCACGTGCGGCGACGCACTCGCCGGCAGCGTGCGCGTGTTCTTGTTGGAGTCTGTCTAAGAGCACCGCTGTGGCTGTTGGCGCCACGCCCCCTTCTCCGCTGCGAATGGCGACGAAGTGGGCCGGATCGAGCGCCTGCCGAAACTGCGCTTCGTCGAAGGCAAGGTCGCGACCCAACACCTGGTGGGCTGACGTTTGCAAGAGGTCAATCGTCAACTGTGAACTGGGAATACCCGCCTTCACCGCCGCCTGCACCATGCCTGCCACGACCTTGTGCGCCAGCCGGAAGGGTAGTCCGGTCTCACGCACCAGCGTATCTGCCAGCTCGGTGGCGGTGGTGAAGCCCTCGCCTGCCTGCTCGCGCAGATGCGCCTCGTTCAAGGTCAACGTCTCGAAAACAGCGGTGTAGAGTTCCAGGCATTCCTCGATGGCGCCCAACGCGTTGAAGATCGGCGGCAGGATTTCGTCCTCGATGTCCTGCGTGTCGCCGTAGGGGATGCTGTGACACTGCGTCACCACGGTTTGAGCATAGCCGAGGGCGCGGCTGAGACGAGCGCGCAGATGCTCCAACACCACAGGATTGCGCTTCTGCGGCATGATCGAGCTGATCTGGATGAAACTGTCGTCGATGCGCAGCGCGTTGGCTTCCTGCGTGGCGCGCACCAGCAGATCGTGCGTCATGCGGCTAAGGTCAATTGCCAGCGCCTGTACAGTGAAAGCGACATCAGTCAGATACTCGCCGCCGCCGATGGCGTGCTGTGTGCTGACGACGATGTCATCGAAGCCAAGCAGATCGGCGACGCGGCGACGGTCGATGGGAAAGCCGACGCCGGTCAGCGCAGCCGCACCGAGCGGCGACTGGTTGACCGTTGCATAGGCGGCGGCGAACTTTGCCTGGTCGTGCGCCAGAAAGGTGAGCACGCCCGCCAGGTAATGGGCGAAGGTGACAGGTTGCGCCGGCTGCGTGTGTGTGTAACCAGGCATCAGCGTGTTGAGATGACGTCGCGCCTGCGCCATGACTGCCGTGCGCAGCCGCAGCAGCGCTTCCTGGATGTCGAGCACGCGTGTACGCAGCGCCATGCGCGCCAGTGCATGACCCAGATCGTTGCGGCTGCGCGCCAGTTGCAGGTTGCCGCCGTAGTCGGCGCCAGCCAGCTCGATGATCCGCCCTTCGATGCGGAAGAAGAGGTCTTCGATGCCGGGCTGATAGGCGTAGGCAACGACGCCTTCCGCGCGGATCGCCGCCACTGCGCGCACGATCGCCGCTGCATTCGCTGGCGTAATGATCCCGCACTCCGCCAACATCACGGCGTGCGCTTCGTGCGCCGCCAACATCGGCTCGAACAAATAGGTTTGCGCATCGGCGTAGGCTGGCAGCAACACATGCTGACTGTAGATCGGGTGCGGGAAATTCATGGCTATCCCTTCAATCCAGTAAGTGCGATCCCTTTGATGATCTGACGCTGGAAGAGGATGAAGACGATCAGCAATGGGATCGTCGCCAGGCTGGCGCCGGTCATGATCTTCTCCCATTGCGTGGTGGATTCGCCGCGAAAGAAGCTCAGCCCCACCGGCAGCGTATAAAACTGACGGCTGCTGGCGATAATCAGCGGCCACAGATAGGCGTTCCAGTTGCCGATGAAATTGAAGATACAGAGCGCGGCTACGGCAGGTTTGACGAGGGGCATGGCGATGCGCCAGAAGATGCCGAACTCATTCATGCCGTCGATGCGCGCCGCGTCCAACAGTTCGTTGGGCACACTGTCGAAGAACTGACGCATCAAAAAGATGCCGACGGCGGTGATGACGCCCGGAAAGACGATGCCCCAATATTGCATATTGCCCTGATGCCAGCCAAGCTGCACGCTCATGTTATACCACGGGATGATCAGCATCTCGGTCGGGATCATCAAGGTGGCGAGGATGCCGAGAAAGATGATCGTTTTGCCGGGAAACTCGAACTTGTTGAAGGTGTAGCCGACCAGCGAATCGAAAAACGCAACGCTCAACGTGCTGACCGTGGCAATAAAGAGACTGTTGAGATACCAGCGGCCAAAGCTGCTGGTTGTCAGCACCAGGTAATAATTGTCCAACGTCGGATTTTTGGGCAGGAACGCAAAGTCAATCAGCTCTGTGCCTGGCTTGAAACTGGTCAGAATCATCCACACAAAGGGTGCGATCATCACGACTGCGCCCAGGCTGAGCAACAGGTAGATGAGCGCAGTCAGCCAGGAAAAGCGCGTGCGTCGCCGCGTGGGTTTGGCTGCCACCTGTTCGGAGATACGCAGCAGACGTTCGGCGTTGCTTTCTGCAGAGGTGGTCATCGGCTAATACTCCACACGGCGCTGCAAAACGCGCAACTGAAAGATCGTGATCAGCAAGATGACAAAAAACAGCAAGACCGTCAGGGCCGCAGCGTAGCCCATGTTGTAACTGCCAAATCCTTCTTTGTAGACTTCCAGCACCACTGTCGTCGTGCTGTTGAGCGGGCCGCCCTGACCCTGGTCGCTCATGTTGCGCACCAGGTCGAACATACGCAGGAAGCTGATCGTCTGCAACACAGAGAGGTAGACGATCACCGGGTTGAGCAGCGGCAGCGTGATGCGCCAGAAAATCTGCCAGCGGTTGGCGCCGTCGATCTGAGCGGCTTCGTAATATACATCAGGAATCTGTTGCAAGCCGGCGAGGAAGATAATGATGGTGAAACCCAGGCTGGCCCAGATCGCCACCGCTGTGATCGAATAGAGCGCTTGTTGCGGGCTTTTGGTGAAGCCCTGCATTGGTAAGCCAAGCGCCAGCAACATCTGATTGATCAGTCCGGTCTGCGGCGCATACAACCAGTTCCAGACGAAGGCAACCGCCACCAGCGAAGTGACGTAGGGAATAAAATACGCCGCGCGGAAAAAGCCTGCTGCGCGCCCGATGCTGTTCAGCATCATGGCGACCATCAGCCCCAGCGTCAATTGAATCGGCACGCCGATGATGACGTAACGCAGCGTGTTGAAAAAGGCGGCGCGCACAGCGCTGCGCTGCTTGAACAGGTCTGTCCAAATGTCTTGATAGTTCTGCAATCCGACCCAGGGCCCGCTGTTCTGGAAGACGCTCCAATCGCGAAAGCTGATGTTGAAGGCGAGGAGGGTGGGATACCAGCGGATCACGACAAAAAACACCAGGCTGACCGACAGAAACGCATAAGCCCACAGAATTTGGCGACGTCGCAGCGTAAGTTTCATGAGGTTAGGCGGTGAATTGGGTGTGTTTTGGGTGTGGCGGCTGCACAACAGCCGCCACACCCAAGATATCCATCAGTGAAAAAGTCAGCGTTTACTGATTTGCCCAGTAGCCGTCGAGCAGTTCCTGCACCGTCTCCACGGCGAAGTCAAGCTCGGCGGCAGGATCGGCGCCGTTGAGCACGACCGCATTGTAGGCGTCGATCAGCGCCTGACGATCCTTGCTCTCATCCACAAAGAAGGTGGAGTGTGCATAGGGCAGGCCAGCAGCAAAGGCGCCCAACTTGGGATCGGCAAGCAACTCCGGATCGTTGGCGGCGGCAAGCTGGGCAGGCAGTTCGCCGGTTGCCTTGACCCACAGTGCGCCGGCTTCCGGCGAAGTGATGAACTGCAGGAACTTCACGGCCGCCGCCATGCGCGCCGGGTCAGCCGCCGCCTTCTGGGTAATACCGTGCGTCCAGTAGCTGCCGAAGGTGCTCTTGACGCCGTTGTGCTCGGGCAGCTCCACCACGCCGAAGTTCAGGTCGGGCGCATTGTTGGCAATCGTACCGAGCCGGAAAGAGCCGTCAATGTGGAAGCAGGCTTTGCCGTTCAAGAAGAAGTTGGGGTCGCCGTCGAAGAGCGTGGCGTCGCCGGTCTTCAGTTCCGTCTGGAACTTGAGCAGCTCGTTCCAGGCGTCGTAGCCGCCCTGGCTGGCGTTCCAGAGCACCTGCCTGTAGTCGTCGCTGTAAGGCTGCTGACCGAACTGACGCAACAACACCTCGCGGAACCAATGGTGCGCCTGGCCCGTCATCGAGACCGGAAAGCCCATGATCTCGTAGTTGCCCTGCGCGTCCATCCTGGTGCACTGCACAGCCTGCTCTTCAAACTCCGTCAGCGTGGCAGGGGGATTCTCCGGGTCAAGACCAGCCTGCGCCATCAAGTCTTTGTTGTAGAAGAGCGCCAGCGTGCGCACAGCCGTCGGCAGCGTGTAGAGTTTGCCATCTTGATAGCTGGCTTGCACCATCGGGCTGAACTCGGCGCTGATCAGTTCAGGCGAGAAGACATCCTCTGGAAGCGGCACAATGTAGCCCTGTCCCACCCACACCGGCTGCCAACCGTAGAAGAGGGTGGCGACATCGGGACCGACGCCGGCTGGCACGCGTGCGGCAATGGCGTCGCGATAGTTGTCGTAAGGAATCTCGGAATTGTGGATCACCTTGATGTCTGGATTCTGCTCCTCGAACATGGCGATGAGCTGATCCATTGCCTTGACGCGCGCCTCGAAGTTGTACTGCCAGTATTCGATCTCAATCACCTCGCCTGACGCAGCTTCCGTTGCAGCGGCTTCACTGGCCGCTGGCGCCGCCGGTGCAACTGCCGGCGCGCAGGCAGAGAGCAATAACGCCAGCAACACGAGCAGGCTGGCTAAGATAGTGTACGAGCGATGTTGCATAGTTTCCTCCTGAGTTTGATTATCAACAAAATCGTATTGACATCCAGGTCCGTTATTCATCTTCCCGAAACCGTTGGAACTTCCGGGGCGATTACGATGAGAGATCGATCTTGAGCAGCCGCGCAGCGTTGCCCGCAAAGATGAGCTGGATATGGTCGTCGGGCATGTTCAGATCGAGACAGTCGCGCACCTGATCCTGTAGGTAACGGAAGGCGAAACCGCGCGGGAACCAGCTCGAATCACTGCCAAAGATGATGCGCTCCGGCCCGATTGTCTCGTAATACTTGCGGAACAGATACTTGACCGTCACCTCGCCCGGCACCCAGCGGATCCACTGGTTGCTTCCGCTGGTGTCCACACAAACATTCGGGCACGCCCAGCACAACTGCAATGTCTCGCGCTCCCAGGCGCAGCCAAAATGAGGAATGACAAAGGTCACTTCGGGGAAGGATTTGGCGACGTTGTGCAGCTTGAGTGGGTTGATATTCTCGTGCCAGGCAATGCCGCCGGCGCCGCCTTGAATGCCGAAGTGAATCAACACTGGAATGCCAAGCTTGGCGCACTTCTCCCAGACAGGATAGGCGGCCGGCGATTCGATCGGCTCCTCGATGTTGGGCGCCAGCAGTTTGTAGGCGCGCAACCCCAATTCGTTCACTGCCCGTTCCAACCGCTCCACCGCATCGGGCAGAAATGGCGTGTGGTGTGCAAAGCCGATAAAGCGCTCAGGATACCAGCTACACACCTCTGCCAGGTGTTCGTTGCCGCCGCCGGTTACAAAGCCGATGGCGCGGATGCCATACTTGTCCAGCTCCGCCACCCAACGCCGCGCCTGTTCGCGGTCGCCGGGATGGCTCTCTTTGCTCTCCGGCTGCGGAAAATTCCACATCCGTCGCCAGTGCTCCTGATAAGGCTGGCTTTGTTGCTGAATGAGCTGACGCCGTGCCGCACTCACACGTTCGGCGTATCGTTGCATCGTATCGCCCATGTCGGGGAACCAGGGACGTTCGGTCGGAAAATGGGAATGAAAATCAATGACCTCGAAGCCCTCGTACATTGCGGTTGACTTTCTTTCCGGACTGTGATCAGCTCTGTGGTCAGGTTTCAGCGTCCTGAGCCCAGTCGTGCTTTGTTGTGCTGTATTGAGATTAAGGAAGTTGCTAGGCGATTACGATACCATGTGTGTAGAAGTTGGCGCAAATCGGTATATTACGGTGCTGTTATGGCCGCCTTTCTCCAGAATTCGTATGCGTTACTCCAGGCTTGCCAGGGCGTGCTTCATCGCGGCGACTTCGGCGTCATCAACGACGCGATGCCCCTCACCCTGCGCAGCAGGCGCACCGCCAAAACCCAGAGCGGGGTTTGCCTGTGTGGAAAGGTCAATGTCAATCCGGCTGGCGGACGCGTGCACTTGTTGCGCCTTCGTGCGCTGCATCAGCTCCACCACATGTTCGGTGCGCACGCCGGCGCCGGGCAGAATCTCGATGCGTCCCGCCGATTGCTCGACCAGCGTCCCGATCAGGTCGGCGCCAGCCAACGCTGTCGCCTGCCGCCCGGAGGTCAGCACGCGTGTGACGCCGAGTTCGATCAATGTCTCCAGCGCCGCCGCCGGATCGGGCGTTGCGTCGAAGGCGCGGTGAAAAACCGTCTGGCGGCCCGCCGCCAGTTTTACCAGGTGTGCAGTGCGCCGCGCATCGACCGTGCCGTCTTGGTGCAGACAGCCGAAGACAAAGCCGTCAACGCCCACTGCCAGCCCAAACTTCAGGTCGAGCGCCATCTGCCTGAATTCTTCAGGCGAATAGCAGAAGCCGCCTTCACGCGGGCGTAACATCATCATAATTGGCAGGCGCGTCAAAGCCTTTGCACGTTGCACCAACGCCGCCGAAGGAGTCAAGCCGCCCAATGACAGGGCGGAGCATAGTTCGATGCGATCGCCGCCAGTGCGCTCGATCACGGCGCAATCCTCGGCGGATGTGGCAATAATTTCGAGCAAAACCGACATAGCGGACATCCTATTTCGGTTCCATCAAGCATACGATGAACGTAAGCAACGCCTGAGGAGCCACATTATTTCAGTTCGGTTGAACGACCATGTAGAACGGCGATGATTTCCGCCAGAATGGCGACGGCAATCTCGGACGGCGTCTGCGCGCCGATGTCCAAGCCAATGGGAGCGTGGACGCGCTCAAATTTGTGGCGTGGAATGTTGCGTTCTCGTTCGAGCAGGTCAAACACGGCGCGAATCCGCCGCCGGCTGCCGATCATGCCAATGTATGCCATCGGATCGTCGAGCACCTCGAGCAACAGATCGACATCGTACTGATGCCCGCGCGTAACCAACGCCAGGCAGGTGTGTGGATCAAAAACAGGGCGCCCACCGCGCAATTTGCGTAGCTCCTCACGAAATGGGCCAACAATGATGCGGTCGGCGGTCGGAAAGCGTTCTTTGTTGGCGTATTGAGGACGATCGTCCAGCACTGTCACCGTGAAATCGCAGATTGCCGCCATCGCCGCCAGGGGCGCGGCCACATGTCCGGCGCCGGCGATGATCAGGTGATAGGGCTGCGGCTGCACATCAACGAACAACACAATTTCGTCATTTCCAACGCAATAAGCCAGTTGTGTGTGCCGCCGCGCCTGTAGCGCAGCGCGTGCGTCGTCCAACGCCCGACGCTGCAATGCGCCGAGATCAAGATCGCCGACGGCGGGTCGTTCGTCGAGCCAGAGCACCAGGTGTCGCCCTTGTTGCGCGTCAAACGCTCCCGTTGCCTTTAGCACGCTGAGCAGCGCAGCAGCTTCGCGACGCTCGGCAGAAGCCGCCAGCGCCGCCGCCACTGCGCGTCTCATAGTTCACCCTGCGCCTGCTCGTCGTCAGACGCCCAACGTTCGATAAAGACATCGAGGATGCCGCCGCAAACCCCCATACTTTGCATGGATATTGGTTCGGTCAGATCGATGTGAACGGTGCGCGGCTGCCCATCAGCCAACACGTCGAGGCCGGCGCGAATCACATCCGCCTCGCCACAGCCGCCACCGACCGTGCCGACATGCTTGCCGTATGGATGGATGATCATCTTGGCGCCGACCTCGCGGGGAGTGGAGCCTTTGACTTGAACAATCGTCGCAACCGCAACAGTCAAACCTTCATCAAGGAGTTTCTGCAGTTGGGAGTAGAAAGATGCAGCCATGATTTACTTCAACCAGCAACACTTGCGCCACACGCTGTTGTCAACACCGGCCCATCGAAACAGAGCACTTTACCCAGGTGTTCACACGCACCGCAAATACCGATGCCGCAACGCATGTAGGCTTCCCAGCTCGCCTGGCAAGGTGCACCAACCGCTTGCGCCAACAGCTCGATTGCCTGCAACATTCCGTGTGGCCCACATGCATAGACGCCATCGAACGCGCCCTGCGTCGCCAGCAGCGCCAGCTCGTCGGTGACGCGCCCGGGCTTGCCTGCGCTGCCATCTTCTGTCGTCACCACGATCGACAGTGCGTCGGGTTGCAATGGAGCAGCAAGCTGCTCGAAACGTTTGATATAAAGCAAATCGGCAGTGGTGCGTGCGCCAAGGATCGCCGTCACCTGTGCGCCGCGCGCAAGCTGCTGGCGCGCCAGCCACAGCAACGGCGCTACGCCATACCCCCCGCCCACCAACGCCAACCGTCGCTGTGTCGTCGGAACACAAAATCCTTTGCCAAATGCACCTCGAATCCACAAAGAGTCGCCAATCTGTAGTTCGTGGACAAGCTTTGTAAACGGCCCCACCGCTGTGATCATCAGTGTCACCGGGTCGGCGTCGACGAGTGAAAAGGGTTTTTCATCAAAGCGCGGCAGCCACACCATCACAAATTGCCCTGGCGTGGCATCGAGATGGGTTTCCAAGACAAATGTTTTGGTGCGATAGTTATCTGTTTCAATGGATGCGATGCGCGCTGACGTTGGCAGGATAAATCGATTCATAGTTTCATTATGCCCGATTCTTGTCTGGCAGTACAGCCACAAAGATGATTGTGGCTGGGATATTGCGGAGGACGGAAAGCGGATCGTCCTCTAACCATTTTTCATCGGTCATCGATTGCGGCAGCGGCGGCTCCACCAGGCGTTGCAAACAAAAGCCAGCCTGGTTCAGCATGTCGATCCATTCGGCGATTGTGCGATGATGGGAATGCATCCATACGCCGGTGTCGCCGAACATCCACGCGATTGGACGGCGATCAAAGTAGGAGCGCATCGGGTAGAGCGAGGATTCATGCTCTTCGTCGTCGAAAAAGCAGATACGAATGGGATGGTCGAGGCTGAAGACAAGTCGTCCGCCTGGACGCAGCACTCGCGCACATTCGCGCAGACAGCGCGGCATGTCGGCAATATATTGAAACGCGTAGACGCTGAAGACCATATCCCAGCTGTCGTCGGCGAAGGCGCCGAGATCTTCGGCCGATCCCTGGGCAAAGGAGACAGCGACGCCTTCGTGCGCGGCGAGCCGCCAGGCATGTTCAAGCTGGGCGTCGCTGAAATCAACGCCAACAACGACAGCGCCTTGCCTGGCAAAGGCGATGGAGCACTGGCCGCCGCCACAGCCAATTTCGAGGATGTGCAATCCGCTTACGTTGCCAAGCAGATGCAGCTCATTCTCAGTCGGCGCCCAGGGGCCGTAGTGCACGTCGGTGAATGGAATCGCCTGTCGGTTCTGGTAGTCGGCGGCAACCTGATTCCACGCCGCGCGCAAATCGAATGGCATTGCTCGCTCAGTACGCAAAGGGCGCAAGCATAAATGGAATGATAGCGCCACACAAACAGCTCAGGGCGAATGAAATCACGCCGAGAATCAAGAACAAATTCGCCGCCGAGCGATCTTCCTGCGCCGGTTTGCCGCGATAGACGAAGTAGAGCACGATGCCAACAATCGGCACAAGGAAGGACAGAATATAGAAGACCACCTTAAGACCGGGCGATAGCTCGGGCTGATCGCTGCGAAAACCCGCTGCGCTAAAGGTCTGCGCCGATGGCTGCACAATTTGCGGTTGATAGACGCTACTTTCTGTGTGGGCTGCTCCGGCCGGGGTCTGCTCTCCGGTGCGCGGTGCGTAGGCTGGGGGCGGCTGCGACGACTGTACTGGAGGAGAAGCGGGCGTCCAATTTTGCGTCACAGTATCGTAATAATTCCATTGACCGGTGTCGCGCGCCTTTGCCCACCATCGCCCCTGATCATCCTGGATCATTAATTCCTTGAGCGCCTCGTCAAAGGCCGTCTCACTTAGCAGCCCAGATTCGAACTGCTGTTTCAACTCCTGATATCGTTTGTCAACGTCGGCAAAAGTCATGGCTGTTGTTCCTTCTTGCTACAGATCGATGAGATTGATACATCAAAAATCCTAATCTTGCTCCATTCGGGCTGACGAACGGCCAGGCAACGACGAAGGTTTCGAGTCCGTTCTGTTGATTGCATTTTCACTGCTGGCAGGTGTGGCGCTGCCAGGAAGGGTCGGCGGGCGTGTGACGGGCGGCATAGACGAGGGCGCAGGCGCTCCCGGTCTGGTTGGCGACGATGCAGGCAGGTTTGATGGGCGCAAGGTCATACCCATCATGCGCAACGCATGGTCGTGTAGGGCCGCTGTGTCTTTATAAGCAGGCGCCTCTTTCTGAATCGTGGTCGCCAATTCCACAACTCGCTGCCACTTCTGCTCGGCATAGGCGCTGACCAGGCGGCGGTAGTGCTCCGCCAGTCGCTCCTGCAACCTTGACTCTTGCCAAAGCGCGCTGATGTTGCGATAACCCGGCGCCCGATCATTGCAGAGCTTGAAAAAGCGGTTTGCATCAGCCCAGCGTTCGGCTTGCATGTGCTCGACGGCCTGCTGGTACAACTCTTCGGCGGAACGATCGGCGCTCGACCAGCGGTCGGTCAGCCAAACAGGCAGGCGTTTGATCACCTCACGCGAGCTGGTTGCCAGAATCGTGCGCAGCTGGCCTAGATCGACGTCAAGATTGCTCATTGTCGCCGTGATCACTTCTTGTTGAAGTGCACTTGTGCGGCTGTCGCCGCCTTGAAACGCGCCGACGTCGAAGATATTGCCGTCCGGGGTGCGCAAAAAGAGCACGGGTGTCGCCCATTCGCCGCTTCCTTCGAAGCGCGCCCAGACATTGCGCCGTGCGCTGGTCACTGCGGCGTCGACCGGCAGGCCGATGGCAATTGCGCTGTAGAATTCGCCTGCAAACGGAATAGCGATCGTGTCGCTAATGCTGAACTGCATGGCAACCACCGCGGGCACGCCCTGCGCCAGCAGACTGGTTGCCACGCCTGACGACGGGTTGTTCAGAGCGCCGACCGCCCCTTCACAGGCGTTGATCAGCGCCAGCCGCACCGAACGCCGGAGCGCCTGCCCAAGTCGTTCAGCGCTAACTGGCGCGGCTGCGCCGGTTGCGTCCTCAAAGAGTAGATAACCGGTGTTGCGTTGATCTGCATCCTGCAAAAAGGCGCCGTGCCCCATGAAGTGGAAGATGTGATAGTCGCGCTGATCAAGCAAGGTTGTCACGGCATGAAATGTATTGGCTGGCGCCCAGTCGATCTCGACCATGCGAGCCTCAATCAGGCGCTTCAGACTGGCTTGGAGATTTTCGCGCTCGCGCGCAACATCGAGCGACTCCAGGTCGTGTGGGCTACACGCCATCGCCAAAATCCGCAGCGGCGGCTCTACGTGCAGGCTGCGCACCGGCTCCGGCGTCTGCACATACCGCACGATCGTCAGATCAGGTGAAAGCGCCAGAAAAAAACCCCGCTCCGGATGATAGAGAAACTCCCACGGCAGCGCGGCAAGCTCCGGCGCGCCGCTGAAGTCCATGCGCAGGCGTACGCCCTGCTCGCGCGCAAGAGCAAACGCGTCGAGAGTTGCGTTCAATTGATGGAGCGCTGCGCCGGAAAACATGGCAGCGAACAGCGCCTCACCCATCTCACGTGCAGCGGCGTCGGCGCTGTTCTGCAACGACCGGCGCGTGGGCTGTGGGCCGCGCGTTGCCTCCGCAATGTAGTACTTGAGCTGATACTCCTCGAAAGGCGTCTGAAAAGTCGTCTGCACCCGCCGGCCATCAGGCGCACGAAATGAAGCGACATAGCCCGTTGCGCTACGCGCCACAGAGACATCGAAATCGACCAGCGTGCGAAACGCCATCATAGCCTCAGCAACTTCACGGTTAGAAATTCAGTCTTCTCCGCTGCACAATTCGGCTCGATCATAGCATACATAGCCGGGGTGTGAAAACGGGTGCTCGAAGCCTATGGTCTGACCGTTTGTTCTCATCCTACCCAATTGTCCATAAAGAAGCTGCTTGCTTTGACGCGGCGACGTTCTGCCGCTATTCTTGTCACAAACTTTCACATTTTTGATTTCTTACCATGAGCGACGTACATACGATTTCCGCCAAAACGCTGCTCGTTGGGCTGATCGGCTGGCCCGTGAGTCACAGCGTCAGCCCGGCAATGCACAACGCTGCGTTCGATGCATTGGGATTGGATTGGCGCTATGTCCCGCTGCCGGTCGATCCGGCGCTGCCTGGCGCAGTAGGCGACGCCGTGCGCGGGATGCGGGCGATGGGCATGTGCGGCGTCAACGTGACTGTGCCGCACAAACAGGCTGTCTTGCCTTTTCTTGACCGCATCGAAGCGGCGGCGCAGGCAATGCGCGCAGTCAACACCATCATCGTCGAGGCCGATGGCAGCCTGACGGGTGACAATACCGACGCACCCGGCTTTATCGCCGACCTGCGCGCACATGGCGTCGAGCCGTCGGGACAGCGCGTGCTGGTTTTGGGGGCGGGCGGCTCGGCGCGGGCAATCGTCTATGGGTTGGCGCAGGCGCGAGCGCGTCACATTACACTTGCCAACCGCAGCATCGAACGCGCCGGGCGGCTGCTGGACGATCTACGGCCCTTTTTGGGCGCAACGACCGTCGAAGTCACGACATTGCCCGATGGTTTACGAGCAATTGAGGCTGACCTAATCGTCAACTGCACATCGTTGGGGATGACGCCGCATCAGGACACAACGCCGTGGCCGCACGAGCTGCCGCTGCATCCGGGTCAGATCGTGTACGATCTGGTCTATAATCCGGCTGATACACTGCTCTTGCGTCAGGGACGCCAGCACGGGGCGCGCGCCATCGGCGGGTTGGGTATGTTAATCTGGCAGGGGGCGCTGGCTTTTGAACGATGGACTGGACAGCCTGCGCCGGTCGAGGTGATGCGTTCGGCGGCGGAGGAATGCCTGCGCCGCCGTGTAGCCGATTCTGGGCAGCAGCGTGCACAGCAACCAATCAATGTGCGCTACGCCACACTGGACGACGACGACGCGATATCGCAATTGCACAGCGCGCTGCAGGCATATCATGCTGAGGCGCACCCGTCCTTCTTCAAGCAGCCATCGGCGTACACCTTCCCGCCAACAATAGTGCGCGACTTGCTGGCGAAGCCCTCTACTGTGGTTTTTCTGGCAGAGATAGGCGGGACAGCGATCGGTTATCTCTATGCGGACGCGATGCCCGCGCAGGAAACCACAATGACCTTTCCGCTGGAGCGGCTTTGGATCCATCATATTATCGTAAAACCGGATTTTCAGCGACAGGGTGTTGGCAGGGCGCTGATCGAGGCCGCCAAATCCTATGCCCGCCGCCAGGGAATCAAAACGCTGGCGTTGAGCGTTTGGGCGTTTAATCGAGCCGCCATTCGCTTTTTCGAGGCGCAAGGATTTGTGATCTACAACCACCGTATGTGGCTGCAACTAGGCGGCGTTGCAGTATAACGGAATGTACAATTGACAGAAAAGCCAGGGCAAAGGACGCCCTGGCTTTTCACTTGATCTGGGATTTAACCGTTATCGCTTGACCATCAGGCTGCAACGCTCTCAGCCGTAGCAGCTTGTGCTTTGGCGGCTTTCGCTGCGGCACGCGCTTCGGCGGCTGCCCAATCTTCGCCCTCGCGCACCACAGCCACTTGAAAGGCGGCGGTCACTTCAGGCATCAGGCGAATCGAAATCTCATGAATGCCCAGGTCGCGGATGCCGTGATCTAGTTCGATGCGGCGTCGATCCACCTCAAAACCGACCATTTCAGCCAGCTTTTCAGCAATATCACTTGATGTGATCGAGCCATAAAGACGGTCGTTTTCACCGGCATTGGCGGCAAAGAGGAGTCGCTTGCCCGCAATCATCTGCGCCTGCGCTTCGGCGTTGGCGCGCTCGCGTGCACGGCGCCGCGTGGCAGCGGCTTTGATCTCTTCCGCCTGCTTCATAGCGCCGCGTGTGGCAAGCACAGCCAGCCCCCTCGGCATCAAATAGTTGCGAGCATAGCCGCCAGCGACATTATACACCTCACCGGCGTGACCCAGTTCGGGCACATCTTTGGTTAACAGAACTTTTACACGCGCCATACGTTTCTCCTTTATAACAAGCGTATCAAACGATACGTGGTTCGCAGCCGGTAGGCTGCAATTGATAGTCGTATCCACGCCAAAGCGCAGACAGACCTTCAGTATATCGAAAAACATAAGGTTGAGGAAATTGTGTGGAGCTTTAGGAGAATTTTGAAACTCACTCACTTGATTCAGCATGACAGGCAAACCATGCTATACTGCGCAGCGCAGGGCTGAGTGATCGTCAGGATCGAGCTTCGCTGCGAACCATCATCCTTCGACGCTGCCTAGAGAGGCCATTGGGTGACACAACCAGTCGAGACGCATTTTCTTTTGTTGGAGCCAGATCAGGAAAGCAAGAAATCCGCCGGGCAGTACATGCTCTGGAAGAAGCGCCTGTTTGGGGTGGGCGCTGGGCTTATGCTGCTTGGTTCGACGCTTGGTTGTGCGTTCACCGATCTGTTGGCGCCGCCGATGCCAACGCCGCCACCGACGCGCACCCTGGCGCCCACCTTCACGCCAACGCCGGAAGCGCTGCTGCCGTTGATCGTGGTTACGCCGCCGCGTGACGGCACACCCGGTGTGATCGTGATTCAGCCGACCATCGACGCCGACCGCATCGTGATCGCGATTCCACCGACCGACACACCCACGCCGCCGCCGACCGAGACGCCGACGCCGACGCCGACCCTATCGCCGCTCGAACAGACCGCAACCGCCGTCTTTCTCGAAGCTCAGCTAACTGCAGCCGCTCAACCGGGCGCGATTCCCCCTATTTTGCTGCCGACGCCGACCGATACACCAACGCCTGGCCCGACGCCAACGCCTTTCATCATCGTCGATAGCGGCTTTGTGGCGCTGCGCACCGGCCCGGGCGTCCAGTATCCATTGGTGGCTCAACTTGGGCCTGGCATCCCGATTGCAATTATCGGTCGCAACACAGAGGGAACCTGGTACGAAATCTGTTGCGTCAACGGCGCTTCGGTGTGGGTGGCCGGCACACATGTGCGCGTGGTCAACGAAACGCAGCAGGTGGCGTTGGTTGTGGCGCAGCCGCCGCCAACGTTTACGCCGACCTTTACCCCCACGGAGACGCCGACCGAGACCGCCACGCCGACCGCTACACCGTATCCCTTCGAGCGCGCAATTGGCCCGCAATTTTTTCCGACCCAAAACAATTTTCTGACCATTTGGGCTTATTTCTTTGTTGGCTTACTCAATGATGTCAATCAACCCGAAGAACCTGCCGAAGGTTATTTTCTGGAGGTGCGATTCCGCGGCGTCGATCGCCCCAATACGCGTGGCGAGCAACCGAGCACAAACAAAATTGAGTACAGTGGGCCGCCGGGCGCTGGCAATCGCGTCAAATACAACTACAAATACGAGTTCAGCCCGCCGTCGGAGCCAACACCGGCCCCAGGAGAAATTGCAACCCCGCGACCTTGTGAGCTGCTTGGACAAGGGCCATGGCAGGTTTGGGTGCGCGATGGAGCCGGAAATCAGCTTTCTGACATCGTAGAATTTACAACGGATTGCAACAATCCGAATCGCGAAATCTATCTGGGGTTTGTGCGTGTTCGATAATTGTCGATACACGCCGAAGCCTACGGAAAGTGAATGATGATGAAACGAAACGTTGCACTACTCTTGAGCATTGTTCTGACCGCCGGAATTGTGACCGGATGCTTTGGCAGAGGTCAGGTCAACGAAGAGCCAGTCCTCCCCTTACGCTCGCCCTATCCGACCTTTACACCAACGCCTGCGCAGCCAGCACAGTCGGCTGCGGAAGCGCCGCCAGCAGTGGATACGGCGAATCAAGCGCCGCAAGTGCCGGTTGGCGAAAGCGCTTCCGCGCAGGCGCCGGAAGCGGCGGTGGGTGGCGAAATACAAAGCGTGCTGGCGGTTGTCAACGATGACCTGGTCAATATCCGACGCGGCCCAGGTCTGCAATATCCACCGCTGCGTTTAGGGATGCGCGGGGATCAGTTCACGATCACCGGACGCAGCGCCGACGATCTGTGGTGGCAAATCTGCTGCGTCGAAGAGCGGTCAGCTTGGATCAGCCAGACCTACATCGACGCTGATGGGCCGGTCGATTCTGTGCCTGTGGTTGAGCCAGAATCGGACTCATCGGGGATTGTCGTGGTCAATCCGACGCCAACGCCTGTTCCGCCGGCCGCCTCTGCCCCACAGCTGACGCCGCAGCCGCCAGCGCCGGAAGCGCCAGCCGTTGAAGCGCCTGTCGAGAGTGCGCCGCCCGCCGAACCGCCTGCACCGGCCTTCCCCTTTGCGCTGGTGGCGCAGGAGCAGTTCCCGGAAGGCAACAATCTGGTGCGCATTTTTCTCTACGTCTACCAGGGCGATCAGGTGTTGCCTGGCTATAGCCTGCGCGTCAGCAAAGACGGCGCCCAATTGCCGGTCAACGTGATGTCCTCCGACGTCTCTGGCTTGACCTGGCCCATTGCCAGCCCGCGTCAGCGTTTTCACAACATGAAGGTCGAGTTTCCGAACATGAATCCGAGCGGCGTATGGTCGATCGAGTTGATCGATGGCGGCGGCGCAGTAGTTGGGCCGGCGGCGACTTTCACGCTTACTGCCGGTGATATGAACCGAGAGTTATACGTTCGCTACGAGAAGCAATAAGTTGTCGACGATTGCTGGTGTACGCCCAACACGCGTTGTTTGGATAGTGATGCTTATCATTGGTGCAGGCGTCGTGCTGCGTTCGCTGCGGCTCGACTGGCAACCGCTGTGGTGGGACGAAGGCTACAGCGTCTATTTCGCCACAGAACCGCTCCTGCGCATGTTCGATCTGACTGCGCGCGACATCCACCCTCCGCTCTATTACGTGCTACTGCACGGCTGGATCGCGCTTTGGCAAAGTGCAACACCGGTCGTTTTGCGCATATTGTCGGTGCTGTTGGCTGTGCTGGCGTTGCCGCTGCAGGCATGGTTGGCGTGGCGCCTTTTCCCTGGACGCATACGTTTGCTCCTGATTGCGGTGTCGTTGCTTGCCCTCAATCCGATGCACGTTTATTACAGCCAGGAAGTGCGCATGTACGGCCTGGGTGTGACGCTCAGTATTGCCAGCACGCTGCTTTTCTGGCGTTGGCGGCAGGCGGTGAGTGACGGGAAACAGCAGCATCGAGTGTGGTTAATGGTTGGATATGTTGCTGCTACGCTGGCCGGGCTATACACGCTCTACTATTTCGTTTTTATCCCGGTCGGGCATCTGCTCTGGGCGCTATTCGTGCATCGTCAAGCTGTGCGCCGGTGGTGGCCGGTGGCAGCCGTCCAGACGCTAATTGCTGTGCTCTTTTTGCCTTGGCTGTTCTACACCACACCACGGTTGGTCGCCTATGTCGATAATAAGATTGCCTCCGACCAGGATGTGGCGCTTGATCCGGTGCGGTACATTGCACAGCACGCGGCGACGTTCAGCGGCGGTCATCTTGGCTGGTCATTGGGGACGCTGTCGTGGGCGCTGCTGTTTGGCGGCGCAGCTATCCTGGCAATTGTAGGGGCGCTGATCTTTGGGCGGCATGCTCATAGCCAGAATTTGCCTGAACCGACCAGGTTAGAAAGCAATCGTGCACCATACACAGACGCCCTGGGGCTGTTGACGTCGTTGGTCGGAACGACATTTGCGGCCGGCTGGTTGCTGAACCTGCGCTTTCCTTTCTTTCCCGAAGGCGGCGAACGGCTGCTGATGATTGCGTTGCCCTATGTGCTGCTGCTGTTGGCGGCAGGCATCGACCACACGTGGCGCGTGGCGAGGGCGGGTCAGGCGGCGCTGCTGTTTCTCCTGCTGGCGGCTATTGGCGGCGTCTATACGTTCTACACAACGCCGCGCTACGTTGGACACGACTACCGCCCGATCGTACGCCAGATCGTGCAGCAGGGACGCAACCAGGACGTGCTTCTCGCCATCTTTCCATGGCAGGTCGGCTATTGGCGCGCCTATGCGCCGCAACAAGACCCGCTCGTCACGGGGCCAGCGCCGCGGCTGCTCTCCGATGAAGTGATCGGTTGGTCGGCGGAGGTGCAGGCCGTGCTCGATGATGCGCTGGCTGCGGGCGTGGTCTGGTTCCCGGAGCCGCTCACCTTTGGCGCGACGCTGCCGCTCGAGATCGAGGAGTACCTGGCGGCGAACGCCTGGAATCTGGAAAATCGCTGGTACGATGCAACGCGGTTGACAGCCTGGGCGAAGCTGACTGAACCGGCGCCCGCCACGGATGCAGCCGCCGACTTTGGCGCAGTGCGAATCGTCGAGGCGGCGATGGCGGAAGGATTGGTGGAAGCCGCCAACCAACCGGTCGCCGTCCACATCACATGGGAGATCGTGGAGCCCGCCGACCTCAACATCAGCCTGCGCCTGCTCGACCCCAACAACCAGATTTGGAGCAGCCGTGAGTACGCCGCCGCTTGGTCATCTGCACAGCCGGGGACGCGCGAGACGCATCTGGTCGGTGTGTTTGCTCCGGTGGGTCTGCCACCCGGCGTTTACACCGTCGGCGTGAGCGTGGCGCGCCAGGATGTGCACGGCGAGAGTGCAAACGCGCTCACTGTGGTGGGCAGCGACACCGTGGATGCTCCGCTCGGTGTGCTAACCGTTGCCGCGCCTGAAAGTGTACAGTCGGCGGCGCGCCTACCGATTCGGACGCCGTTGTCGCCGCCCGTTACACAGAATGACATCGCCTTTCTCGGGTTCACAGGGCCACCGCCGACACAGCCTCTGTTGGCAGGCACAGAGTTGGTGGTGACGCTCTTTTTACAGGCATTGGTTGATACACCCGCCGACCGCCTGCTCTATGTCAGCCTGATGGATCAGCAAGGTAACGGTGTGGCTGGCTTTGAGGGCTGGCCGATGGCATCCTTTCCACCTTCCCTCCTCATCAAGGGTGAACTGCTGCAGGTTCCGGTGCGGTTCTTTGTCCCGGCCATGCTCCCCAGCGGCGACTATCGGCTTGTCACCGGCTTTCAGGAACCGACAACGGGCGCCAAGACGCCGCCAGTCTTATTGGGGCAAGTGCGCATCGAGCAGCGCCGCGCCGACTTCACGCGACCAACGCCGCCACATTTGCTGCCAACGCCTGCCCAATTTGGCACGCATGTGCGTCTCTATGGCTATGCACTGGAAGAAACTGGCGACGGCGCGCTGACAGTGCAGCTTTACTGGGAAGTCATTCAGCCGTTGCTGCCGCCGCACCATATCTTCGTCCATCTCCAGGCGGCGGATGGCGAAATCGCAGCGCAACAGGACGCTGCGCCGCTCACTGATCTTGGCCCGGCGCCGACTGGAAGCTGGCAGCCCGGCGAGTTTCTTGTCACCCGGCATCTTCTCCCGACGACGAATCTTGCCGACCACCATATCCGCGTTGGCGTCTATGATCCGGCGACGCTGCTACGCCTGCCGGTGACGATCAACGGCGAGGTTGTCGGCGACAGTGTTGCGCTGGAAGTCTATGGCCGTAATTAATTCCGTTCTGGAAGCAACCGCCATTCTGGTTGCGTCGAACCCATTCATACACAAAACAGGAGATGCACATGTCTGTGCTTGATCGCTTTCGGCTAGATGGTCGGGTGGCGCTCGTCACCGGCGGCACAAAAGAATTGGGGCGCAATCTGGCAACCGGCTTTGTCGAAATGAATCAGTCGATTCTGGCAAACCCGGAAGTCTATCAATCTTTTGTGGCGCGTATCCCATTGGGGCGCTGGGGCGAATTGGAGGAAATCCAGGGATCAGCGCTCTTCCTGGCAAGCGATGCAGCCAGTTTTGTAACAGGCGCAACGGTGGCGGTGGATGGAGGGTATACGGTGTGGCAGCGCCGGAGCATCACGCTATCCCCCGGCCGATAAAAATTAACAAAAAAATAATCCGGCAATCGACGTAGTCGCCTTCAGCGTAACATGATGACCCGTAGGTCATCACCTCCGGCGTGACAACGTGGCCCACCGGAAGCGTCCGGCTAGAAGCCGAACCTACAATTATCGAATCTATTTGTTAAGCTCTATCAGCCGGCGAAACATATTTACTGGAAGGCGCTCTTTGCCTCGCGCTCGTACATGGCGTCGAGGAGGCGGGGCAAAATTTCGCCGCTTGGGCCGATGAGGGTGATGTCTGCAAGGTCGGACAATGCTGACGCTTCCAGGTTCACCTCGATAACGCAGGCGCCGTGACGTTGCGCCACAGCGGGCAGTTGCGCTGCAGGATAGACGACGCCGCTGGTTCCAACGACTAACATCACATCACATCGTTGAGCCGCCCCCCACGCCTCGAAGAGTTCATGCTCAGGCAACAGTTCGCCGAACCACACGACCCCTGGCCGCACATACTCTGTGCAGAAGGTGCAGTACGGCGGCATTGACGCCTCGCGATCACCGGCGCGCAATGAATACGCCGCACCACAGCCGTTACAACGGAATCGTCCAATATGACCGTGCAAATGCAGGACATGACGATTGCCGGCGCGTTCGTGCAGATCGTCAACATTTTGTGTCACCAGCACAAATTCTGGGATAATCTTTTCCATTGCGGCAAGCGCTTCATGGCCGCGATTAGGGCGGGCGTTCTCAACCGTCGTCAACCGCTCCATATACCAACGCCAAACCAGCCCTGGGTCCGCAGCGAATCCTTCCTGACTGGCTAACTGCTGCGGATCGAAGCGCGACCACAGTCCGGTCAGCGCATCACGAAAAGTGCCAACGCCAGACTCCGCACTCACGCCGGCGCCGGTGAGAACGACGACGCTGTGCGCATCGACTAACAGCTTGGCTGCCGTGGTCAACAGGTCATGCTGGTTGCTCATGCAGTTGCCCTCCATGCTCTTCTATCGCTGGCAGTGGGTCGAAACGCCTAGAAATAGCAAGGCCGGGGACGCAAATGCCCCGGCCTTGCTAAATAGTTTGGGAAAGGGGCAATCAGCTTGCCAACGAAACTTCGCTCTTCGGATCGAAAATGTGAGCGTTTGCCATGTTAACGGCCAGTTGAATCTCGTCGCCAACCTGAGAGCGGACGCGTGGGTCAACGCGGCCAATAAACTGCTTGTTGTCGCGCGTCACGAGATAGAGGAAAATCTCGTTGCCCATCATTTCAACCACGTCGACGGTGGCTGTCATGTCAGATTCGAGAATGCCCGGCGGGACAAAGGGCTTGGCGTGCACGTCTTCGGGGCGGATGCCGAAGATCACCTGCTTGCCTTTGTGCTGGCGCCATTCGTCGGCTTTCGGCGGCGGCACTTCCAGGCGGAAGCCGCCGCTGTTGATCTCCAGCTTGCCGTCGCTCTCAACCAACGTGGCGTCGAAGAAGTTCATGCTCGGGCTGCCGATGAAGCCGGCGACGAAGACATTGTGCGGGTGATCGTAGAGCGCCTGCGGCGTATCGATCTGCTGCAACAGGCCATCTTTCATAACAGCAATACGGCTCGCCATGGTCATCGCTTCGACCTGGTCGTGCGTAACATAAATAAATGTAGTCGCCAGACGTTGATGCAATTTGGTCAACTGGGCGCGCGTCTGAACGCGCAGCTTGGCGTCAAGGTTGGAGAGAGGCTCGTCAAAGAGGAAGACGGCCGGCTCGCGCACAATGGCGCGACCGACAGCAACGCGCTGACGCTGACCACCGGAGAGCTGCTTCGGCTTACGGTCGAGCAGGTGGCCAATGTCCAGAATGTCGGCGGCTTCCTTCACGCGGCGGTCGATTTCGCTCTTGGGCGTCTTGCGTAGCTTCAGACCGAACGCCATGTTGTCGTACACGCTCATGTGAGGATAGAGCGCGTAGCTCTGGAAGACCATTGCAATGTCGCGATCCTTGGGCGGCACATCGTTGACAATGCGGTCTCCAATCAAAATGTTGCCATCGCTGATCTCCTCAAGACCAGCCAGGAGGCGAAGGCTCGTGGTCTTGCCACAACCTGACGGTCCAACGAAGACGAGAAACTCCTTGTCTTCAATGTGGATGTTCAGGTCGTTGACAGCCGTCACCTCGCCGTAGCGCTTGTAGACGTGATCATACGTTACACTAGCCATTATGATTTTTTCTCCTTGGTGTCAAACACAACTGTTTGAAACAAAAATTAATGGAGGAAAGCAGGGAGCATCCCATTGGCGGAAGTATATCACACCCGCAAACGAAATTGCAACTATGATTTTTGGCAGCTTTTGCACCGATTTTCCGAACGATCCTGACAGTTTTCCGAGCGATCCTGACAGCCGGATTGCCGCCCAAGGCGCCCTTATTGCCTTTTGTTTTTGTTTGGCAAATGTGCTACGCTTGCATTCGCCAAAAGTCACCGTTCCATTATTCATCACACATTGTGTGGAATAAACGCCATGGCTACCCAGGATGAACCTACTTTACCCTTACCTCAGCTACCTCAGCCATCGGCTGATTCGATTGCCGGAGTGAAACCCGGGCGCGGCCTCAGCGTACTGATTGCTGAAGATGAAATGGTTATGCGCACCTTGCTGACGCAGTCGATGCAACGGCTTGGTTTTACGGTTGTCGAAGCGATGGACGGCGAGGAGGCGCTCGCCCGGTTTGCAGAACAACGCTTCCATCTCATCATGCTCGATGTGTTGATGCCCAAACGCGATGGCTTTAAGGTCTGTCGGGAGATTCGCCGTCAGTCGGATGTGCCGATCGTGATGATTACTGCGCTCAATCGACCGGAAGATATCGTTCATGGCCTGGAATACGGCGCTGACAACTACATCACCAAACCCTTCAATTTTAAGGAATTGGAAGCGCGCATTTATGCTGTGATCCGTCGCTCCACCCATTTTGAAACCTATCAGTCATTTGAGGTGGCGGAAGTAGGCGATCTCAAGTTGTTCAACCAAACGCAGGAAGTTGAACTGGACGGGCGACGCATCTCGCTAACGCCTATCGAATACGCACTGCTGCGTCACCTTGCCAGCCATTCCGATTACCCCGTTTCAAAAGAGGAGTTGCTGCAAGAAGTCTGGGGATACTCGGAAGGCGACAGTCCTAATCTCGTTGAGCTGGCAGTCCGGCGTCTGCGCACAAAAATTGAATCCGATGTATCGAACCCGACTCGCATCGTTACAGTGCGGGGCATCGGATATAAGTACTGTGCTTCCCGACAAAATGATGTCAGAGCCTGAAGAATGCCTTAACCTCACGCTGCGCAGTTTTACACCGCAAGCACGCGAGCAACGATTTGGGGCAACGTCGCCAGGACATAATCGATGTCGTCCACTGTGGTGGAGCGACCGAGGCTAAAGCGCAGAGCGCTCATTGTCTCCTCTCCCGATACGCCAATTGCAGTCAAGACATGACTGGGACGATTGGCGCCCGACGCGCACGCGCTGCCACTGCTGGCGGCAATGCCAGCCAGGTCGAGCGCAATTAACAACCCTTCGGCGTCAACGCCCTCAATCACAAAGCTGGCATGATTATCAAGTCGGGCAGCGCTGGCGCCGGTCAACCGAATACCCTCGATCGACTCCAGCAAACCGCCGATCAAGTGGTTGCGCAGCGCACGCTGCCGTAGACCCTCATCAGGACGTTCAGCTTCGGCAAGTTCCAGTGCGGTTGCCATGCCGGCGATCAATGGAATATTCTCTGTGCCTGCCCGGCGCCCGCCTTCCTGCCCGCCGCCCGTCATCTGCGCCCAGAATCGCGTTCCATGGCGCAAGTAGAGCAACCCGACGCCTTTAGGCCCATAAAATTTGTGCGCGCCCAGACTCATCGCATCGACGTGCAGTGCGTCGACATCGAGTGGCAACTTGCCGCCAGCCTGCACTGCGTCGGTGTGAAAGGGCGCGCCCACCGCACGGCATCGCTCCCCCAACGCCGCCACCGGCTGGATGGTGCCGATCTCGTTATTGGCGTACATGATGCTGACTAACGCCACATCGCGACCATCGCCGAGAGCGTCAACCAGATCGTCGACGTTGACCACTCCCTCACCATCGACAGGTAGAATTGTAAGCGCAAAGCCGTCGCGATCGCGCAGCAGCTCAGCAGTTTGCAGTACAGCCTTGTGCTCGATGGCGGTGGTGATCAACCGGTTGGCGCCAGTCGCAGCGCGTTGCGCCAACGCAATGCCACGAACGGCGGCGTTGTCGCTCTCGGTGCCGCCACTGGTGAACACAATTTCGCCGGGATGGGCGTTGAGCAGGTCCGCCAGTGTGTTCCGGGCGCGCTGCAACGCAACGGCTGCCTGTCGTCCGGGGCGATGAATGCTCGATGGATTGCCGTACGTTTCGCTGAAGTGACGCTGCATTACTTCGAGCACTTCTGAGCGAATCGGTGTAGTTGCGGCGTGGTCGAGATAAACCAATCGTGACGGTGATTGTAACGACATCTGTGGTTTCGCTCTAGAATAGAAAGCGAAGATTTTGGCATTGGCTTCGCTACAAATTACAATACATTTCGACTATTTTCTGCGTAACCTCGGATACATATATGTTATGTATTTAGGGTGACGGAATTATGCCACAGCAGCGCTGTATGTCGATTCCCACAATCGACGCAAATAAAATTACGTTTCTACTTCTAGAGTTTATCAATTGAAGGAGGCTTGCCTTGTTACAAGGAAATGTTGCAGTCATTTTTTCGATGCTGCTCAGTCTGGTAGGCATCGGTTTTGTAGTCTACCAGATGCGCAGGGTGTTGGCCGAAGACCAGGGCAACCAGACGATGCGCGAAATCTCTCATGCAGTTCAGCTGGGAGCAGGGGCGTTTCTGCGTCGCGAGTACACCTATCTGGCCGGCTTTGTGGTGATTGTTGCGCTGATCATTGCTGCGTTTATCAACTGGCAGACGGCGCTCAACTTCGTTGTTGGCGCCGTCATTTCGGCGTCGGCGGGCTATCTGGGCATGTATGTTGCCGTACGCTCCAATGTTCGCACCGCCGCCGCGGCGGCGCGCAGCCTTAACGACGGTCTGCGCGTCGCCTTTGGCAGCGGCTCGGTGATGGGCATGGCAGTGGTTAGCTTTGGCCTGTTGGGGCTGAGCATCATGTACCTGGTGTTTACGGGCGGTGATTCTGCTTCACTGGCTCGGGAAGTCGGCTTTCTGGCCGGGTTTGGCTTTGGCGCCAGCAGCATTGCTCTATTTGCTCGTGTGGGTGGTGGCATCTACACCAAAGCGGCTGACGTTGGCGCCGATCTGGTCGGCAAAGTAGAGGCAGGCATACCCGAAGATGACCCGCGCAACCCCGCCGTGATCGCAGACAACGTAGGCGACAACGTGGGCGACGTAGCAGGCATGGGCGCAGACCTCTTTGAAAGTTATGTCGGTTCGATCATAGCGGCCTCGGCGCTCGGCGTGGCGCTTGTGATCTCCGCCAATGTGACGCCTGGCTTTGTAGGGTTGCCTTTCCTGATTGCTGGCGGCGGCATCATCGCTTCGTTGGTGGGAACCTTCCTGGTCAAAACTGAAGAGAACGCCACCCAAGAGCAGTTGCTGGCGACCTTGCGCCGTTCGGTGTGGGGGGCTTCAGGCATCGTGTTGGTCATTTCGCTGCTCTTCGTGTTGCTGGCTGGCGTGCCATTCTTCTATTTCCTGGCGATTCTGGCTGGCTTGATCGCAGGCAACGGGATCGCCTACTTCACCGAATACTACACTGCGTACACCAACAAACCGACGCGCTCGATTGCCGATGCTGCTGAAACCGGCCCTGCCACGACCATTATTCAGGGAATTGCCGTCGGTATGAATAGCACAGCGGCGCCGGTCTTGATCATCGCAGTCACCATGCTGCTTGCCCTGTGGCTTGGATTCCAGGCAGTTCCGGCTGCAGGCATTACTGCAGGTCTGTATGCTGTAGCATTGGCTGGCGTTGGCATGTTGAGCACGCTCGGCGTTACGCTGGCGACCGACGCCTATGGCCCGGTGGCGGACAATGCCGGCGGCATCGCCGAAATGGCGCACCTGCCGCCGGAAGTGCGTCAGCGCACCGACGCCCTCGACAGTCTGGGCAACACCACCGCCGCCACTGGCAAGGGCTTTGCCATCGGCTCGGCAGTGCTGACCGCGCTGGCGCTGCTCGGCGCATACATGGACACTGCTGGTATTCAGACGCTCAACATTTTGACGCCGACAGTGCTTCCCGGCTTGCTGATCGGCGCCATGTTGCCATTCTTGTTCACGGCGTTGACCATGACGGCAGTCGGCAAAGCGGCAAAGGAGATCGTGCTTGAGGTGCGTCGTCAATTCAAGGAAATCGCCGGTTTGATGGAAGGCACCGCCAAGCCAGACTATGAGCGGGCAGTCGACATCAGCACACGCAGCGCGCTGCGCGAGATGATTGTGCCCGGTCTGCTGGCTGTGATTACGCCGGTGCTGATTGGGTTCCTGCTCGGCAAAGAAGGACTGGCCGGTCTGCTCATCGGAGCGATTGCCTCTGGCTTTCTGCTGGCTGTCATGATGGCGAACTCTGGCGGCGCCTGGGACAACGCCAAGAAATGGATCGAGACAGGTCAGATGGGCGGGAAAGGTTCGCCTGCACACAAGGCTGCCGTGGTTGGAGACACTGTCGGCGACCCCTTCAAGGACACCAGCGGCCCGTCGCTGAACATTTTGATCAAGCTAATGTCGATCGTCAGTCTGGTCTTTGCTTCGGCGTTTGGCGCTGGGCTGTTGGGCTTCTAGCGCTTTGCACAAAGCACTCTTACTGTAAAAGCACTCTTACTGTAAAGGTTCCACAAACCCGGATTCGGATCGAATCCGGGTTTGTTTTTTTAGACAGTCCCGACTATACTGGTTATTATCTATACGAAACAAAAAGGAGTAGATGGGTGAAATCATGCCTGACATTTCTGCATCATCTTCTGAGCAACCTGAAATTGAGCCAACGCCCACGCCAGCCATATCTGACGCCGAACCCGGCGACGTTGCCGCGACCGATGCGCCGCCAGAACTGTCGCCGCCTCTGCGCGCCCACAGCGAACTGAACGCCGCAGTCGCCGCCTTCGGCGAGTATATGGTGCGCAAAGGGTTCAGCGAGAACACAATCAAGGCGTTTCAGAATGACCTGAAATTTCTGTCGGACTATCTGGGGCGCGACACCCGACTCTACCACATCACTACACAGATGCTCGACGAGTTCCTGCCCTGGCTGGCTGAACATCGCGGCATGGATTTCAGCGCCAAAACGCAGGCGCGGCGCATCACGACCATGAAGGTCTTCTTCGGCTGGCTGCACGGCGTTGGTGTGATCGCCACCGATCCGGCGGAGCCAATCGTGCAGATTCAGGCGCGTACGCCTCTGCCAACGATCCTGCGCGATAGTGATGTACGCACGCTGCTGCTGAAGGCGCAGGACATCAGCCGAGATCGGCAAAAGCCGGATGCCCGTCCGTACCTACTGGTGAGCCTGCTCGTTCAAACCGGCATCAAGAAAGCCGAATGCGCACGTTTGCTGATCGACGATATTGACATTGCCCAGCCGCAGTCGCCCATTTTAACGGTGCGCTACCGCGAGGAGCGTTACAGACATAAAAATCGATCGCTCGGCCTGACGCCGACGATTGTACCGGCGTTGCAGCAATATCTTACTCAATACAAACCGAAGGATGTTCTCTTCGATTGCACTCCGCGCAACCTGGAGTATGTGTTGGAAGAGTTGGGCGAACTGGCAGGCATCCGCTACGTGCAGGTCGGTTTCGAGACGCTGCGCTGGACGTGTGCTGTGCGCGATTTCCGCAACGGCATGCCTGAAGAGCAATTGCGCCAGAAAATGGGGTTGAGCAAAATTTCGTGGCGCGAGACGAGCGAGAAAATTCATTTGCTTGCCGGACGCTGACCGCTTTGGATGGGAGAAACGAGCAGAGCGCATGACAGATTTGCAGGGAAAGACCGCCGTCATTACAGGCAGCGGCCGTGGCATAGGCCGAGGAATTGCGCTGGCGTTGGCGCAGCGCGGCTGCAACGTTGCGATCAACTATTTTCGCCATCGCGAGGAAGCGGAAGAAACAGCAGCAGCAGCCGAGCGATTGGGTGTGCGCGCCGTTGTGATTAAGGCGCACGTGGGCCGCGATGAAGAGATGGAGATGCTGATCGTACAGAGCATTGCCGCGTTCGGCGGCGTCGACATCTTTGTCGGAAACGCTGCCAGTGGCGTACTCAAGCCAATTACAGAAATCGACCTCAAAGCGTGGGAATGGACGGTGAATATCAACGCGCGCAGCATTCTGGTCGGCGTGCAGGCGGCCTTGCCCTCGATGCGAGCGCGTGGATGGGGCCGCATTTTGACCGTGAGCAGCATTGGCAGCCGCCGCGTCTTTCCTGAATACGGCGTCGTCGGCATGAGCAAGGCAGCCATCGAAGCGTTAACTCGCTATCTGGCTGTTGAACTGGCGCCACATAACATCATTGTTAACTGCATCAGCCCCGGCGTAGTTATCACTGGCGCGCTCGACTTTTTCCCACGCAAGGACGAAATGATCGCCTATGCTGAAGCCAATACACCGGCTGGACGCCTTGTCACGCCGGAAGATGTGGGCGAAGTTGCGGCCTGGCTCTGCACCGACGCTGCACGCATGATCGTCGGTCAGACCATCGAGGTTGATGGAGGCTACAGTCTGTTGGCGTTCTAAAGGCAGGCTTCTCCTTGCCTTCTAGCTGCGCCTGAAAACCGGTATGCGCCAGCATAGTGCGATGGCGCCTGGCTGTGACAAGATGGCGCCTGGCTGTGACAAATGGACAGCAGCTATCCGCTTTGTTTTCAGATTAAACTTCGCTCAGATTCGCCGCCCGCCCCCATATTTCCTCGAACACGAAATCAGTCAGCGGTCGCCGGGTGCGCGGCGTCAGTTCCCGTTCACGATTCTTCTCGTCCAGCCTCTCCGGCTCGCCCAGATAGCCTAGCGCAATGGCTGTGACCGGCTCAAAGTCTTCAGGGATTGCAAAGACCTCGCGTGCTCTCTCCGGCTCAAAGCCGCCCATCTGGTGCACGTACAGGTCGTGCGCCAGCGCCTGGAAGGTTAGATTCGCCACCGCCAGACCGACATCGTGAAACGCGTGGCGGTGCGGTCGCCCGCTGCTTGTGGTCATCTTCGCCACGGTCAGCATCAGCACCGGCGCCTGCGCCGCCCACGGCAAGTTGCCCTCTTTGATCACCGACACCAACTTGTCGTGCGTCGGCGTGCCTTTGCGTCCAACAATGAAATGCCACGGCTGCCCGTTGCCGCCCGAAGGCGCCCAGCGCGCTGCCTCAAACAGTGATAAGAGAATGGCCGGCTCAACCGAACGCTGATCGAACGCACGTGGACTCCAGCGCTGTGCAATTAGCGGATGCACAGGATAGTCGGTTGCTGCCCGCTTGATGTCTGTCACCAGTGAAATTGTCTCCAACATAGCACTGTCTCCGCAAGATGATCTTGTTTCGTGTTGCGTGTTTCGTGTTGCGTGTTGCGTAACGAGTCGTCAACTAGCGGCCATGCAACACGCAACACGCAACACGCAATATCAATTTTTCAGCATTGAACTGTTCTTATCGCCCAAAATCTGTAGGACGACCATCATTTGTTCTGGTCGACGTCGGAAGTGTAGAAGGGCAACAGGTCTGCACGCAGCGTTTGGAGCATGGCTTGCGGCGCGCTTTGTCCCACGGCGGCGACCATCGGCGCCATGACGCTGCGGTCCCACCAGAACAGGTCGGGCTGGGGCCACAGCGCGATGGGCCACTCGCCGCTGACAAGCTGGAGCGGGGGCCAGCCGTCGAGCATTGGCGGGCGCGTCTGCGGCTCAACGAAACGCACCTGTACGCCTGGCTGGCCGCGGGTAGCCCAGACATGCTGCCACCAGAGCGGCGCGCAATACAGACCGTGCAGTTCGTCCAGTTTGTGCAGTTCCATCCAGGCGCGCACCAGCTGTGCAAAGACGCTTTCCTGGCTGGTGATGTGTCCGGGCGGCGTGACCCATCGGCTCAACTCGCGGAAACCAGCAGCGCGTCGGCTCAGCCGCCAGTAGTGGAAGGTGCACGCCTGCGCCAGCGCCGTTTTTTGCACAACGCCTGGCGCCGGCTGGACATTGACCACCGCTTCGACGCTGCCGCCACCGGCCGATTGCATCGCCTCGGCGACGTGCGGCGCGGCCCAGCGGTTGCCCGCATAGACCACGGCGGGACGCTGCGCCGGCGCCAGCCGGCTCAACGCCCGCCCGAATGTGCGGCTCAGGTCGACCAGCGCGCGGTGCGTGGCCGGGTCGGCGTCATCGAAACCGCCCACGATCACGAGCATATCGGGGGCGGTGGTGAGCAGCGCGTCGGTCAACTGCGTCGTGCTGAGGTCTGCGCCGTACACGGTGTAGCCGATGACGTGCGCCGGACTGCTGGAGAGCGCTTCATAGGCGGCGGCCATGCTCTGCGTTGGTGAAAGACCGGCGATCCAGACGCGTACATGTGGACGCGGGCTGGCGGCGATGGTGACATGCTCCACCGGCGGGTAACGCACGGCATCGTCACTGTGCAGAAACGGCGCGCCCGTCTCCTCGTCGAACAAGACCCGCCCGATGCGTCCGCCGATATACCGACAAAGCTCGGCGGCGGTGGCAGCGAGGCTGGCTTCCTTGCGCCGTGGCAATGTGTGCCATGCCGCCACGCGGTGGATGCCGCTGACCTCTTCGAGCAGGCAGGCGCGCACTGCGTTCAACTCAACGCCAAACGCCAGGATCGAGCCGCGCCCTGTCCACGGCGTCGGCGCAGGGGTAGCATCGGGCAAGTCAGACATTGTCATCCTAGCCTCCTGTCACCATACGCCAGCCGGTTTCGAGCACCTGTCCTAGCTCGCTGCTTTGGATCACCTGTGTCCAGTGCGTCAGCTCCGCCACAAGGAGACTGAGGCGCGATGCAAACAGCCGCGCAAAGAGCGCACCCGCCGCCAGCCACAGCGCCCGCTGTCCCACCCAAATCCAGCCGCGCATCAACCGCTGCACCCAGACCGGCTGCTGCACCAGATGGCGGTCGGCGTCCACCACAAAAAAGATCAGCGCTGCGGCTGTGATCACCAGGGTGAGCAGACCGGTTGCAAAGGTTGCGGGCGTCGCATCCCACTGCAACCCGCTGCGCGCAGCATGTATGAACTGCGGCGCCAGCGTGCCCTGCACACCGCCGATCAACGCTACGGCCGCGGCGACCGCTGCCAGCAACAGCGCCGGGATCGAACCGAGCGTTCGCAACGCACTGCGCCAGCGGCTGTGCGACGTACGCGCGCGTCCCTGCGCAAAGATACGCTCCAAACCGGCTACCGCCAGAATCGCCGCCAGCGCCACGGGAATCCAGTTCCACGGCGACGTCAGCGGATCGCTGCGCAGCGCTGTCGCCAGGGTCGAGGCGAGAATGCTCTGCCAGGTGATGACCACGGCGTAGCCCAACACTGCGCCGACCAGCACATATTGCGCAAAGCGCGCCACGACGTGATCGCCGAGCAGCGCGCTGAAGATCAGCAGCGTGAAGATGAAGCCAGTCCACAGACCGAGGGCGCCCGCCCACTCGACTTGCAGCGCGCTATCCATCGTGACGCCTCCCGACCAGCAGCACAGCCAGATTGCCCAACACGATGATCGCCACGATCGTCAGCGCACCGTAGGTCTGACCCGCAATCTGGAGACGCAGGTTGCGCACTTCATCCGGCGCCGACCGACGACCAAGCAGTTCGCCGTAGTGATAGGCGCCGTCGAAACCGCTGACCAGCCCTACAAGCTGACCGCTGTCCAGGTAGGGGCGCAGCGGCGGGTCGGCGCCGGCTGCCGTCACTGCCAGCACTGGCGCGCGGTTGACCGGCGCCACCTGTTCGAGCCAGTGCTGGACATCTTCCGCCTGCGCCGCAAAGATAATCGCCAGGTCAGCGGGCTGTGTAGCCAGCAGCGGCAGCACGGTTGCACCGCCGGGCAAAAAGCGCACCTCGACAGTGCGATGCGCACCGACGACGGCAAGATCGGAAAGCCGTTCACGCTCGACGCCGGCAAGCAGACGCTGCGCCGTCGCAGGCCCGTTCGGCAGCAGCGAAACGACCTCTAACGTCGGCTGACGGTCGAGGAGATGGCGCAGCACCGGCGCGCTGACCAGGTCCAGCTCGCCGGCCGTCGCCGGATCATACGCCCACAAAATCTGGACGCGGGCGCCGCTCTCCAGCGCTTCAACCGTTGCAAACGCCGTCTCGACGCCGGGCCACAGCGCCGGCGCGCGCACCGGCAGCGACCAGCCAAAGAGCAGCGGCGCAATGACGCCCAGTCCCATCAACACAAAAATCCACGGCAGCCAGAGCGAGCGTTCAGCCGGCGCCGGCGGCTGCGCTGCGGAGGCGATCAGCGGCTCCTCCGTCATCAACGCGCGCACGCGACGTAACTGTTCGGCGGGGAAAGGCGGTTCGGCAGGGGCGGATGACGTGGGTGCGGCTGCCTGCTCCGTCGGGATGGTCGCCACGCGGATTGGGTCGAGTAATCCCTGCACGCCGCTGACCAACCGCGCCGCCGGCGCGGGCATCGGCGCCAGGTCGTCGAGCGCGGCCAGGTCTTCTTCATCCTGAAAAGGAACATCGTCCTCGCCGACAAAACCAGGTTCGAGCCAGGGCTGGTCGCTGCGATATTCTGGCGGAGCATCGCTGCCGGGAGATGGAGCGGATTCGGCAGGCGGCGCGCGCTGCAGATCAACGGTCAGCGCGGCGCCGCAGCGGTTGCAGAAGTTTGAGCCGCTGCGATTGGGCGTGCCACAGTGGGGACAGAGCTGCGCGGTCATGATGACCTCCTCAACAGCAGGCGCAAGCCAACCACAAGCAGGGCGAGGACGCCGCCAAGCAGCACGCCGCGCATTGCCGCCATGACGGGCGTATCGAGGAACCAGCCGGCGGTGGCGAGGATTATGCTGTACACAGTTGCGATCTCGGCGGTATCGGCGACGCCTGGCTGTGCAATGCCAAGCGGCGTCTGCGCCAGCACAATCACCAGAAAGCCGATCAGCATCCACACACCGCCGCGTCGTCCGATACGCAGATACTGATAGGCGGCCACCGCCATGAAAAAGACCAGCATCGCAAAGAGCGCAGCCTGCCCCGGCGCGATCACGGCGTCGAACACCCACTCAATGAGCGGGCTTCGCACGCCGGTCGGGTTGAGCAGCCCGGCGACGGCGACGGCGGCAAGCACGGCGATCAGCGCTAGGCTCAGGGGCCAGTCTCGCTGTCCCAACGCAATGCGTCTGATGTGCAGCCAGACCACGTTGACCACGCCCAGCAGCAGCGCCACACCTGCCAGCAACAACACCCACTCGAAGCCGGCGCTGACGACCGCGGCAAGCGTTGGCAAGCCTGGCGCCCGTCCAATGCCGACGAAGAGCAATGCAGCAATCAGGAACAGAAGAAACAGCCAGTTCGGTCGAACCATGGAACGCGTCGGCATGATCGGGTCAAACCATCACAGTCAACTGAGCAACGCAATCAACAACAAGGCAATCGCCGTCACCACGCCGGCCCACGCCAACCAGCCATCGCGCTCGCTGCTGGCGGCGAATCTGTGCAGCGGCGCAACCTCCCACCGTCGCGCAATCGGCGTCTTGTCGGCTTCGTGTTGCGCCCACGGCGGCAGGTTGGCGGGACGTCGATAGAAGGCGGAACGTCGCGTATCCCACGTCGTGCGTGCGGCAAGTTGCGTCGCCGCATCGGGCGCAGCGTAGGCGATTGCCGTCGGCGGTGTGCGGCGCGGCGCGCTTTCCGGGCGTTCATGCCAGAGCGTCGCCAGCCATTCGGGGCTGACGCCGCCGATCACAAGAATCGGTGCGGTGAGGTCGCTGCGCTGTGCGTCGAGCAGCGCCACCGCCACGGCTGCATGCACGCCCGCCAGGCCGCCAGCCAGCGCATCGACGTGAAACATCGGCGCCTCGCCGGTTTCCAGGCTGAGATCGAGCGTCTGGCGCCAGGCGTCGGCGATGGTGTGCGGGCTGTATCCTTGATTCATAATGATTGTTGCTGAGCGGCGGCGACCACTGCGCGCCGCAGGTCGGCGAATGCCTGATCGTCGCTGAGCACATTCGCCCATGTCTGCACGGCGTCGAAACCGAGCAGTCCGGCCATCGGCGCGGCAGCGATGAATGTCTGTCCAGCCAGAAAGCGCAACGGTGCGTGCGCTTCTAGAAACAACAGAGCAGGCAACGCCAGCCGACGGCGCGCCAGCCAACTTGTCCAACTGTCGATGATTTCCGTCGATGGTTCAGCGTTCGATGCGTTGTATTTTATCGTCACAATGTCGCATTATAGAGGCGTCGCCCTGAAAAGCCGAAACGTCTTCGATATAGAGGCGGTGATAGCCCACGCCGACGCCATAATACTGGCTGCTAGCAGAGTTTTATGTTTTCAGTATTGCGTGTTGCGTGCTTCGTCAGGAATTCCACCACGCAACACGCAACACGCAACACCCACCACTGCGCTGCAGCTCAGCCCGGCGCAAGCGCTCAATCCGTTGATTCTGCCAATCCGTGTTCTAGCAGGCTTGCGACTCGAGATCAGTCGCGCTTGCGCAACTCGGTGAAGCCTTCGCCAAGCGCCTGCTGCGTCGTGCCAATGATGACGAAGGCGTGTGGGTCATGGTTCGCCACCACGCGCTTCAGATCGCCGACCTGCGGACGATAGATCGTGCACATGACGATCGTGCGCACCTCGCCGGTGTAGCCGCCGATCGCTTCCCAGTAGCTGACCCCGCGCCCCAGTTCGGCGATCAGCGCCTTGGTGATCGCTTCGGGCCGCGTCGTGATCACCATCGCCGTGCGCGCCCGGCTCGGACCTTCGAGCACGAAGTCGGCGGCTTGCCCGCTCAGCAACAACGTCAGCACAGCGTAGAGCGCAATCTCCCAGCCGAAGATCACGCCCGCGGCAAGCACGATCGTGCCGTCGACAAACAGGTAAATCTGGCTCAACGACAGCCCTGTCTTGACCTGGATGATGCGCCCGATGATCGCGGTGCCGCCGATGGTGGCGCCCGCCAGGTAGATCAGGCCGCCGCCGATGCCGCCAACCAGCCCTGCATAGATCGTGCTGAGCAGGATATTGTCGGTGATAGGCCACGAATCGAGCAGCGTCGGCAGAAACTGATCCGCCAGTCCGATCGACGCAGAGAAGATCACAACTGCGATCGCAGTCGAAAACAGAAAGCGCCAGCGCCCCAGGTAGAAGAAACCCAACACAAAGAGCGGTATGTTCATCACCAGGTACATCGCCGAAATCGGCCAGCCGGTGAAGTGGTTGATCAGGATCGCAATACCGGAGACGCCGCCAGCGGCGATGTTGTACGGCGCTTGAAAGAGGCTAAACCCTAGCCCGCTCACCGTTGCGCCGACCAAAATCAGCAGCAGGCGCCACAGTTCATCCCAAATGCGCGACCAGCGGATGCGTTTCATCATGTATTCCTTCGTTGTCAGACTCGCTATTGATAGCTCGCACCTATCATCCAGAGTTCCCGATGCACTATGGTATCATTACTAAACTACTGATTGCTAGGCAGAGTTTTCATGTTTTCAGTGTTGCGTGCTACGTGTCGGAACTCCTCACGCAACACGTAATACGCAACACTGCGCTCATAAAATGTCAACCTAGAAATCAGTAATAACGGATCACTGCGCCGCTCAATCTGCGTTTTATCGAAACGCTTCAATGAATACACCTGGAAAGGAAATCAAAATGCATATCCAATCACTCGCTGGTGCGTGGCAATTTCGCCAGGCCGGCGACGAAGAATGGCTGCCAGCGACCGTGCCCGGCGGCGTCCACACCGACCTGCTGGCGTTAGGCAAGATTCCCGACCCGTTCGTCGCCGATAACGAGAAGAAGGTGGCGTGGGTGGCGGAGCAAGACTGGGAGTATCGCTATCAATTCACTGCCAACGCCGATGTGCTGACGGAGGAGAAAGTCTTTCTGGTCTGCGATGGGTTGGACACGTTGGCGGAGGTTATGATCAACGGGCAGCTCGTCGGCGCCGCCAACAATATGTTCCGCCGCTATACCTGGGATGTCCGCCATCTGCTGAGCGAGGGCAATAACGAACTGATGATCAAGTTTCGTTCGCCAGTACGTTTCATTACAACTGAAAATGCAAAGCGGCCGCTGCGCGGCGTCATCCAGGCAATCACCGGGGGACCGCACCTGCGTAAAGCGCCCTGCCAGTTCGGCTGGGATTGGGGTCCGCAGCTTCCGCCGATCGGCGTCTGGAAAGATATCCGGCTGGAGGGACGCAGCGGCGCGCGGCTGGAGGATGTGCACCTGCGCCAGAAGCACAGCGAACGCAGCGTAGCCGTTTCGGCGACGGTGGCAGTCGAACGTTGGAACGACGCTCCGGTCACGGCGATTCTGCGCCTGACTGCGCCAGACCACAGCAGCGTGCAGGAGGTCATCGAGCCAGTGCACAGCAAATACGCCACGCTGGTGACAGCTGTCGACAATCCGCAACTTTGGTGGCCCAACGGCTACGGCAGCCAGCCGCTCTACAGCGTCGAGGTGTTGCTCGAACAAAATGGCGTGCGCGTCGATGCGCAACACTTCCAGCTTGGTCTGCGCACCGTCGAGCTACGTCAGACGCCGGATCAATGGGGCAAATCCTTCACCTTCGTCGTCAACGGCGTCCCAATCTTTGCCAAAGGCTCGAACTGGATTCCGGCGGACTCTTTCCCGACGCGGCTGGCGGGCGATGCAGGTCCGGGCGCATCGCTGGAACAGTTGATCCGCGACGCAGCGGCGGTGCACCAGAACATGCTGCGCGTATGGGGCGGCGGCTTCTATGAGGAGGAGCACTTCTACGACCTTTGCGACCGTTACGGCATCCTGGTCTGGCAAGACTGTATCTTCTCGTGCAGCATCTATCCACTCGACCGCGCCGACTTTGTCGACGATGTGCGCCAGGAGATCGCCGAGAACGTGCGCCGACTGCGTCATCGCGCCAGCCTGGCGCTCTGGTGCGGCAACAACGAGATGGAATGGGGCTGGGAGTCGTGGGGCTGGGCCGAGCCGGACCTGACGCCGGAGCAGCTCGCCCTGATCCAGGAGATGGCTGACCGCGACCCGCGCATCCGCATGTTGGTGGAGATGGCGACAAAGTCGCATCCGCTGGCGGATTGGCGCGTGCTGCGCGACGCCTATCTCCAGTTCTTCCACACCACCCTGCCGGGCTGGATTGCCACGCTCGACCCCGACCGCGCCTACTGGCCCAGCTCGCCCTCCTCCGACACACCCTTCCACGACGTGAACGGTCAACGCCAGGGCGACGCGCACTACTGGGAAGTCTGGCACGGACGCAAGCCGTTCACGGCGTACCGCGAGCAGTATCCGCGCTTCATGAGCGAGTTCGGCTTCCAGGCGCTGCCGCCGCTGGAGACAATCCGCACTTACGCCGATAAGGCCGACTGGAATATGACCTCCTACATCATGGAGCATCACCAAAAGAACGCAGCAGGCAACGGGCTGATGCTGGCGCAGATGACCGAGAACTACCGCATGCCCAAAGATTTTCCGTCGATGGTCTACATGAGCCTGGTCTTGCAAGCGGAGGGCATCCGCTACGGCGTTGAACACTGGCGGCGACACATGGATCGCGTCAGCGGAGCGCTTTACTGGCAACTCAATGACTGCTGGCCCGTGGCGTCGTGGTCGAGCATCGACTACTTTGGGCGTTGGAAGGCGCTGCACTACGCAGCACGCCGCTTCTTTGCGCCGGTGATGCTCTCGATCGCCGAAGAGGGCGCGCAGATGGCGGTGCACGTCACCAGCGACCTGCGGCAGCCATGGAACGGCGAAATGCACTGGACGCTGGAGACATTGGACGGCGAGGTCGTGAAGCAGGGCAAGCAGGCGGTCAACGCTGCGCCGCAGGCGAACACGCAGGTCGCAGCGCTCGACTTCGCTGACGCTGTCAACGACGACAATCAACGCAGCCTGATCTTTGTCGCCGAGCTGCAACAAAGAGAACAACCGATTGCCGTCAATGTTGCTACGTTCGTTCCGACCAAACACCTGGCGTTGCGTGCACCGACAGTGAATACATCGGTTTCGGTGCAGGGCAGCCAGTTTGCTGTCGAGTTGACGAGCAACACGCTGGCGCGTTTCGTCGAGCTGAGCCTGGCGGGCGTCGACGTCGTCTTCAGCGACAACTACTTCGACCTGCCTGCCAACCGCCGCCGCACGATCACGGCGACGCTGCCGGCAGGGTGGAGCGCTGACGCCGTTGAGAGTGCGCTGCGCGTGCGTTCACTCTTTAACGCGTTTGCGTAGACTGTGCGAAAGTCAAATGGTCAAAAAGCGTGTGAAGATTTGCGCTAAGAAAATGTCACTTGCTATAATCGGCGCAAATTGAGAGGCGGATACAGCGTAACTCCTCGCAAATACCATCGCTGTTGCAAATTCACGCGTTTTGTGTGGATGAAGTAGACTGAAGTCAGGCGTGAATCAGCGCATGGGAGATAGGGAGTCGGGGCTGCAGCAAGAACAGATGCAAACCCAAACGTCGACCACTCACATCGACTGGCGGCGTTTGGGGATTCGTTTGTTAGTGACGCTTGTCTTGCCCGTCCTTTTCGCATTGTTGCTCGATCGGTGGCTGACGACTTCACCGTTCTTAACAATGGTGACAGCCGTCATCTGTATTCCGGTGGCGACCTTCGTCGTGATACGGACTGCTCTGCTTGAGTTAGACCGTATCATCGAACAGGTTGCCCCTCCGGAGCAGAAAACCGACGACACAGTCAAAACCAATGATGACGGCAACGGCGCGCCGGATGCCACAAATTGATTACGTTATGCCGGTTGCTTGCCGGTGCATAACTTGTTACCGAAGGAGCGTTTTGCACCATGGGTAAGAAGATTGTTGATTTTTTGTGGGGCACCAAACAAAGAAAAATCTGGACGAGCGTGATCGTCGGTCTGTTTGCCGCCAGCATCCTGATTAATTTCATTGCGCCAGTGCCTCCGCCGCATGTCGCCCTCTCCGGCGAACCAATTTTCTCGACAGGCCCCAAATGGTTCACCAACTCCGTACTTACAACCATCGTCGTTGATCTTATCCTGCTACTGCTGGCGCTTGCCACACGCTTTAGTTTGAAGGAAGTGCCGGGCAGCTTTCAGAATTTCATGGAAGCGATCATCGAAGCGCTCTATGGGCTGGCAGAGAGTGTTGCGGGCAAGAATGCGTCTAAGTTTTTTGCGTGGGTGACGACAATCTTCTTGTTCGTGATTATCAGCAACTGGAGCGGCCTGATCCCTGGCGTCGGCAGCATTGGCTTCTATCACCCCTACGAATCAAAAGAACATTCGACTGAAAGCCATGCGTACGCGGCGGACAATCAACTGGCGATGGTGGGCGGCAGCATCATCCTGGCCGCACCTGAAAAGGTGCAGGCGGCGCCAACCGCGGCGGAAAGCGAGCACGGCAAGTTCATTCCGCTCTTCCGTGCACCGAGCGCCGACCTCAATGTCACCTTTGCGCTGGCGATTGCTACGATGGTGATGGTGCAAATCTGGGGCGTGCGCCATCTTGGCGGCAGCTATTTTAGCAAGTTCTTCAATTTCACCGGGCCAAATGGTTTCATGAAAGGAATCAACGGGTTTGTTGGCATCTTGGAGTTGATTTCCGAGTTCGCTCGTGTAATTGCCTTTGGTTTTCGTCTATTTGGCAACGTGTTTGCAGGCGAAATCATCTTGTTCACAATGACTTTCCTGATTGCTTTCCTGCTGCCGGTGCCCTTCTATGTGTTGGAGTTGTTCGTCGGTTTTGTGCAGGCGCTGGTTTTCATGATGTTGGCGCTGGTCTTCTTCCAGATGTCCACCATCAGCCACGGCAGCCATGACGAACATCATTGATAGTTTAGCGATTCTGGAAACTGGTACCTTTATCTCATTCACAAAAGGAGATTGAAAAATGGATGTCGATGCGATGAAACAGCTTGGCGCTGCGCTAGCCATGGGTCTGGGCGCGATCGGGCCTGGCATTGGTATTGGTCTGATCGGTTCCAAAGCGATGGAAGCCATGGGGCGCAACCCGGAAGCCGCCGGCACCGTCCAGACAAACATGATTCTGGCGATCGCCTTCGCCGAGTCGATCGGTATTTTCGCTCTGGTGATCGCGCTGCTGCTCAAATTCGTCTAAATCCAGGCGCCAGCGATTGCAGAACCTCAACCGAGGTAATCGCAGGTTGAAGAAGGAGGCAAATTCGTGGACGCACTTGGAATTGAATGGTCACTGCTGCTTGCGCAGATTGTCAACTTTCTTCTGTTGATCGTGCTGCTGCGCATGTTCTTGTATCAGCCGGTGCTCAAAATGCTCAATGCACGCAAAGAACGCATTGCGCAGAGCATGAAGGACGCCGAGCGCGTCAGCGCAGCGGCGCGCGAAGCTGAGCAGGAAAAAGCCAAGGTCCTGGAACAGGCGCGACGGGAAGCGCAGGAAATCCGCGCCCAGGCCACGCGCGACGCCGAAAAGATCGCCCAGGATGTGCGTGGGCGCGCTGAGCAGGAAGCAACAGAAATTCGCATGAAGGCGCAGGCTGACGCTGCCAAGCAGGTTGAGCTGGCGCTGGCGGACGCCAACAAACAGATCGCCGACCTGGCGATTATGGCGACCGAAAAATTGCTCGGACGCGAGCTGGCGAACAAAGCTGAACAGCAGCGTTTTGTCGCCGAATTTCTGGCTGAATCGGGGAGCAAGGGCAAATGAGCAGCAAGCAAGAGCGGGTGAACCGCTACGCACAGGCGCTTTGGCTGGCCCAACTGGAACGCTGGCAACAGGCTTTTGACCAGGCGTCAAAGGCGCTTTCCGACAAAAAATTGTCGGCGCTCCTTGCGGATAGCAACAAGAGCAGCGCCGACAAGGCGGCCGCTCTGGAAAAAGCGCTGCCTGCAGACGCTCCGATTGAAATCGTCAACCTGCTCAAAGTCATGGTGGACGCAGGCGATGCGGGTTTGGTCGAAGATGTCGCTGGCCGCGTGGCGCAGATTGCCTCCGGTCGCAGCGAAGTGATCAAAGCTGAAATTACCAGCGCCATCGAACTGACCGAGAGCGAGAAGGAACAGTTGCGCAAACGCCTCACCGATGAATATGGCGCGGGCTTAGCCTTTAGCTTCAGCATCGATCCATCGTTGATGGGCGGTCTGCGCGTGCGCGTCGGCGACCGGTTGATCGACAACTCGGTGGCGACGCGTCTGGCAACTTTGCGCGAGTCGATCGCCGCGGTGGTTCGCTAAAACGTGTTGCATGTCGAGTGTTGCGTGAATAAACCGTGCAGCGGCGTGCGCACTGTCAATGGCGCACCATGCATGCGCAACAACCGGTAAGTAACACGCAACACGTTACAGGAGGAAATGATCCCAATGGCTGTGCGTACCGATGACATCACAGCGTTGCTCAAACAGCAAATTCTCAATTTTTCACCGACTCCCAGTCAGGTGGACGTAGGCGAGGTCTACGAAATTGGCGACGGCATTGCGCTGGCTTCGGGACTGAACAACGTGATGGCTGGCGAGCTAGTCGAGTTCTCCAAGACAGGCACGCTGGGCATCGCCCTGAACCTGACCGCCGAGAATGTCGGCATTATCATCATGGGCGAATACCAGCACATCGAAGAAGGCGACCTGGTGCGACGCACCGGGCGCATTGCTTCTGTGCCCGTCGGCGACGCCATGATCGGCCGCGTCATCAACGCTGTCGGTCAACCGATCGACGGCAAGGGCCCGATTGACTCGAACAAGTTCCGCCCCGTTGAGCGCATTGCGCCGGGCGTGGTTCTGCGCCAACCGGTCGATACACCAGTGGCGACAGGCATCACCGCTATCGACGCCTTGATCCCAATCGGTCGCGGTCAGCGCGAGCTGATTATCGGCGACCGCCAGACCGGCAAGACGGCGATTGCCCTGGACACCATCATCAACCAGAAGGGCAAAGACCTGATCTGCATCTACGTCGCTATTGGACAGAAGCAAGCCTCAGTGGCGCAGGTGGTGGGCACGCTTGAAAAATATGGCGCGATGGATTACACCATCGTCGTGAGCGCCGCCGCCTCTGACCCCGCTGCGCTTCAATATCTTGCGCCGTTTGCCGGCTGCGCCATCGGCGAGGAATTCATGGAGCAGGGCAGGGATGCGCTGATCGTCTATGACGACCTCTCCAAGCACGCCCAGGCGTATCGTCAGGTGTCGCTGTTGCTGCGCCGCCCGCCAGGTCGCGAGGCATACCCAGGCGACGTTTTCTATCTGCACAGCCGTCTGCTCGAACGTGCGGCGCGCCTGGCAGACGAACATGGCGGCGGCAGCCTCACGGCGCTGCCTGTCATCGAAACGCAGGCTGGCGACGTGTCGGCGTATATCCCGACCAACGTCATTTCGATCACCGACGGACAGATCTTCCTGGAATCCGATCTCTTCTACGCCGGTATTCGCCCGGCGCTGAACGTGGGCATCTCCGTGAGTCGCGTCGGTGGGGCTGCGCAGACCAAAGCAATGAAAAAGGTCGCCGGTCGTCTCAAGCTAGAGCTCAGCCAGTATCGCGAGCTGGCCGCCTTTGCACAGTTCGGCTCCGACCTCGACCCGGCCACGCAGCGTCAGCTCGACCGTGGTCGCCGTCTGACCGAGTTGCTCAAGCAGGCGCAATATGTGCCGATGTCGCTCGACAAACAGGTCATGAGTTTGTGGGCGGCTGGCGCAGGCAAGCTTGACCAGGTCAACGTGGCGCATGTCAAGCAGTGGGAAGCGGACATGCACGCGTTCATGGACGCCAACCACCCAGAAGTCGGGCAGGCGATTCTGCGCACCAAAGACCTCCAGCCGGAGATTATCGACTCGATGAGCGTAGCGATCGACGACTTCAATAAGTCGTGGCAGCCGCCCCAATAGCGGCCGCTACAGGAAACGGGGAAAACTACCTTGGCGAACTTAACTCGTGAAATCCGACGGCGCATCCGTTCGGTCAAAAATATCGCACAGGTCACCAAGGCGATGGAGGCGGTCTCCGCAGCCAAAATGCGCAAAGCGCAGCAGCAGGTGCTGGCGACGCGCCCCTACGCCAATCAGGCGCGCGAAGTGTTGAGTTATATTGCACGTCTGCACAGCACAGAAAGCGAACTTAACCCGTTGATCAACGAGCGACCTGTCAAGCGCACGGGGATTCTGCTGATCACGGCGGATCGTGGGTTGGCCGGTGGCTTCAACGCCAATATCCTACGTCGCAACGCTCAACTGATGCGCGAAAAGCGCAACGCTGGCGCCGAGGTCACGGTTGTCGCAGTTGGCAAGAAAGGGCGAGAGTGGCTGCTGCGGTACGACCCGGTCGTGCGCGCCGAATTCACAGGGCTGCCTGACCATCCGACCACCTATGACATTGCGCCGATTGTGCGCGTGCTGGTGGATGATTTTCTATCTGGTTACACCGACGAAGTCCTGGTGGTTTACACCGACTTCGTCAATACGATTCGCCAGGTGCCAACCGTCAAGAAATTGCTGCCGATCGAACCGGCTGAGCCGTCGGCGACCATGGCGCCGGAGTACATCTTCGAGCCATCGCCTGAAGCAGTGCTCAACCGGGTGCTCTATGGTTTCACCGAAGTGCAGATTCTGCAGGCGATCTACGAATCGCTGGCAAGCGAGCACTCGGCGCGCATGGTGGCGATGCGCAACGCAACCGACGCCGCTGGCGAGCTGATCGATGACTTGACGCTGACCTACAACAAGGCGCGTCAGAGCGCGATCACCAGTGAACTGATGGACATCGTTGGCGGCGCCAGCGCCCTGGAAGGCGCTGCAAAAGCTTCGAACACAGCGGGCAGCGACTGGCTAACTGTCATGCTGGATGAGAATGCAGTCCTGGCTGCCTGACGGTTGCCTGGCTGTAACGCAGATGTTGAAATGAGAATGAGAGCCGATTTCAAGGAGGTCCTCTGTGCCTGAGCAACTAGTTGGCACGATTCAAAGTGTAATTGGTCCCGTCGTCGACGTGGTGTTTCCATCAGGCGATCTGCCCGAAATCTATCACGCAATCACGGTCGCCATGGATAATGGCTCCAGGCTGGTGTTGGAAGTCGAGCAACAGCTTGGCAACGGCGTCGTGCGAGCCGTCGCTATGGGCAGCACGGATGGCCTTCGCCGCGGCATGACGGCTGTCTCCGATGGGATGCCGATCCAGGTGCCCGTTGGCCCCGTCACACTTGGACGCCTCTTCAACGTGACGGGCGATCCGATCGATGGCAAAGGCGCTGTCAACGCCGACATCACCTATCCAATCCATCGCACGGCGCCGCCTTTTGCCGAGCAGAGCACCAAGGCGGAAATGTTCGAGACCGGCGTCAAGGTCATTGACCTGATTGCGCCCTTCACACGCGGCGGCAAGACCGGCATTTTCGGCGGTGCAGGCGTGGGCAAGACAGTGGTGATTCAGGAGTTGATCCACAACGTGGCTGAGTTTCACAGCGGCTACTCCGTCTTTGCGGGCGTGGGTGAACGCAGCCGTGAAGGCAACGACCTGATGCGCGAGATGATCGAGTCGGGCGTCATCAACTCGACGGTGATGGTCTTTGGACAAATGAACGAGCCGCCGGGCGCACGCCTGCGCGTCGGTTTGACCGGCGTAACGATGGCGGAGTATTTCCGCGATGAAGGGCGCGATGTGCTGCTCTTCATTGACAACATCTTCCGCTTTGTCCAAGCTGGCTCCGAAGTTTCGTCGCTGTTGGGGCGCCTGCCCAGCGCCGTCGGTTATGCGCCGACGCTGGGCACCGACATGGGCGATCTGCAGGAACGCATCACTTCGACCAAGAAGGGGTCGATCACGTCGATGCAGGCAGTCTACGTGCCCGCCGACGACTACACCGACCCGGCGCCGGCGACGACCTTCGCCCACCTCGACGCGACGATCACATTGCAGCGTTCGCTGGCTGACCAGGGTCTCTTCCCGGCGGTCGATCCGCTGGGTTCGACCAGCCGCATTCTCGACCCGCTGATCGTGGGTGAAGAGCATTATAACGTCGCCCGCCAGGTGCAGCAGACGCTCCAGCGCTACAAGGATTTGCAAGACATCATCGCCATTCTAGGCGTCGAAGAGCTGAGCGAAGACGACAAGATGATTGTGGCGCGCGCCCGCAAGATGCAACGCTTCCTAACGCAGCCCATGTTCGTCGCCGCCCAGTTCACCGGGCGCGATGGGCGCTATGTCAAGATCGAAGACACCGTGCGCGGCTTCCGCGAGATTCTCGATGGCAAGCACGACGACCTGCCGGAGCAGGCATTCTACATGGTCGGCACCATCGAAGAGGCAGTTGAAAACGCCGAACACATGCGCAATTAGCTTGAAGGCTGAATTGTGACCAGATAAATTGACCAGATAAATTGTGAATTGTGAACGATGCGCATGTCATGCCTGACTTCACAATTCACGATTTACAATTCACGATTTACAATTCACGATTCACAATTCACGATTCACGATTCAAATCTCAGGGAGTTGTCTCCATGGCAATCAAGGTGGACATCGTCACACCGGAAAAGCTGCTCTACAGCGGCGAGGTCGAAATGATCACGCTGCCGGGCGCGAACGGGCAGATGGGCATCCTGCGTGGACACGCGCCGCTGCTCTCGACGCTTGACATCGGCGAAATTGTGCTGCACAAGCGCGAGGGCAACGATTATCTGGCGGTCAGCGGCGGCGTCGTCGAAGTGCGCCCGGACAAGGTGACGATCCTGGCTGATGTGGCAGAAGCGGAAGGCGAGATCGATGAAGAGCGCGCGCGTGCAGCGCTTGAACGCGCCGAACGTCTCCTGGCTGAGAATCCGCCGCCGCAACAGGTGCCGGAGATCATGGCGTCGCTGCGCCGCAGCACGCTGCGTCTGAAGGTGGCGCGGCGTCACACGGGCCGCCGCGCCAGCTCTGGTCTGAACTTTGAAGGTGGCGGCGGCGAAAGCAACAACTGAGTCTGCTGCATTATTTCTACTGCATCATCACAGCGCCAAAAACGGGTTTCAAGACTTGCGAGCTTGAAACCCGTTTTTTATGGGTGCAAATCTGCTGAGTGATTTGGGCTGTCCTCTGGTGCAAGCGTATAATGCTCAGGTTAGCGACTTATGTCGTGAAAACTAGTTCATAAAGTCTGAGTATGTTTGGAAAACACATTGGAATTGATTTAGGGACGGTCAACGTCCTTGTCCATGTTAAGGGTCGCGGCATCGTCATGCACGAGCCGTCGGTTGTTGCCATTCGGCTGCGCGACAACACGATGGTGGCGGTGGGCCACGAAGCCTATGACATGCTGGGCCGAACGCCCGAAAGCATTGAGGTGGCGCGTCCGATCCGCGATGGCGTGATCGCCGATTTCGTGGTGACGGAGGCGATGCTGCGCTATCTGATCCAGACCGTGGCTGGCGATCCCAACCCGCTCTTTCGCCCGCTCTTTCGCCCCAAGGTCATGATCAGCACCCCGCGCGGCGTCACCAGCGTTGAGGAGCGCGCCGTGCACGACGCCGCCATGCAGGCTGGCGCCGGCGCAGCATACCTGATCCCCGAACCGCTGGCAGCCGCCTACGGCGCCGGCCTGCCCATCGGCACACCGACCGGCAACATGGTGGTGGATATGGGCGGCGGCACGACCGAATCAGCGGTGGTTTCGATGTACGACATCGTCGTGTGGAGCAGTGTGCGCATCGGCGGCAACCGCTTCGACGAAGCGATCATCAACTATGTGCGCAAGAAATATAATTTGCTGATCGGCGAACAGACCGCCGAGGAGATCAAGATCGGCATCGGCAGCGCCCTGCCAATGGAAGACGAACGCTTCATGGAAGTGCGCGGTCGCGACCAGGTCACCGGGCTGCCCAAGATTATTCAGATCAACAGCAGCGAGGTGACCGAGGCGCTGCAGGAACCGCTTCAGGCAGTGGTGAGTACAGTACGCGCCACGCTGGAGAAGACGCCGCCCGAGCTGGCGGCCGATATCATCGACCGCGGCATGGTGCTGACCGGCGGCAGCTCGCAGCTTCGCAATGTGGCGCAGCTCTTGACCCAGGAAACCGGCGTTCCCGCCTATGTAGCGGAAAACCCGATCGCCTGTGTTGCGTTGGGCGCCGGACGCGCGCTAGAAAATTACGAGATCATGCGTCGCAGCCTGCCGATTGTTCCTGATTAGAGATATTTCAAGAATTTGTCTATCTTCATTTTTGACGATAATAATGATCGACAGTACAATCGATAATAGAATTCCCAGAGAGAGTTGGTAATTGCAGGTTGATTGGGACATACGGTAAAAAGCATATCGTGTTTTCGATTTCAACAATGGTGTTGGCAGTCTTTCCCTCGTGCACCACAGCAGCGCAAATCCTGAGTTTTGAATTGAACGAAAGACAATGAGCCGACAAATTATCAGTACATCGAACGCGCCTGCTGCCATCGGGCCGTATTCGCAGGCGATTCGCGCTGGACAATTTTTGTTTGCATCCGGCCAGCTCGGGTTAGATCCGACCAGCGGCGAGTTGCGCGAGGGAATCGAGGCGCAGACGCGACAGGCGCTCGCCAACATGCAGGCTGTGCTTGCCGAAGCTGGTGCAACAATTGCCGATGTCGTCAAGACGACGATTTTCCTGGCTGACATGGCGGACTTTGCCGTCGTCAACCGGATCTATGGCGAAGTCTTCAGTCATGAACCGCCAGCACGCAGCACTGTGCAGGTGGCGGCGCTGCCTAAGAATGGACTGGTTGAGATCGAGATGATCGTCTTCCTGGGTGAATAACGACACATCCATAGAGTGTGGCGTTGGCTGCGGTCTTGTGCGGCAATTGGATTTATCTATGCAAAGGTGGATTCATCACCGATCGGGTGATAGGAAATAATTGGTTTTCGGAGGATTCTAGGTTGTATGAATGAAGTTCGAGCAATGGCGACTGGTGGACAAAGCTGGCTAAACGGTGGCATTGATTATCAAAACCACCCGATGGCTGCCTTGTTGGAAGAGATCGATCGCTCACTGCAGGAGCCAGTGACCGGCGAGATTCGCACGGGCAGAGTTGTCGATAAGCGTCCTAATGAAATTCTGGTGGACATCGGCTTCAAATCCGAAGGCGTCGTCTCCGGCCGGGAATACGAACGCATCGGCGACACATTGGCGACCTTGCAAGTGGGCGATGAGGTGCCAGTCTTCGTCATCCGCGAAGACCGCGATGGCAATGTGCAGTTGAGCATCAGCCGTGCGTTGGCGGAAAAGGACTGGGAGCGCGCTGAAGCGTTGATGCAGAGCCAAGACATCTTCGAGTGCCCGGTCGATTCCTACAATCGCGGTGGTGTGATCGTGCGCCTGGGTCAGGTGCGCGGCTTTGTGCCAGCCAGTCAGCTGACCAGCGCCCCTCAAGGAAACTCTGAAGAAGAGAATGACGCCCGCTATGCCGCATTGATGGGCGACACCCTGAAGCTCAAGGTGATCGACATCGACCGTAAACGCAACCGTCTGATTCTCTCCGAACGACTGGCCATGCGCGAGTGGCGCCGCCAGCAGAAAGACCAACTGCTCAGTTCCTTACATGAAGGGCTGGTGATGGAAGGCGTCATCAGCAGCATCGCCGATTTTGGCGCCTTCGTCGATCTTGGCGGAGCTGACGGTCTGATCCACCTGAGTGAGCTGAGCTGGAATCGCGTCACCCACCCCAACGAAGTGGTCAAGGTGGGCGAACGCATCAAAGTGCAAATTCTTAGCGTTGACGCCGATCGACGTCGGATCGGTTTAAGCTTACGCCGTCTGACTCCACAGCCGTGGGAGATCATCGACAACACCTATCAAATCGGGCAGATCGTCAAGGGTCGCATCACCAAGCTAGTCAATTTCGGCGCTTTCGCCCGTCTGGTTGACACAGGCATCGAAGGGTTGATTCACATCAGCGAGCTATCCGAGCGTCGCGTTGCACATCCGAAGGAAGTCGTCGCCGAAGGCGATGTGTACGACCTGCGCATCATTCGCATCGAAAGTGACAAGCGCCGGCTAGGATTGAGCCTGAAACAGGCGCTGCCCGAACCAGAGATCGACTGGCAGATTGCACCAAGCACGGCAACAAGCACGCCAACGCCATCAGTCGAAAGTGTCGAGGAGCATTCCGAAGAATCGGTTGCGATGGCTGAACTGGCCTGACCGCTACAGATTTTTAGCTGATGCAAGGACAGAGATACGGGCACGAAATCGTGCCCGTAATCTTTTTCCCAGCGGCACAAAAACCTGCCGACGTGCGTTGCAAGATAAAGACACGATCGATCTGGCGGAATGGGTAGACGCGGAATATCCAAAAAGCGAATTGACAAAGAGTAAAGCGCATCGTTACAATGAGAGTATGACCCGCAAAACTGATCTATCGACTACCATTGTTAGACAGGCGCAGTAGTCAGAATGCAGCGAAGGGGAACAGCACTTACCGCCGATCACCCTGCCATTCTGCTACACTCATGTTGTCGGAAATGACCGGCTGTAATTGTAGCACAAGGGAAGATGTATGTCTGACAAACTAGATCGCTTTACCAAGCGTGCGCGCCGCGTGCTCACGTTGGCGCAGGAAGAAGCGCTCCGGCTTAACCACAACTATATCGGCACAGAGCATTTGTTGCTTGGGCTGGTGCGCGAGGAGAACGGCGTCGCTGTTAAGGTGTTGCGCGAGCTAGGCGTCGAGCCGGTCCAGATCATCCGCGCAGTAGAACGCACTGTCGGGCGCGGCGAACGTCCGCCTTTCGGCAAGCCGACGCTGGCGCCGCGCACCAAGCGCGTGATCGAGCTGGCGGTGGACGAGGCGCGTTTGATGGGGCACCATTATATCGGCACAGAGCACTTGTTGCTCGGCCTGGTGCGCGAAGGGGAAGGCATCGCCGTCAACGTCTTGCGCGGACTTGGCATCAACCTGGATCGTGTGCGCACACAGACAGCGCGCAATATCCTGCAAAGCCAGGCGCAAAGCAAGGAAAAACAAAAGAAAGAATCGAAGACGCCGTTGGTCGACCAGCTTGGCTACGACATGACGGCGGCGGCGGAGGAAGGCAAACTCGATCCAGTCGTCGGGCGCCAGGCCGAGATTGAACGGGTGATCCAAATTCTGAGCCGACGCACCAAGAACAACCCGGCGTTGATCGGCGAACCGGGCGTCGGCAAGACGGCAATTGTCGAAGGGCTGGCGCAACGCATCATCGACGGCGACGTGCCCGAACCGCTGCTCAACAAACGGCTGCTTATGCTCGACGTTGGCAGCCTGGTCGCTGGCACCATGTACCGCGGTCAGTTTGAGGAGCGACTCAAGAAGGTCATCGAAGAAGTGATCACCTCACAGTCGATCCTCTTCATCGACGAGGTGCACATGTTGGTCGGCGCTGGCGCTGCAGGCAGCAGCGTGGACGCCGCCAACATCCTCAAACCGGCGCTTAGCCGCGGCGAACTGCAGGTCATCGGCGCCACGACGCTCGACGAATATCGCAAATACATTGAAAGCGACGCCGCGCTCGAACGGCGCTTCCAGCCAATTCTGGTGGAGGAGCCATCAATCGAGGAGACTATTGAAATCTTGCGCGGCGTGCGCTCCCGCTACGAAGACCACCACAAATTGATCATCACCGACGAGGCGTTGCACTCAGCCGCACACCTGGCAGCGCGCTACGTGCCCGACCGCTTCATGCCAGACAAAGCAATTGACTTGATCGACGAAGCGGGCAGCCGCGTGCGCATGTACAAGGCGCCCTACGCCGCCAACCTGCGCGAGACCTTCATAAGTCTCAAAAAGCTACAGAAGGAGAAAGAGCAGGCGCTCGACATGCAGCGCTTCGACGACGCCATCGACCTGCGCTATCGTGAAGTCGAGCTGGAAGCGCGGCTGAGCGAGCTGCGCGAAGGCTGGAACGAGGCGTCCAACCAGCCCAAAGTCACCGCCGAGGACATTGCCGAAGTTGTGTCGATGTGGACTGGCGTTCCGGTCAGCCGCATCGCCGGCGAGGAGCGCGAACGTCTGCTGGAGATGGAGCGGGTGATGCATCAACGCATCATCGGTCAGGACGAGCCGATCAAGGCGATTGCCAAGGCAGTGCGCCGCGCCCGCGCCGGCTTGAAGGATCCGAAGCGACCGATTGGCAGCTTTATGTTTCTTGGACCCACCGGCATCGGCAAGACGCTGCTTGCTAAAACGCTGGCTGAATTCATGTTCGGCAGCGAGGAGGCGTTGATCAAGCTTGACATGAGCGAGTTTATGGAACGCCACAATGTCAGCCGCCTGGTTGGCGCGCCTCCGGGCTATGTCGGCTACGAAGAAGGTGGCCAGCTCACCGAAGCCGTGCGTCGCAGACCATACAGCGTAGTGTTGCTCGATGAAATCGAGAAGGCCCACCCGGAAGCGTTCAACATGCTGCTCCAAATCATGGAGGATGGTTACCTGTCCGACGCCAAAGGCCGCCGTGTCGATTTCCGCAACACGTTGCTGCTGATGACGAGCAACATTGGCGCCAAGCTTATCCAGGGCGCCAAAGGACTGGGCTTCGTCATTTCGCAGGACGAGGACAACGAGCGCCGCGAGAGCGAATACGAGAAGATGAAGGCGAAGGTCATGGATGCACTCAAAAAGACCTTCCGTCCCGAATTTATCAACCGTCTCGACGGCATCATGGTCTTCCGCAGCCTGAGCAAAGACGAGATCGCCCAAATTGTTGAACTGGAACTGCGTCCGTTGCGGATGCAGATGGCGGAACAGGACATGGCGCTGAAGCTCACCGAGGCAGCGCGACATGCGATTGCTGAAGCCGGCTATGACCCCGAATATGGCGCCCGTCCGCTGCGCCGCGTGATCCAAAACCAGATTCAAGACCCGCTCAGCGAGGGGATGCTTGCCGAAAAATATGTGCCCGGCGACACGATCACGGTGGATTACCGTGAAACAGTGCGGGAAGATGGCACGCGAACCACGGACTTTGTCTTCGAGGTGACAGACCATAAGGAAGTGGAAAAAACCGAGGATGTCGCCGATGAATTTGCAGCGCTGCTTCAGTAGCAGCCATTGAACGCGTAAGCTGGCTGCACATCAGGTGCATCGATAATTTACTACAGAAAATGCACCCGGCGCGTCATGCGCCGGGTGCGTTGTTTTCGGGCAATCCGTCTGGTACAATCGAGGAGGAAAGGAGAAAATACTGTGACCGTTTCCCAACTCGACGCACCGCTGCTGGAACAACTGATCAACTCTCCGCGCCTGCCGATCATGGTGCAACGACTGCATGACCTGCTCGACGATGAGGCGCAACGCCGCGCCCATTTCATCGACACCATCCTTGAATCGGAAAAAGCCGAATTCATTAATGGAGAAAAGGTCGTGCAATCGCCAGCAAAATTCAAGCATACAAGAATTGTCGGCAGATTACTCATTTTACTTGACATCTATGTTACTACGAACAATCTCGGCTGGGTTGGCTTCGAGAAAGTGATGGTCTCGCTTACACGCAACGACTACGAGCCGGACATCTGTTTTTTTAACGCCGAAACAGCGGCGACTTTTCATGCCGACCAGATGCGCTTCCCGGCGCCCGATCTGGTGGTGGAGGTGCTCTCTGCCTCCACTGAAGCCATCGACCGCGGCGTCAAGTTCGAGGATTATGCTGCGCATGGCATCGATGAATACTGGCTCATCGACCCCGATACGGAGACGGTCGAACAGTATCGGCTGGTCGATGAACGCTATGAACTGGCGATCAAGGCGCAGACAGGCGAACTGCGCAGTTTTGCCGTGCCGGGCTTCATAATTCCCGTGCGGGCGATTTTTGACGACGAACTCAACCGGAACGTGCGAAACCAGTTCCTAAACGCATAAAGGGAGCAACTATGTCTGAACGAATCGGTTTCATCGGTCTTGGCATCATGGGACAGGGGATGGCAGCGAACCTGCTCAAGGCTGGTTTTGAATTGACGGTTTGGAACCGCACGGTGACGCGCATGCAAGACCTGGTGGCGCAGGGTGCACACGCTGGCGCCAACCCGGCCGATGTCGCCGCTCGCAGCGATATCATCATCACCTGCGTCAGCGACACTCCCGATGTAAAGACGGTGATCCTGGGCGAACGGGGCGTCATACATGGCGCAAGAGCGGGCGCTTTGGTCATTGATTGCAGCACGATCAGCCCACAAGCCACCCGTGAGATAGCGGATGCACTGCGCGACAAGGGCGTCTTCATGCTCGATGCGCCGATCAGCGGCGGCAGCGAAGGCGCCGCAAAAGGCACGCTCAGCATCATGGTCGGCGGCGCCAGTGATCAATTGGAGCGTGCGCTGCCCGTCTTTCAGGCGATGGGCAAGACCATCACCCATGTCGGCGGGCACGGCGCCGGACAGACCGTCAAACTGGTCAATCAGGTGTTGGTCGTCGGCAACTGCATCGCCATGTGCGAGGCATTAATGTTTGCGCAGGCGGGAGGCGTCGATCTACAAAAGACCTACAACGCCATCAGCCAGGGCGCAGCTGGCAGCTGGATGTTCACAAACCGCGCCCCACAGATCATCCAACGCGACTGGCGTCCAGGCTTCACCATCGACCTGCAACAAAAAGACCTTCGTCTTGTGCTCGAAGCTGCCGACGAGTTCGGAACACCGGTTCCAGTGACGAGCCTTATTTTTCAATTGTACCGCACGTTGCAGGCGCAAGGACTGGGCAGCGAGGGCAATCACGCGCTGATCAAGGCACTGGAAAACCTTGCCGGTTTTGAGATAGAAGCTGTCCGTCGACCCAATGGCTCGGCCCAATAGGCTATCGCGAATACAGATCGGGTGGAAGTGCGCAGATGCAAAGCTGCAACAACCCACCCGATCAACTTTCCGATCAATTTTGCATTTCCGTACAACCTTACTGTGTTCCCCAATGCAACTCTAATATAATTCTAAACGTAGTCTGAAGATGATTGTGCTACCATTCACAAATTGTTGAATGTTTTTAGCTTGATTGGATGACAAAATGAAACGATTTTTGATTGTTCTTATGCTCGTCGCCATCATTGCAGCTGGCGGATGGTTTGCCTATGACCGCTATCTTGCACCGATCCAGGCGCAAAGCAACACGCCCACCTACGAGACGTTTACAGTGCAGCGTGGTGCGATTGCCAGCACCGTGAGCGCTACAGGCAGCATCGAGCCAAACGATCAGGCGTCGTTGATTTTTCGCAGCGTAGGCATGGTCAGCGAAGTGATGGTCACAGTTGGGCAAAGCGTCAAAAGTGGTCAACTGCTGGCGCAACTGGACACGACAGATTTGACGCTGGCGCTTGCCAACGCAAAAGTTGCACAGGAGATCGCTGCTGCGCAACTCGCCAAACTGGAGGCGCCGCCCGACCTGATGGATGTGGCTGCAGCGCAGGCAGCAGTTGAGGTAGCGCAGGCAGGCGTCGCCAGCGCAGAGGCGGCGCTGGCAAGCGCACAGGCAAGTTATCGCAACCTCTTTGCCGGACCAACCGATGCGCAACAGGTCATCAATGAGGCGCAGCTGCGCCAGGCGGAGATTGCCCTCAAGCAGGCGCAGCAGGCGTACAACAAGATCAAGGATCAGCCCGACGCAGGCATGTATCCACAGGCGCAACAGCTTGAACAGGCGACGGTCAATTACGAGGTGGCAAAGGCGCAGGCGGCAAAGACAGTCGAACCAGTCAACCAGGCGCAGCAGGCGCAAGGGCTGAATCAGATCGCACAGGCGCAGTCGGCGATCCGCCAGGCGCAGGCGCAGGTGGTCAACGCACGCAACAACCTCGACAAATTGCTCGAAGGTCCCAAGGAGGAAGACCTCACGATTGCGCGCGCACAGGTCAAACAAGCGCAGTTGAATGTGCTACAGGCAGAGAATGCACTTGCCAATGCCAGGCTCGTTGCCCCGATCGATGGCGTCGTCAGCCAGGTCAACATCAAGGCTGGCGAAATCGCCAACAATGCACGGCCCGCAATCGTGCTCACCGATCTAAGCCAGTTCAAAATGAAGGTGCTGGTCGATGAGATCGATGTGCGCCAGGTTGCGATCGGGCAGAATGTGCGCCTGAGCGTCGACGCGCTGCCTGGCGCCGAGATCACCGGCAAAGTCACCGAAATATCGCCAACAGCCTCAAATATCAACAACGTCGTGGCCTACGAAGTGACTGTTGTACCAGATGCAACCGACCAATCGCTGCGCGTCGGCATGAGCGCCACCGCCATCATCACCACAGCCAATGTCGATGACGTGATCCTGGCGCCCAACCGCTTCATCACCGTCGATCGCAACACCGGTGAGGCGTATGTCTTCAAAATGGTGAATGGTGAGCCGGTGCGCCAGCAGGTGGAATTAGGTTTGCGCAACGAACGCGAGAGTCAGATTTTGGCGGGTTTGCAGAATGGCGACCAGATCGCCTTCGTGACGCAGAGCAGCGAAGAACGGCTACGCGGCGCGCTCTTTGGTGGGAATTGACAACCATGACTTCACAGCACAACGGTGAGACGCCAGTCATTTCGCTGCGTGGCATCATAAAAACCTATCAGATGGGCGACGTCGAGGTGCGCGCATTGCGCGGCGTCGATATTGATGTCTACTCCGGCGAGATAATCGCCATCATGGGTCCCAGCGGCAGCGGCAAATCGACCTTGATGAACATTATCGGTTGTCTTGACGTGCCAACCGAAGGCGTGTACGAACTCGATGGCAAGGATGTGAGCCGGCTCAAAGATGATCAGCTTGCCGCAATCCGCAACCACAAGATCGGCTTTGTCTTTCAGAGCTTCAACCTGCTGCCACGCACGACGGCAGTGGCGAATGTCGAGTTGCCGTTGATTTACGGCGGCGTCGGTGGGCGCCAGCGCCGCAAACGGGCGGAAGAAGCGCTACGGCTCGTGGGGCTGGGCGACCGTCTCGACCACAAGCCCAATGAACTCTCCGGTGGTCAACAGCAGCGCGTGGCGATTGCGCGCGCGCTGGTCAACGAGCCATCGATGATTCTGGCGGACGAACCAACTGGCAACCTCGACAGCAAGACCAGCGTTGAGATCTTGGAACTGTTTCAACGCCTCAATGCAGAACGCGGCATTACAATTGTTTTCGTGACGCACAACCCGGAGACTGCCGATTATTGTCAACGCATTGTGCGTATCCGCGATGGTCTGGTCGAGTCTGATACACGCCAACAGGCGACTGCCGGCATCTACGCCAACGGCGCGCCGCCGGCGTCACACAACGGCCATGAGCCGACGATGGTCAAAGAGGTGGCAAAATGAAAGTCATCGAGGCGCTGCGCATTGCGATGCGCGCCCTGGCTGCCAACAAATTGCGCAGCGTGTTGACGATGCTTGGCATCATCATCGGCGTCGGCGCTGTTATTGCGCTGATGTCGATCGGGCGCGGCGTCGAAAAATATGTGACCGATCAGTTCGCCGGTCTGGGCAGCAACCTGCTCTTCATTGCACCCGGGCAGATCTCTGACGGGCCGCCAACACTGCGCGCCAACCCGGTTCGCTCCTTGACGCTGGCGGATATGCACGCGATTGCCGACCGCAGCCTGGTGCCCCATGTATCAGCGGCTGCGGCCGATTTTCAAACACGCGTCTCTGTGTCGCGTGCTGGCAAGACGGTCACAGTACAGGCAAACGCAACAACGCCGGAATATCCGTTAGTTCGCAACTGGAAAACAACAGTCGGCGCCTATTTCTCCGAGTTGGACAGCGATGAACGTCAGCGCGTTGTCCTGCTTGGCGCCGACACCTATAAAGACCTCTTTCCCAACAATGAATATCCGATTGACCAGATCGTGCAGGTCAATGGCATGAACTTCCGTGTGATCGGTGTGATGGAGAGCAAAGGCGGCGGGCCTGGAGGCAATCTTGACCGCTCGATCTTTATGCCGCTGACCACCGGTCAGGATCGGCTCTTCAAGCAGAAGACACCTAACGGTGAATACCGCGTCACAGTGATCTACGCCTCGATCGACGACAGCGCCAATATTCCGCTGGCGCAGGAGGAGATCACGCAGTTGATGCGCGAACGTCGCGGCATCAAGTATCTCGACCAAGACGACTTCAGCATCATTAGCCAGAACGACTTGATTGCCGTCTTCGGCGACATCCTGGGTGCGCTCACGATCTTTTTGGGCGCCATCGCTGCGATCAGCCTGCTGGTCGGCGGCATCGGCATCATGAACATCATGCTCGTCAGCGTAACCGAGCGCACGCGCGAGATCGGGCTGCGCAAAGCCGTCGGCGCCAAGCGCGGCGATGTGCTGATTCAGTTTCTAATCGAGGCGATGGCGTTGGCTGCCGTCGGCGGCATGATCGGGGTTGCGCTCGGCTGGAGCCTGGCGCAGGTGGTCAGCACTTTCTTTGGCGAATTCCAGGCTGTGGTCGGCGCCGACGCCGTGATTACATCGTTGGTGGTGGCGACGGCAGTCGGCCTCTTTTTCGGCATCTTTCCTGCCTTTCGCGCCAGCCGGCTCAACCCAATCGACGCGCTGCGCTATGAGTAACATGTTACGAAAGACAAGTTGCAAGGGGCGCCGTGGTCAAAGCGATTGTACGATTGTAAGAGCGATGTTGACAGGAAACCATGGCTTTTTAGCGAGTGCGTTGCTGATGTTGGCGGTGATGCTCGGTGCATGCGGCGGTGCAGCACAAGGGACGCCGACGGCAATTCCGGCGGATGTGGCGCGGCCAGTGCAGCCGACTCCTGCTTACCCGGCGCGGGCTGATGTGTTTACGCTGGCTACACCCGCTGCGCCGCCGATTTTTCTAACACCGACGCCTGCGCCCCCCAATGCCGCTGTGCTCAGCGCGCTGGAAACTGGGCCAGCCAGATGGCAGGCGCTGCTCGCTATTGAACAATCGCCGTCGGCGATGGGAATCGCCACAGGCGGCGCCACCATCTACGAGCAGCCGGGCGGGCGCGTGCTCAAGAGCGTGCCCGCCACCAGCGTATTGAACGTGACCGGCGTCTCCGCCGACGGACGCTGGCTTTCCGTCTACGATGACAGCGCCGTTTATGGGTGGGTTCCAGCCAGTCAGTTGTTGCTCTACGGCGCCGACGATCTAATCATCGTAGACAAAGCGGTCGACCCCGGCATGGTCGCCACGCTGATCGCCGATGTGATGCAACCGGTCAACGTGCTGGACGATTTGATGGCAACGTTTGCAGCAGAAGAATAGAGATTGGAGATTGGAGATTGGAGATTGGAGATTGGAGATTGGAAACTGGAGCCAATCTCCAATCTCCAATCTCTATTCTCCAATCTTCTCCAGCGCCGGTAAATAACGCACTAGAAAACGTAAAAATGTCCTCGTCACCGGCGTGAAGAATGCGCTGCGACTCCACACCAGCTTGAGCGTGCGCAGCAACGGTTTTCCCTCGACCGGCACGGCGCGCAGTATCTGCATTTCTAATTCACTGCGCACGGCGTAATCAGGCAGAATGGCGACCTCCTTGCCTTTCGCCACTGCGCGTTTAATTGACTCTACATTGTCGAATTCGGCGGCTACGATGACGCTGACTCCGGCGGCCTGCAGTTCGCTGTCCAGCCAAATGCGCGTCTGGCTGTTGCGCTGGCGCATGACCATGCTTTGTCCGGTCAGCTCTTCCAAACGCACACCGGTGCGGCTCCACCACGGATGGTTTTGTCCAATAACCACAAATTGCTCGTTGGTTTCCAATTCCAGAACGCCGATTCCTTCCAGTTCAGCTTCGTCCAGTTCACCTTCGACAAAGCCGACATCCATTTTCCTGCTACGCAACCCGGCGATAATGTGCGGCGTAGTACTGGTCTCCACCGTAACGCTCAGATTGGGATACTGCTGACGAAAAGCGTGCACCCAATCCGGCAACAGATAAACGCCGACGCCGGGCGTAGCGGCGACAGTCACCTGCCCACTTGCCAGATGCTGGACATCGGTCACGGCGTTCTCGGCTTCCGCCAACAACCGTAAAATCTCCTGTGTATAGCGGTGCAACGTTTTGCCAGCGGACGTTAACGTGACTCCACGTCGCCCGCGCTGAAAAAGCCTGGCGCCGAGGCTGGCTTCCAGGTCCTGAATGTGTTGACTGACCGCCGGTTGCGTCATCAGTAGACGTTCAGCAGCGGCGCTAAAACTGCCAGTCTGTACAACAGTCGCAAAAATCTCGAGCTTATATAAATTCAGCATAAGCATAAACTTATATCAATGATAAGCAAATCAGCGGCGCTCGCCAAATTGGAAAGGTGTAAAGTAAGGTTCAATGAATTTTTGATGCTCACAACAAGGAGTTAGTTCAATGAACTTTTTGACGCGATTGTTTGGCGGCCCCGGCGTCGCCGGTCATCAATTGATGAAGCCAACCGACTATAAAGCACAATACATGGATGGCGGAGCGCTGCACACATTGATCGATGTGCGCACGGCAGAGGAATTTGAAAGCGGCTACATCCCCGGCGCCATCAACATCAGCCTGCAAGAGCTTCAGCAGAAAATGAATCGCATCCCCAAGGACAAGCCGGTGATCATCTATTGTCGCAGCGGCAATCGCAGCGCGTTTGCGACAAATATCCTCATGCAGGCTGGTTACACAGAAGTGTACGATCTGGGTGGCATTATCGACTGGGCGCGACAGGGGCTGCCTATCACTCGTTAAGAAAAAGGAAAGACAACATGCTGCTTCGATATTTCTATGATGAAAAACTGGCGCAGGCGAGCTATCTGGTCGGCTGCGTCGCCACGGGCGAGGCGCTGGTCGTCGACCCGGCGCGCAATATCATTCCTTACCTGCGCGCCGCCGAGAAAGAAGGGCTGCGCATCACCCATGTGACTGAGACGCACATTCACGCCGACTTTGTCAGCGGCAGCCGCGAGCTGGCTGCCGTCACTGGCGCCACCGTATATCTGAGCGACATGGGTGACGCCGACTGGAAATATGCTTATGCCGACGAACCCAACGTAATCCTGGTGCGCGACGGCGATAGCTGGAAGGTGGGCAACGTCAAGGTTGAGGTGCTCCATACACCGGGGCATACACCGGAGCACATTGCGTTCATGATCACCGACACCGCTGGCGCCGACAAGCCGATGGGTGTCTTTACAGGCGACTTTCTCTTTGTCGGCGATGTCGGTCGCCCTGACCTGCTCGAGGAAGCCGCCGGCTACAAGGGCACAAAGGAGGTTGGCGCGCGCCAGCAATTCCACACGATCGAACGCTTTAAGGCGCTGCCCGACTATCTGCAAATCTGGCCCGGCCACGGCGCTGGCAGCGCGTGTGGAAAGGCGCTCGGCGCCATTCCATCGACGACGCTTGGCTACGAAAAGCTCTTTAATCCAGCGTTCAATTTCGAGAATGAAGATGCGTTTGTGACGTGGCTGCTTGACGGTCAGCCGGAGCCACCCAAGTACTTCGCACAGATGAAGAAGCTCAACAAGATCGGCCCGCCGCTGACAAGCTCGCTGCCGACGCCGATCAACTATGACCGCGCCACGCTCGACGCCGTGTTGGAGGACGGGGGTCAGGTCTTTGATCTGCGCAATCGCGGCCAGTATGCAGCTTCGCACGTTCCGGGCACGATCAACGTGCCGGCGGACAATAGCGGCTTTGTCACCTATATGGGCTGGCTGGTCGACTATGCACGACCGGTCTATGTGCTGCTGCCGTCGGTCGATTCCGAGCGGGAGGTTCTGGCAGACTTGCGTTCGATCGGCATCGACTACACGCCCGGCTATTTCAGCCCGGATGTGCTGACCCATCGCACCCAGGCGTTGTCCGTGATCACAGCGCGCGAACTGGCCCGGCGGCTGCCACAGAACAACATCATGATTGTCGACGTGCGCGGTAAGAGCGAATACAACGCAAAACACATCGTCGGTGCAAAACACATCCCGCTCGGCTACCTGCGCGACCGGCTAGAAACGTTGCCGAAAGATCGCACGATCGTCACACATTGCGCCAGCGGCTACCGCTCTCAGATTGCCGCCAGCCTGCTGGAAGCCGCTGGCTTTGACAACGTGCTGTCGCTCAACGAAGGCGAAGAATGCTGGTCGAAGTTCCTACCCACAGAGAGCGGCGTGACGATGGAAGCGGTGTTGGCGTAGATGCATTGTACTCTCCAATCTCAAGTTGAGATTGGAGAGTGGAGATTGGAGATTGGCGGTTTGTTGTGATCGAGCAACTTGTGATTGACGTTTTGCTAGGGTTTGCCATCGGCGTGTCGCTTGGCTTGTTGGGCGGCGGCGGGTCGATTCTGACGGTGCCGGCGCTCGTCTATGTCGTCGGGCAGTCACCGCAAGCCGCTGTGACCGCCTCGCTGATGATTGTGGGCGCCAATAGCGCGATGGGCGCTTTCATGCACCGCACGCAAGGCACCCTGAACTGGAAAGTGGCGCTGGTTTTCGGCGGCGTCGGCATGGCGGCGGCGTACCTGTCGGCGGGCTGGTCAAAGCTGTTGCCGCCGGTGACGCTGATGATCCTCTTTGCGCTGCTGATGCTGGTGGTTGGGTTGTTTATGATCCTCAAGCCGCAGCCAACCAGTCAAGATGGCGCCGGGCGGGGCTGGTCAGTCACAATCGTCAGCGGCGCAGGCGTCGGTGTATTGACCGGCTTCCTCGGTGTGGGCGGCGGTTTTCTGATCGTGCCGGCGCTGGTGATGCTGGTCGGTCTGCCGATTCGCCAGGCGGTGGGCACGTCTCTGGTCGTGATCGCAATGAACAGTTTAGCCGGTTTCCTGGGACATCTTGGCGGACCTCCCATCGACCTGCCGGTGGTGGCAATCTTTGTCACCGCTGGGTTGACAGGCGCGCTTGTCGGCGCCCGTCTGGCGCGGCTCATGCATCCCGATCATCTGCGCAAAGGCTTCGCCCTATTTGTAATCGTGTTGGCTATTTTCCTGCTTGTAGACAACGCACAGAAGATAGGTGGATTTAATCAATTTCTACTTTTTCGTCTATGATTTGTGCAGGGACGAGAAAGTCAATTCGTTCGTTGGAGGAGCACCTATGCCGTTGTATGAATATGTCTGTTCTGAGTGTGGGGCGTTTTTCGAGCACTGGGTGCGCAGCGCTTCCGCCAAAGAAGAGGTTGTCTGCCCACAATGTCGGAGTCACGCTGTCGACAAGAAGTTCTCGACGTTTGGTGTGAAAGGCGGTGCTGGCGGGGCCGGCGCCGCCAGCCTGGCAAGCGGTGATAACTGCTCCACCGGCGGTGGCTGAGGAATCCGCTGGAAAAGCTGACCGTGCGTCGGCTCAACGAGAGAAGATTCGATAGCGATTGATTTTCGTTACGGCGCAGCGTATATCGCTGCGCCGCTCGCTAAAATCGAGGATGATATGGCGGTTTCCTGCGCTCATTTTGATCTGAAGCATCTGAAGCAATGGAGCGCAGGAAACCACCACACCCTTATCTCTGAACAACAGGCAGATAGAGCGCATTGCTCACTGACGAACCAGGAATCGTGATTTCAGTCGTCGCCTCCGCAGCCTGTTTGCTTGCTTCGACATTGCCAGCGCCGTCGCGAGCGATGCTGTAGAAGGCATAGCGTCCACTCGCTGGCGGGTAGAAGGTGGCCGACGTTTGTGTCGCACTGGCAAGCCACAATTGGAAGGGGCCACCATCACGGGAGACAAAGACAGCATATCGTTCGATCCCAGACCCCGCATCACTGCCGGTCCAGTTCACGCTTACCCGGTCGCTCTGCTGCGTGGCAGGTAGGGGCTGCACCTGACTCACCGGTGCGTCTACATCGATAGTGTTCACCCACTCGTTGGTTATAATAGGCTCATTCACGTCAAATACGATCTCGGCATGGTTGCGGATCACGGCGCCCGTTGCCAATCCCGCTTTCGGTGCGATCGAGAACAGCACCTGACCTTCTCCTTCGGGCGCGTTCACGTTGGGCGGCAGAATCCCTAGGAAGGGGTCCTCCGGAAGGTCTCCGGTGGCAGGATCAATCGCTTTTAAGTACCATGTGACAACGCCTGTCACCGAATTGAGGCTCGCCGTGATACGTACAATCAGCTCCTGCGCCGGACGCAGGTCAACATCGGCAGCGAAGCTCTGACTCTGTGGCTGCGGAATCACCGTCTGGTCGTTGAAAGAGATCGGCCCCAAAGCAAAAGTGGTCAGGTCAAAAGCGTCGACATCGAGCTGGTCGGTGATGATCACCTCTTGGGCGGGAGCGCTGGCAGTGGGCATGTTCTCAAACATGACGACGTAGTTGAAGACGCCGATAGGATTGACATAATTGTTTTCGCCATACCCCGATAGACCGGCCTTGGCGTTGGGGTCGCGTGAAGTCACAACGCGCACCTTCGACTTCTTTTGTGTCGTCGGGCTCGGGCAGTTTGGTCCAAGCGTCTCGAAGTCGGTCTGCAATGTGCCGAGCCGATAGGTGTAGTCGAGCATCACCGAGCTGAGCGTGGCGTGCACGATGTCGGATGCAGGGTACTTGTAGGTATAGCCGCCCGTGATATCTGGCTCCATGGGGATGACCTTTGTGCCGCCAATATAGGTGTCAAGTCCATAAACGCGACCGCTGGAGGGAGAGCGAAGCAATGTCATGGTGTGCCCGAATCCATACCAACCTGTTGACCCACCGGCGATCTCCCAGCCAGCGAGCTTTGACCCTGGTTGCAAGGCTATGTTATGGAGCAACGCATTTCGATCCTGGGTGACGCCAACACAGGCACGTTTGGTGAATTCGCCCTTCCAGTTGTCGGCGAGTTCATAAGGTTTGACGGCATCGAACGCCTCGCTGAGCGCAGCGACATCTGATTCGGCGTAACGATCGTCGTTCGGCGCCGTGAGTGCGGCCGCAGTTGCCATACCGCTCACCGATGCGCCACTGATGCGGAGCATATCGTTGGGTGCAAATGCAGCAACCTGCAACTCAAGATCAGCCGCATCCGGCACAGTGATTGCGATCTGACGTGCGATCGTCGTCGAGGGAAGGATTCTGGTGAGCACGATTGTCGATGAGAGTTCGCCCGAAATGACACGCGTTGGCATAAATGAGTCGAAGGGATCGGAGCCGTCGGGTTGCCAGATATCAGCGCCCAAGTCGATCTGCGCATTGGGGGGCAGCCCGCCAATCCCGATGAGTGCACCTGGTGCATCCACGTTGCCACGATTGCCCACGAGCAGCGTGAAGGTCGATCTTCTGCCAGCGGCGATATTCTCGCGACCAAGCAAGTCGACCCAGACATCGGCGGGCCTACCCACCTCGATAGTGAATGCTCCGGGCAATGGGATCAAGGTCGTAGCGTCAATCTGCAGAAGCACGTCCCACACGCCGCGCGCCTTTCCCGCAAGATCGAGCGTCGCCTGTGCCATGTCGCCACTCGCCGAGATCGGCGTCAAGGCGGCGGTAATGGCGTCCTGTCCTGCGCGCGTCATCCGAATTTCTCCGCTGCTCTTGAACGTGTTCAACTCGCCAAAAACCTGCACGGTGACTTCGCCGATGTCTCCACCTCGATTGGGTGAAATCAGCGCACGCATAACCGTTGCCGTAGCGAACCACGGTTCGAAGAGCACGCCATCGCTCACGCCATTGCCAAGCCCTGTAGGGTTGTTGGCCGGGTGATTCGGACCGCTGGAATCACCCCACCAGTTGGCGCGCGCGTCGACCGTCGTAGCCGGCGTTGCGTTGCGCAGCCCGAAGCCGTTGCCAACAAGCTGGTTGAATCGCAGAAAGGGCGTCGCATTCGAGACAAACACGCCATCGGTCTTGTTCTGACGAATCTGGCATTGCTGCACAGATGTCATGGAGCTGAGCGTGTAGATGCCTTGGTTAGCGTACTCCACCACACAGTGGCGCAGCGTAGCCGTGCCTTGAGCAAAAACATACAGCGCGTTCCAGTCACCAGCATTGGGCGCCGCCGCCGCACTGGTGAGGCGGATGGGCCGGCTGGTTGTTCCTTCGGCGATCAGCGCGCTGGCGCCGCCGTTGGCAGTGCTGAGGAAGCCCCCGCTGCGGAAGCTCAGCGTGGAGCCAGGACTCACCATCAGGGTTGTGCCTACACCGATGTAGTGCTGACCAAGCGAAAGCATCCCTTCGACGATGCCCGTGCTGTCCAGCGTGATGTCGCGGCTGGTGTTGCCGCCTGCCACGAAGACGGCGTTCACCTGGTTCTCGCGCAGGCGCAGACCGCGATAGACCGGCTGCATGTCGATGGTCTCCTGACGGATGGCAGTGTTGCTGCGTTCCACCGTCACCCGCTCGAAAGTGGGCGTCAGCCCGGCGCTCACCACGTAGATGCCATGCCCGCTGTTGTCGCGCACCGTGCAGTCGCGCATAGTAACATTCGATGAATAGACGTGAATAGCCGCCACACTCCCGGCGTACTCCACCACACAGTGACCCAGATTCACCACCGCGCCGGAGTAGGCGTAGAGAGCATACCAGTCGCCCGGCTTTGGCTCCGCCGCTGCGCTGGTGAAGGTGATGGGCTGGCTGGTTGTTCCTTCGGCGATCAGCGCGCTGGCGCTGCCGTTGGCAGTGCTGAGGAAGCCGCCGCTGCGGAAGCTCAGCATGGAGCCAGGCGTCACCGTCAGGGTTGTGCCTACACCGATGTAGTGCTGACCAAGCGAAAGCATCCCTTCGACGATGCCCGTGCTGTCCAGCGTGATGTCGCGGCTGGTGTTGCCCCCTGTCACAAAGACTGCGTTCACCTGGTTCTCGCGCAGGCGCAGACCGCGATAGACCGGCTGCATGTCGATGGTCTCCTGACGGATTGCAGTGTTGCTGCGCTCCACCGTCACCCGCTCGAACGTCGGCGTCAGCCCGGCGCTCACCAGTTGGATACCATGTCCACTGTTATCGCGCACCGTGCAGTCGCGCACAGTGACATTCGACGAATAGACCTGAATGGCCGCCACACCCCCGGCGTACTCGACCACACAGTGATCCAGATTCACCACCGCGCCAGGGTAGGCATAGAGCGAATTCCAGTCCCCAGCACTGGGCGCCGCCGCTGCGCTGGTGAAGGTGATCGGCTGGCTGGCTGTCCCCACGGCGACGAGTGCACCAGCGCTGCCGCTGACGGTGCTGAGGAAGCCGCCGCTGCGGAAGCTCAGCATGGAGCCAGGACTCACCGTCAGGGTTGTGCCTACACCGATGTAGTGCTGACCAAACGAAAGCATCCCTTCGACGATGCCTGTGCTGTCCAGCGTGATGTCGCGGCTGGTGTTGCCCCCTGCCACAAAGACGGCGTTGGTTTGGTTCTCGCGCAGGCGCAGACCGCGATAGACCGGCTGCATGTCGATGGTCTCCTGACGGATGGCAGTGTTGCTGCGTTCCACCGTCACCTGCTCGAAAGTGGGCGTCAGCCCGGCGCTGACCACGCGGATGCCGTGCCCGCTGTTGTCGCGGATAGTGCAGTCGCGCACGGTGACATTCGACGAAGACACCTCGATGGCCGACGCGCCGCCAGCGTACTCCACCACACAGTGCCCCAGATTCACCACCGCGCCGGAGTAGGCGTAGAGAGCATTCCAGTCGCCCGGCTTTGGCTCCGCCGCCGCACTGGTGAAGCGGATCGGTTCTTCCTCTGTTCCCTGAGCGATGAGGGTGGAGACGCTGCCGCTGACAGTGCTCAGCCAGCCGCCGCTGGTAAACTTCACCTCTACACCCGGCTCAATTGTCAACGTCACCCCCGCGTTGATGTAGCTCTGTCCCACAATGTAGGGACTGTTCGCTTTGGTCCAGGTGGTGTCTTGGGTGATGTTGCCCGTCACGACCGTCTGCGCCTGGGCAGGGCGTCCATCCAATAAAGTGGCAAACAGAATCAGCGTCAGCGTTGACAGCCACCAAGCTCCTGATCTCACAATCGATTTCATCGGTCTCTCCTCTTGTCTGACTCTTCCTGTTCGTGCAAACAACCAATCTGCAAACGTCGCTCCAAGATTCCTGACAACTGCCTCAGCGAGGTGAAACCGGGACGCCAGCCGTCGTCTGCGCCAGGCTCGCTTACCAGTCCGTGCAGGTCGTCCTGCGCATCGACAACCAGACGCAGGACAAAGGTGTGCGTCCGCCGCCCCGGAGACGGGGCGCAACCTGACTGGGCGTTGTGGGTGAAAGGCTCGTCATTTGCCATGCTTGGCACCATAGCAGAATGCTTTTGCCACAGAGTCAACAAGAGAGATTGGAGATTGGAGACCGGGGATTGAGGGCTGAAGGCTGTTGGGGCTAGACCGATTCGTTGCGACGCAGATGTTCCGCCAGGGTGATTGTCTCTGGCGAGGGCGGCGCGCCCAATTCGGCGTTCAGTGCGGCGACAGCGCGCTCGTAGTGCTTCAGCGCCAGCGTGCGATGACCTTGCCGCGCCGTGCTGCGGATGAGCGTCTGCCAGCACTCCTCGCGCCAGGGCGCCACCGTGACGCCCCTTTCCGCCCAGAGGGTCGCATCCGACAGCCGTTCCAGCGCCAGCAGCTGCTCCGCCGCCAGCAGACAACCATCGGCAAAGCGTTCGGTCAACCTTTCAATGGCGTGAATTGCCCACGATTCATAGGCGACGCTGACCAGTGGCGCGTCCCATGTTGTCAGCGCAGCCAATAACTCATTGAGCTGCGTCTCTTCCAGCGCAGCGCCTTGCTTGAGTGCAGCCTGCACCGTATGCACCAACCGTTCGCTATCGATGATCGCCAGTGTGCGGTGCGGGTCGAAGATATAGCGATCGCCTGTTACGACAAAATAGCGCATCGCCGTGCGCTTGCGGAGATGAGGCTCCAGTACAGCGCGCAGGCGGCTGTAGGCAGTGCGGAAGGCAGCCAACGCACTCTGCTGGTCATTTGTGGGCCACAAGTCTTCCAGAATCTGTGCAAGCGTCAGCGGCCTGCCGTGATATAGGCAGAAGTAGAGAAAGAGACGGCGCACGCCCGGTCGCTGCCATGTCTCGTTAGTGACCGGTTTGTCGCCACGCTGCAGGGAAAATGCGCCCAACAGTTTCACATGAAGCGTCGGCGGCGACAGCGCTTCCAGATGTTTGAGCGCCTGGTCAATCGTTACAGCCACTGATCCATCACATTTGCTCTGCGCCAGTTCTTCCAGAAACGGAATCGCTTCCTCTTTGTCGATGGCGGCCAACGCCATGATGAGGCGGCATTGGCGAGAAGGATCGTCCAAAGATCGAAGTAGAAGGTCAGAGATCGGTGTGATGCATCCCAATTCTTGGAGTGCAGCTAACGCACGCTCTGGCTGGAAGTCTTCCGCCAGACAGAGCGCCCAGAAGCGACCGGCAAGTTCAGGTTCACGCTGGTTCAACAATCGATCATACCCATACCGGGTCAGCGCCGCGTGGATGAACCGCACATGCTTGCGCCACATCGCATCAGCCCTGCTGTCGATTGTCTCGTTGTAAGCGCCTTCTCGCTGCCCGTCACGCGCTTTACTGTAACAAGTCAGCGCCAACAACAGTCGCCAACGCAGCAAATAATGCTTTGCGCCGATCTGCATGTGGAAGCGTATATGGGGTTCGATATGAACGTTCCAATCCAGGCGTCCAGCGCAGAACGCGGCCGCAGCCCGCTCGAACATAGCCGCAGCGCGATAGAAGCGCGCCGGTTCGTCGAAATGGGTCGGGAGTGCATCGACCCAGCCAATGCACTCGATATGTCGTTCCTGGACGCGCAATGTCCACGCCTGGAGCCACTCCCCACAGGTGACCGCCTCGGCGTCCGTCACCTGAGCCATGAATCGGTTGATCAGCGGCTGCGCCGTCGCAAACTCACGTCGCCCGACATATAGTGCCGCCCAGTAAAATAGCTCCCATTTGGGGGTCATGACATAGTCGGCGGACGCGTCCTCACTCTGTTGGCGACGCGTCGTCTCGATCTGCCGCAAATCGTCCGCCAGCGCCTCCCACTCGCCAAGATTCTCGTGCAGGATGCAGCAACCAACGTAATCCATCTCCAATGCCGCCGGTCTGCCAGCGTCGTTCTGGAGATTGAGATGCAGCGTTTGTTCGAAGTCCGTAAAATCGCCGCGCACCGCCTCGATGCCGGCGCCACGGTTGTGGCGCAACACGCCAAGCAGCATCTGTCGCTCTGCCGCATCCTCCAGTTGTTCGAGCAAGTTCTTTGTCTCGCGATAGACAAGGCTTGCATCGCGTAGACGATTGAGCCTGGCATACACGGCGGCAAGATACAATCCTCCCCGAATCTGTGAGCGAAGCGGAAAGTCGCGATACGCAAGTGCGGCCAGCAGCAACGGCAACGCCCGCTCCGGCTGACCGATCAAGTGGAAGGCCGTTGCGCGGCGCAGCCCGACTTCATGCGCCGCCAGTTCATCCAGCGCATCGGCCAGGGTTTGCGCCTGTTCGAGGTAGCGCAGCCCTTCATCGACATGTTGGCGTTGATAGACGAGCGCAAACCCCAACTGCGCCAGCGCCAGCGGGTAACGCGCTTGAACCGACACTGGGATTGCCGCCAACCAGCGTTGGTAGGAATGAAGCCAGCCCAGATCGAGCAGCATCTTGCCGCCATGCGCGCTCATCAACTGTGCAGCCTGTGTATAGAGCTGACCATCTACTGCATGTTCGACCGCCATGTGCAGATCGCCCAGTGCTTCGAAGTGCGCAACCAGCCGGCCGGCTATTGCGCTGCGTTGCGTCGCATCGACCTGACTGCAAACATAGTCGCGCACAAAATCATGATACTTGAACCAGCCCTGTGCTTCCGCCGCTTCGAGAAAGAGGCCGCGGCGCTGCACTTCACTGCGCAGCGCAACAATGTCAGCCAGCGCTCGTTCCAGAATCTCGGCTAACAGGCGATCATCGAAGCGTAACGGCAGCGCGCTGAGCTTGACGAACTCACTCAACTCCACGGGCAGCGTCGCAAATACATTGTGCGCCAGATAGTCGAACAGCGCATCGCGCGTCGAAGAGGCGGCGTCCAGATCGACCTCATGCGGCGCCCAATTCGCCAGCAATGCCAGCGCCAGAGGCCAGCCTTGCGTGCGCGTGCACCACTGCGTCGCCAACGTGCCGTCAAGCTTGCGCAGCAGCGCCTTGCTTTCGCCTGGTTGGAAAGCCAGGTCATCGCTGGTGAGCACCACAGCAGGTAGGCGATCCTCCGATCGGGCGGCAAGTGGAGGTGGGATGATGCGTCCGCCGAGCACCGAACGCACCTTTCTGCGATACAACCATTCGGCTAGCCAGGACGCCGATTCCGGCGCATCAGCCAGATGATGTACGTCATCGATGACAACCACGGCAATCTGCGTCGGCAGCGCCTCGATCCGTTGCCGCAACACTGCAAGGTCGGCGTCAGCCAGCGTGAGCGATAGATACTCGCTTTGCGGCTCGTAGGTGACAAGGATGCGCAGCAGGGTTGATTTGCCGTAGCCAGCCGGCGCGACAAGGTGAACGTTCGACGTTCGCAGCACGCGTTGGATGCGCCGTATCAGTCGCTGGCGAGGCAGCGGCGGCGCACCGGAGCGCGTTGCATCCTGCGCACGCCTCTGGGTTTGCAGCGCTTCCTCCGACCAGGGGGCGACTGCAAGCGCACGCTCCGCCCAATCGAAGGCGCGCTCCGGCATGCCGCTATCGAGCAGCGTCGCCGCGGCGTAAAGGCAACCTTGCACGTATAGGCTTTGCAACCTTTCACGGGGCGCAATTGTCCATGCCTCATGGGTCAGCTCGGGCAGCAACGGCTGCCAGGTTTCAAGCACGGCGACCAACTCGCTGGAAAGCGGACGCACGTCATGCTCGTCCACCCAATTGATCGTCGTTTGCACAATTCTCTCAAAATCAGTCACATCACACTGAACAAGCGCAGCATCTTTTGTGGGGTTGAAGGTGTAGATCTCCTGCTCGACCTGCACATAGCGCGAGGGTGACTTTGGGCGCAGCGTTGGCTCGATAGCGTTGCGCATCCAACTGTAGACTGTTTTGAACGAGGCGCGCGCTGCATCGGGGTCGCTATCGGGCCAGAGATCATCGAGGATGCGTTCGCGCGGCAGCGGCGTCCCTTGATGCAGCATGAAATACTGAAAGAGCCGGCGCGCTGCGGGTCGCCGCCACTGCGCATCGGTGATCAGGTGCGCGCCGTACATAACACTGAAGGCGCCCATCATCTGAACGCGCAGGGACGGCGCATCGGCAGGTTGCTGGCTATCCACCGACCTGCACTCTTTTTGCAGCAGCTTGTCGTCTGGCAGGCTCATGTCACTATCCACTCAATTCTGATGACGCATCGACGTCCACAAGTATACACAGATCGAGATGATCTTGCGTGTGCGCACAGACGAAGGGGGACTACTTCATGATTGAGGCAAAGTCATTTTCGTAGGTCATCGCCTCCGTCGTAACGGGACGTCATGTCACACCGGAGGCGATGACCCACAGATGATGCCTCTAACTTGAATGACACCCGGCGAAGGGTTGTCGGCTAGAACACAATCGCGGGCGATAGCTTGTTCAGTTTTTCACCAGGAAGATGGCTTACTTGCCAATCCTCTGGTCGGGCGGTATAGTTGCACCAAATATTTCCATGTATTCCTGGCAGCGCGATGCGAAGACTGCCGGGCATTTGCCAAAAGAATCAGCACAACAAATCGGCGCAAGGAGAGTACGGCTCATGACAGCAAAGATCGGCATTTTCTTCGGCAGCAGCACCGGCTGCACGGAACGCGTCGCCAATATGATCAAGGAAGAGATCGAGGCTACGGGTGTGGCGACCTGCGAAGTCATGGTGATTTCGGCGGCCAATGCCAAACTGTTCCCCAATTTTGACTTCCTAATGTTCGGCGCCTCCACATGGAACATCGGCGAACTTCAGGATGACTGGGGTCTGACGCTGCCGTTGCTCACCAGCGAGGGATTGAAAGGCAAAAAAGTTGCACTCTTTGGCTGTGGTGACCAATTTGGCTACTCCAACAGCTTTGTCGATGCGCTCGGTCTCATCGGCGACCGCATCACCGAACTTGGCGCCGAGACGGTCGGCTGGATCGTACCGGATTCGAGCTACCAGTTCGAGTTTTCGCGCGGGGTGTACGATGGCGTCATGATGGGGCTGCCGATCGACGAGGACAACCAGGCTGCGTTGACGGCGCAACGCGTGGTCAACTGGACGCACTGGGTGCTCGAAGAGTTTGGGCTGGCGCCAGCAGTCGCCGCCTAACCGACGCAACTGTCTCTGGTTTGTTGTTGCTCAAGTCGCCGGGAATCATGCTGTGCGCCGGAACGCTGTGACGCGTTCCGGCGCACATTGTTTCCTGACCTTGCGCCGCCCCATATTGTGGAACTATGTAGTCCAGCGCAGCGTTCACACGCAAGCACAGCAATCATCTATCTTGGAAGTAAACCTACTGGCGAAAGTCAACCATATTGCATATACTTTGTGTAATGTGATTGTCAGCCGAAAATCAGCAAAGTGCTTTGACGCTGTCCAGCGGCTATGATACACTTGTTATAAGGGTTTATCTTCGCTGTCAGCGACCGGCAAAGCGCACCGAAGATTCGTAAATGATTCTACAGGATTCCGAATGAACTCAAAGCGACTGCGCAGCGGCATTATTTACCTATTGCTCGTCTTGGCGCTCGGCGCGTTTCTCTATAGCTCTCTGATGCGTCGTTCTCCCACGACAGTAGCCGATGCAACGATCGCAAGAGTTGCCACACTTGTGCGCAACAATGATGTGCGCTCCATCGAGATCAACGGCGATCGCATCCTGGTCATCACCCGTGGCGGCGAAGAACTTCAATCGCGCATCGAACAAGGTGTAGGCCTGACCAACACGCTTCTCAATCTGGGTGTGACGCCCGAACAGATCGCTGCTGTGGACGTCAGCGTCGCCAATCCGCAATTCTGGGACACCTGGAGCGGTGTGCTGATCGCCATTCTGCCGCTGATCTTGCTCGGCGCCTTCTTCTTTTTCATCCTACGCCAGGCGCAAGGCGCAGGCAACCAGGCTTTTAGCTTTGGCAAGAGCCGAGCGCGCATGTTCACCGGCGATCGCCCTACCGTCACCTTCAAAGATGTGGCGGGCAACGAGGAAGCAAAGCAAGAATTGCAAGAAGTTGTCGAGTTTCTCAAGGAACCGCAGAAATTTGCTTCGCTCGGCGCACGGATTCCCAAGGGCGTACTGCTCGTAGGTCCTCCAGGAACTGGCAAGACCCTGATGGCGAAAGCCGTCTCCGGTGAGGCAGGTGTGCCTTTCTTCAGCATCTCTGGCTCTGAATTTGTCGAGATGTTTGTCGGCGTCGGCGCCAGCCGCGTGCGCGACCTCTTTGAACAGGCAAAGAAGAACTCGCCCTGCATCATCTTTGTCGACGAAATCGACGCCGTAGGTCGCCATCGCGGTGCAGGGTTGGGCGGGTCGCATGATGAACGCGAACAGACGCTCAATCAGATTCTGGTCGAGATGGATGGCTTCGACACCGACACGAACATTATCATTGTCGCAGCCACCAATCGTCCCGACATTCTAGACCCTGCGCTGCTGCGCCCTGGTCGTTTCGACCGCCGCGTCACGATGGATGCACCCGACATGCGCGGTCGCCGTGCCATTCTTGACGTGCACGTACGCGGCAAACCACTGGCTGCCGATGTCGACCTCGACGTGATTGCCAAGCAGACGCCTGGTTTCGCCGGCGCCGACCTGGAAAATCTGGTCAACGAGGCGGCGATCCTGGCGGCGCGGCGCAACCGCCGTTCGATCGGCAACGACGAATTGCAGGAAGCAATTGAGCGCGTGATCGCCGGCCCAGAACGACGTAGCCGCCTGATTACGCCTAAAGAAAAAGAGATCGTCGCCTATCATGAGGCCGGGCACGCCGTCGCCATGCACGTCCTGCCCAATCACGACCCAGTGCACAAAGTCACCATCGTGCCGCGCGGGATGGCGGGCGGTTACACGATGAGCCTGCCCGACGAAGAGACGAACTTAATAACGCGCGAAAAGTTCCGCAACCAGCTCGTTGCACTGCTTGGTGGACGCGTCGCCGAGGAGATTCGCTTCCGCGACTTCACGACCGGCGCCAGCAATGACCTGGAACGCGTGACCGCCATGGCGCGCGCGATGGTGACGCAGTGGGGTATGAGCGAACGTCTTGGCCCCATCCGCTACGGTGAACGCGAGGAGATGATGTTCCTCAATCGCGCGTTCAGTGAACATCGCAACTACAGCGACAAGGTGGCGCAGGCAATTGACGAGGAAATTAAGCGGCTGGTCGACGAAGCGCATGATGAATGTCATCGCTTGTTGTCGGAGCATTGGGAAGCGCTAGAACGGGTGGCGTTGCGTCTACTCGAGGTCGAGACGCTCAACGCCGCCGAGTTCGAGGCTCTAATGCGCGGTGAAATGCCCGTTGAGAACACTGAACCTGCGCGCGGACAGGAAAGTGCAGCCAGCGCATCCAAACCTGCCGGTCAGGTGCGCGGCGACGACAAGCGCACCGACAGCGGACTTGACCTGGGTGGGCGAGTGCCGCAGCCAGTTTAATCATCTGATACACTTGGAGACCAGGTTTTTGCCGGAAACCTGGTTTTTTTCTTTGTACGCCGCCATGATCAGCCGCAACGGAACTCCATCCGCCCCCCAGAGTGCGTCATCTAATATCCGCAACCGGCAAACGGAATTTTTGCCCGACATTGCCAGTGAATCGTGGGCGATGCGTCTTTATCTGCTCAGTCGGGCGCATTTACTGGAGATTCCGTTGATTCGATGGATTAACTTTTTGCTGATCGGGCTGGGATTGTTATGGGGCTTGTTTTCGTTGCCAGGGGGCTGGGTTGGCGGTGCACTGTGGTTGATTGTCGCGCTGGCGCTTTTTCTGTGGGTTCGCTCCGCTCGACGCCGTGCCTTCACCCGATTTGTTCCAACGTCTCTGTCACCAAAGCCATCAGCCCAGACGCTGCCGCCTGCGCAAAAACGGCCGCTTTACGTCACTGGCGAACTCAGCGTAGAGCAAAAGGTGCGCACCTTTACAGCACTGCCCGGTTTTTATCGCACCTTTGCCACACGCGAGCATGCGCTGCTCTGCCGCGTACGCGAGCGGCGCATTTGGGGCTTCGCCGCCTGGCCCGAGGAGGAAGTCGGTCTTTGGTACGCATTTTTCACGCCACAACAGATCGAGTCGATCCAGCCTGGTCAGGTCAAACTGGGGCGTAAGCCGCTGGTCGGCCTGTCGATTACCTATCGTACAGCGCCTCATCCAGCAGCGCAACGCCGCCAGCCGGCGCTTGCCACACTGTATCTCGGCTTTGTCAGCGAAGAAGACCGTAGCGCCGTGCTGGCCGATTTGCTGGTTGACTGGCAACCGACTTTATCGGCGGAGTAATTGCATGAGTTCATCGCCTGCTTCCAGCACGCAGAGTCGTCCTTCATGGGATGAGTACTTCGTGCAAATAGCGTTCACAGTTGCACAACGCAGTACATGCGACCGCGCGCATGTTGGCTGTGTGTTGGTGCGCGACCGGCGCATCCTCACTACCGGCTACAACGGCGCGCCCGCCGGCCTTCCACATTGCGACGACGTCGGTCACCTGCTTATCGATGGTCATTGTGTGCGCACGCTGCACGCTGAACAGAACGCACTGATCCAGGCGGCGCTACACGGCGTCAGCACCGAAGGCGCCACCGCCTATGTCACCCATCAACCCTGTCTGACCTGCGCCAAAATGCTGATCAACGCCGGTGTGCACCGCGTCGTCTACGCCGGCAACTACCCGGATGACCACAGCCGCCGCTTTCTCGACGCCGCTGGCGTTGAGTTGGTGCATCTGGCGCGCAACCACCAGGCAGATACTTTGTACCAACCTGATATGTCAAATTCAAAATGAACAAAACAGACAATCATCAACAAGAATTGCAGTTCCCAGACGGTTTTCTTTGGGGTGCAGCAACCTCCTCGCATCAGGTGGAGGGGGACAACACGAACAACCAGTGGTGGGAATTCGAGCAGCGCCCAGGCAAAATCTGGCATGGCGACCGCAGTGGGCTGGCGTGCGATTGGTGGCGCAACGCCGAAGTCGATTTCGACCTGATGCAACACTTTGGGCACAACACCCACCGCATGAGCCTGGAGTGGAGCCGAATTGAACCGACGCCAGGGCGTTTTGATCATGCCGTCATCGACCGCTATCGCGCCATGCTTGATGGCTTGCGACGGCGCGGGCTAAAACCGATGGTGACTTTTCATCATTTCACCAATCCACTTTGGTTGGAGCAACTGGGTGGGTGGGAGAACCCGGATGTCGTGACATATTTCCAGCGTTATGTGCGCTATGCTGTGCGTGCGCTCAGCGACCTGTGCGACTTGTGGCTGACGATCAATGAGCCACTGGTGTATGTAGCGCAGGGCTGGGTGCGCGGCATTTGGCCGCCGGAAAAGATCAGCGCGTTGGGCGCGCTGCGCGTCTTTCGACATATGATGCAGGCGCATGGCGTCGGCTATCAGACGATCCATGCAGTTGCACCAGCGGCGAAAGTCGGCTTTGCCATGCCCGTGCGCGTCTTCCAGCCAGCGAATTCCAATAGCTGGCTAGACCGCAAAGCGGCAAATCTGAAGCGATACCTGGCAGAGCATGCCTGGATCATGAGCGCGGTCGATGGCAAGATTCGTTTCCCGTTTGGCTTCGACGAGTATCACCGCACGTTGGAAGATAGCACGGACTTCATTGGCATCAACTTCTATACGCGCGATCTTGTGCGCTTTCGGCCTGACCCACGTCTGCTATTTGGCGAGGAGCACTACCACCCGCAGGGCGAATATTCCGACAGCGGCTGGCGCGGCGTTTACAGCGAATATGCGCCACAGGCATTGAACCAGATCGTGCATGAGGTCAACGTCTTTCACAAGCCGATCTATATCACCGAAAATGGTCTGCCCGACCATGACGACGATCAGCGCCCGCGCTGGCTGTTGGGTCACCTGCACCAGCTTCATTGCGCCATTCAAGATGGATGCGACGTGCGCGGCTATTATCATTGGACCTTCACCGACAACTTTGAATGGTCAGAAGGCTGGGGATTGCGCTTTGGTCTTATCGAATTCGACCCGCAAACGCAACAACGCCGACCGCGACCGAGTGCTTACATGTATAGCCAGATCGCCCGCCACAACGCTATTGAGCGCTCTCTGGTGGAACAATATGCGCCGGAGCTGCTCAGTGTGCTCTTTTGAATGACTGACAACCTGCGCATCCCTTTGAAAACCACCGAAAAAGTGATTGACTTCCATGACGCGGTGTGTTACACTATGCATAACGCATTGCGTCATAAAAACAACTGTTGATTTCTCAACAGTGTGAATCAATTCAAGCCGAGAGGCCATAGGAGACAGGCGATGAAAGCTGATGTGATGAAACTCGAAGCTCCTGCCGGTATCGATGCAAGCGAAATACGAGCGCAGATGGGTGAACAGGTGCAACGTGGACGCGATGTCGGCAGGAAGGCTGTTCTGGCGTATGTAGGCTTTTGGGGATGTGCGTATGATCGTGCGGCTGAACTGGCACGCCGCGGCGAAAAATTGTGGGCGAATGCTGTTGCGCGCGGCGAACGCATGGAAGCAGCACTCAACAAACGGCTCAAGCGTCTTGGTCGTCGCACATCGAAACAGGTGAACGACCTGCAGAACCAACTTGGCGAGGATATTGAGCAGATCACGCGCACGGTCGGCGCAAAGAGTGAGGGGTTTGAGGAGCAATTGGAAAAACAGATCGAACGCGTATTGGTGAATCTTGGCATTCCGACGCGCGATCGGTTGGAGCGCCTCAACCAGGAGATCGACCGGCTGAATGCCAAGCTTGACGAAGAACTTGCCCGTCGTGAAGCAGTCCACGCCTGATAAAGGCGTCAAAAAAGCACCGTCGGTTGAGTGCATTGCGGAGTAAAGCATTGTAGCAAAGTGGAGAGCGATTCTGCTCTCCACTTTATTTTGTCATGCTCGTCGCTGAACCGCTGACGGCGATCATACGACAAGATGTTTTCGCAGTTAGCGTGCGCGCTCGTCCAGCCAAGCTACAATGATCTGGAACAACGCCTCGCGTTCAAGATCGTTGTGCGATTCGTGGAAGACGCCTGGAAGTTCGTGGAATGTCTTATCTGCACTGCCAGCATTGGCAAAGAAGCTGCGGCTACCTTCGAGCGGCACGAGCCTGTCGCCTGTGCCGTGATAGAGCAGCAGCGGGACGCGCAATTCGCCGGCGTGCGCCTGAACCCATTCCAGCGCCGCCATGCCTTCGGCGCCTGCTCTGGCGCTGGTTTTGGAATGCACCAATGGATCGGACTGATAACGCTGCACCTCAGCCGGGTCGCGCGAAATGGTCGAAGGATCGAGCCTGGTGTCGAGCGCAAAGGTCGGGGCAAATCGAGAGAGCAGCCCGGCTATCGTCAACACCAGCGGCGAAATGTTTGGCTTTGCCAACAGCGGCGCCGAAGCGATGACGCCAGCCAGCCCCTGCGGATGCAACAGCGCATAATGCAGCGCCACCAGCCCACCGACGCTATGACCGAACAAGAACAGCGGCAGGTCTGGATAATCAATCTTGCTGCGCGACACAACTCGTTGCACATCCTCGATAAAGTCGCTGAACCGATCGGTGTGGCCGCGCTTTCCGGGTGATCGACCGTGACCGCGATGATCAAAGCCATAGACTGCATAGCCGCCATCGATCAGCGCATCGACCAGATGACGGTAACGGTCGCTGCGCTCGCCAAAGCCATGCACCAGCACGACAAGGCCGTGCGGCGATGACGCTGGCAGCCAGCATTGCGCAAACAACTCCACATCGCCGGCGCCGTGCACAGTAAATTGCTGATTTGTCGTCATGCTCATATCGAGCTCCTTTCCGCTATCGGTATAGGTGGGAAGGCGCTTCGCTATAGATTGAGCTCGGGCGCCTCGTAAGCTCAACCCTAGCTATCGAACAAAGTGAGAATATCGCTCACATCGCACTTCCAACTGGCTTGTCAGCCGTTGAACCTTGATCCAACGAATCAATTGACTGGCGCGCCTGACTATAATACTCATGATTTGGCTGCATTCCGGTCGCCGACGCCAACCGATTGGTGAAATTGAACATGGCAGCGATCTCGGCAATGTCAAAGATGTCCCGATCTGTAAAACCATGAGCGCGCAGGCGCTCGATGTCCGCCTCGCAACATTCGACCGGCGTGCGCGTCAGCTTGACGGCATAATCGAGCATGGCGCGTGTGCGCGCATCCAACGACGCCCGGCGATAGTCGTAACTGATTTGCTCGGCCAGAATTGGGTCGCCAAGCAACTGGCGCAGCTCCGCGCCGTGGCTAACCAGACAATACAGACAGCGATTCTCGGCGGAGACAACCACGCCGATCATCTCTCGTTCGGCAGGCGTCAGACCCGCTTCCCCACGCATCATTGCGTTGAACAGCTTGATCCAACGCAGCATGTGGTCAGGTCGAATCGTATAGACGGAAAAAACGTTAGGCAAGAACCCAACATTTACGCAAGCTTTATCGAGCAACGCCAATGTTTCAGCGTCGAGTGTTGTCGGATCAGGCAAGGTCAACCATGCGATGCGGTTGGTTATCGGGTCAGACATGGGTAGCCTCGTTGACTGGCGCACATGACGAAACAGCCTGGATATATCACGGTTTTCAGGAGACGAATGATTGCCATGGATGATAACACAGCCTGACAGCTACACAAACAATGCAGGTTATACTTGATAGTTTGCCAGTTTTCTGACAGTTACGAAGACGCAAGTTCGTGATAAGCTTAAATCACAAAAACTTACACCGCCAGAAAGGAAACAATCATGTTTCGCAAACAATTTGGACAAGAATCAGGGCAATCAATGATCGAATATGCACTGCTCGCTGGTTTGTTGGTCTTTGCGGCGCTGGCCGGCCTCACGATGCTCGGCGCATCGGTCGACGGTGTATTCGATCAGCTCGATGCACGCTTGAACAAAGCAATGCTCGCCGCCGTATCCTTGCCAATCGGCGCAGGTCAACCGAACGAGGCGGTAGCTCCAGGCAAGCAATCGAGCGGCGACAAATCAAACGCCGACCAATCCAACGGACGAGGAAACCCCAATGCGCCAGGTTTGTCCATTGCACCTGGTCAGAATGGAGGCGCAGGCAAGCCAGAGACGCCGGGACAGGCAGGTGCGCCAGGACAGTCGATTGCGCCGGGCGGCTCCGGCAGCAGCGGAAAGTCGAGCAACCCGGGGCGCCCCGAAAGGTTGGGCAACTCGTAACTTCGAGAGTGAATTCAAATTGATCATCTAAAAAACCAGGCGTCAGTCATCGAATAGTCATGACTGACGCCTGGTTTTTTACGGGGCTCCCCATTTCTTCAAATTCACAGGCCTCTCCCTTTTTGCTTCATGTTTTCGTGGAATCGAATCACAAACGTATGTGATAAGATAACGACGTATTGATCGTATCGAGCGCGCCTGCCGATCGCTTCAAAACGCAGGCTGATTGACGGTCAGCGGTTGGTTTGCACACACTTGTTTCGACTACAATTTGACTGTGACGACTGGGACGCTGGTGAAGCACCTGAACTCTCTCCAAACCGAAACCGATACGACAATCCTTGTCCAGCGTTGCCTTCAAGGCGAAATGGCGGCATGGTCGTTGCTCGTTGCGCGTTATGCGCGCCTGGTTCATGCTGTGCCCGTTCGTCATGGCCTCACACCGCAGGAAGTGGACGACGTCGGACAGGATGTATTCCTGGCATTGGCGCAGAATCTTCACACCATTGAAGACCCAGAGCGATTGCCAGGGTGGCTGGTGACGACAGCGCGCCGCATGACGTGGCGTGTACTGCAACGCCGCCGCACTGAGGAGTCGCTCGATCATGAGGAGTCCGACGAGCCAACGGCGGTGTCTCGACATTTGATTGCGTCTGCGCCAACAGCCAATGAGCTGCTCGAGACCTGGCACCGACAAAAGATGCTGGCACAGGCAATGGAACATTTGCAGCCGCGCTGTCGCCAGCTGTTGACGCTCCTTTTTCTCACCGACGACGAACCGAGTTATGACGACATCAGCGCACAGCTTGGCATTCCCAAAGGCAGCATCGGCCCGACGCGCAATCGTTGCCTTGAACTGTTGCGTTCGATTCTACAAGGGCTAAACATGGACGATTTTGGCTGAAATTGAGCGGACGGAACCGACAATCAAACTTCGCGTATTATACGAATTGCCTACGCGCACTACTGAATTGAGAAGAACATCAGCCAGCAACCTGCTGTTCTATAACGACATGGCTTTTCGACGCTCAAGGGATTCGTATTTCTGGCAACACAACGAGGCATACAATGACTGCACACATTCCGTCCGAAAGACTCTATGCGCTGGTGCTCGATCAGGAAGCCGAAGCCGCCGAAGCCGCTCATCTGAGCATTTGCGCGATCTGCCGCCAGCAGGTGGAGGAACTGAAGCAGCTCCTCTTCGATCTGGAGATCGCACGCCTCAGCCAGCCAACCCCCATCGCCTTAGACCGCTATCAAGCCATGTTCAGTTCCGTGCAAACGCAGTCATCGTCCCTGCAGCGTTTTGTGCAAAAGCTGCGCGCGCGATTGACCTGGGACAGCCGCACCCAACCTGTATTGCAGGGTGTACGCAACGCCGCAGCTCACACCTACCGGCAGCTCTACATTGCTACGGACGCCGAGATCGAGCTGATGGTCGAACACATGGGTGAGATGCGCCGCGTCGAGGGAGACCTGATCGACATCGGACAGGATGACGCTCCTGCAGCGGCGCTGGTGGAATTGCTCGATGCAAACGGTGACATTGCGCACATGGTGGAGACCAACAACGGGTTATTTCACCTCGAAAATGTGGCGCCTGGCACATACACCATTGTGATCACTCGCCCGAATGGGGCGACAATCGAGGTGCCTGCACTGGAGGTTGCATAATGCCGATCGCCCTGCAAGAAGCATTGCAGTTGGCCGCGCTGCCAGCTATGGAGGCGATCACCACTTTGCAGGAACGCAACCTCCTCACACCGGCGACCGTTGCAGAGATTGCTCGCCACAGCCTGGACGCCGCAGCCGGCGATGCTCCAAAAGCGCAACAATTGCTCACTCTTGCCGAAGCTATCCATCAGGCAACCGGCGTCAACCCGGCTGCTGAACCGTGGCTGCACTACGCGGCGGGTCGGCTCGCCGTATTGGCCGGCAACCTGGAAGGCGCAGAAACCAGGCTGACCACTGCCCGCGCACAGTGGAGGGCGAACGGCGACAGCTTGGCTGAAGCGCGCAGTAGTCTCGGCTTGACGCAAATTCTGACAATGCAAGGGCGCTTCGATGCGGCTGAGGCGACGATCCGCGCCACGATTGCCGCTCTGGCTGAGCTTCCATCTATTGATCTCGATGCCCGGCTCGTGCTCTTTGCAGCCCGGCAAAATCTGGCGACGCTGCTCTCCTATCAAGAGCGCCATACCGAAGCGCTCGATGCAGTCGAGGAAGTGCGCGTCGTCGCGGAGCAGATGCTGGGCGCCACAACGGAGGAAATTGCACAACTTGAGCTACGCAGGGTGCTTGGCGAGCTTGGCATCGATGCTGCGGTCTATCTTGGCTACCTGGATCGACCAGAGGAGGCTGTTGAGAGCCTGCGCGCAGCCATCGAACGGTTGACGCAGGCAGAAGCCATCTATGACCGTGGGCGTGCACATGCCAATCTCGGCCATCTCTACACGCGCACCGGCCGTTTTGCCGAGGCGCTTCGCGAATTTGACCTCGCCATCCAAGACATTTTGGACAGCGAGGAAATCGCCGACAGCGACCCAGCGCGTTGGCAGGCCGCCGATGTGCTCTTTCTGGAAAAATCCGTCGCTTATCTGTCGCTCAATCTTTTGCCCGAAGCAAACGCCGACCTGGAGCGCGCCATTGTGCTCCTTGCGCAGAGCGGCAAACAATACGAATGGGGACAGGCTATCTACTATCGGGCGATGATTGCGCTCCATTTGAGCGATGTTGCCGCCGCCCCACGACTGCTCGATCAGGCGGCTACGCTTTTCGCCGAACTTGGCAATCGCTACTGGCTCCATCGCGTCCAGATTGTCCAGGTGCACGCCGCTGAACAAGCCGGGCAGGAAGAAACCGCCCAGTCGATCCTCGATCCACTGTTGGAGCAAGCCATCCAGCCAGCACAGGACGCAACGTTGACGTGGGATATGAGCATGCGCTGCGAAGCGGCGTTGTTGGCAGTGCGTCGCGCATTGCGTCGCGGCGACAGCGCTGCAGCCAACGCGCTGCTCGACCTGACCTCTGCATGGTTGGAAGATGCGGCGAGGCCAACCGAAGCGGCATCGCTTTATCCGCACCTGACGTTGCGGCTCCTTCATGCGCGCGGGCTGGCGGCGCGCACGGCAGGCGATCACAGCGCAGCCCGGCGCTTTTTCCAGCTGGCAGTCGAGGCCATCGACCGCCAGCGCGCCGCCCTGCCCATCGAAGAATTCCGCACTGCGTTTCTGTCTGACAAGAGCGTCATCTATGCCGACCTGGCGCTTGCGCTGCTCGATGAACCCGAACCGACTGCGGACGCACTGGAAGAAGCTTTCGCTGTGATCGAACGCGCACGTTCGCGCGTATTGCTGGAGCGATTGTTGGCCGTCGTCGATGAAACCGTAGCAAGCCGAGACGCCGCCGCCGCCGAACGCAGCGCATCGATGCGTCAACAACTTGCATGGCTCTACAACCAACTTCTGGGCGGGCATCCCGACAGCCGTTCAACCAATCGGAACATCTCTGATCAGATACGCGCGTGTGAGGCCGTATTGCAGCGCATCGAACGACGCTTCGAGCCGTGGCTGGCTGAAGCCGAGCCGGCCACCCTACGCTCCCTGCAGGAAGCGCTTAACGCCGACGAGCAGGCAATTGTCTACTATTGCGCAGGCGCCGAATGGATGGCGTTTGTGGTTGCACCGGAAAGAGCCCAACTTGTGCGCCACCTGTGCAGCGCAACCCAGCTGGAAACAGCGCTCGCCGAGCTTCGCTTTCAGTTGGGACGCGTCGAGGTTGGCGACGACTATGCTTCGCGCCATGCGTTGCGGCTGCTGCGCGGCGTGCGCTCCGCCCTTCAACGCCTGTATGATTTGTTGATCGCGCCGTTGGCGCCGAAGCTCCACGTCGGCCAGCTGCTTATCGTGCCCTATGGCAGCTTGCACCTGACGCCTTTTCACGCGCTGTGGGACAGAGGCTGCTATCTGATCGAGCGACATGAAATCCGCTATGCGCCAAGCGCAAGCGTCGAGCTTTTGCGTCGGCGGCGAGCGCAACCGGGAACGCCAACAACGCTGGCGGCGTTCGCACTGCGCGATGCGTCGATCCCACAGGCGGAAATCGAGGTGAATACCGCTGCCAGTCACTTCCAAAACGCGCAGGTGTTTATCGACGCCGAGGCGTGTAGTGATGCGCTGCGCACAGCCGCAGCTCAATGCGACGTACTCCATTTTGCCACACATGGGCTGTTCCGCCCCGACAACCCTTTCTTTTCAGCGCTCAAGCTTGCCGACGGATGGATCGATGTGCATGAAGTTTACCGGCTGCCGTTGCGCTCACGGCTGGTGATTCTGAGCGCATGTGAGAGCGGCGCTGTGCAGGTGCAGGGAGGCGATGAGGCGATTGGCCTGACGCGCGGTTTCCTGGGCGCCGGCGCACAGTCGCTCGTCGTCAGCATGTGGAATGTCCACGATGCCAGCGCCGCCCAACTCATGGGCGACTTCTACATACAGTTGATTGAAAGTGACCTGACGCCTTCGGCTGCACTGAGAGCAGCACAACTAATGGCAATCAGTGCAGAACGCCATCCTTATTATTGGGCGCCTTACACCGCAATAGGTTAAGTTCAACTTGATGCGTGGATGGATTGGCGCCGCCGTTGATGAAGATCATTGAACCGTCATGAAAGGATGCCCGATGCAAAAAGCAAACTCACCAATTCCAGCAAATCGCACGATGTTTCGTGTTCGTGCACTCTTTGGCTCTGCGAGCATTGCACTGGCCGCGCTGTTGATTTTGATCACAACCACGCAAGCAGCGGGGACGTTGCCGTCCGCACGCCATGCGTCGGCGGCGTCAGCACTGCCAACAGCAAATGAACAGCAAACCATGCACGGAGGCGGAGATGAGACCGAAATTTACGGTCAACTGGCGATCTCGGTTACATCGTTTGTCGGCGAATGGGTGGTTGACGTTGGTGCAGAGGCGCCATTGACTATCGTTCTCGGCCCCTACACTGATGTGAGAAAATTTCACAATAGACTGCCGGTTCTCGGTCAGTGGTTGAAGGTGGAGGGGCGCTATTTGGAGGATGGCCGTCTGAAGGCGAAAAAGGTGCGTCCTGACAACTCCGTAGCCAACCAGGTTATCGTCAGACTCAAAACGACCTCTGATCCCGACGCCGTTGTCCAGGCGCTTGCAGCAGAATATGAATTGTCCGTGGAGTCGGTGCTACGGTCGGCGGATATTTATCTCTTCACCACCACCGAAGATGAAGAAAATGACGTGAACAGGTTATTGACCGACGAGCGGATCGAATGGGCGGAGCTGAATCGGGTGAGCCGCGTGCCGACAGGCTCCCCATACCGAACCTGGAAATGGGGTGACGCCGAGGACAGCGACTACTACAACCAGCGCGCCTTTGAGCAGGTGAATTTGCCCCCCGCTGCAGGCGCTGCCACCGGGGCGGGTGTCACAGTGGCAATCCTTGACACCGGCATCGATCTGCAGCATCCGGCGTTCGACGGTTTACTGGTCATCCCGCCCACAAGCGACATGATCTCCGACACCAACTCGCCCGACGACATCGGCCCAGGGTTGGCATGGGGACACGGCACACATATCGCTGGCATTGTGCATGCAATTGCGCCTGCCGCGCAGTTGATGCCGATCCGTGTGCTCGATAGCCAGGGTCGCGGCAACACGTTCGTGCTTGCCTATGCGATCGAATATGCGATTGCCCAGGGTGCAGACGTTATCAACCTCAGCCTTGGCGCTGACTGTGAATCTCGAATTCTCAAAGAAGCGATTGCCAGCGCAATCGCCCAGGATATCGTGATCGCCGCCGCTGCCGGAAACGATGCAAACATTGTACCGCCGTGTCCAGCCTCGCTGCCAGGCGTGATCTCGGTTGCGGCTGTCGAAGAGACGCGTCAGCGCGCAGAATGGTCGAACTACGGAGAGTGGATCACGCTCGCTGCGCCGGGCGTCGGCATCACCTCCACCTTTCCGCTTGGCTACGGCGTCGAGATCACAGCTACACCCGGCTACGCAGCCTGGAGCGGCACGTCGATGGCGACGCCGTTTGTGTCGGGCGCCGCTGCACTGGTGCTGGAGCGACAGGCCGATTTTCTCCAGGAGATGTCAATCGCGATGCGGCTGTCGGTGTACGGAGACGACATCAGTCAGCTCAATCCGCAGCCCTTTTCCGTCGGCCGTCACCTCAACGTCGGAGAGGCGCTTCTCAACGGCCTTCCGGAAGAGCCTGAGCCGCCCACAGAGGACGCCTTTACACTCTTCCTGCCAAGCGTAACGCGCTGATAGCTGATTACTACTGATCGCTAGGCAGAGTTTTTATGTTTTTAGTGTTGCGTGCTACGTGCTGCGTGCCGGAATCCCTTACGCACCACGCACCACGCAACATTGCACTCATAAAATATCAACCTAGAAGAAATCAGTAAATAAACGATTCATGCAGACCGTGTCGTGTGTTGCGTGTCGAGTGTTGCGTGTTGAGCATGACGCGAAATCGGGACATTTGTCACCCGAAATGTAGGAATCCTCGTTACTTGACGTCGCAACGCAAAACGCCTATAGTGATGAATAATTGAATATCTGCGCACCTTCGGGGCAGGGTGAGAGAGCGATCTCAATTCCCGACCGGCGGTGATCCGAAAAAGCGACGCCGATACAGCGACGTCTATTCGGTAAGCCCGCGAGCACAACAGCGGCAATTGTCGCAGTGCACGAGTGCGGTGACTGGGTGTAGCCCAGAATTCCGACGCCGACGGTATAGTCCGGATGGGAGAAGGCGCCAGCAAACAGCAGGTCAGCGATCGTGCTGTGTTTGCGGTGGCTATGTCCCGGAGTTCAACAATGACTCCGGTTTTTTGTCGCCAGACACAGACACAATGTAGTTGATCCGTAATGATGCGCACGTAGATTATGGCTACGGCGCCTATCTGTACATGCACAGTGATTGCGCCTGACTCAACACAGGTGCGCAATGTGTTGCAATGCTGGTTCTCAACGCCCCAGGGTCTTGCCGATCCTGGGGCGTTGTTATTGTGAAATTGGAGATTGTCGAGATGATGTTTGAAGCACACGAAGGAAGCATCCACTTCTGGAAGGAATCAAAGAAGGCGGCCCCGTGGCGGCAGTGGCTCACGCAACATCGCAGCCATCTGATTGCGCCGCTCGTACTGCTTACCGTGATCGGGCTGTGGGCGCTGCTGGTTGAATGGCAAGCATACCCGCCGTTCATATTGCCATCACCAGCGTTGGTCTGGCAGAAGTTCTGGACGCTGGCAGCGAGCGGCGGATTGTGGCTGCACATTGGCGTCACTATGTTTGAAATTGCGCTTGGCTTGAGCATCGGTCTGAGCGCAGCGTTTGCGCTCGGCTATCTGCTCGGAAAGCATCACGCGCTCGAACGCATCGCCGCGCCTTACATTATCGCCAGCCAGAGCATTCCAATCGTGGCAATTGCGCCGCTGATCGTGATCTGGATGGGCAGCGGGCTGACAAGCAAAGTAGCGGTGACGGCGCTGATCACCTTCTTCCCAACGCTGGTCGCCACCATCGTCGGCATTCGCAGCGTCGATCCAGATCTGCACGATCTGATGTGCAGTCTGCGCGCCACGCGCAGCCAGCTCTTCTGGAAGCTCGAACTGCCAGCTTCGCTGCCGGTGATCTTTGGCGGACTGAAGCTGAGCGTCACACTGGCTGTGGTGGGCGCCGTCGTCGGCGAATTCATGGGCGCCACTGCCGGGCTTGGCTATCTGATCAACCTCAGTCGCGGGGTGTTGGACACTCCGATGATGTTCGTCGCCATCTTGCTGCTCATCGTCATTGCCCAGATGCTCTACCTCACGGTCGTTGCACTGGAAGCGCGCTTGCTGCGCTGGCAGCGATAGAACGATGGATGCGGCTCCTCAACCACATATTCTTGCTCAATCAAGAGCGTGCAGTTGAGAACCGCACATTGAGATGGTTCAATCGAAGGATTCATATAAATGACACACATAACCCGGTTCATTGTAATCACCGTGATCATGAGTTTATTGTTGGTCTCTGGCTGCACTGCTCTGCCGGTGACGCCGCCTGCCGGCGCCAATGCAACGCAGCTCGAGTCGGTCAAACTAGGCGTAGGTTTCATCCCCAACGTGCAGTTCGCACCAATTTATGTCGGCATGGCGAAGGGCTTTTTCGCCGAAGAAGGCATCGATCTCGAATTGAACTACGGCTTCGAGAACGACTACCTCAAGCTTGTCGGCGTCGATGAATATCAATTTATGATCGGCAGCGGCGATCAGGTCGTGCTTGGGCGGGCGCAGGGTCTGCCTGTGCGCTATGTGCTTAACTGGTACACGCGCTTTCCGGTAGTGGTCTTCTCCAAAGCAGAGCGCGGCATCACCACGCCGGCCGATCTGGCTGGCAAGGTTATCGGCATCCCTGGACCATTTGGCGCCAGCTATGTGGCGCTGCGCGGCATCCTCGAAGCGGGTGGGCTGACCGAACAGGATGTCCGCTTGGAGAGCATCGGCTTCACCCAGGCGGCGGCAATCAGCGAGAACCGGGTTGAGGCGGCGACCGATTACGCCGTAAGCGGACCTGTCGTTCTGCGACAGGCTGGCATTCCGGTCAACGAAATCGTGCTCGACGATTATCTGGTTGTGCCTTCCAACGGGCTGATCACCAATGATCACACGATTGCGAAACGTCCGGAGCTGGTGCAGGCGATGACGCGCGCGATGCACAGGGCGATCGCCTACACGCTTGCCAATCCTGACGAGGCGTTTGCAATTGCCCTTCAGTTTGTGCCCGAAGCGGGCGGCGACAACGAGGCCGCAAACCGCGCTATTTTCGACGCATCGCTCGTTTATTGGACGCCGCGCCCAAACCAGACCCCAGGCGCCACCGATGCGACCGACTGGCAAGTCACCGCCGAGTTCATCCAACGCATCGGGCTGGTCGAAACTGCGGTCGAAGCGGACAGCCTCTTCACCAATGAATTCGTGCCAGAAGAGTAATCCAGAAGTGTAACTCTGTCCACCTCTTCTGAGAAAGCTTTGGAGCTTTCTGGAAGTTCTGGATAGCAAATAACCTGGTGAATTTCATGCACAGCGATACAACACCGATTTTTGTGGCGGAGAACATTTCCAAAAAGTTCGTTGATGGGCATCGCCCAATTCAGGCGCTGTTGCCTGTCAGCTTCCAGGTGCGGCCCGGCGAGATTGTCTGCCTGGTCGGGCCTAGCGGCAGCGGCAAAAGCACGCTGCTGCGCATTATGGGTGGGCTAATCGAGCCGGACAGCGGCGTCATGTGGTTCGACGGTCAGCCGCACCGCGCACCTAACACTGCCATTGGGTTTGTCTTTCAAAAAACAAATCTGATGCCGTGGCGCACAGTCTTGCAAAATGTTTTGCTCCCTATCGAAATTCAACAAGGCAAAGTGACGGCCGACGATCGGGCAAACGCCGAGGCGCTGCTGGCGACAATGGGGCTGCGCGAGTTCGAGCAGGCATATCCACGTCAGCTGTCAGGCGGCATGAACCAGCGCGTTGTGCTGGCGCGCACCCTGATTCAGCAGCCGCGCCTGTTGTTGATGGATGAACCCTTCGGGCAGCTCGACGCGCTGACGCGCGAACGGCTCAATCTGGAGCTGCTGCGTCTGCAAGCCGCCGAACACATCTCCGTCTTCATGGTTACACATAGCATCACCGAGGCAGTGTTGTTGTCGGATCGAGTCTTTGTGTTGAGCGAGCGACCAGGGCGACTGATTGCGCAAATTCCTGTAGCGCTGCCGCGCCCGCGCACGCTGGCAATGACCAGCACCGCGCCTTTCGGCGAGATTGCAATGCAGGTGCGCGCATTGATCGGCGAAGTTGCAAACACATCAATAGAATCGAGTTGACAGGATGCTGTATTTTTGACACGTATCCATCTGCGTGCTATTGATAGCAGACGCGCGTCTTTTGTAGGACGCACGAGTTCGCCCGGCGACCTGACACCGCCGGGTGATTCTTATTGTCAATGATTATATTCGGACGGCGGGATAGATATGACTGAGCTTGATTTTGAACGGCGCGAAAGCATGGACTTTATTCGAGAGATCGTAGCACGCGACATCCAGAGTGGACGCTACCAGGGCCGGGTGGTCACGCGTTTCCCGCCCGAACCGAACGGCTATCTACACATCGGTCACGCTAAGTCGATTGCACTGAACTTTGGCATCGCCGAGGAGTTTGGCGGCGTCTGTCATTTACGCTTCGACGACACCAACCCGGAAACCGAGGACATGGAATACGTCGAGGCGATTATGCGCGATGTACGCTGGCTCGGCTATGACTGGCAGGATAAACTCTTCTTTGCCTCTGACTATTATGAACAGTTCTATCAGTTCGCCGAACAATTGATTGTCGATGGCAAGGCGTACGTCGACAGCCTCGACGAGGAAGGCATTCGCCAATATCGCGGCACGGTGACGGAGCCGGGGCGCCCCAGCCCCTATCGCGACCGCCCTATCGAGGAAAATCTCGACCTGTTTCGGCGCATGCGAGCGGGTGAGTTTCCCGATGGTGCGCATGTGTTGCGGGCCAAGGGCGATCTTGCCGCCGCCAACATGAAGATGCGCGACCCGGTGCTTTATCGCATCCGTCACGCCACGCACTATCGCACAGGCGACGATTGGTGTATCTACCCGATGTATGACTATGCGCATCCGATTTCGGATGCCATCGAGGGCGTCACACATTCGATCTGTACGCTCGAGTTTGAGAACAACCGCGCCATCTATGATTGGACGCTCGACAATTTGTATGAGGAGCCGCGCCCGCACCAGTACGAGTTTGCGCGCCTTAACCTCGATTACACGGTGATGAGCAAACGCAAGCTGCTGCAGCTCGTCGAGGAAAATCACGTAGCGGGCTGGGACGACCCACGAATGCCAACGATCGCCGGTCTGCGACGCCGCGGCTACACGCCCGAGGGCATCCGTCTTTTTTGCAAGCGCATCGGCGTTGACAAGACCAACAGCCGTGTGCAGATCGAGGCGCTGGAAAATGCGATCCGCGACGATCTCAACGCACGCGCGCCGCGTGTGATGGCGGTGCTGCGTCCGCTCAAAGTGACGCTCATCAACTATCCCGCCGACCGCAATGAATGGCTGGAAGCAGATTACTGGCCGCGCGACATCGACAAGAGCGGCTCGCGCCAGGTTCCGCTGGCGCGCGAACTTTACATCGAACGCAGCGACTTCAGCCAGAATCCGCCCGAAGGCTGGACGCGGCTGGCGCCGGGCAGCGAGGTGCGGCTGCGCCACGCCTACTTTATTCGCTGCGACGAGGTCGTCACCGACCCGTCCACTGGCGAAGCTGTGGAGCTGCGTTGCTCCTACGACCCCGATTCGCTTGGCAAGCCGTCGACGGCGGAGCGGAGACGCAGCACTGCGATCCAGTGGGTGGCGGCAAAACACGCTGTGCCCGTCGAAGTGCGCCTCTACGACCGGCTTTTCACCGTCGCCAACCCGGACGAGGTCGAGGAAGGCAAGACCTTTAAGGATTATTTGAATCCAAAGTCGATCGATGTGATCGACACGGCGTTGGTCGAGCCGTCGCTGGCGCAGGCTGAAGTCGGCAGCCGCTATCAGTTCGTGCGCCACGGCTATTTCATTGTAGATAGCGACTCGACTGCACAGAAGCTGGTCTTCAATCGCATTGTCGATCTGCCGGACGCGTTTGCTGCAAAACTTGCCGGCGTCGTCAGAGGACGTGAGGCGCGCCAGGAAACAGAGAGGCAGCCCTCCGAGGTCGTCGTCGGCTCGATCTCCGAGGAACGCGCACGCGCACGCGCAGCCGATGCATGGTTGGCGGAGAAATACGCATCGTTCATGGCGACGTTGGGTCTGACGCCCGAACAGGCCGACCCGATCACTGGCAGCCGCGAGATGGTTGCATTCTTCGAGGCGGCGCTGACGACTGGCGCCAGTGCACGCACGGTCGCTAACTGGATCAACAACGAGGTGTTGCGCCTCTTCCGCGACCGGCGAGACGGCGACCTGCCCTTCAGCGCCGTAGATTTGGGCGAGCTGGCGAAACTAATCGACAGCGGCGCGATCACGACCACAGCGGCGAAGACCATCTACACCGAGATGGCGGCCGGCAACGGATCGCCGCAGCAGATCGTCCATCGTCTCGGCCTGGATCAGACACTAAGCGAAAGCGAGTTGACAGCGCTGGTGCAGCAGGTGCTGGCGAAGCTGCCCGACAAGGTGGCCGAATATCGCAACGGCAAAGTCAGCTTGTTCGGCATGTTTACAGGCCAGGTCATGCGCGCTACAGGCGGCAAAGCCGATCCCAGGCAGGTGCAGGAGCTGCTCAAGCGGCAATTGGAAGCATAACGAACTTCTGACTCGACTCTTGATCCGCAGATTGCGCAGATTGCGCAGATGCTGTAGACATTCTTCAGCGAAATCTGCGCCAAAGCAGGTCATCGCCTCCGGCGCGACATGGCGCCATGTCGCGCCGGAGGCGATGACACACAACACTCATTCTGTTCCAGATCAAATCAAAGTAGCCCTTTCTCCTGAGCCGTGCTTTCATACGACCAGTGAAAAGCTATTTCACCTGATCTGCCAGCTTTGGTGCAAAGTGCGCCACCTGCTCGCGCAGGCGCAATAGCGCCAGGTCTTTGGCTTTTGCTTCGAGCATCACGTCGAACGGGCGGACGCGCAGCCGCTGCGCCAGTTGCACGAGATCAATGAACGCAAATGGGTCGATGAAGTCGCTGTGTTGGTTGGGCAGCGGCGATTGAATACGCTCCCCCAGTGCAGTGCGGATGGAGCGCAGCGCTGTGCGCGGGCTGCTAAAATGAATCTTCGGACGGCGGGTGGCGGGCCATGTCGCCAGCGCCGTGGTCAGCGCATTCTCCAATGTGCGCTCACCGGGGTTAAAACAGCGCAGGTGCAACGTATCGAGCACCACCGGAATCCCTGTGCGACGGTGAACCCACAACACATCCTCGAACGAATAGCGACGGTCATCATGTTCAAGCGCCATTCGCCGGCGCACCGGTTCGGGCAACGCCAGAAAACGCCTGACAAAACGCTCACGCGCTGTTGCCGCATCTGTGTAGACGCCGCCCACGTGCACAACAACCACGGCATCCTGATCAAGCCCCATTGCGTCCATCAACAGTACGGCGGCGGTCAGTTCGGCCTGTGCGCGGCGCGCCTGCCGGTCATCCGGCGTGTTGAGCTGTACGTAATAGCCGGGATGCATCGTCACGCGTAGCCCATAGTGACGCACCAGATCGCCAATGGCGGCCAGATCGATGGCGCATTCCTCGACCTGGCGGTGAAAATCCGGCCGATCAGGATGCGTCACATAGGGCGCCAGTTGCCCGGCAATCCGGTAGCAGCGAATCTGTTTGCGATGGAGATAGTCGAAAATGTCGCGCAGGTAAGCCAGGCTGACGCTGAGATGCGGCGCATTTTGCCAGCGTCGGCTGTCGTGTGAACGCAGCGGTTCGCCCAGCACCCGAACAGGAAAGCCGAGACGCATGAAGGCTGGAGGAGTTGTGGAGGGCGAAGGACAGACGTCTCGCGCATGCTCCGTAGTCAAATCTAAAGTTGGCTCGGTGGTTATTTCTGGAGTCATGTCTGGAATTGTAGCGAGAAGTCAGCATCTTGTCACGAATTTTACTGGAAGGCTGAAACCTTTTGCGCGATAGTGCGTATAGATGGGTGACAGCGCAAAAGCGGGCCGAAAGGCAGAGAAAGACAGAGTTGCGCTTGACGCAGAGAAGGTGGAGCAATGAGCAACGAAACCATAAATATCAATTCCGAGCGTACACAGAGTGCGCTGCCGGAGTGGATGGAAGCAAACGAGAGATCGCAAAGGAATGGAGCGGAACAAGAAACGATGAACACCAAACGAATGTTGTATCGACACCCGACAGACAAAGTAGTCGGCGGTGTTTGCGGCGGCATTGCTGAATATTTCGGCTGGGACCCGGTGCTGGTGCGCGTGCTCTGGGTTGTAGCAACCTTTGCCTCATGGGGTGGTGGTTTGCTTGCCTACATTCTGCTGGCAATCTTCCTGCCCACCGGCACAAATTCGGTTGGACAGCTTCGTCCGCCTGCAATAGAATTGAGCCAGAAAGGCGTGACCTGGGCGGCTGGCATCTTGATGGGGTTGGGTGTGCTCTGGCTGCTGGCAAATGTGGGCATCCTGCCCGGGCTATGGGGCGCGTTCTGGACGGTGGTCGCAGTGCTCTTCTGGCCCGCGGTGTTGATTGGTGCAGGCTATCTATTGTTGCGGGCGAACAGCCAGCGCAACATCGATCAGGAAGTCGCCGACGCAGCTCGCCGGGTCAAGGAAAGTCTCAACGGGGCCGTACCGACGAGCGATGAGTTCAAATCTGGATTGAATCGTGTGCGGGCGGGGATGCCGCTCCAGCGCAGCCGCACCAACCGCATGATCGCAGGCGTTTGCGGCGGCATGAGCGAGAAGTTCGGCATCGACGCCAACCTGATTCGCTTGCTGTGGGTGGCTTTCACGCTAGGCACGATGGGGTTCGCTGCATTGATTTATGCTGGTTTTGCCGTACTTATGCCTGAAGCGCAGCCGCACAGCAAGGCTGACGACCAGCTTCAAGAAATTCAGGTCGTCGACGGCGCAAAGTAGTCAACACCTCTGTAGCTTCTCCGCTACGAGCAATTATACCGACTGAGCAGGAAGGTGGCGTACCGGGCCACCTTCCTGCGTTTTCGTGGCATCGACCAACGGTATATAATCGCTAAAGAAACGAACGTGTAAAGCGTTATAAAATGGGAGCGAACAATGAGCAGAACAAGTTATCTGTTGGTCGGAGCGTTTGTAGGGGCGGCGGTCGCTGCTGCGCTGAACTATTTTTTAGGGCCGGCGCCAGGAACCACCTACGACGCCAACTATCGGTCGCGTCTCGATTTCGCACTGGATGAAGGGCGTCGCGCCGCAGCCGAGCGTGAACAGGAGCTGCGCCGGCAGTTGACAGAACTGCGCCGCACATAACAAAGTGAAGCAACACCATGGGTGTAGTATGATATACGATGTTTGAAACGAAGCAGGTGGGCAGCATTATCAAATTATCAAATCTGTCAGTTGTATTGGGTCTGCTTTCATTTGTAATTGGGCGATTCACAGTTGACGATGGCATCAGGGCAGGTGGCGCACAATGACCAATTCAAATCCCAATCGTATGATGACGCACTCTAGCAAGAGCATCGTGCTGGTCGTTGACGACACGCTGGCTGGTCGAGAGACTCTGGAGGCGCTGCTCTTTTCCGAAGCATACGAACTACACTTTGCCAATGACGGCATCCAGGCGCTTGAAGCAGCCGCCAGGCTTCGTCCAGATCTAATTCTACTCGACGTCATGATGCCGGGCATCGATGGATTCGAGGTGTGCCGACGTCTGCGCGCCGATCCCGAACTGACGCATATCCCGGTGATCATGGTCACAGCGTTGGATGACCGCCCATCAAGGTTGCAAGGCATCGAGAGCGGCGCTGACGACTTTGTTTCCAAGCCGTTTGATTCTGGTGAACTGCGAGCGCGGGTGCGCACGGTGACGCGGCTCAATCGCTACCGGCGAATGTTGGAAGAGCGTGAACGATTCGAATGGATGGTCGAAAACGCTGAAGATGGCTACCTGGTGCTCGACGGCGATGCGATTCGTTACGCCAATCCCCGCGCACAGTCGATTTTAGAGTTGGAGCCTGCTTATCGCGAAACAAAACCTTCTTTTCTAGCAACAGTTCAGAAACGCTTCAACTGTGAACCGAAAGAACTGTGGAGTCAATGGCCGAACATCGCACTCGGCAGCGCAAACGCTGAAGCGTCGAAGTCTGCGAGCAACGATCTCAACCTGTTTCTCATTGCACCTGAAACGCCGACGTCGCCGGTGAACTGGATCGAGGTCACCATCTTTGGACGCTTCCGCATCGAGGAGACCGGACGACTGGTGCGGCTGCGTGACGTCACCGGATTGAAAACCGGCTTGCGCGATATGTGGTCGTTTCACACGATGGTGATGCACAAACTCAACACGCCAATGCACATGATGCAAGGGAGCATGGAACTGTTGGCGATGAGCGTCGAGAGCGCAGTGTCTGCCAGCGAACTCCTCGATCTGATCGAAATGGCGTCGAGCGGCGCTCAGCGACTTTCTGCAGCCATCAGCGATGTGTTGCAATACGCCACGACGATGTCGACAGTTGCAAGCATCGGCGAACCATTCTGCGTCGATAGCCTGATCGAGCTGGTGAACGAAGTCGCCAGCCACCTTGAATTGACCCAGGTTTCCGTCACGCTCGATGCGCCTCTGGAGACCTGTCTGCCGCTGACAGCGCGTGAGATAGAAGCGATCTTGTTCGAGCTGCTCGAAAACACCAAGAAGTTTCACCCGCAACATCAGCCGACTGTGACAATCAACGCTGTGCTGGAAGGGAATCGATTCGCCCTGCATATACAGGATGATGGCATCCACCTTTCGCCAGACCAACTGAACCGTGTCTGGCTACCCTACTATCAGGGTGAACGCTACTTCACCGGCGAAGTACAGGGGATGGGGCTTGGGTTGCCGTTGGTGGCGTCGATTTTGTGGGAGCATAACGGCGACTGTCGCATCACCAATCGCGATGACGCGCCTGGCGTTATTGTTCACCTCTATCTGCCGATCAACCGCAACGGGTGATCGAGCATATTCCTCCTCATATCGAATGGCTGGCTTATGCGTTTTCTCATCGAGTTACTGGTCGAACATCCGCTGCTGCTGCTTTTTCTTGTCTCTACGATTGGATACTACATCGGCGAAATTCGCTTTCGCAGCACCGGGTTGGGGATTGCGGCGGTGCTCTTTGTTGGGTTGGCGTTTGGCGCGCTCGACCCCCGGTTGACGCTGCCCGCCGAGCTAGTTTCGCTAGGGCTTGTCCTGTTTGTCTATTCGGTTGGGTTGGCCAGTGGACCCGGCTTCTTTGCATCGTTTTCACGCAGCGGATTGCGCGACAATTTAATGGTGGCTGCTGTGTTGATCATCGCAGCGCTCCTCATCGCGGTCGAAGCAGCTGTGCTGAATCTCAAATCGACTGTGGCCGCAGGCGTTTTCACGGGCGCCTTGACCAATACACCCGCACTGGCGCAGGTGCTAAGTTATGTCAGCCACAGTCCGCTGCTTGCACTTAACTCAGGCGCGGGCACAGAACCTGTTGTCGGATACTCGGTCGCCTATCCGATGGGCGTGATCGGTCCGATCTTGATCATCTTGCTCATGCAACGCGTCTGGCGCATCAACTACAAACAAGACGCCGAAGCGGTGCGCGATATGTTTCCGGTTGAGCAGGAAATCTACAACGTGACGGCACGCGTCACCAACCCGGCGTTCATCGGCAAACCGCTCAGTGAGTTGAGCAAAAGTCGGCGCTGGCGTGTGCTCTTCGGGCGCGTCCGCCACAGTGATCATCACGGTGACCATATCGAGCTTGCCATCCCAGAGACGATTTTGCAACCGGGCGACCTGATCAGCGTGATCGGCACACCTGAGGATGTCGACCCGGTGGTGAGAGAGCTTGGCGAACGGGCGGTGGAGCAGCTCGACCTCGACCGCAGCGCCTACGACTTCCGGCGCGTCTTTGTCTCCAATCCTGATCTGGTGGGGCGCAAACTGGCAGACCTTGATCTTCCGCACCGCTTCGGCGCCATCGTCACGCGTGTGCGCCGCGGCGACATCGAGCTGCTGGCGTTTGGCGACCTGGTGCTGGAACTGGGCGATCGCGTGCGTTTTGTGGCGCCGCGCAACCAGATGCGCCCGCTCAGCGAGTATTTCGGCGATTCCTACAAGAAGCTAAGCGAAATCAACTTTGGCGCGCTGGGGCTTGGCGTCACGCTAGGCTTGCTGATCGGCATGATCCCGATCACCCTGCCCGGCGGCATCGAGTTCAAGTTGGGCGAGGCGGGTGGCCCGCTGATCGTTGCATTGATACTCAGCGCGCTGCGGCGCACCGGTCCCGTGGTCTGGAGCGTCCCCTATAGCGCCAATCTGACGCTGCGCCAGCTTGGGCTGACCATCCTGCTGGCGGGCATTGGCATTCGCTCCGGCTACACCTTCCTCGCCACGCTCAGCCAGGAAGGCGGCATGACGATCCTGCTGGCAGGCGCAGTGATTTCGCTGGTGACGCCGCTGCTCGTCTTGTGGATCGGCTATCGCTGGTTCAAGCTCCCCTTTGGCGTGCTGACCGGCATCGTCTCAGCCGTGCATACGCAGCCGGCTGTACAGGCCACGGCGCTGACCCAGGCGCGCAACGATCTGCCCAACCACGGCTACGCGCTCGCCTTCCCAATGGCGACCATTGCCAAGATTCTGCTGGCGCAGATTATCGTGGCGTTCCTGCCGTATTTGCGATGATTCTCGCGTAGATATTTCCAACAAACCGAGTTTCTTGGAAAAACCTGGTTTGTTGCGGGCCGGACATTGGGGCTACTTCACATTTGGGACAAGCCTTCATCTTGTAGGTCATCGCCTCCGGCGTGACGGGTTGGCATGTCACGCCGGAGGCGATGACCTACGACAGATGCGCCCAAGTTGAAGTACGCCCCCGGACATTTCGGCTATGGCTGCTTCCCCTGACGCACTTTGGCATCGATCACGTCGAGAACTGGCGGCAAATCGGCGATCGTGTCGATAACGTAATGCGCGCCAGCGGCGAGAAAGCGCGGTGTGATCTGGCGGCGCAACACCGTCACCTCGTCCTTGCTCAACTGCGCAAACTCCGCCTCGCTCAACCCCACCATGTTGCCCGACAGCGCCAGACCCACCGTCCACATCCCGGCGTTCAGCCCTTCCTCCACATCGACCAGAGTGTCGCCGACTTTGACCATTGCCGCCATGGGAAAGACGCCCAGTTCCGTCGCCAGTCTGTAGCACATCCAGGGATAGGGGCGGCCGGCGGGCGCGTCGCTGGGCGTGGCGATGGCGTCAGGTTCATAGCCGTGTTGGCGCGCGGCGGCGGCCAGTTCCACCATCATCGGGCGCGTGTAGCCGGTGGTCGTGCCGATCTTCCAGCCATGGCTGCGGATGAAGGCGATGGCGTCGAGCAAGCCGGGAATCGGCTGCGCATACTCGGTGATGCTGGCGATCTGTTGCGGCTCGAAGTCGGCATAGACGCGGTCGATGTCGGCCTCGGTTGGCGCCGCACCGTGCACCGCCTGCCACGCCGCGCGCACCTCAGGATGCTGCATGATCGTGCGCAAATGATCTTTCTTCATCAGCCCCATGCCCAGCCGTGCGTGCGCCGGGGTGATGGTGACGCCATGCTGCTCGAACAGGCGCAGAAAGACGGCGGTCGGTGCAAAGGAGCCAAAATCGACGGCTGTGCCCGCCCAATCCAGGATCACGGCTTGCAGTCCGCCGATGTAAGAACGCTGATAACGAAAAGACATGGTTGATCTCCGTGGTGCGTGGTGCGTGTTGCGTGGTGCGTGTTGCGTGTTGCGTGTTGCGTGTTGCGTGGATCGAGTCGTTGGCGTAACGAAACACGTTGCACGAAACACGCACCACGCACCACATATTTTGGTGATTACTCCGATATGCCCATCTCCGCCATGACTGCGCGGACGCTGCACAGCAGACTTTCCACGTCGCCGATCTCCAGCCGACCGATATGGCCGATGCGGAAGCAGTCGGCGTGACTCAGCTTGCCGGGATAGATCACGTGGCCGCGGTCGCTGAGCAGTTGGTAGAAGCGCTGAAAGTCGAAGTTGGGATGCGTCGGATAATGAAACGACGTGATGATGTAGCCGCGGTCGCGTTCCGCCAGGTAGGGGCGGAAACCCAGTTCGGTCATGCCCTGCAAGGTGCGTGCATAGTTGCGGCGGTAACGCGCCCCGCGCTCCTCCACGCCGCCCTCAGCCTCCAGCTCGACCAGCGCCTGGTGAAACGCCAGGATCGCCTGCACCGGCGGCGTGAAGCGGAACTGGCCGTCCTTTTCCAGCCCCTCGTACTGCGCCAGTAAATCAAGGCTGACGCTGCGGGCGTAGCCTCTGATTGCCCGCAACGCCGCAATACGCGCCAGCACAAAGGCAAAGCCCGGCACGCCCTCGATACACTTATTGGCGGAGGAGATGAGATAATCGACGCCCCAACCCGCCATGGCGACCAGAACCGCGCCAAAGCTGCTCATGGCGTCGACGATCAGGCTGCGTTCGTAGCGCGCCGCAACCGCGCCCACTTCCTCGACCGGATTCATCAAGCCGGTGGTGGTCTCGCAATGGACGACAGCAACGTGCGTCACCGCTTCGTCGGCGGCAAGCCGCGCGTCGAGCGCATCGACGGCGACCGGCATGTTCTCCGGCGTGCGCAGCTCGTCCACGTCGATGCCGAGACGCTGCGCAATTTTGACCATGCGCTCGCCATACGCGCCGTTGACGAGCACGAGCAACCGTCCCGTTGGCGGAATCACCGAGCCGATCACCGACTCGATGGCGAAGGTGCCGCTGCCCTGCATCAGCACGGCTGTGTACACGTCTGGGTCAGCGGCGGCCACCTCGACCAGGCGGCGGCGCACGTCGGCGACCAGGGCGATGAACTCCTGGTCGCGCGAGCCGAGGTCGCGCAGCATCGCCTGTTTTATGGTGCGGCTGGTGGTGAGGGGGCCGGGGGTGAACAAGGCTTTGTCTTTCCAGGTTGTGACTGGCATCGAGCATCCTCAATCTACGTGTCGTGTCGAATGATGACATTTTTTCACCAACCAGGGGGCGATGCGTGCCTCCTGGTTGGCCGCGGGACAAATCAGAAGACTGTGTTATGGCAGACGCCACGCCTGAGTGCGCCGGTTGAGTTGGTGTACGATCACAGTATACAACATGCGCACGACCAGACACGCCGCAATAACCAAGACCGACATGGCGGCCGCAGCCGCAGTGTCGCCGGCGTCGTCCATGTTGACGATCGCCACCGAAGCCAGCCGGATCTGCGGCGAGTAGAGAAAGATGACCGCCGAGACCGTGACCATGGCGTTGACAAACAAATACATGGCGATCTCCGCCACGGCTGGCAGCGACAACGGCAGCGTAATGCGGGCAAAGGTGCGGTAGAAGGGCACGCGCAGCGAAGCCGACACCGACTCGAACTCGCCATCAATCTGCTTGAGCGCAGTCGTGCCGGTCATGAAGCTCACTGTGTAGAAGTGAACGATGTTCGAGAGCACCAGGATCGCCATCGTCCCGTACACAAAGGCGAACGGATTGGGTAGAGCCACGCCGAGGATCGTCCAGCTTTTCGGGTTGAAGAAGAAGATGTACGCCAGACCGATGACCAGACCAGGCAGCGCCACCGAGACCATCGACAGAAAATAGGCGAAGTGGCGTAAGCCGGGCCAGGTGCGGCTTTTTTCGATGATGTAGGCGCCGATGAAGACGATGATCACGCCGAAGAGCGCAGTGTAGAACGACATCCACAAACTGTTGATGTAGGCGCCCCACCCACCGCCGCCGACATTGCGAAAGTCGAAGTGCCGCAGCGTCAGGTTGAGCTTGTAGGGCCAGACATCGACCAGCGACGCAAAGACCACTGTGCCGGCAATGATCAAGATGGCGGCGGCGATCAGCGAGCAGTAGGCCAGGGCAAGCGTGTCGATCACGCGGTGTGGGCGCGGGCGCAGCGGCACCGAGCGCGAGGTGAGCACCGCCACCTGCCGCCGTTGCGCAATACGGTCGATCACGAACGCGATCACCGTTGGCACGAGCAGCACAATGCTGATCGTTGCGCCCATTACAAAGTTCTGCTGCCCGATAACCTGTTTATAGATGTCGGTCGCCAGGACGTTGAAGTTGCCGCCGACGACTTTGGGCACGCCGAAATCGGTGAAGGCGAGCGTAAAACAGACAAAGATGGCGCTGATCAGCCCGTAGCGCATCCCCGGCAGCGTCACCGTCCAGAAGGTGCGCAGCGCCGACGCGTTGAGCGCTATGCTTGCCTCGTAGAGCCGGGCGTCCGCCAGCGCCGCCGCCACGGTGAGGATCAAAAACGCCTGCGGGAAGCAGTAGAGCAGCTCGCCGAGAATGATGCCATTCATGCCGTAAAGGTTGATGTTGAACGCCAGCGGCACGCCCAGCGTCTGCTCGAAGAAGCCAAAGAAACCGGTCGTCACCAACCCTTTGTTGCCAAAGAGATAGACCAACCCGATCGCAATCGCCAGCGGCGGCACAAAGAGCGGCAGCAGCGCCATCGCCCGAAAGAAGCCTTTGGCGGGCATACAGGTGCGCGTGATCGACCAGGCGTAGCCAAACGCCAGCCCCACTGCCAGGAGCGTCGTCAGCGTGGCGACGGTCATGCTGTTGACGAAAGAGGATGCCAGGCCGGGGCTGGTGAAGTAGCGCACGTAGTTTTCCAGCCCCACGAACTGACCGTTCTGGTCAGAGAGGCTGCGCACGACGAGCGGAACCAGCGGCAGCAGCACGCCGACGAGCAAGAAGCCCGTAATCAGCAACAGCAGTCCACGGCGCAACCAATCCTCGCCGGTGACGATGGGACGCACGCTGGCGGCGGGCAGCCTGATGGTGCGGTTGTCGGCAGCCTGCGTCGTCATTGGCCGGCTCCTTGTGTGCGGAAGACGCGCAACGCATCGGCGGGCACATGCACCGGCATCGGCGCGCCGACGCGCAAATCGTGATGCGCAGTGGCGTGACGCGGCAGGTTGATCGTGAGGTGCACGGGTTCCTCGTTGTCGGTGCGGTCGTAACGCAGCAGCAAACGATAGTGCGGCCCCATAAACTCCACGGCGCGCACCTCGGTCAAGAGGACGTTGCCCATGCCGGTGTGTTCACGTTCGACGCGGATTTCTTCCGGGCGCACCGCCAGCATCACCGGACTGCCCGACGGCAGATGGTTCTGCCATGCCTGCACGCGTAGCACAAAGGCGCCGCTGCGGATCACGCCGACGCCCTCGCTGCTCACCACGCCGGGCAGGAAGTTCATCTGTCCGACAAAATCGGCGACAAAGGGCGTGGCGGGATGCTGGTAGATTTCCAGCGGTGAGCCAAGCTGCACGATGTGGCCGTGATCCATGACCGCAATGCGATCCGCCATGGTCAGCGCCTCTTCCTGGTCGTGCGTCACCATGATGGCGGTGACGCCGACGCGCCGCTGCAGCGCCGTGATCTCCCCGCGCAAGTTGGCGCGCACACGCGCATCGAGCGCCGAGAGCGGCTCATCGAGCAGCAGCAGCCCTGGCGACATCGCCAACGCCCGCGCCAGGGCGACGCGCTGCTGCTGCCCGCCAGAGAGCTGCGCCGGATAGCGGCGGTCGAGACCCTCCAAGCCAACCAGATGCAGCAGCTCCTGGACGCGCGCCGCAATCTGCGCTTTGGGCAGTTTCTGGTTCTTGAGACCATAGCCAATGTTGTCCGCCACGGTCAGGTTGGGAAAGAGCGCGTAGGACTGAAAGACGATGCCAAAGTCACGCCGCGAGGCTGGCAGCCGCGTCACGTCGCGACCTGCCTGCAAAATGCGACCGCGGCTCAGCTCTTCCAGCCCGGCGATGATGCGCAGCAGCGTAGTCTTGCCGCAGCCGCTTGGCCCAAGTAAAAACAGAAATTCGCCCGGCTGCACGTCGAGCGAAACATTGTCCAGCGCCACGGTTTTGCCAAACTGCTTGTGCACATTTTGCAACTGGAGATAGGGAGCGGATTCACTCATGAGCACTTTGTCCAAAGGTGACAGCCACTGTTGGACGTGACTGTCACCCTCCAAAACACTTCTTCGAATCAGTAGACATGCCCCTGCAGGGCACGATGAACCATCACCAAACCTTCCCGGAAACTCTGAGCTTCCGGGAAGGTGATCAGCCTGCTATTGCGATGGTGCTTAGCGCGGCTCGGACTTGCCGTCGTAGCGTTCCGCCCACTGCGCCAGGATGCGTTCGCGTTCGCCCGCCATGGTGACGAAATCATTGGCGACCAACTGCGCAATCGGGTCTTCCGGGTAGCCCTCTGGGATCGGCACGTCGGTGACGGCGGCTGTGATCGGAAAGCTGGTGGCATACATGCGCATGATCTCGTCGCTGATCGCCCAGTCGAGGAAGGTCTTCGCCGCTGGCGAGATGTTTTCCTTTTTGACCAGCGCGTTGGCTTCGATCTCCCAGCCAGAGCCTTCCGTCGGGAAGACGGGCAGGATCGGCTCGCCGGCGTCGCGTTGCTTGATGGCGCGGTAGTCGAAGGAGATGCCGATCGCCACCTCGCCAGCGCCCGCCATGCGGCATGGCTTGGAGCCGGAATGCGTGTAGACCGCCATGTTCTCGTGCAGCTTGTCGAGATACGCCCAGCCTTCTTCCTCACCCATCATCTGCAAAATGGCGGAGACGGAGAGGAAGCCGGTGCCCGACGAGGCAGGATTGGGCATGGCGATCAGCCCCTTGTATTCCGGCTTGATCAGGTCTGCCCAGGAAGTCGGAACCGGCAACCCTTTGGCTTCCAGCTCGACGGTGTTGGCGCAAAAGGCCGAGAACCAAGTGTCGATGCCCACCCAGTGCGGCGGGTCAGCCGGGTCGCGGAACTCCGGGCGAATGCGGTCAAGACCGGCCGGCGCGTACGGCTCCAGCATCCCCTGCTGGTCTGCAACGAGCAGACTGGTGGCGGCCGTTCCCCACACCACGTCGGCCTGCGGGTTGTCCTTTTCCGCCAGCAGACGGGCGGTGATGATGCCGGTGGAGTCGCGCACGATGTTGACCTTGATGTCGGGATATCGTTCGTTGAACAACGGCAGATAGTTGCTGATCTGGTCGTCTTCCAGCGCCGTGTAGACGATGATCTCGCCAGAAGTTGCAGCCGCTTCACTCTCCGCTGCGCCGGTCTGTGCGACGCTGCCAGGCTGCACGGTCGTGCAGCCGACCAGCAATAGTGCAGCAATCAAAATTACAATGAACTGTTTCATCCTGCTTTGCTCCTTTTGGTTTTCTTTTGTTGACTCCAGGGTTGGTTGCTCATCAGCCTTCCAGGAAGTTATGCCCTGGAAGGTTGCGGTGAAAGATTGCAGCAGCGACCTGAAAATCAGTCGATACGGAAAACAAGGCTATTCTGACAAAGTAAAACAGATCAGTGTAAAAAATTGCGCGCTGTAGATTAACAAAAGGTGATCTGCTTGTTAACAGTATTCCAATTGGGAGCGCTCCAGCTCGCTCTCCTTGCTCGACGCCGGGTCAAATCCGCCCATAAAGCGGTCAGCCAAGACTTGCAGCTTGGACGCATCAATTTGGACGCATCAATATCGGGCGCCAGTATGACCTCGATATCGTATGAGCGTATCAGACTGTCGCCCTTCAGATGCTGACGAATACGGATTTCGTCCAGGCTCAGCTCCAGCCCAAGCTCAATCTGTGCAGGGTCGAGGTGCTCGCTCAGTCGCTAGATCTCGCCGGCCTGACGCTCGATCGCAGCCGCGCCCTACACCTGGCCCCAGCGATTGCCGCCGACCAATGCCTGATCATTCTGTTTCCACACGGGCGTTAGATCGCTGTACAACACCTGCGCCACAGCTTGCAGCAGGCGGTCGTTGGTGACGCATAGCCAGATAAGGCGCCGCCATGATCAGATCAGTCTCGGGGTCGGTTCCAACCAGGATGAAACCGGAGTCGCTGCGATAGCGTTATCGTTTTGTTGTTTCCATGCGCAGATATGCACGCATTGGAGGCGTCAGTGTCAGCAGCAGGATCGCCAGCCCAACGCCAAAATAAAAGGGCTGCAACCATGCGCCGAGGCCAACCATCAGAACTTGCACCACGATCCAGATCATCAGCGCCACGCCAAATGCCGCCGCCGCTGACCATGCCCAGTGTTGTTCCCTCACCGGATTGAGCCGCTGCGTCCATCGCCATTCAGGCAAAAAGAGCAACGAAGCCAGCACAAAAAAAGCGCCAAGCCCTAATACGACGGTCAGGATTAGACCTGGAATGAAATAGTCTGGGAAAATCGTGCCCTCCAACCACGTCAACGGCATCTGCATACTCTCGCCGGTCGGATCGATGACGAGCATCAACCCGGCGGGCGTTGCCGACACCCCTTGAAAGAAGAGCAGGAAAAGCAACAACCAGAATGCAAGGGGGCGTTTCGTCTGATTTTCTTTCATCGCCACGTTTCCTTGTTGTCACGTTCTGACAGCGCGCCTGGAAGTACGTCAATCAACTGCCGATCCTTCTCCCGTCCCTGCGTTGCCACGCGGATATGAAAGCGATCCATCCCAACTTTGTTGGAACAATCGCGCACGTACATTCCGTGCTCAGCCAATAGACGGCGCTGCAATTCACGCGCGGTCACGCCCGTGTCGATGCGAAAACAGACAAAGTTGGCGCCGGTCGGGTAGACTGTGACGCCGTCGATCTGGGCAAGCCCGGCGGTTAACAGGCGCATATCCTCGATCACCTGCAGCCGGGATGCGTGATAATCGGCGTCGGTGGCGGGCAGCAGACTCAAAAAGAACTCGGCCAGGGTGTTCAGATTCCATGTCGGCAGCGAATGGCGCAGCGTCGCCACCATCTGTTCGTTGGCGCTATAGCAATACCCCAGCCGCAGACCGGGTACGCCGCAGTGCTTGCTCATGCTGCGCACGATCACCAGGTTGGGATAACGATCCGCCGCAGGCAGCAGCGAGGGGACATCCGCTGCTGCAAAATCGATGAAGGACTCGTCCACAATCACCAGGTCGAGATCGGAGGTTGCGGTCAGGAATGTCTCCATTTCGGCGCGTGTGAAGAGTTGTCCTGTCGGGTTGTGTGGATTGATCACCAACGCCGCGCGCAGCGACTCTGTCCGCAGCCATGCCAGATAGGCGGCGAGGTCGAGCTGATAATTCGCCGCCGCCTGGAGCGGATAGAGACGCAGGCGGTCGGCGTCGATCTTTTCGATGTACTCACCAAAGGTTGGGATCGGCACGCCGAGATTCGGAGCCAGACGATGGCACAGCTCGGTGATCAGCTCGGTGGCGCCGTTGCCGATGATCAGATGCGCGGGATCGACATGCAGCACGGCGGCTAGGTGGCGAGCGCTGACCTGGGGGTTGCTTGACGGGTAATGCTTGATCAGGCGCGGCAGGTGACGCGCCAATTCATCGATCATCGCCGGTGTTGGGTAATAGGGGTTGGCGATGAAGCAAAAGTCCACCACCTGTTGCGCGTGCTCGTAGCCGACCAGATCGATCAACGATGGAGAATGGGTCGTATCTTCGAAGAGCCTTTCGTCAATGTGAAACATTTGCCAGAATCCTCAACTGGTTATTCAGCAACTACAGATCTATTCTACGGATCTTTTGTTAACGTCTTACTAACATTACCGGAAGAGGAGTGCCAAATCATGCGGAGTATAAATTGATGAGAATACAGTAGACCGCGGTCTGGAATCCAAACCGCGGTCTCTGTGTGAAAGTGAATTGGTTGGCGCAACGCGTCCGACTGCGCTCGTCAACCTGGCAGGAACGCGTTGTCCGCCGTTTCTACTCGCTCACTGCAATGTCCCACACCGTCGTCGTGCCGCTGAATTCATTGGCGACGATCAGCATCGGGCGACCGGTGGGACTGTCCTCCGCAGCGACAAAGACGATACCCTCCGGGGCCAGATCGCCCGCCAGTTCAGTGGCGACGGTAAAGTCACGATTGTTGGCGTAGGTCACGAAGCGCGGCGCACGCGGGTCGGTGATGTCCCAGACCATGACGCCGCCGACGCGCTCCAGTCCGAGGAAGGCGTAGATGCGCCCGTCGATCTCGCCCAACGCCAGCGCCTCCGGCTCCGGCCCTTTGTCGTCGCTGCGACCGTCAAAAGTGTCGTTCTCACCGCTGCTGTTGAAGCCTTCGGGCAGCAGTTCGGCAGTGATGCGTTCGATGGCGTCGCCGCTGTCGAAGACCAGGTTGCCCACCGCGTCCCAGATCGAGAAAGACCGACCGCCGTAAGCGGCGATGCGGTCGACCAGACCGTCGCCGTTCATGTCGGTGCTGGCGGTGCTCACACGTAGGCGCCCCAGATTCTTCGGCTTCTGTAACTCGGATGCGTTGAGGAAGACGGCGGCGTCGAGCACCAGGTCACCGAGCCGCTTCTCCTCGCTGTAGCCGGCGTAGTCGCGCGCGTCACCCTCGTTGGCGGTGACCAAATATAGTTCATCATCAGCGACGTAAGCGGCGATGGCGTCGGGCATATACATGCTCATCACGGGCCAGTTGCGGATGTTGATGCCGTCGTCCTTGTCGCTGGCGTCCAGCCCGTTCGAAGCCAGGCGTACGATGCCGAGCACGACCGGCGTTGGGTTCGGGTTCTCCTCGATTAAGCCGGTGGCCGGGTCGAAGGCGCCGCCCGTGCCAAAGTCGTTGTCGTTGATCACGGCCAGTGTGTTCTCGTCGATCAATGCCAGCCCCTCTGGCTTGTCACCGACGTTGTAACCGATGGCGCCGAGATCGACGTACAACCGCTTGGCGACCGATGTAATGCCGAGCCGCGCCAGACCGAGATCGCTCTGCAGCTCAACGCCGCGCGGCAGGTCATAGCCTAGGACATTGGTGGCGGCGTCGATATCGATGTGGTAAATCAGTTTGCGTGCACCCGGACCGGTGGCGTCATCGCGCTCCATCACCAGGAACGCGCCGTCGGGCAGCCCAACCGCGTCGCCGATCTTGTCCACGCCCTTGCCGTCCAGGCGGTAGAAGTATTCGCCGACGGTCTCCTTCGCAGCGGTGTCAAAGGCGAGGATGCGCACCAGCGTCGATGCTTTGGAGCTGCTGTCCTTGGCGGTGTCCGGGTTGTCGATCGGGCTTTGGATAAAGGCGTAGAGAATGCCGTCGCGCAGTGCAACCGCCTCGAAGCCACGGTTGGCGCGGCGTTGTGCGTAAATTGCGGGCAGCGCCTCCTCGCCCACGTTGACGCCTGTCTCCTCGTTGTTAGAGCCTTCGGGCACATAACGGGCGGCTAATACACCGTCGGACGTAAAGTGATAGATGGCAGGGCGATACTCGTCCACCATCCAAAACGTGCCATCCTCGGCGCGTACGATGCCTTCCAGGTCAGCGCCGAGCGGGTCTAGTTCGAGCGGATTGCCGAAGAGGTCGACCGGCTTTTCGTCGGCGTAAGCTTTTCCCGTCTCACCCGCCAGGTTGGGCAGTCCGGTGAGCGGCGTCCCGTCGGCGCGCGTCAGCCCGATCTGTTCCAGGATTTCGACATTGCCCGCTGCGTCAAGCGCCAACCGCACGATCACAGGCTGGAAGTCGGGCAGGGCGAAGGGGCGCTCGTTAATACCGTCGCCGTCCACGTCCATCGGTTCAGGGTTGGGGCCACGGTCGGTGTGGGTGACAAAAATGTGGCGCCCGCTGTCGTCTAGCCCTTCGTAGAAGAGTCCCGAGAAGCCGCCCAACAGAATCTCCTGACCGGCTGCAGTGACGCCCAACACGGGCAGATCGTCGATGGTGTAGCTGTGCAGCGTCGCTGTCGGCGCGTTGAAATTCTTGAAGCCCAACGGCAGCAGCGCCGTCACCTCGGCGTTCGCCAGGTCGACCACAGCGAGCGCATTGTTCTCTTGCAGAGTGACGAAAGCTGTCGCGCCGTCCGGCGAAATGGCGACGTACTCCGGCTCCAAGTCTTGCGCGACAGTTGCGTTCGGTCCGTAGATGCGGATGCGTGGGTCAAGTTTGGCGTCGTTGAAGTGTGTAAAACCGGCGGTGCGCACGTCGGCGTCGCTCAAACCATCGATGCCTGCGCTCACGTCGATGATCGAGACTGAACCTTCGGGATCAATGGTGTACTCGTCGTTCGGTTCGCCTTCGTTGGCGACGACAACATAGCGACCGTCGGGCGTGAACGTGAGCATGTCGGGCAGCGCGCCCACCGTGACTTGTGCCAGCACTTCGCCGTCGGGATCGAGAAAGAGCACGACGCCGGGATCGGTCTTCTCGGCGGCGGGCACGGCAACGGCGATCAGGTCACCGTACACATCGACGCTGGTGGCGGCGTCGCCAAACGGCGTCATGTCGATCTGGCTGATCAGCGTGGGCGTGGTTGGGTCGCTCACGTCAAGAATATCGAGCGTCTTGTCGCCGCCGTTGACGACATAGGCGCGTTGCGTTTCGGCATGATATGCTACGATCTCGGCGGCGGATTCTCCCAGAAGGCCGGTGGCATACGCACCGAGAGGTCTGAGGGTGATGGCTGGCGCATCCTCCTGCGCCCACACTTGCGGCGAAGCCAGGAGTATCGCCGCCAACAGAGACAAAATCGCTGCGCTCAGCAACATTTTTCTCCACTTGTTCATATTGCTCTTGCTCCATCTGCTGAATTTCGTTGCTCGCTAGAAAACGACGGCAAAAGTGCTGCCCCCAAGTCAGTAAATTTATCAAGAAGCTGTTAAAGGGCGTTTGGCGGAGCGTAAATGGTCGTTAATCTATGGCGCCGGGGAATGGCATCGATTGTTGATCGTCATCGATGACCAGCGCAAGCAAACTGCCGAGCGTATGAACGCTGCCACTCTCCAGCACGGCGAAACGAGTTATTTGCGTTGGAATAAGATGACTATAGGACCCTGTTTGTGCCCGGATTCGGCGTAGCTGTGCGCCTCAGCGGCGTGCTCCATCGCAAAGCAGCGGTCGACAATCGACTTGAGGCTGCCCGCCTCGATCATCTCCTTGAGAAGCTCCAGGTCAGCGGATTTTTCGTCGGAGAACGCACAGATGACCTTCTGGCGGCTCGCCGCCTTTGTCCACAGCATTTGCATGACTGCCTTCATCTTGAAGCTGACCGGGAAATAAACGCCGTCCGGTGTCAGCGCACGCCGGCAGCGGTCGAAGGAACTCCGCCCCAACACGTCGACAATCAGGTCGTAGGTTTCGTCGCGCTGTGTGAAATCCTCCTGAGTGTAGTCGATAACCTCATCGGCGCCGAGCGCTTGCACATAAGCGCGCCGCGGCGCGCCGCAGACGCCGGTTACATGTGCGCCGCGCGCTTTGGCAAGCTGTACTGCGGCGGAACCGATGCCTCCGCTGGCGCCGTTGATCAACACGCGTTGCCCAGGCCGAAGATTCACCCGCCGCAGCAGCGTCAGCGCCGTGAGACCACCGTAGGGCGCAACGGCTGCTTCGGCATCGCCCAGATTGGCTGGCTTGTGCGTCACCATTCCATCCTCCCGCATCACGAGATATTCGGCGTACGCGCCCATCTGCTGACCGCGGTACCCGAAGACGGCGTCGCCCGGCTTGAAGCGCGTGACAGCATCGCCTACCGCCGCCACCTCGCCGGCAAACTCACTGCCCAGGATCGGTTGCCGGGGCTTGCTCCAGCCAAACGCCATACGTGCCAGAAAGTACAAGGGCGCCGGCATGTTGAACTCGTCGGCGGAGACGTTGCCAAAGTTGCGCGCCAGCAGATCGCCAAAGCTCACCGATGCCGCACGCACCCGGATCAAGATCTCGTTTGTCTGCGGCGTTGGCTGCGGCGCCTCTGCGAGATGAAGCACCTCAGGCGCCCCGTATTCTGTGTAGACGATTGCCTTCATCATTCTCCTCCTTGAGTCGATGGATCTGTTCAAACCCACCGCCACGCATACCAGACTGTCAGCACATTGAACGCCAGCCCGACGACGATGAGAAAACGGTCGTATAAGCCGGGATAGCTCGGTAGGGCGATCAGGTTGAAACCAAACCAAAAGATGGCGACAACGATGTTGACCCAGCGATTGACCGGCTGATCCAGCGTCAGGGTCAGCAGAATCATCAGAATCGGCGTCACCATCAAGAGCGCAATCCCCAGCCACATCGTCTGTGAAACCGGCGTGCCCATGATTTCGCCAGGCTTGAAGTCGCCGCTGAAGATGCGCAGCACATCGCCTAGAAGATAGACCAGCATCAGCGCCACCCAG
>CALJMI010000009.1 GCA_937981885.1 uncultured Caldilinea sp.
ACAATAAGCCGCAATTCAAGGTCAGCTCAGAGAAAGAACATGCCATGAAGATCGATTCGTTCAACGACTATCAACGCCAGTCGCGACGCACATGGAGCCTAATTCACACCGACCATCCGATTGTCTACCCGACATTGGGGCTGGTCAATGAGGCTGGCGAGGTAGCGGGCAAGGTCAAGAAGATTTTTCGCGACAAACAGGGCGTGATCTCGGCGGAAGAGCGCGAGGCGCTCAAGCAGGAGTTGGGTGATGTGCTCTGGTATCTGGCGCAGATCGCCACAGAGATCGGCGTCGATCTGGATGAGGTTGCCGGCGCCAACCTGACCAAACTCTTCGACCGCCTGGAACGGGGCAAGATTCGCGGCGAGGGCGACATGCGATGATCGCCTGATGGCGCAAAGCCACCCCTGCACCCGATAAGAATGTAACCAGCAAAGGATGCTCGCATGTTTTTTCCCATTTTTCAGACGCCGACAGAGTTATTCATCTGGGCGTTTGTGGCGCATCTGGCCGCCGACTGGCTCTTTCAGACCGAGTGGATGGTCATCCACAAGGTGAATTTGCGCCACCCGGCGGGTTATGTCCACGCTGCGATCTATGCGCTGTTCATGGCATTGGTCTTCCCACCGCTGATTGCCGCAGCCATTGGCGTCACGCATCTGCTTGTTGATACGCGCGTGCCCGTGCGTTGGTGGATGCGCGTCGTCAAAGGGATGACGGAGGACAGCCCTGGCGCCAGTGCGGTGGAAATGGGCGTCGATCAGGTCTTTCACATCATGGTGATTGCGTTCTTTGTGCTCTTGCCAACAATGGTCTAACCAACCCCATATACGAACTCGCCGCCGACCATCGTCGCCGTCACGCGGGTTTCCAGGAGTTCTTCGGCGGCAATCGTGAAGATATCCCGATCCAGCACGGTCAGGTCAGCCAGCTTGCCCGGCGTGAGCGACCCCTTGATCGTCTCCTCGCCGCCAGCATACGCCGCGCCTACCGTGTAGGCGTGGACTGCTTCCTCCACGCTGACGCACTCTTCGGGCCACCAGCCCTCCGGCCCTGGGTAGCCGTCGGCGCGGCGGCGTGTGACCGCAGCGTAGATGCCTTGTAGCACGTCGGGCGTCTCCACCGGCGCGTCGGAGCCAAAGGCGAGCACAGCGCCGCTGCTGAGCAGGCTGCTCCACGCATAGGCAAGGCGGCTGCGTGCGCCCCAATGCCGGTTAGCGAGCACGATATCCTGTGTGCAGTGGATCGGCTGCATCGAGGGAATCACCTGCAACTTGGCGAAACGCGGCAAGTCGGCGGGATGCAGCACTTGGGCGTGCTCGATGCGGTGGCGCAGGTGCAACCCGACACCCGCACGCCGCGTCATCTCGATGGCGTCGAGTACGTTGCGGTTTGCCTGGTCGCCGATGGCATGGATATGGACAGCCAGCCCCGCCTGCGCCGCCTTCATCACCTGCTGTTTCAAATGTTCCGCGGTCGAAACAGCGATGCCACGGTTGTGTGGCTCGCCTTCGTAGGGCTCGACCATCAACGCCGAGCGCGCGCCCAATGACCCATCGGCGAAGATTTTAACCGCGCCGAAGCGAATCCATTCGTCGCCATAGCCGGATCGGATGCCCAGCTCGATGGCGGCGTCCATGTCCACTTCAGGAATTTGCTGCAGAACGCGCAGCTTCCACTCGCCGCGGCTGCGCAACTCCTGGAAGGCGCGCAGCGCCGGCGCAGCCTCCATGTTGTGGATGCCGGTGATGCCCATGCTGTGGGCGCGTCGCATCGCCACACGCACAGCTTCGACCGCCTCGGCGTCAGAAGGAATTGCCTGCAAGCGGAAGATCAAATCCATCGCCCGTTCAAGCAAGATGCCAGTCGGTTCGCCGGTCACGGGGTCGCGCTCGATGGCGCCGCCGTCCGGGTCGGGTGTATCGCGCGTGACGCCGGCCAGCTTCAGCGCCAGCGAGTTGGCCCAGCCGGCGTGACCGCATTTACGGCGCAGAAAAGCCGGATGATTGGGCGTGACTGCGTCAAGCTGCGCCGCAGAGGGAAAGATCGCTTCGGGCCACAGCACCTGATCCCAACCGCGCCCGGTCAACCACTGTCCGGCTGGGGTGGATTGAGCACGTTCGGCGATGCGTTGCAGCGCCGCCTCGATTGAGGGGACGTTCATCAAGTCGATCTCACGCAGACTCAGGCCGTAGGCGAGAAAGTGCAGGTGGGCGTCGATGAAGCCCGGCGTCACCGTGCGCCCGCCGAGGTCGATGATTTGCGTCGCGGAGTCAGCCAGCGAGCGTAAGCCATCGTCGCCGACAGCCATAATGCGGTCACCGACGATAGCAAGCGCCGAGGCGTATGGACGCAAGCGATCCATGGTGTGGATGCGCCCGTTATAGAGAACGATCGTGGGCGAGTTCATAACACCTCCACCTTATCGGCAAGCAAGTCGGCGCGAAACGTGCGCTCTTGTGCGGCGTCGAAGAGAATCGAGACCATCGCCTCCGCGCCGCTGCCGTCGATGCGCGTGACGACGCCTTCGCCAAAACGAACATGGCGCACGCGCTGCCCGGTCGCCAACACAAGCGCCACAACTTCGCCGGTCGGCGCCGGTATTGGGACGCTCAACTGAAGGGCGAGGGAGGCTTCGCGGTCGCGCCAGCCAGCTGCCAGGTTCTCCACCATCTGTTCGGGGTCGCGAGCAATGCGGCTGCGCAATTGCTCAAGGCGACTGCGTGCGGCTGCCAGCGCCGGCAGCCATGTCGCTTTGTCTGCCAGCGGGCGTTCACCGGTTGCCAGGGAGCGGCTGGCACGCGCCAGCACGCTGAGCAAACCATCCACCTGTTTGACGATCTCATCGTCGAGATCGATGGTCGCCAGGTGGATGCCATGCGCGCGGCAAAGCTCAGCGCGTGCACGTTCGCGCTCCTCGTTCTCCAACACTTCCAGATCGCTCTGACGCCCCTGTCCCTTAGCGGTCAGCCCAACAAAGCGCACTGCAATGGCTATGTCTGAGTAGATTTTGTCGAGTTTGAGTCTGCGATTGGTGGAGGGATTGACCAGCCATGGCGGGCTGACATTGTCTTGTTCGGTAAAACCATCAAAAGTGCGCGCCAACAGTTCGCGCCAGGCGCTCATCAACAGATAGGTGTGCATTGTCAAGTTTGCCGATGCTGTCCGATAAAATCAGAGTTAACGCTAAACGATCGGCGTCGATCGCTGCAACTAATTCTAGCATAAACGTTTCATAGGGTCGAAACATCGGTGTCGAAACATCGGTGGAGTTGAGGTTTCCTTCACGTTTGGACAAAGTAGGGCATCGTCTCTGGCGTAGCGGGACGACATGTCGCGGCGGAAGCGTTGACCTTCAATGGACGCTCCCCGAAGTGAATTGCCAGGTTGTTCTTCGGGTCATCTTCATTTAGACTCTGCCAATACACCATCTATTCACTCTATCACCAAAGGAGAACAGAACTCATGACAACCTATCGAAATCCTGGCGTCTACGTTGAAGTCGAACCAGGCGTGGAGCTTTACTACGAAGAGTACGGCCAGGGGAAGCCGCTCGTCTTTGTACCAGGATGGACCTTTACCGGCGAGGTGTTCGATCACCAGGTCGAACATTTCTCCAGTACGCACCGGGTGATCCTGCTCGATCCACGCAGCCATGGACGCTCGTCGATAACGCTGCATGGCAACGACTACACGACGCACGGCGCCGACCTGGCGAAGCTCATCGCCGCGCTCGACCTCAAAGATGTTGTGCTGATCGGCTGGTCGTTCGGCTGTTTGGCGACGTGGGCGTATGTGCAGCAGCAAGGGCTGGCTGCGCTCAAAGCCATGGTTTGCATCGACCTCTCACCCAAGCCGCTTTCGGTAAATCCAGATGACTGGGTGGAAGGTCCACTCGACGAGATTGCCGCCGCATATAACAGTTTTCTACGCACGCGCCAGGGACACCGCGACTTTGTCACTTACTACGCCGATGAAGTGATGGTGCAACGTGAACTTAGCCCTGCAGAGATGTCCTGGATCGTCAATCAGTCATTGCGCACTCCGACGCCAATTGCGGCTGCGCTTTTTGCGTCGGGGATGTTCTCGAACTACATCGAGACAGCGCAACTGATGGACGCCTCCTTGCCCGCCATCAGCATAGTCGCCGAACACTGGGCGGACACTGCTGTCGCCTTTATGCAGCGCATCTGCCCCAATACCAGAACAGCCGTGCTCGGCGGCCACATGATGTTCTGGGAATATCCGGAGCAGTTCAACAGAATTCTGGACGACTTTCTGGCCGGCTTGTAGCAAGTTGCCGCAGCGGTAGTTATAGTAGTTATAGATGTGCACCGGTCGTGTTGACCTGGATATGCGCCACCCACTCGACCACAAAATGAAGCGATTGCGAATGTACTCCCGCTCTCTGCAGCGATTATCAAGCGGAGCGGTGGCGCTGCTCGCCGCTGCGCTATTTGCCATCTTCATGGTGTTTGTGTTGCCTGCACAGGCAGTGGAAAGCGCAGCTGTCTCCGGCATCAATGCAACGCCGGACACAACATTGTTCTACACAACCGGTGAGCTATACGACTTGGCTGGGACGATGGGCAAGGCAGGAAGGAGCCATTACATCCGTTCACGCCTCACGTTCGACGCGATCTGGCCCGTTGTCTATGTCGCCTTCTTTGCAACGACAATCAGTTGGCTGGCGCAACGCAGCTTTGCGCCTACCTCGCGCTGGCAGATGACAAATCTGTTGCCCTTTGTAGCGATGCTCTTCGACATACTGGAGAATCTCTCGGCATCGCTGGTAATAGTGCGCTATCCAACGCCGACGCCAATTGTAGCGGAACTGGCGGGCATCTTTACGCTGCTCAAATGGGTAAGCGTCGCCCTCACGGCGCTGGCATTGATGGCTGCACTGACTGCAGCCATCATCCGGTGCACAACATTTCAGCGACGCCAATAGGTTGGCGCAAATAAAATCAACACGGTGTACAATTCCAGACGACCGATCAACATGAAGAACGACAACAGCCACTTACCCACGGCAGGGAAGTGGGCGTAATTGTCCACTGCGCCGACATCGCCAAGACCCGGTCCGATATTGCTCATTGTGGCGACTACTGCGCCTAGCGCAGTTGGCATGTCGTACCCCATCATCGTGATCAGCAGCGAACCAAAGGCAAAAATCAGAAAATACAACACGGCAAACCCGAGCACATTGGTCACGACATCGCGCGAGATCGTCTGCTGGCGCACACGCACTGGAATGATGGCGTGTGGATGAATGAGCCGATTGAACTCCGCAAATACGAACTTGATCAGCAAATAGACGCGCAACACCTTTATGCCGCCGCCTGTGGAACCTGCCGAACCGCCAACAAACATCAGCAGAAAGAGCACCATCTGTGCGGCAAAGGGCCAAAGCTCGTAGTCGAGCGAGACAAAGCCCGTTGTTGTCTGAATCGAAACCACCTGAAAGACGACATCGCGCACGGCTTTTTCACCGTGTTCGCCAGAATGAACTGCGGTCATGGCATAGATCAGCAAACATGCAAACGCAATAAACGCTGTGTAGACCATGAATTCACGGTCGCGCCGATAGACAAGCGGCCCCTGGTAGATGACGCGAAAGTGCAGCGCAAAGTTGATGCCCGCTAGAAACATGAAAACGATCAGCACCCACTGAACAAAGGGACTGGGAAAGGCGGCGATGCTGGCGTTGCGCGTCGAAAAGCCGCCGGTTGCCATCGTGCCGAAGGTGTGGCAGAGCGCATCGAACAGATCCATACCGCCTACCATCAGCAGAATCGTTTGCGCCGCCGACAACGCAATATAGACGCCCCACAAAATCTTCGCAGTCTGCGTGACGCGCGGCGCCAGCTTATCCGTCACCGGGCCGGGCACTTCAGCTTTGAAGAGCTGCATCCCGCCCACACCCAGAAATGGTAAAATCGCCAGTGAGAGCAAGATGATGCCCATGCCGCCCAGCCAGTGTGTAAAGCTGCGCCAGAAAAGCAGACCGCGCGGCATCGCTTCGATGTCGGTGAGAATGCTGGCGCCGGTGGTGGTGAAGCCAGACATCGTCTCGAAAAACGCGTCGGTGTAGGAAGGGATGGCGCCAGCGATAACAAAGGGCAGCGCGCCAAACGCAGCAGCAAGCAGCCAGCCAAAGGTGACGATCGCAAACCCTTCGCGCACACGGACATCACGCTCAATGCGAGTGAGGCGCGTCACAGTCAATCCGGTGAGAAATGTCACCAGCGCCGAGATGCTCAATGCAAACAGGTCTTCAGATTGGTAGTAGATTGAAAAAGGGATCGGTGTAAGCATGGCTCCGCCAAGAAAGATAAGGAGCCAGCCTTGCAAATGAATAACGCTGCGTAAATCCATATTGCAATTTTCTTTTTCTATGGAGATCTATCTGAATATACTCTTGCTGATGCTATCTATACGATGATTGGATCAATCCATACTTTTTGATAGAGTATCCCACAAACTATTTTTCCGCCATAACGCAAGGTCGCATCACATCAAAGAATTTCAAACTGCAATTGGTGTCTTTTCAACATGTAATGCGAGCTACAATTTAATTCTAAACATATTGGATGTATGCGCGACCCTTTATTACTGACAATCGACCTCGGCACTTCGGGCCCTAAAGTTGCGCTTTTCTCGACGCGAGGCAGTCTGCTGGCCGGCGCCAGCGAATCGGTGCACCTGATCTTCCAGCCCGACGGCGGCGTTGAACAAGCTCCCGACGATTGGTGGGCTGCGATCTGCGCTGCGACGCGCCGCGTGTTGGCGACAGTTGAGGGCGCCCCCAATCGCGTTGTTGGCGTTAGCGTGACCACACATTGGTCGGGCACAGTTGCACTCGACGCCGATGGCGAGCCGCTGATGAACGCTATTATCTGGCTGGACGCGCGCGGCGCCCGACATATTCGCACACTCACCAGCGGGTTTCCTTCCTTTGCTGGCTACGGCGTGCGCAAACTGTGGACATGGATCCGCAAAACCGGCGGCATTCCCGGCCATTCGGGCAAAGATTCGGTGTCGCACATTCTTTTTTTGCGTAAGGAGCGCCCCGACATCTACGACTGCGCTGTCAAATTTTTGGAGCCAAAGGACTATATCAACTATAGGCTGACCGGACGCATTGCTTCCACCGGCGAGACAATGACGCTGCACTGGGTGACCGACAATCGCGCCATCGACCACATTCACTACGACGACGAACTGCTGCGGATGGCTGGCCTAGCTCGAGCGCAACTGCCCGACGATCTACTGCGCTCCATCGATGTGCTCGGCGAAGTAAGCCCGTCGGCGGCTGCCGACCTGGGGCTGGGCGGACAGAGCGTGCAGGTCGTGGGCGGTGCGCCCGATCTACACACCGCCGCGGTCGGCTCTGGCGCAGTGACGGATTACAAGGCGCATTGTTATCTCGGCACGTCATCATGGTTAAGTTGCCATGTCCCATTCAAAAAAACCGACATCATCCACAACATGGCGTCGCTGCCGTCGGCGTTGCCCGGCCGTTATCTACTGATCAACGAACACGAGATTGCAGGCGCGGCGCTCAATTTTGTGCGCGACCGTTTCTTCTGGGGCGAGGATGCGTTGATGATCAACCCGCCGCCCGCCGACAGCTACGCCCGGCTCGAAGCAATTGCAGCGGCGACTGCGCCTGGCAGCAACCGCGTGATCTTCACGCCCTGGCTCAACGGCGAACGCTCGCCGGTCGACGACCACACCCTGCGCAGCGGCTGGCACAATCTCTCGCTGCGTACGACGCGCGGCGACCTGGTGCGCAGCGTCTATGAAGGCGTCGCTTTCAACACGCGCTGGCTGCTCGTCTATGTGGAGAAGTTCATCGGTCGTCAGCTCGACAACGTGCGGCTGGTCGGCGGCGGCGCTCGCTCTGATCTGTGGTGTCAGATTCACGCCGACGTGTTGCAGCGTCCGGTGGTGCAGGTGGCCGACCCGCTGCACATCAACACGCGCGGCGCTGCGTTTCTGGCTGCTGTCGGGCTGGGCTATCTCAATATCGATGAGATCGAAGCGCTGACGCCGACGGCGCGCATCTACGAACCGCAGCCGCATCTGGCGTCGCTCTACACCGAGCTGTTCGAACAGTTTGTCGAGCTGTATCACAAGACGCATGGCCTCTATCGCCGTTTGAATCACAGCCAGAAAAGCGAGCATCGACCATGACCGAACTTGCTATGCTGTTGAGCCAACTTCCACCATCCGTGGCTCAACTGGCAGAGAACGCGCTGCGCCGGATTCCGCTGCTGCGCCGCCAGCTCGACCGCCAGTATGACGCGCTGGTGGCGGAACTCGACGCATCCTTGCATCCCTATCGCGGCCAGTTGCCTGCATACAGCCGGCTGCCTACACAGGGCAGGCCGCGCGAGGAGATTCTCGCAGAGATGACAACGGTGCAGGAGGCGGAACAGCGGCGTTGGCGCGAAGGCTACGTCTCCGGCGCGGTCTATCACGGCGATCCGGCGCACATCGACTTTCTCAACCAGGTTTACGCGCTCAACTCGCAGAGCAACCCACTCCACTTCGACCTTTGGCCCAGCACGGTGAAGTATGAGGCGGAGATCGTCTCGATGACTGCGCATCTACTCGGCGCAGGCCGCACATCCGATCCGGTCGTTGGGACAGTGACCTCTGGCGGGAGCGAAAGCATTTTGCTGGCGATGCGCACCTATCGCGACCGGGCGCGTACGGAATGCGGCTTGCAGCGCACGCGCATCGTTGCGCCGACGACCGCCCACGCTGCGTTCCACAAAGCTGCGCAGTCGTTTGACATGGAGCTGGTGCGCGTGCCGGTTGGCCCCGACCTGCGCGCCGATGTCGAGGCAATGGCTGCCGCCATCGATCGCAATACGGTGGCGATCGTCGGGTCGGCGCCCTCGTTTCCACACGGCATTGTCGATCCGATCCCGGAACTGGCTGCGCTGGCGCAGGCGCGCGGCGTCGGCTTACACGTCGATGCGTGTTTGGGCGGCTTTGTGTTGCCCTTTGCGCACGAGCTTGGCTACGACGCGCCCGACTTCGACTTTCGGCTGCCGGGTGTAACCTCGATGTCGGCGGATACGCACAAATACGGCTATGCCGCCAAAGGCGCCTCGGTCGTGCTCTATCGGGGTGAGACGCTACGCCGCTATCAATACTACGCCGTCGCCGATTGGCCGGGCGGCCTCTACTTTTCGCCGACGCTGGCGGGCAGCCGCCCAGGCGCGTTGAGTGCGACATGTTGGGCGGCAATGGTGAACATGGGCGAGGCGGGTTATCGAGAGGCCGCGGCAAAAATTCTGGCGACCGGGCAGTTGCTGCGTCGCTGGATCGAACAGATTCCAGAACTGGAAGTGCTCGGTGAGCCGCTCTTCGTCGTGGCGTTCACGTCACGTTCGCTCGATATCTATCGCGTGCTCGACGCTATGAACGCGCGCGGCTGGAGTCTCAACGGCCTGCACCGCCCACCTGCGATCCACATTGCCGTGACGCTGCGTCACACCGAGCCGGGCGTCGCTCAGCGCTTCCTCGACGATCTGCGCGCCGCCGTCGAGCATGTCAAGGCGCATCCTGCAGACAAAGGCGGCATGGCGCCGGTCTATGGCATGGCCGCTGCGCTGCCGATGCATGGCGTCGTCGAGGAACTGCTGCGCCGCGTGGTCGATGCACTCTATAAAGTGGAATGAAACGCCGTCAGGGTAATCAGGAGAATCTGCGTTGGGCAAACTGATCGCCGTCATCGGCAACACTGCCGTAGGCAAGACAACGCTGGTGAAACGGTTGGCCACTGCAGCGCCTTTTGTAACCGGGCTGGAGCAGCACGTCGAGCGCCCTTTCCAGCAACTGCTCGCCGATGATCTTAAGGCTGGGAGAGGACGACGCTATGCGCTTGCCAACCAGTTCGACTATCTGCTCCTGCGCGCTGAACAGGAACAGGAGATTCGCAGCCAGCCGGGGATCGGGCTTGTCGACGGCGGGCTGGACGAGGACTTCTTCATTTTCACGCGTGGTTTTCACGCCAATGGCATCCTGGATAAAGCCGAATACGGGTTGTGTGAGCGATTCTATCGTTTCGTGCGCGCGGTGCAGCCCGGCCCTGATCTGTTCATTTTGCTCGATGCACCCGTCGAGGTGCTGGCGCGTCGGCTGGCGCGCAGAAATCGTTCCGTTGAGATCGCTACATCCGCCGACCTCGAGCTGTTGCAGCAACAGGTAAACGAATGGAGACGGCAAATCCCTGCCGAACGATTGCTTGTGATCGACGCCTCCACCGATGCAGCGCTTTCCTGGGAGGCCATTCAGACAGTGACAGGGATCATCCAAAGCAAGGTTTCCGTTTTGGCTGACGCTTCAAATGCTGGCCGGTGTTGAATCACGCTTTGCTGCGTCGCTCACGCAATGCTTGCGCAGTGGAACGCCAGTCGATTTCTGGATATTGCGCCTCTAACTCCGCCGCTACGGCTGAGGCCACCGCCTCAGGCTCCCCTTCGCGTTCCTGCACTTCACCCCACCAGAACTGCTCTGTATACACGTCGGAGCCGACCAAACCCGCCGACATCGCCGCCGCATCAACCGCCTCAGAAAAACGTTCGGAAAGCGGAACAGTACATCGCTTACGCCCAATGCTCGCCTTGACCTGAACAGGGATGTCAAACCAATAGAGGATTTGGTAGGTTGCCATTGCCTTTTGCCTTTCGGATTGCGTATTGCGTAGTTCGTGTTGCGTGTTGCGTGTTGCATACGATTGACACTTTAGGTTCGGCGCCATGCATTGCGCAAACCCGCAACCCGAATCACGCGTTCCATAGTGCGCTCGCCAACATACCGGGATGCTGGAACGCCGCCGCCATCAGACCGCCGCGCACATCCATCGGCGCGGCGAGAAAGGTGCGCGCCATAGTCTGCATTACCTCCGCCATCGATAGCGTGTTGGAGAGATAGCCACCCCAACTCTGACGTGGGAGATGAAAGAACGTAGCGAAGAAGCGCTGCAATTGCCCCTCGTCAAACGAAAGCAACGTCTGCAAACCAAACAGATAGAGGCGGTGTTTGCGCAACCGTTCCGCCGGCCAGAGTGCGTTCCAGCCGGCCCTGGCAATGCGGACGGGCGACGGATCGGATACAGCCAATGCCTCGGCAATTGCCTGCGCCACTGTTGGTGCGTTGCGCAGCGCCGCACCAACCTGATAACCCGACGCTGGATGCACCATGCTCGCCGCGCCGCCATAGCCGAGCACTGGCTGGTCAAGCAATGGCACGGGCATGTTCATTGGAAAGAGGCAAAATTCTTCGTGCTCGATCTCGGCCACTGCACAACCATGATACGCCAGGCGCCGATGCAGCCGCGCCTTGAGCAGATCAAATGGAACCGCTGGGGCGTGCGCCAGCGAGGTTTCCTCGACGAAGTGGCGACCGTCGCCAAAACCCATTGCGTAGAGAAAAGTCGGCGGCTCGTTGCGGCGCTCAGCTTCGGTCAAGTGGTCGCTGCGATAATCCATCAACACCAGGCGACCATCGCGCACAGGTGGCTGTGTGAAGGTTCCGACCACACCGTATGCAGCCTGATAGGCAATCTCGCGCAGCGGCGGGCGCCTGACAAAGATCGGAGCGTGGCCGCTGGCGTCGACGACGAGGCGCGCCCTCACAACACTGGCGTCATCAAGCGTGACGCTCGAATACGCTGCGCCGTGTTCGATGCTGCGCGCCGGCTGCCGATGCCAGCGTATTGCGCCGCGCTCGCACGCTGCCAGCAGGTGCGCCTGTACGCGGCTGTTGTCGAGCAGCCCATAGACTCGTTCCAGCCGGTGCTCCTCGCCAGCGGCATAGGCGACGCAGTCCGTCCAGCGATGCTTGAGCATGGCAGCCAGCGTCGGCGTGGGCAGTTCGTCCTCCCAGATGCCATAGGTGTTGGGCCAGGGTGCGGTCGGGTTGGTCGGCGTGACGCATTCGACGCGCATCCCTGTCTCACAGAGTGCAGCCGCCAGCGCCAGCCCGGCAGGCCCGGCGCCGATGACCAAAACATCAAGCGTCACAAAAACTTCTCGTCTTCCATCGTTTGCTTTCCATCAGGCGCTGTCCAAACCCTGAACTCTCCTTTTATTACAGTCGTTCTCCTCACGCTGCTCGTCCCAGCCACACGATTATCCTTGAGTGAGTCAAATCACGATGACTTCTGTGTTTGCCACCAATTGGCGCCGCCACCCCGCGATTCGCTGGATGTATGTTTCAGCAGTATAGCACAGGCAAAAGGATAGCATCGAGATTCTCGCATACCCAGTCGATGAGGACGCCCGCATAGCCACCATCCACGCATATCCCAGATGCAAGTCGTCTCCTCCAAGCTTCGCGTGGGCGAGATCTCTCTTGGCTTTTAGGCGAGCCATTTATTAGAGAGATGATAAGCCCTAAAAATAGAGGGGACTACTTCACGCCTTGGACAGAGTTTGCGACGCCCTCCGACTTGAATTACGCCATGCTGGTGGTAATCACCATGGTGCAATGTGTGAGATTATGTCCGGCAAAGATCACAGGGAGGCAAGGAGAGTAGATTGCGCGAAGATGCTCTACGATGTTGATTGTTTGTCTTTGTCGACGAACAGCCGTGCAAAGCCGGGGTATGCCTTGAGCGGGATGAGGTCAAATACAACCAGGCCAGCCTGCACCAGCGGCAGAGAATCCAGCGCCGCGGCGGCATCCTCGACTGTGGCGCATTCGAGAATGATTACTGCCTCTGGGCGGTCGGCGCGGAAATAAAGCTCGCGCACGACGCCCGCCTGGTAGAGTTCCCATGCGCGCTGCGCCTCAGCGCGCAGCAGGTCAGGCGTGTAGGCGTCGTGGTCGATATTTGTGAGCTCACGTTCGGTTGCCAAGATTTTCATGTCGTTTTGGTGGTTCTCGTATATCAGAATTCAGACAAACCGCCGCGCCAGCTCCGCCTCGACATCCTCCCAGGAAAGCTCGCGCATGTTCAGAAAGACCAGCGCGTGGTAGATGAAGTCGGCCAGCTCGTAGAGAACGCGTTCATTGCTCTCGCCCTTAGCGGCAATGATTACCTCGATCGTCTCCTCGCCCATCTTCTTCAGCACCTCGTTCTCGCCTTTGGCAAAGAGCGCAGCTGTGTAAGAGTTGGGGCGTGGATGCTGGCGCCGGTCTTGAATGGTGGCCGCCAGTGTTTGAAGCGTGGACATTGTTCGCACCCTTCGCTTTCTCAATACTTGCGCACGATGGCGCGGTAGGCAAGCGGCTCGCGATATTGAATCAGTTGGCGATCTTCGCGCACCAAACGCACCTGATCGAGGTCGATGGTGGCAACGGCGTAGCCCTCGATCGGCTGGTCGAGCACGGTGTAGACCTCCGCCGAGGGACCAACGAGCAGGCTGTCACCCATGAAGCGCATGGTCGGCTCCTCGCCGATGCGATTGGCGGCGGCCATGAAGATTGAGTTCTCACACGCTCGGCTGATGAGATGTGCTCGCCATGACTCGGCGTACTGTTGCTCCCAGTTGGCGCTGACCGTTACGAGTTCGGCGCCGTCCAGCGTCATAGCGCGCGCTGTTTCAGGAAATGCCAGGTCCGAGCCGATTGACAGCCCAAAGCGTCCCCACTCGGCGTCGATGATCTGGAAACGGAAGCCGTTTCGATAGACCTGTCGTTCCTCGCCAAGCAGATGCACCTTGCGATAGTCGGCCACCACGTCCCCCTCAGGCCCGAGACAAACAACGCCGTTATAGAGAATGCTTTCCACCTTTTCTTTGATCACCATGCCGAAGACGACATAAGTGTTGAACTCGTTGGCGCGCTTGGCAAGATAGTTGCTGGCGTGGCCCGGTACGCGTTCTGCCAGATCGGTGGCGCGCAAGCCAAGTTCTGTGCCGGTGTAACTCAATTCAGGAAAGACAATCAGGTCGGTGCGCTGTTCGGTGCAAATTTTCTCGATAAAATCGCCCATCTTGCGCAGGTTGGCTTCAGGATTGGCCAATTCCGGCGCCATCTGCACCAGGGCGACTGTGACTTCTCGCGGCATAGAAAAAACTCCTGACAGGTTTGGTGGTGTTTGGAAATCGTGCGGGGTGAGGAGCGAGGGGCGCAACCCAGCGACCGCACGCAGCATCGACACCCTGCTTTTCGTTTGCTCCATCCCCGGCCGTTACGGAAACAAACCTACGGAATCGAAGCGTTCAATTTCGGATGATAACACAGGCTGCAAAATTCACCACTTTGCAGCGGATACGATAGAATGCTTGCGCATTTTTGAAAAGGCAAACGATGTGAGATTCACAAGAGCAAACGATCATGAGCAAACTTGGGCAGTGGTTTCGTCGGGCATGGCTGGTGTTGGTTGTTGCGGGTATTGTCATCCTGCTCGATCAGTGGACGAAGGAATTGGTGCGCCAGTCGATCCCCGACTATGCGTCGATCATTCCGATCCCGGCTTTGGGTGAGTATTTCATATTTGAGCATGTGCACAACTACGGCGCTGCGTTCGGCATTTTGCAGAATCAGGGCAACTTTTTCATCATTGTCGCCGTCGTGGTCGTGATCGGCATCCTGGCGTACATCCGCTACCTGCCGACCGAGGATTGGCTGGTGCGCCTGCTTTTGGGGTTGATGCTTGGCGGTGCGGTGGGCAACGTGATCGACCGCATCAACCAGGGCTATGTCACCGACTTTGTCAAAATGGGCATCCCCGGCGTCTATTACTGGCCCAACTACAACATCGCCGACAGCGCGATTGTGATCGGCGTGATCGGGCTGGGCATCTATGTCGTGGTCGATGACATCCGCAGACACCGCCAGCAAAAAGCCGCCGGGGCAATTGAACGCAGTTAATTGAACGCGTCGATATGTAATGGAACAACCCACACCACTTGTGCTTCGGGTCGAAGCCGCCGATGCTGCGCAGCGCATCGACCGCTGGCTGGCTGACCGTCTTCCTGACCATAGCCGCACCGAAGTACAGCGCTGGATTCGCAACGGGCTGGTGCAGATCGATGGGCAGAAGGCGCGCGCCGGTCAACGCACCGAAGTTGGGCAGGTGATCACAGTGACGCCGCCGCTGCTCACGCCTTCGTCGCTTGCTCCTGAAGCGATTGCGTTGGCAATTGTCTACGAGGACAACGATCTCCTGATAATCGACAAGCCTGCCGGTATGGTTGTACACCCGTCGCCGGGGCACGAGAGTGGAACGCTCGTCCACGCCGTGCTGCACCACTGCCCGCAATTGGAGGGCGTCGGCGGCGAACAGCGCCCTGGCATCGTGCACAGGCTTGACAAGGAGACATCGGGGCTGATTGTCGTCGCCAAACATGACCGGGCGCTGCGCTATCTCCAGGATCAATTCAAGGCGCGCACTGTTTACAAACAATATCTCGCGCTCGTTGAAGGGCGGATGACGCCAGCACGCGGACGCATCAACGCGCCGATCGGTCGTCACCCGATCCATCACACACGCCAGGTCGTGCTGCCGCCCGACGCCATCACCGGTGAGTCAGCAGGACGCGATGCCATCACCGATTACGAAGTGTTGGCTGTCTATGCAGCGCCGGTGCACGGGGCAGGCAACGCCGTTGCCACCTTTTCGCTCGTTAGCGCCGAACTGCACACCGGGCGCACGCATCAAATCCGCGTCCACTTCGCCTGGCGCCAACACCCTGTCGTTGGCGACGAGATTTACGGCTTCAAGCGCCAGCGCATCGCGCTCAACCGCCACTTTTTACACGCGCACAAGCTGCGCATTCGTCTGCCCTGCGACGGCCAGGAGCATGAATTCGTGGCGCCGCTCCCAGCGGAACTGCAAGCCGTGCTCGAGCAGCTGGAACTTGCTTGAGGGTCACCTCTCCAACATTCATCAATACAACGATTGACTGGTGTACGCCCATCGCCAAATTCGATGCGTCAATCGCCGTTCCGCATCAGGCGTTCTCTATTGCTGTAGCGAGCCAGGCGTCGAATTCAGCCAGCAACTGTGTCTTGAGCGAAGGCGCCGCGCCGCTCACCTCGAAAGCATTGCGGGCGATGCGCGCCAGATCTGCACGGTCATAGCTGAACTCAGTCGCCAGCACACCATATTCGGCGCACAGGTTGGTGTTGAAGAGCGGCGGGTCGTCGCTGTTGACCGTCACCTTAACGCCCATGTGGTCGAGGTGTGGGAAAGGATGCACGGCGTGATGGTCAAAAATATGTAGACAGATGTTGCTCGTGATGTTGACTTCAAGCGGAATCTGGCGGTCGCGCAACAGGGCTAACAGCGTCGGGTCTTCGATAGCGCGTACACCGTGGCCGATGCGGTCGGCATGCAGCGTCTCGACGGCGCCCCAGACGCTCGCCGGTCCTGCGGTCTCGCCAGCGTGGGGGACAGAGAGCAGTCCCTCCTGACGCGCGCGCTCGAAGGCGTGTGCGAACGGTTCAGGTGGTGCGTTCACCTCGAAGCCGCCCAGCCCAAAGCCAACCACGCCGTGATCGCGGCCAGCCAAGGCATAGGCAAGCGTGCGTTCGGCTGGGTAGGCGTCATAGCCGCCATGACCGGGAAAACTGAGGTTGCGTGGAATGTCGAACACCCAACGCATCTCGACGCCGAAGTCAGCGTGAGCTGCTGCGCGACCAACATCCAACCCCTCGAACAGGTCATCGATGGTCAGCCCTTTATGTTGATAGTCGGTGTGCGTGAAAGGCGTGAACGTGATCTCACGATAGCGGATGTTCTGCGCTGCCATGTCCTGCCCACAGCGATAGACAATATACGCAAAGTCTTCTGGCGTGCGCAGCAGATCGGAGATTGTCAGGTAAATCTGTACAAAGTGTGGAAAGTCGACAAAGGTGTACCATTCTTGAAGTGCAGTCAGGTCAGTTGAAGGCAACCTCTCGGTGCAAGCGTGGCGTCGCGCCAGCTCTAGTGCAGCTTCTGGGTCTATCGTGCCTTCAAGATGGATGTGCAACTCTGCTTTGGGCATTTGATGAATAAAATCGGCAATCTCCGTAGATAAACTAACGTGTTGATTCATGAGAAAATTCAATCTATGTAACTGCCTGGCGAAACAACTTCAATTTTGGTTGCGTTCTCACAAGAACGAAAACAACCCGTCTGATATAGTATAATTGTTATGAGCGTTCAACCAAGTGCAAATTCGATTGCGCGCAAAGCAGATGTTGCCCCAATGGTGCGATGGCGTTCGTTGCTGCGTTCCTTCACCATTGTTCTGGTATCTCTGGGTCTTGCTTCGTATTTGCTTGGCGGCGCCAGTATCGACAGCGTCACACAGATGCGCTACAGCATCAACGGCAAGGTGGGCGCCTGGAATTGGGATCTGGTGGTGTGGGAAGTCGAAGCCATCAGCCAGAAGTTGGGTGAAGGTTTTATGCGGCCGGCTGCGCACCTCTCTCCGCAGGAGCAGGTTGAGCTGGTGCTGACCTATCTTGACCGTGCAAATGAAGTTGGTGCGCTCGAACGTCAGATCGAACGCATCTACAGCGAGACGGGCGGACAGGCGACTGACGAAAGCGCAGCGCTTCAGCGACAGCTTGATGAGCTGCGCATGTTGCAAAACAGAGATCGCGCGGCGGCGGAGGTGATCCTCGAAGGTCAGATTGCCGCCGAGCTGGTGGATGAAGGCATTGCGTGGTTCGGCGGTGCGTTTCCGCCGGTCTGGTTCACCTTCACCGAGCCGCCGAAGAAGCTTGTCGTCAGCCCAAGATCGCGTATCGCCACAGCGCACTACGTCATGCTGCAGCCCGACGTGCCAGCCAGCGAGCGCGAACGCATCGAGGACGCCATTTTTGAGGAAGACAACCTGAGCGCCTACATCACCAATATCGGCGGATTGGGCGCCTTCCCAACGCAGGTGATCGACCGCGCGCCGATCGATTGGGTGCTTTCGACTGTGGCGCATGAGTGGGTGCACAATTATCTGACGCTCTTCCCACTCGGCCTCAATTACAGCACATCTTCCGACCTCACAATTATGAATGAGACGGTCGCTGACATCGTGGGCGACGAAATCGGGCGCCGCGCGCTGGAGCGCTTCTATCCTGACATTGCGCGCGAACTGGCCAAGCGCGAGGCCGCCGAAGAAACTGGCGAAGCGACGCCGCCCGCCTTCGATTTTCGCAAGGAGATGCGCCACACACGAGAGATTGTCGATCTGTTTCTGTCGCTAGGGCGGGTGGAGGATGCTGAGGAGTACATGGAGATTCGTCGGCTGCTCTTTGTCGAGAATGGCTACGCGATCCGCAAGCTCAATCAGGCGTACTTCGCCTTTCACGGCAGCTACGGAACCGGTGCAGCAGCGACCAGCCCGATCGGTCCAAAGATGGAGGAGCTGCGTAGCCTGACGCCAGACGTGCGCACTTTTCTAGCGATTGTGCGCGGCTTCACTTCGATAGAAGACCTGGATCAGGCGCTGGCGCAATGGCGAGGTATGTAGCAATCTGCTGCATCGATCAATTCAGCCAACCGTTGCATTGCCCGTTCGCGCAGCTGTGGGTGCGGCGTCGGCAGCCCATGTTGCTCGACCAAAAAGCTCGCCGCCACCGAAGCGTACATCCCCGCTCGCCGCAAGTCACCTGTCTCCAGCCAGCCGACGAGCAGCGCGCCGCAGTAGGCATTGCCCGCTCCAACCGGATCAACGACGGTCGTCTTCACCGCCGGGATGTGGTGCGTCTCGTCGGTCGCCGCCCGATGCACGAACGACCCCTCCGCACCCATGCGCAGCGCTACAATTGACGCACCGGCGTCGGTCAACCGCTGGATAAGCGCCATCGGCTCGCCGTTGCCCACCAACGTCTCTGCTTCCACCAGATTTGGCGAAAAAATTGCGCAGGAGGTCAACATTTCGCGTAACTCGATATCCGTGAGCGGGCGCGACGCCTCGCGAAACGGCTCCACGCTGACGGTGACGCCGCGCGTCTGCAGCGCCTGCATGATGTGCAGATTGGGCGACTCAGGATGCACGCCAAAATGAAAGCCACGCGCCGACCAATAGGCGTCCGGCACCTGCTCCGGTTTCAATGCCAGATGGGTCGGGATCGTTGCGCCTTGTGTGCGCCAGACCTGCGTGCGCCTGCCATCCTCCTCGATGATCTGCCAGGCGCGCAACGAGCGGTGCGTCGGGTCGCGACGGAGTCCGGTCGTGTCGATCCCCATCGTATCCAGCCAGGCTTGCGCTTCCGGCGGGAAGTCCAACCCCACGCCGCCGCACAACCCGACGCCGCCCTGCGTCCACAGTTTCATGCCAAACGCTGTCTGCGGCCCCCCGCCGCCGAGCATGCCCATTAGCGTGCGTCCGTCATGAAAGACGATGTCGTCGATGATGACGGAATGAGAAAAGTAGTCGATCATCGCAGCGTCTGCGCAAGAATTTCCTTCCACAGCGGTTTGTCGATCTCCCAGCAGACTTCGATGTTGGGTTTGTGACCCGTTACGTTGAGTTCATCGACGACGGTCATACCGCGCGTCAGTTCCTCGGCGCAGGCGACGTCGACGTAGTGCCAGCTCCGCCGTGTGCAGACGCGGTTATCGAGCGCAATTGCCATTGTCACCGGGTCGGGCAGCATCAGCCCGGTTGCACCCTGGATCGTCATGCCTGCTTCGAGCGCGTAGGAGTTGCAGTCGAGCGCAAAGTGCGCGCGTTCGGTGTCAAACGAGCGAATATGCGCCATCTCCTCGAACGAGAGCGCTGAATCGAAACGGCAGTGTTCCCAGCCGACCATCAGACACTTCATGCCCGAATGAAAGACAATGCGCGCCGCTTCCGGATCACACCAGATGTTGAACTCCGCCGCCGGTGTGACATTGCCCACGCAGTTGGCGGCGCCGCCCATGATGTAACATTCCTTGACCCATTCCGCCAGCCGCGGCTCGACGACCAGTGCAGCGGCAATATTGGTCAGCGGCCCTAGCGTCACCAGCGTGATTTCGCCCGGCGCCGCGCCGAAACGGCGGATCAGCTCCTCGACGGCGTTCCGTCCGGCCGCCGGACGCTTGGGGTGCAGCCGCCCCAGCTTGCCCATGCCCTCTGGTCCGTGGAACCAGTCGGCGTGGGCGACGGAGCGCAGCAGCGGGCGTGCGCAGCCTTCGTAAACTGGCGTCTCCTTGTTGCAGATTTCGATGCTATAGCGGGCGTTAGCGCTGGCGATCTCCAACGGCATGTTGCCATAGACGACGGTGACCGCATCCACCTCCACGTCGGGCCATTGTAACGCCATGACGATGGCGACGGCGTCATCTGAGGCGGTGTCGGTGTCGATGATGAAATGGCGATTCGTCATTGCCTTCCTCTTTCAATGCTTTGTCGGCGGCTGAATGAGGCTGAAACAAATGTGTTTCAGCAGAAATGGTCGTATGCATTGGGGCGACAAACGCCCACGGATATAGCATAGTGTATCTCGGTCGGGCTGTGAACGTCAAAGACCATGGATTTTATGACAGGCGCCATCCCATGCATTGAGCAGTTGCAACAAGGCCAATTGTGAAATCGTTTCGAGGAACACTGATTTCTAGGTTGACATTATGAGATTATGAGCGCAATGTTGCGTGTTGAATGAGGGATTCCGACACGCAGCACGTAGCACGCAACACGGAAAACATAAAACCTCTGCCTAGCAATCGGTAGATTTGGGTCCGATGCTTTTACATCCCTTTAATTCTCGCTTATCACTGCGTTGAAGTCTCTTTCCTAAATTGGGAGATGCATCAACTACGATGCAAGGCGTCAATCTTATCCGCTAATGAAACGGAGGGAAACAATGCGAAAATTGGCAGCTTTATTGCTCGCCCTGGCGTTGGCGGCGACTTCCATCGCCCCGGCGCAAAGTCAAACCGAAGTGCAAACCGGCAACGTGATCTTCTTCCACCCGGACGGCGCCGGCCTGAACCACTGGAATGCCGCCCGCATGTATTGGTATGGCCCCGACGGTGAGCTGCACTGGGACCAACTTCCAGAGATCGCCGTCTACCGCGGCCATATGAGCGACCGCCTGGTGGGCACCTCGAACGGCGGCGCCACCGTGCACGCCTTCGGCTACAAGGTGCTTGGCCCTGGCTCCTTCGGTCAGGACGGCGGCATCGACCCGGAGGAGCCAGGATCTCAAGGACGTCCGATCAACGCGCTCAGCGGTTATCCGGGCAGCATCATGCGCGAGGCTGCGGCGGCCGGCATGCCCGTCGGCATCGTCAACGACGGCGACCTGCCGGAGCCAGGTACAGGCGTATTCCTAACCGAGGTGGGCGATCGTAACCTCTCCAACGAGATCGCGCGACAACTCCTGGACGGGCGTCCCGGCTTTGAGGGCGAGCCGCTGCCCAAGGTGCTGTTAGGCGGCGGCGAGGGGTTTTTCCTGCCAGCCGACGCACCTGCCTGCGGCGAGGAGATTACGCTGGATTGTTACGTGCATGTCGATCAGGTCAACGGTCGCGGCCCGGCGCGCGACGACGGCCGCAACCTGCTCAAGGAAGCCGTTGAGCTCGGCTATGAAGTGATCCGCACGCGCGCAGAGTTCGACGCCCTGTGGGAGCGCATCCAGGCGGAGCCAGACTATGCGCCGATGGTGCTGGGTCTCTTCGCTCGTGACGACATCTTCAACGACACTACCGAAGAGCGTTTGATTACGCTCGGCCTGGTCGATGACTCGATGAAGGGAACGAAGGAAGGACGCCTGATCGTCTGGGGCAGCCGCCCGGGAACGCCCGGCTACAACCCGCCGACTGCCGCCGAGATGACGCAGATGGCGCTGGAAGCGCTGCGCCGTCACAGCGAGGCGGCGGGCAAGCCATTTTTCCTGGTCAGTGAGGTCGAGAGCGTCGACAACCTGCCGAACAACGCC
>CALJMI010000010.1 GCA_937981885.1 uncultured Caldilinea sp.
CAACACCATCACCGGGCAGGCGGCGGCGCAGCTCACCGAACTGTTCCAGTTCAACATCCCGCAGCGTTGGAGCATTGCTCATCTCTGGCAGGCGATCTTGAACAAAGAGCCGCACGTCAAGGATATCCACCACCTGACCACCCTGGCTGGCTACGTGCACTGGAAACTGACCGGACAGCAGGCGATGGGCATCGGCGAGGCATCGGGCATGTTCCCCATCGACAGCACGACCAACGACTACGACGCCCACAAGCTCGAGCAGTTCAACGCACTGTTGGCAGCGGAAAACATCCCGTGGCGGCTGCCCGACATCCTGCCCAAAGTGTTGCTGGCGGGCGAACCAGCCGGCGCGCTCACGGTGGAGGGCGCAGCGTTGCTCGATCCCAGCGGCGAGCTGCAGCCGGGCATCCCGCTCTGCCCGCCTGAAGGCGACGCGGAAACCGGCATGGTCGCCACCAACAGCGTGGCCGAACGCACCGGCAACGTCTCGGCGGGCACCTCCGTCTTCGCCATGATCGTGCTGGAGAAAGCGCTCTCGCAGCTCTACCCCGAAATCGACATGGTGATGACGCCGACCGGCAAGCCAGTGGCGATGGTGCACAGCAACAACTGCACTTCCGACCTGAATGCGTGGATCGATCTTATCCAGGAAGCCACCGCCGCACTCGGCGTCACCGTGAGCGAGTCACAGTTGTACGAGACGCTCTACCGGCAGGCGCTGGCGGGCGACGCCGATGGCGGCGGGCTGCTCGCCTACAACTATGTGTCGGGCGAGCACATCACGCATATGGAGGAGGGGCGCCCGCTCTTCGTGCGCACACCCAACAGCCGCTTCACCCTCGCCAACTTCATGCGCACGCACCTCTTCGCCTCCGTCGGCGCGCTGCGCATCGGGCTGGACATCCTCTTCGAGCGCGAGCGCGTGCAGATCGACCGGATTCTTGGGCACGGTGGCTTCTTCAAGACCAAGGAAGTCGGACAACGCATCATGGCGGCGGCGATGAATGTCCCCGTTTCCGTGATGGAGACCGCTGGCGAGGGCGGCGCGTGGGGGATCGCCCTGCTTGCCGCGTACATGCTGAACAAAGACGCTAATGAACCGCTGGAAACTTATCTTGCCGAAAAGATCTTCGCCGGGCAGAACGCCATGACGCTGGCGCCGGATGCACGCGATGTGAAGGGGTTTGCGGCGTTTATGGAACGGTATAAGCAAGGTTTGGGGATCGAACGCGCCGCCGTTGAGTTGCTGGCGCCGTGATTCCTTGAAGGTGTTGTGCGTGAACAGAGTTTTCAGAAAGCTCTGTTCACGCACAACACCCAATCATGAAAAATTGCACTCAACGTTGCTCAAGCGCAATCGGGTGCCCTTCCGGATCGTGGAGATGACAGACGATTACGCCGGGAGCAGCCTCGAATGGTTCGCCGACATTGACGCCACGTTCAATCAGCACCTGTCGCACAGCGGCGATATCGGCGACGGCAAAACCGATCATCGGTGTATCCCCGCCCAGTCGCCGTTCTCCGCCATCGTGCAGCGCCAGTTTGGCGGCGCCGGTGTCGAAGACAACCCAGCTTTCGTCGTTGTAGTCGTCCATGTCGGCTGGTTCGAGCACCCGCAAGCCGAGCTGATCGCGATAGAAGTGCACTGCAGCGCCCATCTCCTGTACGTAGAGAATCACTTCAGCCAGCCCAGCCAACACAGGCGCTGCACTAACTTTGGCAAGCGCTGCTTCCGGGTCGACGGCGCCCTCCAACTGCTCGATCAGCCGCACCAGGTCAGTGCGCGTGACAACGCCGACCACCTCGCCGCCGTCGAGCACCGGCAGCATCGTCACCTTCGGGTCGAGCATCAGCTCCAGCGCATGTTCGAGCGGCGTGTCAGGCGCAACCGTCGGAATGCCTGGCTCGATCATGTCGCCAGCAGTGACGGCCATTGTGTGGCGCAGTTGCTCCTTGTAATGACGGTGTTCTTCTAGATTGAGTGGAATGTAGCCGGAAAGCAAGGCGAAATAGCGCGGCTCGCGCACCGGCGCATTGCGCAGGATCAGGTCGTGGTCGGTGACGATGCCAACCAACCTGCCGGTGGAATCGAGCACCGGCATCCCGCTGATTTGATGCGCACGCAGCATACGCGCCACTTCGGGAATATGGGTGTCGGTCGTCACAGTGATGGCAGGGCTGGACATAATATCACGTACAAGCACAATAACCTCCAAATTTTGAGCGATCAGGCAATGGTGAATTTGCCATTTTGATAGAACAACTCGCCATCCACCCAGATTTCGCTGTCGACGCGCATGTCGCAGATAAAATCCCAGTGGATGCTGGAATCGTTGCGGCTGCCTGTTTCCGGGTAGCCAGCGCCCAGGGCGACGTGCAACGTGCCGCCGATTTTTTCGTCGTAGAGAATATTTTTGGTGAAGCGCTGAATCTGGTAGTTCGCGCCGATGGCGAATTCGCCAAGATAGCGTGCGCCTGCGTCGCTGTCGATCTGGCTGAGCAGATACGCCTCGTTCTTGGCGGCTTTCGCAGCGACAAGTTTGCCCTGGGCAAAGGTGAACTCGACGCCATCGACCTCGCGCCCGCCGCGGATCGCCGGATAGCTGAAGCGAATCCATCCTTCGACTGATTCTTCGACTGGGCCTGTGAAAATTTCGCCGCTTGGCATGTTGCGCCGTCCGTCGCTGTTGACAAAGGTGCGCCCGGCAATCGACAGCCGCAGATCGACATTTGGCCCGCGCGCCACCACTTCGGACTTGCCCGCCAACCACTCGACCAGGCGTTGCTGGCGGTCATGGATCGCCTGCCAGGCCGCCACCGGATCGGGCTGATCGGCGTAGGTGGCGGCGTAGACAAAATCTTCAAACTCACGTAGGCTCATGTCAGCTTCCTGCGCCAACGCCGGACAGGGAAAGTTGGTCAATACCCAGCGGTGTTCGCCTGCCGCAGCACGCTGGCGATAGCGGTCGGCCACCGGCTTGAGCGCCTGCTGGTGAATGCGCTGCGTCGCTGGATTGACGCCGGTGAGCGCACGCGTGTTGACAGGCGCACGCACAACGATGCGCGCATCGACGCGCTCCGCCAGCACTTCATCGAGCGGCGAGACCCAGCGCAGTTGCGCCTGGTTGGCGCGGCGGTGGAAGTGCTCGCTGAGCTGTTCATCGTTGTAGAACACAGTGGCGTGGGCGCCAGCGTCGATTACGTGAGTGTAGACGCGTTCGACCAGCGGCTGCGCGGTCAGGTCAGCGGCGATCAAAACCCAGTCGCTGCGACGTGCAGCGACGCAGTAGTGGACGAGCAGGCGGGCAAGATTATCGACGCGTGGATCGGACAAAATTGGCGCTCCTGGGTGTTCTGATTCACATCTTCCTGAAAGCTGCCAGCTTCTAGGAAGATTGTCTGCTGCTTGCGTCTGGCATGCACCATTATACTTGACGAACAGAACGCCTCGAAATCAACGCGTCGCCGCCGATAAAAGCGTCGAATCACGAAGATTTACAAACTAATCCGGCAATCAGCGGAATCGCCGCAACGTGACCCAACGGCCAAATCACGTAGGTCATCGTCTCTGGCGTGACATCGTAGCCGACCGGCAGCGTCCGGCTGGAAGCCGAACCTACACGATGACCGAATCTATTTGTTAAACTCCATAATTCGGCGCTTCTTGAACATCATACCGGCCACGGTCACGACCGACGTGTTGCGTTCGTCCGCCGGACAGACCGCGTAGCCGGCTGGCTCACCGTGGCTGGCGCCAAGCAGGCGCAGCATCAGATAGATCGGCGCCACGCCGCAAACATTATTGCGATTCTCGACGCGGCGGATCGCGGCAAAAAAGCCTGCTGCGTCGCCAGCGCGCATGGCGGCGATCAGTTCATCGTCGGCGCTGCGCACCATACGGCGGTCGGCGCCGTTCAACGGCGCGCCGCCAAAGGCTGGCCCGACGTGCGCCAGATCGCCCGACGCCACAATCAACGTGCGCCTGCCTGCCATCGCCTGGTGCAACACGTCGAGCGCGCTACCGATGGTGGGATCGCTGGCGGGTGTATCGCCGTTGAACATGAAAGGATGAAACGAGCCGGTGAGGATGGGGATGACCGGGGCGGGGCGGCCCTCGCGCAGATGGTGGAGCCAGACTGCCACCAGCTCGAGCGAATGTTCACCACAATGGCGTAGTTCACCGGCAAAGGCAGCCTCTTCGCCAATAGCCGCCGCCAGTTGATCGACCGACGCCGTGTCGGTGGGCAAGATGCCATAGGGCGTCGCATAACTCTGCCGTGTCAACGTGAAAAGGTCGTCGCCGTAGTGGTCAGTGCCGAGCAAAATGACCAGCTCCGCCTCGCGTACTGCCTGCGCCGCACGTTTCCAGACATGCGCATAGACCTTTCCGCCGCGCGCGTAGTCGATGTGTGGGCTGAGCACGCCAATCGGCTGCGACCAGTCGATATCAGTATCGGCGGTTGTATCGCTCTCTTCGAGATACTCTTGCAAAAGACTCCACAGCGCCTTGTCGTCGGCGGGGTAGCCAGCGCCGGCAAGCGCAGGAGCGCGGAAGGGCGCGCTGCGAAATTCGTCGAGCGCCTGGGCGCGGCGGGCGTGAAAACGCGCTGTATCGAGCATCAACGCTTCGTCGAGCGCCGCCGCCAGGTCGTGCACAAACCCCGCAGGCAAGTCGAGTTGATAGGCGCGGCGGTAAGCTTCCGGCATCTCGTCGATGTGGTGAGCGCCGTCGAAAAAGGCAAGCACGGCTGCCAGTGGCTGCGGCACGAACAACTGCTGCTCGCTCAGTCGCTGCGGGTCGCGCAGCAGAATGTAGGGATGGTTCTCGTAAACAATCGGGCGAATGTCCAGGGTGCGTAACTTAGGGCGCATAGCGCAACTTCATTCATAGATGATCAAGATGGCAGATTTTTGGCAATTTTAGCGCACCTGCAGCAGAAGAAGGCAAATTCAGTAGTCCACGAGGATGCTCTACTTGCTTTGCGCCAGCATCTCTACCAGATCGTCATAAGCTTGGGCAACCGTAGTCCAGTCGAAGCGATCGATGACCGAACGGCGCAGAGATGGGGACGCCAGGCGCGGAGATCGCAGACGGGCCGCAGCTTTGGCGAACAGATCGTCCTCGTCGTTGTACAGACAGGCGGGATGCAGTTCTGCTGGGATCAACTCCGGATAGCTCAAGCGGTTGGGCAGCAGTGGAAACGCTCCCGCGGCAATCGCCTCCAGGACGCTGACGCCGAAGAATTCGTGGTCTGCGGTGCTGATCACCAGGTCGCTGGCGGCGAGCAACTGCAGATACTCTGCGCGAGAGGCGACATACCCCCAATGTTCGATTGCATCCGCCAGCCGGATGCGCGCCTCCTCGAACTCCGTCGGAACCCGCCGAAAATTCTCACCCGCCACCGCCAGCCGGAAATCAATCCCAGCCTCACGCAGGCGATAAAGCAACGCAAAGAAGCGGTCGGGCCGTTTGTCGTGCTCCCAGCGTTGGTTCCAGAGGATCAGGGGAGAAGAAGACAGGGAAAGATTAGGAGATTGGAGATTGGAGATTGTCGTCTCTCCCCTTCTCTCCCTCGCGTTCTCTCCTTCTCTCCTTCTCTCCAATCTGGCGATGGCAGCGGCTTCGAGGCCAACAGGAAGGATATGACTGTGGGAGCGGACGCTGGCGATCTGCGCAAGGTGGTTGTGGTCGGGAAAGTGTTTGAGCAGATTGGGCAACTCGCTAAACCAGGCGTCGTGATGATAACGACTGTTGAAGATCACAACGTCGGCGGCAAGCTGGCTCAGCCAGTTGATCATGGCGTAGGTCAGGTCGCGCCCTTCACCAGGTCGCCACGGATAGGTGAGCTGGTTTTCATGCATGTAGAGCGCCACAGGCGTGGTCGCGGGCAATTGTTTCCGCATCAACCCCAACCACGTCGGTAGATTGAGCATGTCAGTCGTAAGCACCGCATCTGGCGGCGACGCTTCCGCCAGCAGCTGCCGCGCCTGCATTGCAAGCTCGATGGCGCCGCCTTGCATTCGCCACTTCCAGAAGCGCCCCGCCATCGTCAGCAGCGACACCCGATGACGTGAGTGGCGCGCATAACCCTCCGCCCACGCCTGATGGCTGCCGCTGTGATAGGGTGAGATGAGCCAGAAGTGCATAGCCGTCAATATGGTTGTTCAGCGCGCAGCAATGTCGGCGCGATAGAGATGCATCGGCTGACCGTAGAGCGTAAAGCTTTGTTTGTACGCAAAGCCATGGCGCACATAAAATCGCTGTGCGCCGTCGTTTGCAGCCGCTACGGTCACGTCGATTGCGGTGATGTAGCGACGTTGACACTCTGCTTCAAGCGCTCTCACCAACAGCGCACCAAGCCCGCCGCCGCGCACTTCAGGGCGCACCATGATCGACAGCAGCTCGGCAGGCGTTACACCATCGGACGTCGTGGGATGGAGAAGGGGATAGGCGACGGTCTGCACGGCGCGCAGAGCAAGGCTTGGCGACTGGCAAAACCGACGCAGAAGGGGCGGCGCAAATGCAGGCAGCCGCCGCGTCCCCATCTCGAAAAATAGTGCACCGACGCTGGTTGTGGCGCTGACAAAACCGAGCAGCTCATGCGGCTGCGCTGGATCGACTGCGGCAAAGCCGAAACCAACAGGCGAGCGCGGCAACTGCTGATAGACCACCTTCAGCACGTCGGCGCCGAGACCGGTCAAAAACGAGCCAGGTTGCCCGATCATGTGCAGCCTGGCTGCGTCTGCTGCATGTTCCGACTCCAGCGGAATCAGCGTGAGCCGGTGGGCAAACAAGGTTGTTTGTGATGACATTACGCAAAAACGTGCTCGGGCCAGCGCTTGAAGCGTTCCCACGCCATCTTTTCCAACTCCTCGCGATGGTCGGGGTGGGCAATGTCGATCAGGGCGCGGGCGCGCTGGCGCAGGTTTTTGCCATAAAGATAGGCAATGCCATATTCGGTGACGACATAGTGCACGTGGGCGCGTGTGGTCACGACGCCTGAGCCGAGGCGCAGATAAGGCACGATGCGTGAAACGCCCTTGCTTGTCGCCGACGGCAACGCAATGATCGGTTTGCCGCCCTCGGAAAGCGCCGCGCCGCGCACGAAGTCCATCTGCCCGCCGACGCCCGAATATTGGCGCGTGCCCATCGAATCGGCGCCAACCTGACCGGTGAGGTCGACTTCGATGGCGCTGTTGATGGCGGTCACCTTTGGGTTGCGTCGAATTACCGCCGTGTCGTTGACGTAAGCCACATCGAGCAGCACAACCTGTGGGTTGTCGTCGATGTAATCGTAGAGCCGCCGTGTACCCATGGCAAAGGCGCTGACGACTTTGCCGGGATGGATGCGCTTCTTCTCATTGTTGACCACACCACGCTCAATCAGGTCGATGGCGCCGTCGGAGAACATTTCTGTGTGGATGCCCAGGTCGCGATGATTGCGCAGCGCATAGAGCACCGCGTTTGGGATAGCGCCGATGCCCATTTGCAACGTTGCGCCATCCTCGATCAATTCGGCGGTGTAGCGACCGATGGCTGTCTCGATCGTACCGGGTTCGCCAGGCGGTATCTCGACCAACGGGTCATCCACCACTACTGCGCTGTCAATGTTGCTGATGTGGATGAGACCGTCGCCGTGCGTGCGCGGCATATTGGGGTTGATTTGTGCAATTACGTGGTGGGCGACCTGCACAGCGGCGCGCGCTACATCGACTGAAACGCCGAGCGAGCAGAAGCCATGACGGTCGGGCGGTGAGACCTGTACAAGCGCTACATCGAGGGGCATAATGCCCTTGCGGAACAGCCCCGGCACTTCGCTCAGAAAGACAGGGATATAGTCGGCAATACCCTCGTTGACCGCTTCGCGCACATTGGCGCCCACAAACAAGCAGTTGGTGCGGAAACTTTCAGCCAGATCCGCTGTGGCGTAGGGCGCCGGCCCCTCGGTGTGAAGATGTACAATCTCGACGGCGCGCAACTCGTTCGCACGCGCCGTCATCGACAATACAAGCTGTGCGGGCGTTGCTGCGCCGCCGTGCACAAATACTCGATCGCCGGATTTGATCACCCGGACAGCTTCTTCAGCACTTGTAATTCGCATAAATGGTTCTCATCTTTTCTCTTGTAGCTATCGTCTGAAGCCGACTGTCTTGCATTTGTCGTAAGTCAGCTCAAACTATGCCTTCTATCCGTATACGTTTAAAGTGCAGATATCTACACCGATATTTCATTTGCGTTGCTTTCATCTTGCTCGTCAATCATCAGCCAGAAACCGAGTTTCTCAAAGAAACTCGGTTTCTCTTCGCCCCTTGCAACTCGCCCTTCGCCTCGTCTTCAACCTGCACTCAGCGCGTCGGTCACGATCTGCTGCGCCTCTTCTTGAATCTGATGCAGGTGCTGCTCGCTGATGAAGCTCTCGGCGTAGATTTTGTAGACATCCTCCGTACCCGACGGGCGTGCGGCAAACCAACCATTCTCGGTGACAACCTTCAGCCCACCGATCGGCGCCTGATTGTAGGGCGCCTGTGTGAGCCGGGCAACGATCGGTTCGCCAGCCAGCGTCTGCGCCTTGACCTTCTCTGGAGAAAGATTGCCTAGAATGGCTTTCTGTTCACGATTGGCAGGCGCGTCGATGCGTGCATAATATGCGCGGCCAAACTGCGCCTCCAGGTCCTGATAGTGCTCGCTGGGGTCCTTGCCCGTCACCGCAGTGATTTCGGCGGCAAGCAGGGCAAGAATGATGCCATCTTTGTCGGTTGTCCACACCGTGCCGCGGCGTCGCAGGAATGACGCGCCCGCGCTTTCCTCACCGCCAAAGCCAAAGTCGCCGGTGAGCAGGCCGTCGACGAAGAATTTGAAGCCAACCGGCACCTCTGCCAGCGTGCGTCCCAGGCTTTTCGCCACGCGATCGATCATCGAACTCGACACCAGCGTCTTGCCGATGGCGGCGTCGGCGCGCCAGCCTGGACGATGTTGGAAGAGGTAGTTCACCGCCACCGCCAGATAGTGGTTTGGATTCATCAGCCCTACGTTGGGGGTGACGATGCCGTGACGGTCAACGTCCGGATCGTTGCCAAAGGCGATGTCAAACTGATCTTTGAGGCTGATCAGGCTTGCCATTGCATAGGGAGACGAGCAATCCATGCGAATCTTGCCATCGTGATCGACTGTCATAAAACCAAAGGTCGGGTCAATGGCGTCATTGACGATGGTCAGGTTGAGGCCGTAGGTCTGCGCAATCGGCTCCCAGTAGGCGACTGCGGCGCCGCCCATTGGGTCGACGCCGATGCGCAGTCCCGCTGCGACAATGGCGTCGAAGTCGAGCACATCTTTCAGGTCAGCGACATAATCGGCGACGAAATCATATTCGTGCGTGCATGGTGAGGTCTTGGCTTTGCTCCAGGGCAGGCGCTTGACTCCGCGCAGATCGTCACGCAGCAGCTCGTTGGCGCGACGTTCAATGCGCCTGGTGATCGATGTGTCCGCAGGCCCACCGCTCGGTGGGTTGTATTTGAAGCCTCCGTCGTCGGGCGGATTGTGCGATGGCGTGATCACAATGCCATCGGCGAGGTGCGCCTGTCGGTTACGGTTGTAGGTGAGGATGGCGTGCGAGATGACTGGCGTTGGCGTGTAGCCCATGTTCGCCTGGATCACAAGTTCGACATCGTTGGCGGCCAGCACTTCGACGGCTGTGACCATCGCCGGCTCGGAGAGCGCGTGGGTGTCCATCCCCAGAAACAGGGGGCCGTCAATGCCTTCCTCACGACGATAGTCACAGATCGCCTGACTGATGGCGAGAATGTGGCGTTCGTTGAAGGAGTTGCGCAGCGACGAGCCGCGGTGACCCGAAGTGCCAAAAGCAACTTGATGCGCTGGATTGTCCGGGTCAGGAAGATGCGTATAATATGCTGAAATCAGTTGCGGAATGTTTTGCAGCAGGGTCCGTGGCGCCGGCTTGCCGGCCAGTTGACTCGTCATACAAGCTCCTCCTTTTGTTTCTGCACCAATCATACGTTGGGATGAACCAATGTCATGTGACACGTGTCCTGTTTTTGGAAGGGCGTGTCATAAGCATTGCGCGTTTCGTGTCAAGTGTTGCGTGTTGCAGCATTCGGCTATGCAGCACGCAACACGCCGCACACAGCACGTCAATGTGCGGCCGTGACGCGCCCCACCAGGTAGCGATGGTGCGCCCACACCGCCTTGATCTGCCATGGCAGCGGCGCATGATCGAGCCAGGCGTATTTCATCACCCGCCGGTGCAGGTCTGGTTCTTCGTTCAGATAGTACGCCATCGTGCTCCAGCGCCATCCCTCGCCGGTGAACTGTTCTTCCAGCGCCTGGCTGCGAATGCCGAGGCGTTTGAGCACCTCATTGGCAGGCATCACGGTGTCGGGCCAGGGCGGGGTGTCGAGCACGCCTTCCTCGATAATCTCCACACCTTCGGCTTCGAGGATGCGCCGAATACGTCCGATGTCGGTCCAGCTTTCGTCGTGTGCGGCAAAGAATTCACGGTCGATTACCAGCTTGCGCATCCAATAGCCGACCTGGATGTTGTTGGGCATGGCGACGAAGACCAGGTTGCGGCTGGTGCGCGCCAGCTCGCGCAGCAGCCCGGCCGGGTCGGCAATATACCACAACCCGGCCCACTCCCACGTCAGGTCAAAGCTGCGGTCGGGGAAGGGCAGCCGTCCCCATGCATCCGGGTCGATGCAGACCAGGTTGACCGGCAGCCGCAAATCTTCAGCCCAGATGCGCTGCACGCCTTCAATGCGTTCGGGCGTGTCGTCGACCATTGTCACCTCAACGCCAGCGCGCGCCAGCACGACATCGTTGATGCCGCTGACGCCTGCCATGCCGTAGAGCGGCGCTTCGAGCACCGAACGGATGGCGTATTGCTGACGTAGTCGCTCCAGAAAATCGTTGAGGACAAAGCGCTCGTAGACGAGACCCAGCCCTTCGTTGTAATCGGTCAGGTATTTGCGCCAGGTGTTTTCAGTCATGATCCGATCTCGATAAACCAGATTTCTGTCAGAAATTTGGTTTGTATGACTCAATTATTGCAGTACGAACGCACCTTGTTTGACCTGTGCGACTTCGCCGAGCATCTCTTCGACCGAGCGCCGGCCCGCGTCGCTGTGTGCGCCAAGCATCAGCATCAGCTCGTAGATGCGATCGTCGCCGTGCAGAGTGCGGACGACGGTGTGTGTGCGTTCGACGCCGCCTTCGTCCAAAAGCTGCTTGCTCACGGTGAAATGGCGGTCGCCAAACGCGGCAAGCTGCGGCAGATGTGTGATGCAAAGCACCTGATGCGTCGTCGGCGCAGCGCCGTTGGCGTTGACGCTCGACCCGGTCAGCCGCCACAGTTTCTGTCCCACAATTGCGCCGACGCGTCCGCCGATGCCCTGGTCGATCTCGTCGAAGATCAGCGTCGGCGTGGCGTCGGCGTGCGCCAGCGTGCTTTTGAGCGCCAGCATCAGCCGCGCCGTTTCACCGCCGGAGGCGACGCGCGCCATCGGCTTGAGCGGCTCGCCTGGGTTGGCGCTGATCAAAAACTCGATCTGATCGACGCCGGTGCTGTCGAAGGCGACGCGACGACCGTCGGGCAGGTAGGCGCCGTCGCTGCGTTCGTTCTGTTCGATGGCGACGCCAAAGCGCGCTCGCACCATTTTTAGGTCTGCCAGCTCCCGTTCGACCTCACGCGCCATCGCTTCGCCAGCGGCTTTGCGGCGTGCGCTCAGCTCCGCCGCCAGCGCGCCGACCTCATGCAGCAGTTTCTCTTCCTGCGTTTCCAGATCGGCGGTTTTGGCTTCCCAGTTGCCCAGTTCCTCCAGCTCATGCTGTGCTTTGACGCCGTAAGCAACAATCTGTTCAATGGTGTCGCCATATTTGCGTTTTAAGTTGGCGATCAGGTCGAGACGCTCCTCGACTTCCGCCAGCCGCTCTGGGTTGAACTCTAGCGATTCGGCGTAATCTTGCAGCGTGCGCGCCAGGTCGCTCAACTGCTCGATCAGCGCCTGTCCCTCATCGGCGTGTTGCGCCATGTCAGGGTCGATGCGCGCCAGTTTCTCCAGCCGTCCGACCGCCTCGCTGACCATATCGATGGCGCCGGGCACTTCGCCATCGCCCTGGTTCAGAATACCGGCCGCAGTTTGCGCCAGGCTGGTCAGCGCCTCGGCGTTGCCCAGGCGGCGGCGCTCCGCCTCCAGCTCGTTGTCTTCGCCTGGTCGCAACTGCGCCACTGTGATTTCCTCGACCTGAAAACTGAGCAGGTCGAGCCGCTGCGCCATTGTGCGAGCATCCTGCCGCAGCCGCTGCAGCTCGCTGCGCACGCGACGCAGCTCCGCCACCAGGTCGGCGATTTGGATGCGCTGCGCCATCAACCCACCGTAACGGTCGAGCAGGTGAATGTGTGTGCGCGGTCGCAGGAGGCCGAGATGCTCACCCTGCCCGTGAACATCGACCAGCAGCCCGGCGACGTCGGCGAGCAGTTGCAGGCTGACGCTGCGCCCATTGATGCGACAGACATTGCGCCCGTTGAGCCGCACCTCGCGGTTCAACACCACCCACTCGGGGTTGTCAGGGTCGTCCAGCCCCTCGCTTTCGAGTAGCGAACTCACTTCAGCTGCACGCTCAGGGTCGGCAGGCAGCAGGAAGGTCGCCTCGATCTGCGCCATCTCGGCGCCCGCCCGCACCCATTCGGCAGCGGCGCGGTCGCCCAACAGCAGCCCGACGGCGTCGATAATGATCGACTTGCCAGCGCCAGTTTCGCCGGTCAGGATGTTGAGACCGGGGCCAAACTCAAGGGTGAGCTCGTCAATAATCGCAAAGTTTCGTATGTGCAACTCGGTCAGCATAGCACTGCTATTTTAGCACAAGTGGTCGATATCGGTTGCGCGCCGTGGTTTGCTACGATCGCCATAGAAATATGCCCAAATTTTGGGACGCGCCAACGATTACGCAATGCACTTCCCACACGAACTCTATTCGCTCACAAGCAAGTCTGCACCAAGCGCCTGCAGTGTAACCTCGAAGCCGGGGAAGCTGTCGCCGGTGACTTCCGCGCCGTGGACAACGGTCTGCCCGCCTGCAACAAGGCCGGCGATCGTCATCGCCATTGCCAGGCGATGATCATCGTGCGATTCGACCGGCGCGCCGATCAATGGCGTTGGGCCATCGATAATGAAGCCATCGGCCGTCGGTTCGATACGCGCGCCGAGCTTGCGCAGTTCGCTCACCGTGGTGGCGATGCGGTCGGTCTCCTTGACGCGCAGCTCGTGGGCGTCGCGCACAACTGTGCGACCCTCGGCCTGCGTGGCGGCGACAGCTAGGATCGGCAGTTCGTCGATCATTGTCACGATCTGCTCGCCGCCAAAGGTCGCGCCGCGCAGCGTCGAAGCGGCGACGATCAGATCGGCGACCGGTTCTCCACCCTCCTCGCGTTGGTTTTCGAACGCAATCGAGGCGCCCATTTCCATCAGCGCATTGACAATGCCGATGCGCGTTGGATTGACGCCAACGCCCCGAATTGTGACGTGGCTGCCGGGCGTAATTGCACCCGCTACAAGCAGAAACGCCGCTGAGGACATATCGCCGGGCACGGTGAGGTCGAGCGCCTTCAGCGGCGACTGCGGTCGTTCGCTGGAAACCTTGGCGCCGTAGACGGCGATGGGCGCGCCCACCGCCGCCAGCATGCGTTCTGTATGGTCGCGCGCTGGGCCAGGCTCAATGATGAGCGTTAGTCCATGAGCATAGAGACCAGCCAGCAGCAGGCAGCTCTTGATCTGGGCGCTGGCGACGGGCATTGTATATTCCATGCCGCTGAGCCGCGCCGGGCGAATGCCGAGCGGCGCGTATTCGCCGTTTTGTCGTCCCATGATGTCGGCGCCCATGCCGCGCAGAGGGCGCACGATGCGTCCCATCGGCCGGCGGCGGATCTGCGCTGTACCGTTGAGAAAGGAGGTAAAGCGTTGTCCGACCAGCAAGCCGGTGAGGAGGCGTATCGTTGTGCCCGAATTGCCGCAGTCGAGCACATCGGTTGGCTCCTGCAAGCCATCCAGCCCGCGCCCATGCACGATCAACTCGGTGGGCGTAATCACGTCGATCTGCACACCCAGGCTGCGCATCACCTCAATCGTCGAGCGGCAGTCGCCGCCGTCGAGAAAGTTGCGCACATAGGTGTCACCCTCGGCAATTGCGCCGAACATTACGGCGCGATGGCTGATCGACTTATCACCCGGCACAGAGCACGCGCCAGTGAGGGCGTTGCCGGGGGCAACCATAATGTGAGTCATCCTGTTCCTCTTATCATTACCGATGAAGTTTGCCCAGAGTGGCGCTGTTGCCACATACGCCGCCTGTTGTAAGGCGATCGAGCCAATCGCCTGTTATTTCTGGATTGTAACCGTGGCAAACTTGGGGCGCAAACCTTGTTGGCGGTATGCTATCTTGTATGGTGATCCCTGAATGGCTTGAGCGTGTAAATCCCGTCTGGCTTGCATTTTTTGCCACCTGTTTTACGTGGGGCGTGACGGCGTTGGGTGCAGCGACCGTTTTCTTTTTCAAGACTGTCAACCGCAAGGCGCTCGATGCTATGCTCGGTTTTGCCGCTGGCGTGATGATTGCAGCATCGTTCTGGTCGCTGCTGGCGCCTGCGATCGAGATGTCGAAAGAGAACGGCGACACAGGCTGGTTCCAGGCTGCGGTTGGGTTCTTGCTGGGAGGCTTCTTTGTTGCAGGCATCGACAAAGTGCTGCCACATCTTCATCTTGGCCACCAAAGAGCGCAGGCAGAGGGCATCAAGACGGAATGGCAGCGCAGCATCCTGCTGATCATGGCGATTACGCTGCACAACCTGCCGGAAGGGCTTGCTGTGGGCGTTGCCTTTGGCGCGCTTGGGCTGGAGCAGTCGGTGGCAACCTTCGGCTCCGCCGTGGCGCTGGCAATCGGCATCGGGTTGCAGAACTTTCCGGAGGGCATGGCGGTTTCGATCCCGCTGCGACGCGAGGGCTTCCATCGCACCGATGCGTTCTGGGCAGGTCAGGCTTCGGGCATTGTTGAGCCGATCGGCGGTGTGATCGGTGCGCTGGCGGTGCAGCTTGTCACGCCGATCTTGCCCTATGCGCTTGCTTTTGCCGCCGGCGCCATGATCTTCGTCGTCGTTGAGGAATTGATCCCCGAATCGCAGCAGGGGCGCAACACCGACCTTGCCACCGCCTTCACCTTGCTCGGCTTTGTGGTGATGATGGTGATGGATGTGGCGCTAGGGTGACGGCTCAGGATTCTGGTTGTCCAGCGAAGTCGATTGTCGCTGCCAGTGATTGACCATGCGCTAATGCGGTCACCCTTGAGCGCATAAAGCCGGAAACCTGGGATATCCATGTCGCTGATTACTTACGCTGTATCCAGAGCGGCAAGTTGCATGCGCAGGTGATTGGCATGATGCGCCTGAACACCAGCCGGATTACCGGTCTCAAAGAATCTCTTCAAACCCTTGTGTTTGAGCGATTTTATCACACAAATATTGTTGCGCGTCGCGCAACACAGTACAAATCAACAGTGGTCAAGACAAATCAACAGCGGTCAAGCCTCAAGACTTGCTAGACACAACCAGCCACTGGTGATACACTGCCTATCATTTCTTACCCGCCAATCACTTGTACGATGACAGGTGGCAGACCTACATGAGCCAATCAACTTCTGGGCTTGGGCCAATGTTCTTCCCTTCCCAACCGACGCGCACCTTCGAGGAGGCTGCGGACCGCATTCGTGCGCTGCAAGCCAAAGACGACGCCAGCGTGCGTTCAGGCAGCGGCGTACGTTTCCGTTCACATGGACGCAAGACCGAGCGCGTCATCGTCTTCTATCATGGTTACACCAACGCACCGCCTCAATTCGACCGACTGGGTGAGGAGTTCTTCAACCGCGGCTATAATGTTCTTGTCCCGCGCCTGCCGTATCACGGTCTGAATGACCCGATGACCACCGAGCAGGAGAAGCTGACCGCCGAAGATCTGGTGCAAAGCTGCCAGGAGAGTATCGATATCGCCGTCGGGCTAGGCGAACATGTCAGCGTCTGCGGCATCTCGTGCGGAGGGGTAATGACCTCATGGGTGGCGCAGTACCGCTCGGATGTCGACGTGGTAGTAGGGATCGCACCTTCGGCGGGACTGCCTTTCGTCCCGATGTGGATCAGCACGCTTTTTCGCAATGTCGCCCCGCGCCTGAAGAATATGTACATCTGGTGGGATCCACGCTTCAAGGAGCAGATCGTCGGACCGCCCTACGCCTATCCGCGTTTCAGTACGCACAGCCTGGCGCAGATTTTCCGGCTTGGACGGCATATCTACGACATGAGCGCCAATATGCCAGCGCGGGCGAAGCGGCTGAAGTCAATCACCAGCGAGTTCGATACGGCCGTCAAGAACTCGATCACCTACGACATCCTTGATCGCTGGGAGAGCCACGGCATCGAGATCGAACGGCATGTCTTTCCCGCCGCGCAGAAAGTGTGGCACGATATGATCGATCCGAACCAGACTTTTCAGCAGATCGACTTAACTTACCCCGTAATAATTCGTATGTTGACCGAATAAAGCCACACTCTCGATGATCGCTGTCTAGTCCGTCAACAAAATCAGATCGTTGCGATGCACCGCCACATCACCATACGTGTAGCCCAGCCGTTCCTCGATATCGTCGGAGCGGCAGCCGGCGATCTGGCGCAGGTCGGCGGCGGTGTAGCCGGCAATGCCGCGCGCCAACTCACGACGGGTGCTGTCCAGGATCAACACCGTGTCCCCGCGCAAAAAGTTGCCTTCCACTTTGCGAATGCCAGCGGGCAGTAAACTGCGCCCTTTGTGACAGATCGCCTCCGCTGCACCGTCATCCACGATCAGGCGCCCGGCAGGCTTTGGCCCCGCTAAAATCCACGCTTTGCGGCTCTCCAGCCGGCTGCCCAGCGCCGGAAAGCGCGTGCCGACCAGCTCGCCGGCAGTCACGCGCAGGATCACGTCCGGCTCGCTGCCCGCCGCGATCACGACATCGACGCCGGCGTGACGCGCGGTGTTGGCGGCTTGTAATTTGGTCGCCATGCCGCCGGTGCCCAGCCCGCTGACGCTGCCGCTTGCCAGCCCGCGCAACGTCTCGTCGATCTTGCGCACTTCTGGGATCAGCTCTGCATTCGGATTGCTGCGCGGGTCTGCGGTGAACAGCCCCGGCTGGTCGGTGAGCAAGATCAGCAGGTCGGCGCTGACCAACGTCGCCACCAACGCCGAAAGATTATCGTTGTCGCCGACGCGAATTTCCTCAGTGGCGACGGCGTCATTCTCGTTGACGATCGGCACAATGCGATGGTCGAGCAGTGCGGTGAACGCGTCGCGTGCGTTGAGGTAGCGTTGACGGTTTTCGACATCGCTGCGCGTCAGCAAAATTTGCCCGACGCGGATGCTATAGATGTCGAAGAGCCGCTCCCACACGCGCATGAGCTGAAGCTGCCCGACTGCGGCAAACAATTGTTTGCTGGTGATGGTTGGCGGCAATGACGGGAAATTGAGATGGGCGCGTCCAGCGGCCACCGCCGCCGACGTGCAGACGACGATATCGTTGCCCTGTTCGTAAAGCGCCGCGCATTGGCGAACAATATCGACCATACGCGCTTGGTTGAGCTGCCGGCCACCGCCGGTGAGGACGCTGGTGCCAAGTTTGACGACGATCCGCTTGTACATGCTGAAAAGTATAGCGGATGCACGGCAGGTTTGGTCAAAATAAGCAGAAATTGAGCAAGGTTTGAGCTGGAAGCTGAATAGATGAAGGCTTTATCGTTGGTTGGGAACGCCGCCGACACTACAGCCAGCGTAGCAACCCGTGTTTCATCACGGACACAACATCTTCTATCTACATGTCTTGCTTTATCTATTGAAAGGAATGCACACGATGAGCATTGCCACCAATCAAGCCGTTCTTGAGCAAGCGCGCCGCCATATCAACGCCGGCGACATCGAAGGTTACCTCACGACGCTTTACGCGCCGGACGCTATCGCTCACTTTCTGCCGCTAGAGCTGCCCCAGGGTCACGCTGGGCTGCGTATCTTCTACACCGCTTTCCTTGCCGGTTTTCCCGACGTGCAGTTGCACTTTGACGACATCATCGCCGAAGGCGACACGTTGGCCGTGCGCTACCATGTCGCTGGCACGCACCTGGGCGAATTCAACGGCATTCCTGCCACCGGCAGACAATTCACCATTAGTGGTACGACCATGCTGCGCTTCGTTGCCGGCAAGGTCGTCGAACGCTGGTCTCAAACCGATTTTGTGGGGCTGATGCAGCAGCTTGGCGTCATCCCTGCTCAGGCAACTGCGTAATCTCAACCCTCATGTCATCGATGGAGCAACAGGAGGCTTCAATCATGTCTACTGAACAGAACAAGGCTGTCGTCCGACGTTGGTATCTCGACATTTTCAATCAGAATCGGCTCGACGTTGCCGACGAGATTCACACGCGCACCTACACCAACCATGATCCGTATGCGCCACCGGGCGGCTTTGGGGTCGGCCCACAGGCAACCAGGAACGTCGTTGCGCTCTACCGAGCTGCATTTCCCGATGTGCAGTTCATTATCGACGCGCAGGTGGCTGAAGGCGATAAGGTCGCCACACGCTGGACAGCCACGGGCACGAACACCGGTTCGCTCAACGGCATGCCACCGACCAACCGGCGCGTCACGATTTCGGGCATCAGCGTCGAGCGCTGCGAGGATGGCAAGATCGCCGAAACCTGGGGCAACTGGGATTTTCTGGGCATGCTCCAGCAGCTTGGCGTGATGCCTGTGGCCGGCTAACCATGCTGTCGAGCGGCCGGCGCCATCTCACGGCAGTTACTGATTTCTAGGCTGATATTTTATGAACGCAATGTTGCGTGGTGCGTGGTGCGTGAGGAATTCCGACACGCAGTACGTAGCACGCAACACTGAAAACATAAAGAACTCTGCCTGGCAATCAGTAGATGGCGCCCTACCCAAGGAGTTGCTATCATGCGCCCGCCAAGATCGCTGATCGCTGGCATTCTGGTGATCACTGTCCTGGTGGCGATCATCGCCCTGGTGCAGCGCCGTCCCCAGTGCGCCGCCTTCGCCCCCGACCGGACTGCCTATCTCGAAAAAGCCGGGTGGGAGGCCTATTACAAGCATAACTGGCCGCGTGTGCTCACGCTGATGGTGCAGATGAATCGCACGCAGTTCTGCATGAGCTGGCTCGACGCCACGCTTGCGGCGTTCGACATTGTGCGCGCCGCTGCCGCCTTTGCACCAATTGATAACGACATCACAGCGGCGACTGCGCATCTCACAGACTTCTACGCCAAAGCGCGCACGGCGGCCGGTCTGCGCACCGACGCCGCCACCCTTGCCGCGCTGGAAATGGAGTATTGGGTCGTGCATCGCGAGTTGGCTGTTGCCCGCAAGTCCACGCCCGACCACGCCGGCGACATTGCGCCAATAGTGGCGGCGCTGGAAGCCCTACACGCCGCTCTCTTCGACGCGCCGCCGGCCGCTATTCGTCGCTCCGCCACACAACGCGCCCAGGCCGCCGCTACGGTCGATCGCATCACCGGCGTTTACTCGGACGATGTCGCTGCCGACTGGCAAACCATCGAGCGCCTGCTCCAGGAGGCGTATCGCGCCGTCAGCCCGACCTCCATCGCCATCGAGTAGGGTGGAGCCTGCCCGGCAGATTGGGCGGGCGGTTGAAGGCGGATCAACAAAATAACCCGGTAATCAACGTAGATGCGGCTCGCAGCCGCAGGGTCCGGCGTGACGTGCCTGTCCGCCAGACCCTGCGGTTGCAAGCCGCAGCTACACTCACCGATTCTATTCGCTAGACTCCATAACACGACCAAAGGGTGAACCATCATGGCTGACTACTCCTTTACCACTATCTGGCGGTTGGATGCGCCGATTGCCGCCATCTGGACTGCCATCACCGAGGTCGAACGCTGGCCGCTTTGGTGGCGCGGCGTCGAAGCGGTTGTCCAGCTTCGCCCCGGCGACGCCACCGGCCTGGGGGCGATCCATCGCTACACCTGGAAGAGCAAACTGCCGTATCGTCTGGTCTTCGCGATGGAGACAATACACGTCGAACCCTATCGTCGGCTCGCAGGCCGCGCGCAAGGCGAGTTGCAGGGCGCTGGTTGTTGGACCTTTGCCGAGGCGGGCGCCATCGCCACTGTGCGCTACGACTGGAACGTGCAGACCGCGCAGGCATGGATGGACCAGCTGGCGCCGGTGGCGCGCCCGCTCTTTGCCTGGAATCACGATGTGGTGATGGCGTGGGGCGGGGAAGGGCTGGCGCCCTGGCTGGGGGCGATATGGCGGGAGCGCCCACCCCTGCTTTCGCCGCAGAGTGTGGAGGACCTGCGCGAATACCTGGCGTTTCGTCACATCGTGCGCAATATCTATGGGTTCGAGCTAGATGCAGAAAGGGTCGAGCGCCTCGTCAACCGTTACCCGTCCGTGTGGAGCGCAGTTGAGAGCGACATCCAGAAGTTTTTATCCTGGATTGAACGTTTTACCGAAGAGTTGACAGAATAGATTTGAGCGCTAGGCGCAAGCTGCAGTGACCCGGAGTCAGCTTGAAGCGCGTTTCGAGCCAGCAGGCATACGAGAATATATACTGGCGCGTAGGGTTCGCGGAGAATCGCTGGCGTGATTCACCTACTTGCCGACTAGAATTTCAATAACAACATGGATTCGCTGTCACAGGGGATATGCAGTGCACGCACTGCATATCCCCTGTGGTTTTGTCGCCGAAATTACTGCTCCATCGCCTCTAACTCGTCGATCATCGCGCTGATCACATCAAAGCCGCCCTGCCAAAAAGCCGGGTCGGTGATGTCGACGCCCGCCTCACGTAGAATCTGCTCCGGATGCGCCGAACCGCCATACGCCAGCAGCTTGAGATAGCCGGGCTTGAAGGCGTCGCCATCCTGCTGATAGCGGCGATAGAGCGCCAGCACCAGCAACTGCCCAAAGCTGTAGGCATAGCAGTAGAAGGGCGTGTGATAGATGTGGGGGATGCTGACCCACTCGTGCTGAAATTCCGGCGCGATCTCTACGCTGTCGCCAAACTGCGTGCGCAGGTTTTCCATGTACAGTTCGTTCAGACGGTCGGGAGAGGCGTTGTCGAGGATCGCCTGGTGCGCCACCCGCTCGAAGAGCACGAAGAACGCCTGGCGCATCACCGTCGCATACATATCATCGACCGAAGACGCCAGCAGCTCGCGACGCACCAGCGGGTCCTGCTCCTCGGCAAGCAGCCGCTCGGTGAGCAAGATTTCCGCAAAAACCGATGCGGTTTCCGCCAGCGGTAGCGATGGATGTTGTGTCAACATCGAGTGGTGCTCCGCCAACATGCTGTGCAGGGCGTGCCCCAACTCGTGCGCCAGCGTGGCAACATCACGCACCTTGCCCGTGTAGTTGAGCAACACGTAGGGCGTTACGTCCGGGCGCACAGTGGCACAGAAGGCGCCGCCGCGCTTGCCCTTGCGCGGTTCGCTGTCGATGTGGTTGCGATCGAAGACGCGCTGCACCTGCGTCGCCACGGATGGGTCGAAGCAGCGAAAAGTGTCGAGCACCAGCGCGGCGGCGTCGCCATACTCGACCTTGCGGTCGGAGCCAGCCAGCGGCGCGTAGATATCGTAGCGGCGCAGTTTCTCTACGCCCAGCCACTTTGCCTTGAGCCGAAAATAGCGGTGGAAGATCGGTGCGTTGCGTTGCGCCACCTCCAACAAGGCATCGACGGCGGCGTCGGGCACGTCGTTGGCGACGTTGCGCACCGCCAGGGGCGAGGCATAGCCGCGCAGTTGCACCTGCTCGTTGTACCAGTCGCGCACGCGGTTGTTGTAGATTTGCGCCAGAATCTTCGCCTCGCCCGCATAGACACGGTAGAGCTCCTGATAGGCGGCGGCGCGCAGGTCGGGGTCGGGCGAGTAGACATACGCCATGAGCGCGTCGCGCGTCAGCGTCTTCTCCACGCCGTCGACGGTCAGCTTGAACTCCAGCCGGCTGGTGAGCATCGTGTAGATGGTCATCAGCCCCGATATGCCGTCAGCGTCCTTGAGGTTGATGATCTGTTCGGACTTTTCGTCAAGCGTGTAGGGTTTGGTGCGGCGCAGGTCTTCCAGATAGAAGTGGTAGTCCGGTTCAGCGATTGGGTCGGGCAGCAGCCGCGCCGCCGCGTCGTCATCCAGCGCCTTCCACCAGAGGTCGAAGAAGAGCAGCCGGTTCTGGATGCCGGTCATCACTTGCTGCATCCGGTTCTGGAAGGTGATCGCCTCGGTCGATTGCGTGTCCGCGGAGAACCAGAGCATCCCGTAGTAGCCGAGCGTCCATGTTTTGCGGATGATCGACTCCTGCCGGCGCACAGCAGCCAATACATCGTCGCTGCTCACTGCGCCGCTCTGTAGATGCACACGCAGCCCCTCGAACGCGCCGACTTCTTCCTCAATGTCCGCCAGCCGCGCCGAAATCGCGGCTTCTGTTGCTTCCGGCAGCAGCTCGGACAAATCCCAGCCGGAGAGTTGATATTGTTTGGCCATAGATTGTTGTTCCAAAATAGAGATTGGAGATTGGAGCTCGGAGACTGGAGATTGGAGATTCGCTGGCGTCACCACACCAATCTCCAATCTCTAATCTCCAATCTCCAATCTCCCAATCTCAATTCGCCATCCGTCGCAGCACCGTCTGCAGGATGCCGCCATTCTTGTAGTAGTTGACCTCGACCGGCGTGTCGATGCGGCTGATCACCTTGAACTCGGTGACGGCGCCGCTCTGCGAGGTGGCGCGCACGGTGTATTCCTGGCCCGGATACATCTCCTCACCCAGGCCGAGGATGTCGTAGGTCTCGAAGCCGCTCAGCCCCAGGCTCTTGACGCTCTCGCCCGGTTTGAATTGCAGCGGCAGCACGCCCATGCCGACCAGGTTGCTGCGGTGGATGCGCTCGAAGCTCTCGGCGATGACGGCGCGTACGCCCTGAAGTAGCACGCCCTTCGCCGCCCAGTCGCGGCTGGAGCCGGTTCCATATTCCTTGCCCGCCAACACGATCAGCGGCGTGCCGTCTTGCATATACTTCTCAGCTGCGTCCCAAATTGCCATCTTCTGCATCGTGGGGATGTAAACGGTGTCGCCGCCCTCCTCGCCGTCGAGCATCTGGTTCTTGATGCGGATGTTGGCGAAGGTGCCGCGCATCATGATCTCATGATTGCCGCGACGCGAGCCGTAGCTGTTCCACTCCTCGCGCGGGACGCCGTGCGCCTCCAGGTAGCGCGCCGCCGGGCTGTTGCGGGCGATGTTGCCGGCAGGGCTGATGTGGTCGGTCGTCGTGCTGTCGGGCATCACAGCCAACACGCGCGCGCCAATGATGGGACGCACCGGTGGAACCTCACGCGTGATATTGAAGAAAGGCGGCTCTTTGATGTAGGTGCTGTTCGGGTCCCACTGGAAGAGTTCGCCGCCTGGCACACGAATGTTGTTGAATTGCTCATTGCCGTCGAAGACATTGGCGTACTGTTCGCGGAACATCTCCGGCTTGAGCGCGCGACGAATCGTGCGCTGAATCTCCTCTTGCGAGGGCCACACGTCGCGCAGGAAGACCGGGTTGCCGTTCGGGTCGTAGCCGAGCGGCTCGGTCGCCAGATCGATGTTGACGGCGCCGGCGATGGCGTAGGCGACAACCAGCGGCGGCGACGCCAGGAAGTTGGCGCGCACGTCCGGGCTGACGCGTCCCTCGAAGTTGCGGTTGCCGGAGAGCACCGCCGCCGCCACCAGGTCACCCTGCTTGATCGCCTTGCTGATCGGCTCAGGCAGGGGGCCGCTGTTGCCGATGCAGGTGGTGCAGCCGTAGCCGACGGTGTGGAAGTTGAGCGCTTCCAGGTAGGGCGTCAAGCCAGCTTCGTCAAGATAGCGCGTCACGACTTTGGAGCCGGGCGCCATGCTCGCCTTGACCCAGGGCTTGACATCCAGTCCGCGTTCGACCGCTTTCTTTGCCAGCAGACCGGCGCCGACCATGACGCTGGGATTGCTCGTGTTCGTGCACGAGGTGATGGCAGCGATGACAACGTGACCGTGCTTGAGCGTGAACTCGCGTCCTGCAAAGCTGACCTCCACGGCGGCGTCCAGCGCTTCTCGCTCCAGCCCATAGCCGCGCGGCCCCACCGGTGCGGTCAAGGCGGTGTTCCACATCTGCTTGACGCCGTCGAGATCGATGCGATCCTGCGGGCGCTTGGGACCAGCCAGCGCCGGCTTGACCGTGCTCATGTCCAGTTCGAGCGTGTCGGAAAATTCCGGATCGGGCGTGTCGGCGGTGTGGAACAGCCCCTGTTCCTTGCAGTAACGCTCCACCAGCTCCACCAGCTCCTCGTCGCGTCCGGTGCCGATCAGGTAACGCAACGTCTCCTCATCGACCGGGAAGAAGCCCATTGTTGCGCCATATTCCGGCGCCATGTTGCCGATGGTGGCGCGGTCCGCCAGGCTCAGCTTGCTCATGCCGGGGCCATAGAACTCGACGAACTTGCCGACGACGCCCTTCTTGCGCAGCATCTCGGTGACGCGCAGCACCAGGTCGGTGGCGGTGGCGCCTTCGGGCAATTCGCCGGTCAACTTGAAGCCGACGACTTCGGGCATCAACATGTAGATCGGCTGCCCAAGCATCACTGCCTCGGCTTCGATGCCGCCGACGCCCCAACCGAGCACACCCAGGCCGTTGATCATCGTCGTGTGGCTGTCGGTGCCAACCAGTGAATCGGGAAAAGCCACGACCTCGCCGTTGGCGCGTGTCTGCACCACCTTTGCCAGATATTCCAGGTTGACCTGGTGCACGATGCCGGTGGCGGGTGGCACAACGCGGAAGTTGTCGAAGGCTTCCTGCCCCCATTTCAGGAACTCATAGCGTTCACGGTTGCGCTCGAATTCCAGTTCAGCGTTGTACTGCAGCGCCAGCACGCTGCCGAACTGATCGACCTGCACCGAGTGATCGATGACCAGATCGACCGGCACCAGCGGATTGACCTTTTTGGGGTCGCCGCCCATGCGCGCCATGGCGTTGCGCAGCGCCGCCAGATCGACGACGCTGGGCACGCCGGTGAAGTCTTGCAAAATCACGCGCGCCGGTTTGAAGGGAATCTCGACCTTGCCTGCCGTGTCGGGCCCCCAACTGGCGATCGTCTCGACCGCCTCTTTGGTGATCTCGAAGCCGTCGGCCTGGCGCAGCGCAGCTTCCAGCAAGATGCGGATTGAGAACGGCAACCGAGCAATGTTGAATCCCTGCTTTTCTAACGCAGACAACCGATAAATAACTGCCTTGCCGCTGCCGGTGTCAAAAGTGTCTTTGGCGCCAAAATAATCTTGCACTGCCATGAGCGGGTCCTTTCTGTAGCATCTGCCAGCGTAATTCATGCGCCGGACATCGGCGCTATCACACTGGAGTCTTGAATCAAAGGTAGATAGCTAATGATACCAAGAAGCAAAAGGATAGACCTAACCTGTACAGCAGCAGATGGAAATAATCCCAGGCAATTTAAGTAAACTAACTTACAAAATATTAGATTTTCGTAAGTAATTAGGGGGTATTTCTTACCTTATTGACTTCCAGGCTGACTGCCGATCCTCCCAGATGCTCTGGAGCCTCCAGGAAGATTGCGATAGATGTGACCCAGCAACCTAGAAATCTCTAAAATCTATGTATAGACAAGTAAACAACAAATATCTGATGGAATGACAGATATGCGTAAGGAAAAGTTGACGATTTCCCATGTACGATGTTGACATGAAAACAATCATTCACACTGAAAGATTCGGGTTAGAAGGAGCAGCTATGTACAGGCATTTGACGACAGGAATGCAAAAGCCAATTGCGCACACAGTGTTGGCAATGATGCTGATGTTGGCGCTAGTGTTGATGGCGGCGACGCCTGCTATGGCGGTAGTCCCGCCACAGCCCTCTTACAAAACAGCCGTAATCGATGGCAATTATACTGAGTGGAACCTCACCGACGACTTCTTCGCATATATGCACCGCGCAGGCAATCCCAGTAAGCCAGTTGAATCGACGCTCTACCTGCGCTACGACTGCGCGACTTCGACGGGGTATGCGCTGGTGCTGGCGCAGCCGGGCGTCGATGTGTTGATGCAGCCGAACGATGCCTTTGTCAAGCTGGGCAACAGCACCAAGCTGGTGGATGGCAACTCCACCACCTTCGCCTGGGTGCAGCCGAATGCACAGACCGGTCGCGCACAGGGTTGGGAGGCATCTTTTACTCTAGCGCCGGGCAGCTATTCGAACCTGAATGTGCACACACAGGTTTTCGATGAGGAATTTCAGACTTCGGCCGTGGCCGATCGCTCGATCCCCATTTTGATCGAGTGCCCGACGGTGACGCCGACGCCCGCTGAGACGCCGACGCCATCCGCAACGCCGAGCACGCCCACACCAACGCTCAACTGTGAGAACATCACCGTTGACTATCATCGCCCACTCATCAATGGCGATCACATCAACATGACGATCAAGAGCGGTGACGGCGAGTTCCAGGTTAACGCCTACGTCGACTTGAACATTACAGGCGGATACAACGGCATGGGACTGCGCTTTAGCGACGGTGCGACGCACCCGCTGACGCAAGCCGAGATCGACGCTGGTGTCATTGCGTGGGCGTATCCCACCCATGTCAGCATCGTGGCGCTCAATGGCGCACCATTTCAGGTCACCTTCCTTCAGGCTAACCAGCATGACAGTTGGCCTGCGCTGACATGCAGCAGCGAGCCGACGCCGACCGAGACTCCAACGCCGGAGCCGACGCCAAGCGCAACGCCGTCGCCTACCCCGACCTTGACTGCGCCGTCCTTTGGCAGTTGCTACAACCCAGAAGCACAGGTCTTCAAGCTAACGGTTGTGAACAAGGCGTCGATTGCAGCCTACATCGGCTACGACATCTACGGGCAGGCCAATTCGTTCGTCAACCTGGGGCGCTTTGAGGCTGGCGAAACAAAAGTCTTCACCGTGGCGCAAGAAGGCACCCTACGCAAGTTCATCAGTTATGACGGGCAGCAGTGGCAACAAAAGGGCGGCACGCACGTCTTGAGTGTGGCAGGTCATATCGCCAACAATCTGCTCTGCAAAGGCAGCGTCTCCGCCTGCAAGTTCGATGACAAGAACGCCAACGGCGTGCAGGACGCCGACGAGCCGTCGATCAGTGACTGGACGATGTCCATCTACGCTGGTGCAGTTGAGGAAGGCGAACTGCCGATTGCCAGCGGCGTCACGAATGCTGATGGCTTCATCAACTTTGAGAAGCTCCTGCCTGGTCAGTACACCGTCTGTGAAGGGCAAGTCGCAGGCTGGCTGCCTACGATCAGCCTCTGCCAGCCAGTTACTGTGCTGAGTGAGCAGGAGACGATCGTCACCTTTGGCAATGTGCGCGGCGGGCGCATCGTCGTGGACAAGATCACCGACCCGGCGGGCGCCGAGGACATCTTCACCTTCAACCTGAGCAAGGGCGCGGCGACGATCACCTTTACGCTGGCCGATAGCAGCGCACCGTTCGACAGCGGGCTGTTGTTCCCCGGCGTCTATACGATTGCCGAGCTGGCGACGGAAGACTGGGCGTTGACCGATGTGACCTGCGTGAGCGTTTACGATGAAACCTCCGTCTCTGAACTGCCCAATCCGGTGACAATCAGCTTGCAGCCGGGTCAACTGATGCAGTGCACCTTCACCAACACCCAGGAGCCGACGCCGGAAGTGACGCCTGAGCCGACGCCGGAAGTGACGCCTGAGCCGACGCCAACTGAGAGTGCGCCAACGGCAACTCTCAGCAGCGTGTGCATCGTTGGCGAAGCCGGTAGTTGGCATTACGAGTGGACGGTCAAAGTGAGCCGGAACGACAAATATATCGTGTACTTCCTCGACCTCAACGGGAACCAGGTGGCGGGCGGCGAGGTTTTACTTCAGGGAGGTGCACCTACACCCTTCTCCTTCGAGGGCGACGTGACCATACTCAGTCGCGTCGAGGTTCTCTTTGGCGCAACCCTGTTGGCCTTTGACAATGGCCCCTTCACGAGTTGTGCACCGCCGCCTGCCGTCGGCAGCCTGACAGTGACAAAGGTGGTCGTGTGGAATGAAGTTGATGTGACGCCATTCACATTCACGATCTGCATCCAGGGTCCATCCTTCCCGAACGGCAATGAAGCCGGCGCCTGCGCCATCTTCGATCAGAACGGCGGGGGCTATATCTGGACAGACTTGGCGCCAGGTGTTTACACGGTAACAGAGACGGGTGTTGACACCGATCTGTGGACAGTGCAAGGCAGCGGCGGGAGTGTAGAAGTCGTGGCCGGCGCTGAGGCGACGCACACAATCACTAACACCGCTATCGATGTTAGTGGAGAAGGCGAAGCGCCTACGGCGCTCGACCCAGAAGATGAACCGGTGGTCGGCGTCACACGGTGGGTGTTCCTGCCAACTGTGCTGCGGTAGCCCAAGATAGGATGCCAGTGACCGGACGGGGTGTACACCCCGTCCAGTTTTGGTTTTTCTTACAACGCGCAACAATTTCTGGTCGCCACATGTCGCTTCCCCCCACGATCAACACCATAAGTAAACTCCATTATTTTCTGTTATTTTCTGTCAGCTATTTTCTGTCAGCGAACTGAAAGGTCGTTTTTACTAACTTGCACTTACGATAAAGAGGGTATTCGCCAATCCCGTAGCGAAGCAAATGTGACTTGATGCCGACAACCAGACACGTAAAGAATTTATGTTTACTTTGTAATTTGTGCGAAAGACATCTTGTCACGAGACATCTTTTTAAGTATGATTGGGTGCACAATTCACCAGAGATCATTTTTCGATTCAACAGGAGGGACGGGGATGGCAGGTTTAATAGATATTGGGTTGCGAAGACATCGTCCGCAACGGTTACTGATGATTCTGGGCATGGTAGTGTTATTCAGCCTGTTGCTTGGAGCAACTGCCTCAGCACAACAGGGGCCGACGCCCCCCTATGTGCACGTCTACCTGGATAAAGTGTGGGCGAATAGTCAGGGCTTGCCATCAGGATTGCAAAACTTCACCATCACAGGTACATGGTCAGCCGGGCCTGGCGGACCAAGCAGCACGGCAGTGTGTCAGTACGTCAGCAATGTGCTGAACTGCACATACTCCTCCACAATCACCGATCCCAATTATCCAGGCGGGTTCGACGGCATCGGCCTGGTGGTGCCGTATGGCCAGCAATATACGATCTCTGAATCTGGCCTGCCTGCTGGTTGGCAGGCGCAGACCGGCATCGGCTCCTTCACTGCGGCCTTCAACCAATATTGTGACTTTAGCTATGAAGATGGCGCGCCAACCGACCCGGATGACGACTGTCTGCACACTATCGTCAACGCGCAAACGCCGACGGTGGAAGTGATCAAGACGGCGAACACCTCCTACACGCGCACCTATGCGTGGGAGATTGCGAAGAGCGTCTCGCCGTCGGTGGTGAACCTCTTCGAGGGACAGAACGCCAATGTCGGCTACACGGTGCAGGTGACGCGCACCGGCTTTGTGGACAGCGGTTGGGCAGTCAACGGCGTGATCTCGGTCACGAACAACAGCGCCGTTGCGGTCACGCTCAACAGTGTGACGGACTCCATCAGCGGCGTGGGCGCTGTGAGCGTGAACTGCCCGGCGACGCTGCCGACGACCTTGGGCGCAGGTGCGACGCTGGTCTGCACCTACTCCTCTGCGCTGCCCAACGGCAATGCCCGCACGAACACGGCGACGGCGACCTACAACACCAATTCGACGGCGACGGGCGCAGCGGCGGTCACCTTTGGCGACCCGACGACCGTCGTGAGTGGCACGGTCTCCGTCCAGGACGTCTACAACGGCGGCGCGCCGGAGACGATCGGAACCAACATTGCTGGCAACACGACGATTCCCTACACGCGCAACGTGGTCTGTGGCAGCAACCTGAACTACGTCAACGGCGTGGCGACCTACAACCGCCTGAACACGGCCACCATCGTCGAGACGAACCAGAGCGCCAATGCCACCATGACAGTGAACTGCTACCGCCCGTCGGTGAGCAAGACCGTCGATCCCGACTACACGCGGCGCTTCACCTGGCAGATCGTCAAGACCGTGACGCCAAGCCAGATCGACCTCTTCGATGGGCAGAGCACGACCGCCACCTACACGGTCACGCTCACCAAGTCCAACCCCATCGACGAGAACTTCCGCGTCTTCGGTGACATCACGATCACCAACCCCAACCCGAATGCTGCGCTCAACCTGACTGGCGTGACCGACCAGTTGAGCAACGGTCTCAACGCCACCGTGACCTGTCCCAGCGCCACCGTGCCTGCGGGCGGCTCGCTGGTCTGCACCTACGAAACCAATGTCCCGAACAATGCGGACGGCGCCAACACCGCCACCGTGACGACGACGTTGGGCACGGTCTACACCAGTCCGGTCGTCCCCTACACCTTCGTCGGTGTGCAGCCTTCGCAGACCACGCTCAACTCTGTCACTGTCACCGACACCAACCCGGCCACCGGTCAGCCCTGGACATTCAGCAGCAGCGGCGCCCAGAGCTACCAGCTGCCCTTCGCCTGCGTCGACATCACCTACGACCAGAACGGCCTCTACCAGACGACCGTCAACAACACTGCCGTCATCACCCAGACCGGTCAGCAGTCCACCGCCCTTGTCAACCTCACCTGTCGCATCCCGACGGCGACGATCTCTAGCGTCTGCACCCAGGGTGTACGCACATGGACGATCACGGCAAACTACACCGGCGCCTACGAGGTTGAGTTCCTGGTGGGCGGCAATGTCCAAAGCACAACCCCCATCAATCTGGTCGCCAACACACCCGCGAATATCACCTACAATGGCGACCCGACCACGCTCAGCGGCGTGCGCGTCACCTTCAACGGGAATGTGGTCGCCAGCGAAAGCGGCCCGTATGCTGATTGCACACAAATTCCGACGGCCTCGTTGAGCAGCGTCTGCGTCAACAACACGCGCACCTGGACGGTGAACGTCAGCCAGAGCGGCGCCTACGTAGTCGAGTTCTTGGTGGGCGGCAACGTGCAGAGCACGACCAACCTGAGCCTGACCGCCAACACACCGCAGACCTTCACCTACAGCGGCGATCCGACGACCTTGAGCAGTGTGCGCGTCACCTTCAACGGCAGCGTTGTGGCGTCGGAGAGCGGCCCCTACGAGAGCTGCACCGACGGCGTCAGTCCCTCGGTGATGCTCACGCCTGTCTGCACGGACGAAGGGTTGATCTGGCGGGTGACAGCGGATCAGTCCGGCAGTTACGTCGCACAGATTGTCAGCGGCGGCAACGTTATTGAAACAGTGAACCTTACGTTGACCGCCAATACACCACAGACCTTTGCTTTCATCGGCGATTCGACGACGCCGAACAGTGTGCGGATCATCTATCAAAACACCCTGGTCTTGTCGGTGGAAGGACCAGAACCTTGCGTAAGCGGTTTGTCGGCTGCACTGACGCGCGAGTGCACTCGACTTGGCGTCGAGTGGACGGTGTTTACCAACCGCAGCGGAGAGTACGTCGCACAATTGATGCTTGGCGAAACAGTGATCGAAAGCATTAATCTGACCTTGACCGAGTCTGTCGACGCACAATTTGTCTTCCAGAACGACTCATCCAGCCCACGCTATGTACGATTGCTTTATCAAGGCAATGAGTATGCACGTCTGGATGGATTGGATCTGCCTTGCAGCCCGACGGCGTTGCCGCCTTCGGCTGAACCACAGATAAACAATTTCGTCTTCCTGCCGACTGTCACCCGTTAGTCCTGCAACGGAGCTAGTCAACGCCTCAGCCTGTGCAACCACAGGCTGAGGCGTTGCGCATTCTGCCACTGTTTGCCAGTAGCCCTGGATTCATCAGCGTAGTTTCAGCCGACCTGTATTTTCTGTGTTCGATTCGTCCGCCGGCAACGCTATGCGCCCATTTTCCACAGTCTATGCGCAGCAGCGTGGGCGCGGGCGATGATTGCCTCTTCGTCGGCGCCAATCACAATGCCATCGTGCACGCGCACCTGGCCGGCAACCATCACCAACCGTACGTGTTTGTGGCTGCGCCAGAGTACGAGCTGATCGTAAAGGTTGTGCGCCTCAGTTGGCGTTGGCATACGTGTGTCGATCAACTGCAGGTCAGCCTGCCAGCCCTCCGCAATGCGCCCAACTTTTTCCAGCCCTAGCGCACGTGCGCCGCCCTCGGTCGCCAGGCGCCAGACCAACGGTGCGGGCATTACGCGCGGGTCCTGTTTGTGCGCCTTGTGGATCAGGAAAGTTGCGCGCACCACTTCATAGAAATCGTTGACATAGCCATCGCTGCCCAACCCCACTGTCACGCCGGCATCGACTAGCTCAGGCACGGGCGCAATGCCGGCGCCCACTTCGCAGTTGGAGAGCGGCATGTGCGTCATCTTCACTCCTCGGGCTGCCATGAGCTCGATCTCGTGAGCGCTCATCTGCACGCATTGCGACGCCAACATGCGTACGTTGGCGACGCCCAACCGGTCGTAGTACTCCATCGGGCGCACGCCGAAGTGTTTGAGCGCATACTCAGGCTCGTGCACACCTTCGGAGCAGTGCATGTGCACAAGCACGCCAAGCTCCTCACCCAACCGGTGCGCCTGTTGGATAAACTCCGCAGAACAGGAGAAGGTCGTGTGGAAGCACATCAGCCCGGAGACAAGTCCACCCTCTTCACGACAGGCGCGGATGAAGTCAGCGTTCTCGCGCAGCCCGAGTTGCCCGTTCTCGCCGCTGACGCGTTCGGTCGCCTCGAAGGAGAGCACGGCGCGGATGCCGCGCTTCCGCACGACCTCAGCCTGTGCAGCTAGGCAGCCCGGCAATGCATAGGGCGCTTCTGTGCAATCGTAGACGGTGGTTATACCGCTGCGCAGCATCTCCACCAGGATGGCGTCGGTTGCAGCGCAGATCATCTCGTGGTCAAGACGATCTTCGACCAGCGGCCACCAGAAATCCTCCAGAAAAGGCCAGAAGCCAGATGGCGCTTTGTCGAGCGGCAGACCGTGCGCCAGCAGCCCGTAGAGATGCGCGTGTGCGTTGACAAAGCCGGGCGAGAGTGTGCAGCCAGGCGCGTCGATCGCCTCATCGGCGGGGAAACGCTGACGCAGTTCAGCATTGGGCGCAACGGCGTCGATCACATGGTTGTGCACGCGCACACCCCACTGCTCGCGCGGCGGCTGACCGGGATTGTCGATCAGGAAATCAGGCAGAATGATCATGGCTTGGTCCTCCTTCGCGCGGGATGCTTCAGCGCGACAGAACGCTTTCGATGATGGCGCGATAGCCCTTTGCTGCAGCAAGCAGATCGTCGATCTTCAGCCGTTCGTCGATCACGTGGGCGTCGGCTTCGGTTGCCGGCCCAAAACCAACGGTGGGAATGTGGGCGACGCCGGCGCTATAGGCGGCGTTGGTGCAGAATCGATAGGCAGTCAGCCGCGCCGGAACGCCGGCGGCGTTGAGTGCGGCCAATGATGCCGTCACGAAGGGATCACCTTCAGGCATCAGCCATGCCGGAAAAAACTTCTCGGAGCGTTGCTTTACTCCCGTGAAGGCGGTGTACTCGCCAACACCGATCTCAGCGCGCAATTGAATATCAGCCAGGCCAGGCGCATCGGTGACGGCGGACAGCACATCTGTCGCTGTTTCCCCAGGCAGCAACCGACGGTCGTAGGTCACTTTGCAGATGCTTGGGATAACCGAGTGTCCCGGGTATGGCTCCGAAACGATGTCGGTCAGCGCAAAAATCGCCGGACCCACCACCGGATCAACGCCAAGTTCGATCTGCTCGATTGCTGCGATCACCCGCATCATGTCGAGCACGGCGTTGCGTCCCAGATGCGGCGCCGACGAATGCGAGGGTCGCCCGATCGTAGTCAGATGAACCTCGGCGCGCCCACGCCCTCCTCGGCTCAAATTGAGATCGGTGGATTCGCCGATGACAACAAAATCGGGCTGGGTGGTTTCCATCACAGCGCGCAGGGCGACGCCTTCGAGCACCTCCTCGAGCGTCGAGGCGCTGACGACGACGCGACCGGCGAGCGCAGCGCGATCAAGCGCGGCGGCGGCATGGACCATTGCGGCCAACGCCCCTTTCATGTCGGCGACGCCGCGCCCATACATAGCGCCGTTCTCGATGACCGCACCGAAAGGATCATGCACCCACGGCGCTCCTGGCGAAATCCCTACGGTGTCGATGTGTGCGTCTAGCAGGATCGTTTTACCGTCGTGCGCTCCCTCAATGACGCCGACAACGCTGCCGTTGGCATCCATCCAGACGCGGTCGAAGCCAAGCGCCTCCATTTCGGATTGGACGCGGTCGGCGACGCTGCGCTCCTCGCCGCTGAGGCTGGGCAGGCGTACAAGCTCCTGTGCAAAGGTGATCAGGCGATGGGTGTCCATTCTGTTTTGTCCTTGACTGAAGGCAAGCTGATGTATTTGGCATGTTGTTTTGTCTGTTGTTGCGCAAAGATTCGCTGCGCATTGAGCACGCCTATTGTACCCGCGTCGTAATGTTGGGGAAAGTGCTGCTTTTGTGGAAATTCTCCACAAAAGGTTGCTGCATTTGTCGCTTACATTTATGCAAGTTTTGCGATAGACTGGCTTGCAAAGTATTTTTATGAAATCGACAAGATGGTTGGTGTGCTTTGTGCAGCGGTCAAGAGATCAATTGAAATGATAAGGCAAATCGATCGATTATCCACTCACATTTCGAGATACATCCTTATTCGACGTTGGCCCTATTGGTTGGCGGCTGTGCTGACGATTGCCAGCGGTGTGTGGTTGACCGGGTGGTATAGCGCAAACAACGAGCGCCTGCAGCGCGATACAATTCTGTCATATGTCCAGAGCATTGCGCAGGCAGTCGACCCACTTTTGGTAAAACAACTCAACTTCACTGAAAGTGATCAGTCATCGCCGGCTTATAGACGTCTGCGACTCGATTTCACCCTTTTTGGTGAGTATGTGCGTCCTGGTCTGCTGCCAGACGACGCTTATATAGGCATCTATTCAATGGTGCAGCGCGGGGATCAGATACTCTTTGGACCGGAAAATATAGCGCCGGACAGTCCATACGCCTCATTGCCCGGCGTCATCTACGAAGAACCGCCCGCTGCATTGCGGAAAGCGTTTGAACAGCGACATAGCCTTGTCGTTGGCCCATATCAGGATGAGTACGGCGTGTTTGTCTCTGCGTTTGCTCCTGTCTTCGACCCGGCGACAGGAGAGGTGATCATGATGGTGGGCGTGGACGTGGAGGCAAGCGACTGGGTGAATCGGGTCAATCTTGCACGAGTTACACCGTTGCTGTTCAGCGTTGCGTTGCTGATCGTCGTGATCATTGGCTATGTGCTAATGAGATGGCGCGACCGTCATCCTCGCCACGCACACCGCCTCCGTCATCTTGAGGCTGCGAACGTCATCAGTTTTGTTATAGTGTTAACGACGAGTATTGCGTACACCGCGCATACAGTCGAGGTCACCGCCGCCCATCAGATGTTCTCACAGGTGGCATACAGCGAAGCAGCGCATATCAATGAAGCTGCGCGCGTCTTGCAGGCCAGCAAGCTTGAAGGTCTGGCAGGCTTCATGGCAAACAGCACAGATGTCGATCCCGACGAGTTTGCAAACTACACTGCTGCGCTGACGGTAAGTTCGGCTGGGGCGATATGGGGGTGGGCGCCGTTAATCACCGATCAAGAGCGCCTGACGTTTGAACAACACATGAGCCAGCGTCTCGGCGCAGATTTCCGCATCTGGGAACTGGACGAAAATGGGAATCAGCGCGTCGCCGGTCCTCGCGATCTCTATTTCCCTCTGCTCTATTTTGCGCCAGACGAACCGTATCGAATCTATCGGGGATTTGACCTTGCATCTGAGCCTGCGCGCCGCGCGGCCATGTCGCTAGCCAGCAACGACAACCTGACCACTGCCACACGACCGATCACGTTGCTCACCAATGACAACGGTCTTTTGATTGTCCGACCCGTGTTCACTGCGGGCTTCAACGCATCGCTGCGCGGCTTTGCGCTGGCGGCCTTCGAACCACAACGTTTTCTCAATGCCAATCGCACCAAAGCGCTGCAACAAGCCAGTGCGCCGACCAGGAACTCGCTTTATTATTTGGATGCAGACGGTCCGCCATTGCTGGTCGCCACCACCGCCCCGGAAAGCGACGCTTTGACCGAACGGGTGATTTTCAATCAACCTTTCCGCATTGTCTATCCGCTCTTTGCCTTTGGCCAACGCTTTGCTATCGTAATCGAACCTTCGCCTGAGTTCAGCGACGCGCGTCCGCTTCGCAGCGGTCTATACGTTATTGCGATTGGATTGCTCTTTGCTCTGCTGCTTGGTGGATGGGTCGCCACGACAATCAATCGTCGCCGCGCCCTCGAAAAGGAAGTTCAGGAACGCATCGCCGATCTTCAGTCAAGCCGGAGCCATCTTGCCGCCACCTTGCGCTCGATCGGCGACGCTGTGATTAGCGCCGATGCGCAGGGGTGCGTCACCAGTCTCAACCAAGTCGCCGAGCAATTGACCGGGTGGCGTGAGGAGGAAGCGCTCGGTCGCCCGGTCGAGGAAGTGGTCGATCTCCTCGACGCACAGTCAGACGCGTGTGTGGTCAACCCGATCATCGAAGTTGTACGCACGGGCCAGACCACAGCGCTCGGCGAGCGTCTGATGCTGCGTAGCCGCAACGGAATCAAGTGGACTATCGCCGACAGTTGTGCGCCAATTCGCGCCGAGGATGGCAGGATGCTGGGCGCAGTGATGGTCTTCCGCGATGTAACGGAGAGCAATCGCCGTGCTGAGGAGTTGCGTCGGTTGGCGCTTGTCGCTGAACGAACCACCAATGCAGTCATCATCACCGATGTGAACCGGCGCATCGTTTGGGTAAACGCCGGTTTTGAACGCTTAACCGGCTATCAGTTTGATGAAGTTATAGGCCTCAAACCCGGCGAGCTCGTGCAATTTGAAAAAACAGATCCGGCGACGATCCACCAACTGCGCCAGGCGTTTAACGCCGCCAAGCCATCCCGCGTCCAAATTTTAAACCGCGGTAAGTCAGGGCGCGAATACTGGCTTGATCTCAATATTCAACCACTGCTAGACGATTCTGGCGCTCTCACCGGCTACATCGCCGTGGAGAGCGAAATCACCGAACAGGTGGAGGAGCGCCTCTATTTGCAGTCGATTCTGGATTCGATAGCTTCGGGTTTGCTGATCCACGATCTCGATGGACGCATCGTCGATTGTAATCGCAAAGTGGAGCAGATGTTTGGCATCTCCCGCCAGGAACTGATCGAGCGTGGTTCGTTGGATGATCTCGTTCATGCCGTGCATCTCGATGGCAGCGCGTGGGCTGTTGAAAATTTCCCCTGTCATCAGACGCTGCGCACCGGTCAGCCGGTTCAGAACGCCACTATGGGTGTTGCCACGCCACGTGGCCGGCGTTGGCTGGCGATCGATACAGCTCTGCTGCATGATGCCTTTGGCAATCGCAAAGGGGTTGTCACTCTCTTTTCAGATGTGACCACGCCGGTCGAAGCGCAGGCCGCACTGGCTGAAAGTGAAGAACGCCTTCGCAGCGTCCTTGCTGCTATGGCGGAAGGCGTCGTCATTTTGAAAACAGACGGTGAGGTCATCTTCTCTAATCCAGCCGCCGCCCAGATCCTGAGCGCTGCGCCTGAACAGATTTTGCGCCAAGATGTTCCTAATTCGCCGTGGCGTATGATCTGTGAAGATGGAAATCCTATGCCGCCGGGTGAGCACCCTGTATTACTCGCGTTGCAAAGCAGCCAGCCGTTGCGCAATATTGTTATGGGCGTACAATGCACAGACGCCGCCGATTCGCTGATATGGGTGTCGATCAATTCGCAGCCGCTCATTGCACCGGGCGCCACAATGCCGCACGCTGTGGTGCTTACCTTTCACGACATCAGCGAACGAAAGCGCGCCGAAATGCGGCTCAATCAGACCAATCAAAACCTGCAGGAGGCGGTCAAACGCGCGGAAGAGCTGGCGGCGCAGGCTGAACAGGCGAACCGCGCCAAGAGCGAATTCCTTGCCAACATGAGCCATGAGATTCGCACTCCGATGAACGGCGTGATCGGGATGACCGGTCTGTTGCTTGAAACCGAGCTGAGCAAGGAGCAACGCCACTACGCCGAGACGATTCGCTCCAGCGGCGAGGCGCTCCTGGCCATTGTCAATAATATCCTTGATATTTCTAAGATCGAGGCTGGGCGATTGGAACTGGAGGATTCTGAATTTGATTTAATTGAATTGCTGGAGGATTTCACTGGCTCATTGGCGGTCAAGGCGCAGGAAAAATCGCTGGAATTTATCTGCGCCGCTGACCCGGATACACCGCGCCATCTGCGCGGCGACCCAGGGCGTCTACGTCAGGTGCTGACCAATCTTGTTGGCAATGCGCTGCGTTTCACCGAACGCGGCGAGGTCAGCGTGCGCGTCGCGCCGGTTCAGATCGACAAAGATGCTGTAACATTGCGCTTTGCTGTCCGCGACACCGGCATTGGCATCCCGCACGAGAAGCTACCGTACATCTTCGAAAAATTTATGCAGGTAGACGCTTCGACCACACGTAAATATGGCGGCACCGGGCTAGGATTGGCAATTTCACGGCGGCTGATCCAACTAATGGGCGGCGAGATCGGCGTCGAAAGTGAAATCGGGCAAGGCTCGACTTTCTGGTTTATAGTGCGTCTCCAACGTCAACATTTGATTGCAGAGCGAGCGCCGTTGCCGCCGGCCGATCTACACGGCGCTCGTGTCCTGATTGTGGATGACAATGCCACCAACCGCGAGATTCTCGCTGCGCAACTGCGCGCATGGGGTATGGTCCCGACTGAAGCGCCCGACGGCGCTGTTGCACTGCAAAAGCTCGAGCAATCTGTCAGTCAGGGAGAGCCTTATCGTCTTGTCATTCTCGACATGCAAATGCCTGAGATGGACGGACTCGCTGTAGGCGCTGCAATCCGCCGTGATGCACGCTTCAAAGCTCTGCCGCTGATCATGATGAGTTCGCTGGGACAGGAAAGCGACGTTGCGCACTCCCGTCAGCTCGGATTTGCTGCGTATCTCGTCAAGCCGGTGCGTCAATCCAATTTGCTTGACACGGTGCATCGGACGTTGTCGCAAGAGCAGGCGGCGCGGCGCTCGACCAGCGAACGTTCTACAATTCCGAAATTGTCGCGGCAGGGAGTGCGCGTGCTCGTCGCCGAAGACAACGCCGTCAATCAGCAGGTGGCGCTTGGCATTCTGCGGCGCATGGGCGTCCACGCTGAAGCCGTCGCCAGCGGAATCGAAGCCATCGAGGCGCTCAAGCAGGCGCCCTACGACATCGTGTTGATGGATGTACAAATGCCGGAGATGGACGGCATCGAAGCGACTCAGCACATCCGTTGCGGCAATGACGGCGTGCCTCATCCGCAGATTCCGATCATTGCGATGACCGCGCATGCCATGCAAAGCGACCGCGACCGCTGTCTGGAAGCGGGCATGAACGACTATATCTCCAAGCCGGTCAAGCCGCAGGAACTTCACGACGCTTTGGAGAAGTGGTTGGTGCGTGAACCGGCACGATAAGTTCGAGCATCATGACTCCGTCTCTTCGTCGCGGTCAACGCCGCCGCTCTATATGTCTAATCTATATGTCTAAACTGTCGAGCAGGCTGACTGCCAGATCGGCAACTTCATTCAGCGTAAAGTTCACAACTGGATCGGCATCGACAGGAAAGGACAGCGCAGCAAGTTTGTCATGGCGCTGTCCGCTCAGGTCGGGACGAGCCAGCAGCCAGCCAATCAACGGCGCGGCGTCGGGCGACTGACGCCGCGCCAGCAGATGCGCCGTTGCGCACAGCGCATCGAGCAGGACGGGCGCCTCCTGAGCGGCGGCGGCAATGCGCACTGCCTGGCGCAGATGGCGGGCAGCGACTTCCTCCTCCCCCAGCGCCGTCGCTACCTGCCCCAGCCGATAGTGGCTGTCCGCCTCGCCCGAACGGAAGCTGATCGACTGACTGAGGGCAAGGGCGCGTGCAAGGGCAGGCTCTGCCTCGGCATAGTCGCCTTGCGCCACCGCCAGCCCACCCAACGTCAGCAAGCCTTGGATGCGGCCATAGACGCTGCCCAGTTCTTCATAGACGCGCAGCCCGCGTTCAGCGTAATGGCGGGCTGCGGCGTAGTCGCCCAGCTCGCGCGTGATGACGCCCAGCCCCGTCAGCAGATGAGCGATGGTCTCCGGGTCACCGACCTGCTCCGCCAGCGCCAGCCCGGCAAGGCAGTTGATGTGCGCTGCGGTGAGATTTCCCTGGAAAAAATCCAGCGCGGTTAGCTCCAGCAGTGTCACAGCCTGCCCCCAGCGATCTCCCACACTCCGCCGCAGTTCCAGACTGGACGACAGCAAGGCGGCGGCGGCAGCGTAATCGCCGCGCGAGAGGTAGACCTGCCCCAGGTAGTGACGCGCTGTGGCGACGTTTGCCGGCTCGGTTGTTTCATCGAGGTCGCACAAGGCGCGGCGCAGCAGGTCGCCGGCTTCGTCGAAACGCGACAACAAGAACAGGAACTTTGCCTCGCGCGTGCGCATCTCTGCCAGCGCCAGCCGCCACCCTTCATCCTGCGGCGGTGCAACCGCTTCCAGCGCCTGGCGCGCCAGCCGAAACAGCTCCATTCCTTCCACCAGCCAACTACGCAACACGAAGAAGTGATATAACCCGCCTGCTGCGGCGTAGAGTGAGGACGCGTCCTGCTGCGCTGCCGCCGCTGTCCAGGCGCTGCGGATATTGTCGATCTCGTCCGCAATCGAAGCCAGCGCCGCGATCTGCTCCCCGCTTTTCAGGCGTGGCGCCTGCGCGTGGAGAAACTGGAGATAGTGGGCGACGTGGCGTTTCCGAACCTCAGCGGCAGAGGGCGTGGCGTGCAGCTGCTCCGCAGCGAACTGGCGCACCACTTCGTGCAGGTCGTAGCGGTCGTGTTCGCCCCGGCGCACCAGCGACTTGTCGACCAGCCCAGCCAGCGTCGGCGCGCGCACCCCGGCGATCTCGGCGGCGGCCTGGCGCGTGAAACTGCCGGGGAAGACGGCCAGCCGCGCAAATGCGGCCTGATCCGCCGCGCTCAACAGCCGCCAGGAATAATCGAACGCGACGCGCAGACTGCGCTGACGTGAGGAGACATCGCGCTGCGTCGTGGTGAGGAAGTCCAGGTTGCGGGCGATCTCGTCCGCTATCTCCTGGCATCCGAACTGGTTCACCCAGGCGGCCGCTAACTCGATCCCAAGCGGCAGCCCGCCCACCAGGCTGCAAATTCGCACGATGGCGGCGCGGTTGTGCGGCGTCAGGGCAAAGTCCGGCTGCACACGACGCCCGCGGCGCAGAAATAACTCCACGGCGGCGTAGCTTTCCGGCGCAAAATTGTCGTTCGGCGGAACCGACAAGCCGCCTAGCTGAACGATTTGTTCCGCCTGCAAATTGAGCCGTTCGCGCGAGGTCGCCAGAATTTTCACATCGGGCGCGGCGGCAAGCAGCTCGCCAAACCAGCCGATGTCGTCGAGCAGGTGCTCCAGGTTGTCGAGCACGAGGAGCACTTCGCGCAGGCGTAGGAACTCGATCACCTGGCGGCGCAGGTTGCCGGCGGCGACCGGAATCTGCAAAGCGGCGGTGAGGCTGGCGACAAGCGCCTCCGGTTCGGCAGGATTGACGGCAGCCAGCGAGATAAACCAGACGCCATTGAGAAACATTGGAACAAGCGACGCAGCGATCTCCAGCGCTAGCCGCGTCTTGCCACTGCCGCCGGCGCCGACGATGGTCAGCAGACGGCAAGAGGGCGTGAGCAATCGTCGTCGGCTCGCCTCGATTTCGGCGCTGCGGCCCACAAAGCCGGTCAGTGCGGCCGGCAGGTTGTGGCGCAACCCGGCCTGAGCTGAGCGGATACGGGTGTAGAGCGCTGTCGTCTCCTCGGCCGGATCGACGGCGAACGCCTCGCGGATCAAGGCGCAGCAGCGCTGATACTGTGCAATGGCAGCGCTGTATTGCCCCGTGCGCGCCAGCGCCAGCATCAACTGGCGATGTCCATCTTCGCGCCAGGGATCGAGCGCCAGCAGTCGCGTGGCCGTGTCGATGGCAGCCTGGTAATCCGCCTGAGCAAGGTGGTCTTCGGTGAGTTGATGAAACGCCTGCAGCGCCAGCTCGCGGTAGCGCGTGCGCTGCGCCAGCAGCCATTCCTCAAATTCAGGCGCGTCGCGCACTAGAACGCCCTCCAGAAAGTCACCGCGATAGACGTCGATGGCGGTCTGAAGGTGAGCCGTGCGCTCTATCCCGCCGACACGCCGGGCTGCGCGCAGCGCGCCCTCAAAGACTGCAATATCCGAGGCAACAGGTGCGTCGGTGCGCATGGCGACGCTATCACGTGTGATCTCCAGGAAAGGGTCGAGGCTCTTGCGTAGACTGGTCAATGCCTGGCGCAAGTTGTTCTTGGCGTCGGCGTCCCCCATCTCGCCCCAGAAGAGCGCAGCCAGCAGATCGCGCGACGCGGGTCTCCTGCTGACCGTCAGGTAGGCCAACAACGCTGGCGCCTTGGTGGAGATGAACGCAGTGACTGACGCTCCGGCCATGCGGATTTCCAGACCGCCAAACAACCGTACTTCCAGACTGACTGCCATCGTGTACTCGCAACAAATGATCTCTAAATGATCGACCGCTAGAATGAGGCGTAGCGTAGCACAGATGGCCGGGAATGGTGAAACCATGCCAAACAACCCAGGAAGACCCACCATGCACTATCACAGTTTCATCCTGACGTTGTGGCGCGAGTCAGAAGGGTTGCCCAATGCCCCGCCCGTCTGGCGCTACGCGCTGGAGAATCCGCACACCGGCGAGCGCATCGGTTTCCGCAATATAGCGGAACTGACCCGTTTTCTCAACCAATGGTCGGCGCTGCTGCCGCCCTTCAAGGACACCGAATCGTAACACACAAAGGAGAACTGATATGGAAAGACGCATTATCAATCCCTGGACGTGGCAGGACGAATACGGCTACGTGCAAGCCAACGAAGTCAGCGGCGCGCAGCGCACTCTCTACTGTGCTGGACAGGGCGCCAATGATGCGACCGGCGCCGCCGTGCTGGCTGGCGACATGCGCGGTCAGATCGGCCTTGCCCTGGACAACCTGGAAGCCGTGCTATCGGCGGCTGGCTACACCGTTGCTGACATCGTGCGCCTGAACATCTACGTGACCGACGTGGATCAATTCTTCGCCAACTACGATGCCTTTATCGGGCGGCTTGCCGCAGCCGGTTGCCGTCATGCCGGTTCGCTGATCGGGGTGGCTCGCCTCGCCTTCCCGGAGATGATGATCGAGATTGAGGCGACGGCGGTGGCTTGAATGCGCACCAAGGCGCATCTTGAGCGGGCAATAGACCATCTATTCATTCAACTCAACAAGGATAACCCATGAATACGCAATCGATCATCCGTTTCGGCGGCATTGCCGCGATCGTCTGCGCTGCGCTTTACGTGGCGTCCATCGGTCTGTGGATGGGCGCAGGCACGGAGAGTTCACCGCCGCTCGCCATCGCCGCCTACGTGAGCAGCCAGGCAATCTTCTTCGTGACGCTCTATGCGCTGTACCTGATCCACCGCGGGGAAGCGCCAACGTTGACCCTGGTCGGCGTATTGGTGTTGGGGATCAGCATTGCCGCCAGCTTCTTCATCGACCCAACTGACGTGAAGAATCCGGTGGTGTTCTTTTTGACCATCGGCTACGGCGTCGGCGGCTTGATCTTAGGCTGGCTTGCCTATCGCAGCCCGCGCCTGAGCAAAGGCATCGGCATTGCGGCGTTGCTGACCGGCGCGTTCAGCCTGGTCATGGTTCCGTTCATGCTGGCTGGGGCGGCGGAGTTGGTTGGGGTGCTCAACCTGCTGGTCAGCCTACCGTATCTGGTCTGGTTGGGCTGGCTGGGTTGGCATCTGCTGCGACATAGCGCATTGACGGCGCAGCCAATCTGAAGTATAACCGTGACAGGCGGTTGCGCTGGTCTTTGCAACTGCCTTCCGTCTCAGTTTTTAGAAACTGCACAATAAGCCGTCACCAGCTATGGGCTGAGGAGTCGTTTCGTGACTGAAGCGCCGCACCCTGCCGATCAAGAGTCCAAAGAGAAAGAATGGACGCTCCTGAAAATGACCCTTCTCGATCGGCTGCCCTTGCCTTTCGCAGCCGTTTTGGGAGGGGTCTTTTTGTTAGGGATAGCCAGCATTGGCCTGGAGATCCTTCTGAAACAGCGGATGGCCGTGTGGGGGCCGCAGGATCGCAGCGAGCTGATCGAGGCGGCGGCGACGCTAGTGGTGGTGCTGTACATCCTCATTCATATGCGGCTGATCAAGCAGACCACCATCCGTGGACTGGTGCAGTTGCGGCCTACCGTCAAGATCGACGATACAGCCTACGAACAGCATGTCGCCAGAATGATGTGCGACAGGGTCGTAGTCGAGCTGATTATCGTGGCGCTGGCTGCCGGGCTGGTGGTGCTCTTTTTTGTCGTTCCTGCCAGTGGCGTGCGCCGGCTCTTGCAGCAAGGCCCCGCTGACATCCTGGCGGCTGGCGTGATGCTACTTTATTATCTGATCGCCTTCACCGCTGTGTTGAGCGTGGTCTACACCAGCATCCGCAACGCGGTGGCGTTGGGCGCGCTTTCTCGCCGGCCGCTGCAAGTGAACGTCTTCGATCCAACGCCGCTGCTGCCCTTTGGTCGAATCAGCCTGGCGCAGAGCCTGGCATTCGTCGGGATTTTCCTGATTCCGCTCATCATTGTCGGCCCACCTCGCGCTGGCGGCGGCTGGCTGGTGCTCAGCCTTTCGAGCTTTGGCCTGATGGCGCTCTTTGCACCGTTGTGGGGTGTGCACCGGCAGATCGTCCGAGAACGAGAGCGGGTGCTCGGCAATATCTCCAACGATCTGCTGCAGGTGCAACAGGCGCTGACGAAGGCGCCGCCAACCGAGGTCGAACAACTCAAGGCGCTTGCCGATCGCACCGACCTGCTCATTTCCTTTCAGAAGCACATCCTGGCTGCGCCGAGTCTGCCCTTCCGCGACTTCGGCGCGGTCATCCGCGCGAGCATCGCCGCCGCCAGCCCGCTGATCTATCTGGTGCTCAACCAACTGGTGCAAACTTACATCTTCCCGATGTTCACACCATAACCTGTGTGCTGGCGTCTCCTATCACGGGTTCAAGGCGCGCAGTGAAGCTCTCCGCAGCCGCCGTATGCATGGTTTGAAACCCGACTCACCAGAAGCTCAAGGAATGGTGCGGCTGATCAAGGATTTGATTGAAACTGTTGGCCACTTCTTCTAGCGATTTTGGATCCAGGCTACGGATGCGTGCGACCTGCCCTCCGTCCAGTCGATAGCGCATCTGACGCGCCGCTTTCTCCGGGTCTTCCAGTAGAAGCACCCGAAATCGTTCGTCGAGCAGCGCTTTGCCGATCAATCGCTCCATCTGTGCCTGCGTCGCCATGTTCCCTTCCTCCTTTTGGGTGTTTCTTTGCATTATGCCAGATTCGATCTGGCTGACTGATACGTTCACGCCCGATCCATCCTGGGCAGCGTAGAAATCATGGCTGTAAGTTGGCTGATGCGCCGAGCAGCTCTACGGTAATTTCACTCAATCTACGGCGAGCGGCGGCGGCTACTCCACGCCGATAGGAGGCCGCATGGTGGCGAAGCCAGGCACAGTCATTCGCCAATGCTGCTATACCGGCATTTTCAGCTGTGCTCTGTGCTGTGCTCAACCGGCTGTCGATCACTGCAAAGTAGGAGCGTGCGCCGCGACCGATGCTCAATTCACGCAGGACAGCAGCGCGATTCGCCGACGCGTGCGCCTCGATCTGCGGCAGCGGCGACATGGACGCTACGAAAACATTTGGGCGCATCGCTGTCATATCCTTTTGCCAATCGGCGGCGTGATCGAGCAGCACCGCGCCGATCATCAGTTGATCGAGACAGTGTTCGAGCCGTGGCAGCAGTTCTTCACGCCCCGCCAACAGACATGTCGCTGCGGCGCAAACTTTGATCAACGCCCCGCGATGACCCAACGCCAGGAAATGCATTTCGTCATAGTGCTCGAACGGAGCCGCCGGCAACCGATCGCTCTCCAGAGAAGCCAGGATCCATTGATCGAGGTAGCGTTCGAAGTGGCCCCAAAACTGAGCGCTGTCTCCAAACAACCGAATGTACACTGCCAGCCAACGCTGATAGAGACGGGTCGCCAGCGCCAGCGCCTCGGCTCGCTCCTCATCGATGAATCGCTCATCGCTCAGGTCGTCGTGCAGACGGACATAGGCGAGGCCAAAGAGATTACCGATCGTCACCTCTCTGATATTGTCGGTCGAGAGCCCCATTGCGTCGCCAAGCCAGCCAGGCAGCGACCACTCCAGTGTCCAGTTGGGAGGCGAGATGCGCGCGAGCAACGAGTCGGCGCCAGACCAATGCGCGTCGAAGGCGCTGCGCCAGTACTTGCGCAGATGGGCCTGCTCGCTTTCGGCCAGGCACAACCTGGGCGTATGCATGTTTCGTGTCCTCTGGCTGCGATGCATCCCATCGCAGGATTCCAGGCCGCTGTTTGGCGCACATGGTTATGGGTGATGGGTAAGCTGTGGGCAGTATAGCGCAATTATGAAGTCAATGCCAGAGTGAATTTATGAATGCCACTTGTCCAGCGATGCAATAAACGATCTCCAAATGATCGCCGTATAGGATGGCGCCAGATATCGCAGCACACAAGGCGATCCACAACCAAGCATCGTATCTGACGTGAGGAGGGAATTTTATGATCGGCAATCTTTTGTGGCTGGTGCTGTTTATCGGTCTGGCAGTGTTGTGTGGCTGGCTGACCTGGCGTGCGATCCGTGCGCGGCGGCTGTGGGTGAAGATCGGCGGTGGGGTCGGCGCCGGGCTGTTGACGCTGCTCTTTGCGGTGATTGCCTTCACGGGTGGGCGCGGGATCGCCACTGTTTACTTTCCCGGCGCGCCGGCTGCGCCCAATTTGACCGTCGCCGCCACACCGGAGCAGATTGCGCGCGGCGAATACCTGGTGAATATGAGCTGCATTGGCTGTCACAGCGCGCTTGGCGCAGACGGTGCGCCCTCGAAGCAGCATCCGCTGAACGGCGGTTGGAACATCGCTGCGGCGGAAGGCTTCGGCTTCGTGGGCGATCTGGTGGCGGAAAACCTGACGCCTGGCGGGAAATTGGCGGCCTACAGCGACGGTGAACTCTTCCGCACGTTGCGCCACCGGGTGAATAAGGACGGAAATCTGCTCGTCTTCATGTCGCTGTTGCCGTACGCCCAGTTGAGCGACGCCGACACCGAAGCCATTGTCGCCTATCTGCGCACCCTACCGCCAGCCGAACAGACAGCCAAGACGGGCGACAGCCTCAGTTTCCTCGGCGCGATCATGTTCGGCGTCGGGATGTTTGGAACGCCAGAGCAGGGCGCAGCCACTGTCACCGCGCCGCCGCAAGGCGTCACTGCCGAGTATGGCAAATATGTGGCAACCTTTGGCGAGTGTCGCGGCTGTCATGGGCCGGATGCCACCGGCGCGCCGGCCACCTCGGTCAGTGCGGCCATCCCCAACCCGCGCCCGCTGGTGAGCACGCTGAACCTGGAGCAGTTCGTCACGATGATGCGCTCCGGCGTCAAGCCTGGCAACGTCGCCTTTCCAGAGACAATGCCCTGGCAGACTGCCAGCAAGATGACCGACGACGACCTGGCCGCGCTGTACGCCTATCTGACTGCGCCGGTGCGGTAAAGTCAAGTTGACGAAAGGAGATGTAACATGAAAAAACTTACCTGGTGGTTTCGCATCGTCGGCGGCTTCTACCTGCTGCTGGCGCTGATGAACATGTATTTCGTCCTGATCAATCCAAGTTTTGCGGGTGACATGATGGCGTTTCCCTTTCCGACGACCCACGACACCATCATGGCCTTCGTGGATGGGTGGTCGCCCTTCGCCTTCGAGATTTTGGGCATCGCCACCTTCATGCTCTGGGCGTCGTTCAATCCCCGGCGCTATCTGGGCGCGGTCTGGCTGTTGGTCTGGCTTGAGCTGCTGCACGGCGTGCTGGACGACATCTACCTGATCTGGCGCGGGTATGACATGGTCGGCTACCTGATCTTCATCGCCATCCATCTGGCGATCATCGTGACCGGTGTGCTGTTTGTCCGCCAGGCTGAGGCGGAGGTTGCGGCAGTGAATCCAGCCTAATGTGCTATACGATATAATCAGAAAAACGCAATCGTTATTGCCTGATATACCCGCCCACGCCTTTCCAGACAGCAACAGCCGCCTGGAAAGGCACGAACGGGCATTCAACCATTCCCCCTACATCTCACTGATAGTTGACGCGGACGGCAACCCAATCCAGTGAGAAATCACGCGCCGTGGCGTTCGATCCCGAAGCGACGTTGATCACCCGCACACGGAAACTCGTGTTGGCGAGATTGGCGTTTGTCCAACTTCGCCCCCACGGATCCGTTGCACCGCCCAACACGTAGGTCGCTTCGGTGGTGGTGAGCGTCGGCGTCTGCTTTGCCGCTGTCCAGGTGGCGCCGCCATCCCACGAAAGCTGCACACACATGCGCGGCGCGTTGGAACCGACCGCATCGACAAAGGCGTCGAGTCGCACTTCGATGCCCGTAACTGTCGCCCCACCCGGCACGTTGACGTTGTAGTTGTAGAAGATGTGCTTATCCTTGCTGGTGGCCGTGCACGACGAATTGTTGTTGGTTCCGCTGTTGGCATCCTGGGCGACGCCGCCGCCATCGGCATAGGCATTGGTCGGATTGGTCTGGAAGCCATTGTTGTCGCCGGCGCTGCTGGTCTGGGCGGCATTGGCGCCGGGGTTGAGAAAGCCCGTATTGCCCGCAGTCGGTGTATTCGTCGGCGTCGGCGTGTTGGTGGGCGTGGGGGTGAAGGTCGGCGTTGGCGTTGGGCCGTTGCTCGTGACCCATAGGAAGACCGCCGAGAGCACACCCCAGTTGCCGTTGGCATCCTGACCTTCGACAAAGATCGTATGGCGCCCCGGCGCCAGTCCGCTGGTGTCGATGACGGCGGTGACATTCTCGACGGTGGCGTTGAAGGCGCCGTCGCTGGCGTTCAAGGCAATCGGCGCGCCGCCTGCCCACGACGGCGCGCCGATCGTGTAGCGACCGGCTGCAATGTTCTGCACCGGCTCCGTCCCCCAGCCATTGCTGTTGTAGCGCGTGTCGTCCAGCGTAGCGCTGAGCGTGACCTGGCTGCCTTGCGCCGCAGTCGCCGGGCTGACGCTCACGTTGAGCGCGTCGGGACCGGCTGGGTTCTGATAGGGACGCCGCGCCGCTTTGGCGGCATAGTAGAGCGCCGGCATATTCTTGGGCACAATGTCGCCGGTGAAGAACGAGCACGCCTGGAAGAAGGCGGTGCCTAGCTCGAAGGTGTAGCTGGCTGTGCCAAACTGACCGTAAGTGTAGTCATCCGTGGTGCCCGACGTCGCATAGAGACAGGTTGGCCCGTTGCACACCTGGTAGCCATTGAAATATCCGAACTTGCGACCGAGCGTCTGCAGTTGTGTGGAATTGGGCGCAGGCGTGGTCGTCCAGCCCCAGGGGTAGAGCACGAGCTGGCTGTAGCTGTGCAGCGTGATGAAGACATCCTGTGCGTCGGCGGGCGCAGCGTCAGTGTCGTTGGGGCCGCGCTGGTCGAGCAGGATCGAGCTGGCGTAGTTCTGCACGATCTGCGTCTCTGGCTCTGATGCGGCGGCGGGGCCGCGATAGGTCTCGTTGCAGGCGACGCCGCTGCTGCCGCCCATGTTCCACTTGAAGCTGCTGTTGCGGTTGAGATCGACGCCCCACGAGCTGGAGTTGTTGCAGCCGTCGTCGTTGTCGGTGTTCTTGCGCCACAGGGCGCCGGCTTCGGCTTTCTTGCGGCCATCCGGGTTGACCTGGGGAATGATGTGAATCTCGAAGTAGTCGAGCAGCCAGGTGGCGTCGGGATCGACGTTGTATTTGGCGATCAGGTCTTCAGCAAAGCGCGTGGCTAACTCCGCCGTCGTGTATTCGCGGGCATGAATGGCTGCGATCAGCAGGAACTTCGGTTTGGGACCCGGAATGGCGCTGTTGGTCAGCTTTAAAGCAAAGACATCATAGCCGGCTGCGCCGCCGGGCGTCACCTTCTCCCAACTGTCGCCGATGTCGGTCCACGTCGCCAGTTGCGGATTGGCAGCAGTCAACGCTGCCAGGCTGCTGTAGGTTTCTTCGACGGTGCGGTAGCAGGTATAGCCAGGGATGGCGGCGATTGCCTGGGCATCGGCGGCGGATAGCTGTTGCACCAGCGCCAGGTCAGCGGCCAGTTGCGCAGTGCCCTCCTGGTCAATTGTCACCAGACGGCCCTCGTCGAGCAGGCGCTGATATTCCTCCGGCGAAACCACCGCTTCGACGCAGCTCGTGCCACAACTCGCCTCCAGCACGTCGAACTCGGCGAGAAAATACTCTAATTCTTCATGTGAGCGATGTGTGAGATGCACCAGGATATGCGCCGCGGACGCTGGTGCATCCACCACCTGTCCACCGCTATTGCCGCCAATGATAGCTGGGAGAAAAAGTCTAGGCTCAAGAGCGCCGGGTTCATCCGACGCATCCTGGGCGTACAGCCTCCCCAACTGACTCAATGCAGCCATCACCAACAGAATGATCAGCACAAAACGAAATCTGAGCATGAGACCCTCCTTTGTTGCAGAACAATTGCGCGCTGTGGAACGGATTGCACAGCTTCCTTCAAGAAAAGCCGCGCGGGGAGAGTCGAGATCGTAGTCTGTGCATGTCGGTCTGTCAAATGGATTTTATGTACTACCATCACTATTTTGTCTGAGGCATCGTCTAGGAGTCAACAGCTTGCGCTACTCCTATGACGGCGAAAAGAATTTCCCGATCCAGATAGGGGTCTGCCCTCATGACAATGGGGGTGGTGTTCTGATAATGTAGTTTGACAATAGAATCGTTGTAGGACAGGTAGAAATCTGTTGTGGATTTTAGCGGCGGCGAGACTCTGAAAAGGAGGCTATCATGCATATCGGACCTATCAGCTTGAGTGCGCAGCAACTCTCCAGCAACAAATGGCGACTGACAGTGAAATACACAGCAACGTTCAGCCCCCAAGAAGTGAATCCACCTTTAAACTTCACTTTTCGTGACGCCTTCCAGATTTGGGAGGATGATCCGGTTAATGATGATCAGATTACCGGATACGTTGCTGTATCAACCTTCAATCCGTCCAGCACCTCTGTTGCGCGCACCCTAACACACGAAATAAGCGGGGATGCACTGGATACTGAGCTTGGCGGAGAAGAGATCAAGGTACGCGTGCGACTACGCAACGTAGATCTCAATTATCCCATTCACAAATGGAGCAAAACCATTGCTCTGGCGCCGTAAGCCTGGGGGCGGAAGGTGGACTGGTGCAGGAAGCGGTTGCCGGACTTTTATTGGGTCTGTCTGTCGGCGCCATGCAGTGGTTGGCGCTGCGACGGCGGATTGCGGGAGCAGCCTGGTGGATACCAGCAACGGCCGGTGGCTTCATCTTGGCCGGGATAGTCGGCGGCGCTCTTCGGGGGTGGCTTTCCCGAAAACCCTCTGCCAGTTTGGCCAGCGTGGCTGTGATTGCTGGTGTGGGACAGGTTCTGGTCACAATCGGATTTCTTATTTCCGAGCCTCCTGCTCTTTGGTCTCTGGTGGGTGGCGGTGTAACGATTGTCGCCTATCCGATTTGGGCAATTTCAATGGGACGCTGGCTGTTGCGCCAGTCAAGCACAAACCAGATAGCGGAGAGCGTCATTGTCTCGTGATTGAACATTCGTCATCGTAAGCGCCTGTTTGGGATTCTCCTGGCTCTGCAGACCCAGGCGCCGATCGTCGAGTTTCTGAGTTTTTACCGATGGGCTATTCACCCCTCAAAAATCAATGTATAATGTTCCCCAGAGAGCGTCAGAGGCCAATTCCCGGAGGTGACAAAAGAGGCAAGACGTTGAACATAGAAGGGTCTGCGTCACGATCGGCTTCGGGTAATGGCTTGCCTGAAGCGGCAGCAAAGGCTTTCGCGGTTCGCTGGCTGCTGTTCCTCAGAGTAGCCTGGATTGGTTTGGCTATCATTCTCCTGAGCACATCATTCGCTGCCTTTCCGATTGCATTTCAGCGGGCGCATACAATTTGCCAGAGTCCGGATTGCCTGACGTTCAATGTGGTTGTGATCAACCAGCCGGCGCCGGAAGAAGCGCTCGTTCTACAGCAGCTAGGTCTATCTATCGGGCACTACGCTATCTATCAAGTTGCCTTTGTGCTCCTCCCTTGCCTGCTCAGCTTTGTTGTGTCCGTGCTCTTAATCTGGCATCCTCGCCAGGAGCGTATGGCCTGGTTCATGGCCTTCGCTTTCCTGCTTTGGTCCTGGTTTTTCCCGCCCGACATCACCTATCAGGTCGTGGCGCCATCCTGGCACCGTTTCATGGACATATTTCTGCTTGCACCCTACTACGTTGCCTGGCAGTTGATGTTTTTCCTTTTTCCTGACGGTCGTTTTGCACCACGATGGGTTGCACCTGTCGCCCTCGGCCGGGTAGGGCTAATTGTCGCCGGACTTCTGTTTCCCGAATCCGTACTCGATGAGAATACCTGGCCAATGTGGGTGGGTGTTGCCGTCAACGTTCCTGTCATTTGCCTGGGCGTCTATTGTCAGTTCTACAAGTATCGTCATGGTACACCGCAACGCCGGCGGCAGACCCGGTGGGTCGTCTTCGGGCTGTCGGCAGTTTTAATACCCGGTTTCCTGTTTCTCGGCCTATTGTCCCTACCCGCTTTCACCCAGCCAGGCTTGCCACGATTGCTCGCATACCCACCCTTTACACTCGTTGTCGCCGGGGTCTATCTCAGCTTTGCCGTTTCCATTCTCCGCCACCATCTGTGGGATATCAACATCATCGTCAATCGTGCGCTGGTGTATAGCTCGTTGACTGCCATTGTTGTGGGCATATACATCGTGGTGGTTGGCGCACTCAGCACCCTACTGCACGTGCACGGCTCGCTGTTTGTGTCTATCTTAGGCACGGGCGTGACGGCTCTGTTGCTGCTGCCGCTGCGCGAATGGCTGCAACGCACAGCGAACCGGTTGATTTATGGCGAGCGAGACGATCCTTACGCCGTCCTATCCCGGCTGGGTCAACGTCTGGAAGAGACGTTGACCCCAGACATGCTTCTCTCCGTCGTCGTTGAGACAGTAGCTCAGGCGCTGCGGCTGCCATATGCGGCCATCACCTTGAAAGAAGGCGAACAATTCAAAGCGACCGCCGAGTACAACGTTGGCAGGAACACCGGACAGTCATCCATCATGGACAAGGCTGGAGCGCTCACTTTACCGCTTGTTTATCAGGCTGAAACCATTGGTCAACTCATCGTCGTCCCACGCGCGCCGGGCGAGGAATTCAGCCTGGCTGACCATCGTTTACTGGTCGACATCGCTCATCAGGCGGGCATGGCTGCCCAGGCAGCGCGACTGGCGGCTGATCTGCAACATTCGCGCGAAAGGTTGGTCGCCAGTCGTGAAGAAGAGCGGCGCCGGTTGCGGCGCGATTTGCACGATGGGTTGGGACCAACACTGGCCAGCCACAGCTTCCAACTGGAAGAGGCGATGGAATTGCTGGCCGGCGACCCGGCCAACGGCGTCGCCTCTGATCCAGTCGCCGCCGCCGCCTTGCTGCGCGACTTGAAGACGCAGACCCAGGTAATGGTGGCCGATATTCGCCGCCTGATCTATCAGTTACGACCGCCAGCGCTGGACGAACTCGGTTTGCTGGGGGCGCTGCGCATCCAGGCCGCCCAACTGACCAGAGCCAACCAGGAGCTGCACATCGTGGTGGAGGCCACGCCCGCGCCGCTGCCGCCCTTGCCAGCAGCTATCGAGGTTGCCGCCTACCGCATCGCGCTGGAGGCGCTGACCAACGTTGTCCGTCATGCTCAGGCGCGGATATGCTGCGTCTATCTGTCATTCATCGCTGGCCGACCTGAAACGCTGGAAGTGACGATTATAGATGATGGCCTGGGGTTGCCTTCTCGGTTGCAAGCTGGGGTCGGCCTGATCTCCATGCGCGAGCGAGCCGAAGAATTGGGGGGCGTGTGCCTGATCGAATCAACCGCCACCGGCGGTGCGCGTGTGCTGGCCAGGCTGCCCTTTGTTTCATTGGAGGCGTTCCGATGACGCGCATTCGTATCTTGGTCGTGGATGACCACACTCTTTTTCGCGAGGGGCTTATAGCTCTGTTGAGCAGAGCGCGGGATTTGGAAGTCATCGGCAGCGCAGCCAACGGCGTCGAGGCGGTGACGCAAGCGACGGCGCTGCTCCCAGACGTCATCCTGATGGACATCCAGATGCCGGAAATGAATGGCATCGAGGCAACGCAACAGATACTACAAACCAGGCCAGAAACCGGTGTCATTGTATTGACAATGATGGAGGACGACGACGCTGTCTTTGCCGCCCTTTGCGTTGGGGCTAGAGGATATCTCCTCAAAGGTGCAGACAAAGCCGAGGTGCTCAAGACAATTCGGGCTGTAGCCAATGGCGAGGCGCTCTTTGGCCCCATCATTGCCCGGCGTCTGGTGAATCTTTTTCAACATCACAACACTATCTCGCCAATTGCTATGCCAACGTCGCCTTTTTCGGATTTGAGCGAACGGGAACAGGAGATACTTGAGCTGATTGCACAGGGATGCAACAATCAGGAAATTGCCGCAACACTCCACATTACCGGAAAGACGGTTGGCAACCACATCTCTCACATTTTCAACAAGTTGCAGGTGGTAAGTCGGGCGCAGGCAATTGTGCGGGCCAGACAGGCAGGGTTAGGAAAGACAGATTGACGGAGCAACCAAGAGGAATCGTCTCGTGACTGAAGCGCCGCACCCTGCCAGTCAAGAGTCCAAAGAGAAAGAATGAACGCCCCTGAATAGACCCTTCTCGATCGGCTGCCCTTGCCTTTCGCAGCCGTTTTGGGAGGGGTCTTTTTGTTGGGGATAGCCAGCTACGAACAGCATGTCGCCAGAATGGTGGTCTACATTGTCGGTCCGCCTCGCGCTGGCGGCGGCTGGCTGGTGCTCAGCCTTGTGACAGGCAGCTTTGACAGGTGAAACGGGGTTTGGCAAATCGGCTATCCTGTCGCATACTGATATTCGACGTTGACAGTATGGCTGAATTTTTGTTTCTATCCCAAAAATCGAGCGGAGACGATGCCTCTTCGCTGTTCGTTGCTGTGTTGCGTATTGACGACAATCAACTCAACAATTCCAGCCTGACCAACAAGAAATGGAGTGATCATGGGGCGCAAAGTCGAACGCGGCGAAGCCACCGCAAAACGCAAAACCAGTCAGTCAGCTAACGAACAACCAACCGATTCTGTGGAAGCGACTTCATCTGCAGTTGAGGCGGTCACCCAGACGTCCTCACCGACATCGCCGCAAGAACCGGCGCCGAAAAGATCGATAGATGAAGGAGCGGCGCCCAAAGAGGCAACGCCAGTGAAAAAAGAGAAACAGGCGCCGTCAAAACCCAAAGCCACGGTCGATGATGCGCAGATCGAGGCGATTGTGGGTGGCTATCACGGCGCTCCCTACGACGTGCTCGGCCCGCACGTTGTCACCATGAACGGCAAGGACGGGTTTGCGGTGCGCGTTTTCCGCCCTCTCGACAAAAAGGTCGAAGTGTTGGAGATCGAGAACGGCAAACGTACGCCGATGATGAAGTTGCATCCCGCCGGCTTCTTTGAGGCGACCTTCCCGCGGCGTAAGGAACGTTTTCCCTACCGTCTGGTGGTCACAGGCGGCGACGATCAGGAATATGAACTGGAAGACCCCTATCGTTTTCCAATGCTGTTTCCCGAATTCGACCTGTATTTGCATGGTGAAGGCAATTTTCTGGAGAGTTATGAACGCTTCGGAGCACACATAACCACGGTCGATGGCGTGGCTGGCGTGCATTTCGCCGTGTGGGCGCCCAACGCCCTGCGCGTCAGCGTGATCGGCTCCTTCAACGCCTGGGATAACCGGGTCAACGCCATGCAACGTCGCGGCGACTCTGGCATTTGGGAAACCTTTATTCCTAATCTGCCCAAGGGGACGCATTACAAGTACTCGATTAGGTCGCGCATGTTGGGCTATGAAATCGATAAAGCTGATCCTTACGGCTTTTACTTTGAAATGCGTCCGATCACCGATGCGCGCGTGTGGGACATCGACAGCTACATTTGGAACGACAAGGAGTGGATGGAAAACCGCATTGAGCGGCAGGCGACCGACAAGCCGATGAGCATCTATGAGGTGCATCTAGGCAGTTGGCGGCGCGGGGAGGATAATGCCTTTCTAAACTACCGAGACCTGGCGCACCAGCTTGTTGAGTACGTCAAGAAGATGGGATATACACACATCGAGCTGCTGCCAATCACTGAGCATCCGTTTGATGGTTCGTGGGGCTATCAAGTCACCGGCTACTATGCGCCGACCAGTCGCTTTGGATCGCCCGACGATTTCATGTATTTTGTCGATTATTGTCATCAAAATGGAATCGGTGTGCTGCTCGACTGGGTGCCCGCGCACTTTCCGCGCGATGCGCATGGGCTGGCGTTCTTCGACGGCACTCATCTTTACGAGCACGCCGACCCGCGCCAGGGCGAGCACCGCGATTGGGGCACCAAAATTTTCAACTTCGGTCGCAACGAGGTGCGCAACTTCCTGTTGAGCAACGCGCTGTTCTGGCTCAAAAAATATCACCTCGACGGCTTGCGCGTCGATGCAGTGGCGTCGATGCTCTATCTCGACTATAGCCGTCAGCCCGGCGAATGGATTCCCAATAAATATGGCGGTCGCGAAAATCTGGAGGCGATCGACTTTTTGCGTCGTTTCAACGAGTTGGTGCACGAACATGCACCTGGCGCCATCACCTGCGCCGAGGAGAGCACCTCCTGGCCTATGGTCACGCGTCCGACCTACATGGGCGGTCTCGGCTTCGACTACAAGTGGAACATGGGCTGGATGCACGATACGCTCAGCTACATGGAAAAAGACCCGATCTACCGGCGGTATCACCAAAACGAGATCACCTTCAGTCTGATCTACGCCTTCCATGAAAACTTCATTCTCCCCTTCAGCCACGATGAGGTGGTGCACCTCAAAAAGTCGATGCTTGACAAAATGCCCGGCGACGTCTGGCAGAAATACGCCAATCTGCGGGCGCTCTATGCGTACATGTTCGGGCATCCGGGCAAGAAACTGTTGTTTATGGGCGGCGAATTCGGGCAGTGGTCGGAATGGAGCGAAGCGCGCAGCCTCGACTGGCATTTACTGCAGTGGGAAGACCATCAGCGATTGCAGCGCTTTGTACGCGATCTGAACCACTTTTATCAACATGAGCCGGCGCTTTATGAAGTTGACTCTAGTTGGGAAGGATTTCAATGGATCGACTTCACCGACGCCGACCAGTCGATCATCAGCTTCCAACGTCGCGCCAAAGAGCCTTCGGAGATGCTGATATTCGTGTGCAACTTCACACCTGTGGTGCGCGAATCCTATCGCATTGGTTTACCGATCGGCGGCGTTTATCGGGAGGTGCTCAACAGCGACTGGACGATCTACGGCGGCAGCGGCGTCGCCAATACCGAACCAATCGTCGCCCAGGAGCTGCCGTGGCAGAACTGCACATACTCGGCGCCGATCCGGCTTCCTCCACTTGGCGTATTTGTGCTCAAGCCAATGCAGCTGTGAGCCTACAAGACAGTAGACCAGATGAATGAGAAGCCTGCAGCGACGGTTTTGATTGTCGAAGACGATATCAACCTCAGTTTGGCGCTGGTTGAAACGCTCCAGTCATATGGCTATACAACGATGAGCGCCCGCCACGGGCTGGAAGCGCTCGAACAGCTGCGTCAGTCGCAGCCGGATGTGATCGTTTGCGATGTCAACATGCCGGTCATGGACGGTTACACATTGTTGCAGCAGATACGCTCCGATCCTGACCTGCGTCTGTTGCCTATTATTTTTCTCACTGCGCGTGCAACCATAGAGGATCAACGGCGCGCCAAGTTAATTGGCATAGACGACTATCTCAGCAAACCGATCGACCCCAAGGATCTGGTCGCCGCTATCGAGAATGCACTCAAACGGCGGCGATTGATAGTTGAGGAGATCGAACGCGGCATGGAGCAGCTGCGCAACCGCATTGTTGGTCTGTTGCAGCATGAATTTCGCACTCCGCTGACCTTTGTACTGGGCTATGCTGAATTGTTGTCGTCGAGCGATGAAACCCACCTCAGCGTAGAAGAATTGCGCATGATTGCAGAGAGAATTCTGCAGGGCGGGCGTCGATTGCAGCAGTTGATCGAAAGTTTTCTACTTCTGGCGGAATTACAGACCTACACCAGTTCGCCCAAATATCTTGAACCTGTCAATGCCTGGTCGCTTTGGAATGATGTTCTGCACGATCTCCCATCTTCGAATGGGACGTTTCCGAAATCGGTTCATCTCCGTAAAGAGCAGCAAGAGCGCAACGTAAATGTCGAGGTCCGCCTGGTCAGTGAGGCGTTGCATCGATTGTACGAGTTCATTGAGCGCAGGCGCCGCGATGACGCTGCTCTTATCGAGTGCAGTGTGGAGTACAGTGTTCCTTATGTGGGGTTGGCAATTCGCTGCGACGATGTTGAACTGCCGCCGCACCCGCCAACCAGAGTCGGTGATCGAGAGACGATGCAAACGGCGGGTGATGAGGCCGACGTTGATCTCGGACTGGCTGTAGCGCGCACAGTCGCCCAATTGCACGGCGGCCAGTTGACTGTGGAGTACGGTTCCGCCAACTCGATCTGCCTGACGCTATGGCTGCCCGGCGTCGAGTCGTAGCCTATGTAATGCATCAGCGCGCCTCCGCCCCAATTTGCGTTACAATCACTCGCTGCGCACCGGCGGTGTACAACGCATCGCTCACTCTATTGACGACTTCCTCTTCGACCAGTGCAATCACATTGCCGCCGCGTCCTCCACCGCTAAGCTTGGCGCCCAGTGCGCCTGCCCGTCGCGCCGCCAGGATTAGCCGATGCAGCGTCTCTGAGCTGACATCGAGCGACTCCAGCAGCGTTTGGTTTGCGTCGAACAGTCGTCCCAACGCCGGCAGATCGCCCTCTTCCATCGCACGCCGCGTTGTACATACCAGCTCGCCGATTGCATCGAAGATGCTTTCGTAGCGCGCAGGCTCGCGCTGCCATGCGCGCCGCACATCGCCAACCGTCGTTTTGGTCGGGCTGCGCACGCCGCTGTCGGCGATGGCGATGGTCAACGGGACGGAGGGTGTAAACGGTTGGATCTGCCGGCCTTTGACAAACCAGATCGGCTGCCCATACGCCACCACGGTGTTGTCGATGCCGCTGGGTGTGCCGTGATAGAATCGCTCGCTTTCATAGACCAGGCTGCTCACCTGTGCGGGTTCTGCCTCGTGACCAAGCTGGCGAAAGATGGCGCGCACCAGCGCCGTGCTCAGCGCTGCGCCGCTGCCCAACCCGCTGGCAATCGGAATCTCGCTGTGCAGCTCGATGCGCCAGTCCGGCTCCTGCGCGACGCCAAGCTGAGCCAGCGCCAACCGCGTCACCACCGCCAACGGTTCATCATCCCCTGCCACCGTCAGACGCAGGTGCAGATCGACATCGCGGGCATGAAGCGAGCAGCCGGCGCCCGGCGCCGCTGGCTCAATCGTCGCCATCGCCACGCGCTGCCACACCGGCGCAGCGATAGCCGGCCGACCATACACCACCGCGTGCTCGCCAACCAGGATGATCTTGCCGGGCGCCATTGCCGTCGTCATCTCAACGCACCCTCAGTGATTCCTGCCTTCAAGCGCCATCCGCGGTCAGCCCTTGCAAGATCAAATCGGGCAGGTCGGTTATGATGACATCGACGCCCAACGCAGCGAGACGGCGCGCTTCCGCCACGTCATTGACCGTCCAGGTGTTGACCGCAGCAGGCAGCGCGCGCGCCCACGCCATGAAATTCGCGTCGATCAATTTGTGATGCGGGTGTTGCGCTTCGGGGCAGATCGGAGGACCAGCCCACACCGTGCGCAAAAATGCAGGCATTGTATCGTCGTAGAGCATCCCCAGTGCAATTTTAGGGTCGAGATGGCGCAGCTTGATCAGCGTGATCGGGTTGAAGCTGGAGACGATCACCTGCTCGTAGAGATTGCGGTCGCGGATGACCGCCGCCACGTCGCTCGACGCGTCGTTGGCGTAGGGATCTATGCTTTTGATCTCGATATTGAGCCGACAGCGGTCGTCGACCAAGTCGAGCACTTCTTCGAGGAAGGGAATCTGCGCGCCCGCAAACGCTGCACCAAAGTGACTGCCAGCGTCCAGTTGACGCAGCTCAGTCGAACTCATCTGCGCAACCAGGCCATGACCGTTTGTGGTCTTGTCTACAGAAAAATCATGAATGATGACCAGCCGGCCATCGGCGCTGCGGTGAACGTCGAACTCGATCCCGGCGACGCCCATCGCCAGCGCGCGCTCGAACGCGGGCAACGTGTTTTCAGGCGCGGCCCGCCGAGCGCCGCGGTGTGCAAATACTGCGGTTTTTTTACTCATAGAATTCCATCTGTTTTGCTGAGTTCGACCAGCTGCGCGCCGTCGATCAGTTCCATCGGTTTGCCCATTGCCCATCGTCGCGCGTCATTGCTGATGGCGCCGCTGGTTACGAGGTATGCATACGTAGCGCCTTCATGGATCATGGTTCCATACAGCTCACGCACAACGCCAGCGCCCACAGTGCCGCGGTAGCGTTTGCATTGCACGATCGCTTTTTGACCAAGACGGTCGGTGACCAACACGTCGATGCCGCCATCTTTGGTGTCGCGCATGTTTTCGACCTGATAGCCGCGCTGTGTAAAGAGTCGGTCAGCCACATACTCCTCAAATTCGCTAGGCGTCAGCGCCATGAGTTGTTCGATGGTCAGCGCCTTCCATCGTCGGCCGGATAGTGAACGCCTGATGAATGCAGAACGCCACCCCAGCAGAACAGTCACCCCTACCACAACGCTGCATGTTAGCAGGAGTGTGTGCATTGTTCCCCATGCGGCGACGCCATCGCGCCACAGTAGCCATGCCAACCCACTATAAAGCGCTAACCACCCAACGGTCGCAAGCCAGAGAAGCCCATTCAGCGCACCGTCGCGCGAGCGAGACGAGGTTTTCCAGAGCAATGGTTCAAAGTGGAACGTTCGCTGCAACATGAACCACATCGATTCGAAGTTAACGGAAGAGCCAGCCGAGCAATCCCCGCTTTTTCCTGGCAGGCGGCGGCGGTTCGATCGCTAATTCTGGCTCTGCCGCTTCTTCCTCTTCCTCATCGGGTATGATGCCGAGCAATTTCTTGAGCTCTGGCGTCATGGCGTCGGGCGTCCAGGCAGGCGTCCAGACAATCTTGACGTCGACCTGCGACGCGCCGATGGCGGTTAGCTCTTGCTGCACATTCTCGATAATCTGCGGCCCCAGTGGACAATGGGGCGTCGTCAGCGTCATTGTGACGACGACGGCTTGCTCGTCCGAGAGATCGATGCCGTAGACGAGGCCAAGATCGACAATGTTTTGATAGATTTCAGGGTCGATGACGTTGCGCAATGCTGACCAACATTGATCAACGGTCAATTGCTGAGTCGTGACTTCCATGATCCTCACTTGTGTGTCTTTTGCAACACCTCGATCATCAAACCGTTGGTCGCCTTGGGGTGAATAAATGCCACCAGACCGTGTACGCCCTGACGTGGGGTTTCATCGATCAAACGCACATTGGCGTTGTTCAACTCCGCCAGCGTCGCCTCGATGTCATCCACCTCATAGCAGACATGGTGCGTCCCCTCGCCGCGATTGGCGAGAAACCGCGCTGTGCCGCTTTCGGTGTCAGTCGGAGAGATCAACTCGATGGTGCTGTTGCCGCCATCCAGAAAAGCTGCAACGACTTTTTGGTCTGATATTTCCACCCGCTCCAATAGTTTGAATCCGAGCTGCCCGCAATAGGTTTGCAATGTTGCATCGATGTCGTGAACGACAACGCCCACGTGATCCAACCGTTTAAACATAGCGCATTTCCTTTTTCTTTCTTGTGAGAATCAATCCGAATAACTTGCTTTGTATTCTTTACTGACCTCTAGGTTAGCTGCTCATCTTCCCGGAAGTTCCAGAGCTTCCGGGAAGATTGTGAGCGATATGACGTGACAATCTAGAAATCAATAAGGGGCGCACTGCCATCGTGACAGACGCATCGAACTATCTGACTGTTGCACTCTGTATTTGTTCAACAGTTCACGCCATTTTTTGTAGTATAATGGTTTCTGCAGAATCGAAAAAGTCAGCAAAAGCAACGGGTATTCCCCACAACTTGGCTAGAATATCCCCAAACAGGTGCATTTTCCCGTAGAGAAAAGGAAACCAGAGATGTTTGCATCCGATGCGGCGCCTCACAGAGATGCGACGCCAACAACAGTTGTAGCCACCGAAATCTGCGCTGATATCTTTTGCGTTCGATTGCCGCTGCCCTTTGCGCTCAATCATGTCAACTGCTATCTGCTGCGCGACGCCGATGGCTGGACGATCCTCGACGCCGGGCTGAATCGACCAGAAATCTATGCTGGCTGGCAGGTTGTCTTTGTCCAACTTGGCATTCGCCCGAATGACATTCATCGTATCGTCGTCACCCACATGCACCCCGACCACATCGGACTGGCAGGGCGGCTGCAGCAGGAGACCGGCGCCGCCGTGTTCATGTCGCCGCGCGAATGGGAGATCGCCGAGGTGGCGTGGGTGCAGAATTTGGAGCACGGCGATAACCTGACAGCGTATCTGCGTCGCGTCGGCGCGCCGCCCGAAGTGGGCGCCATTGTCGAAGGGCAACAGCAGAAACTGCGCCAGATGACGCAGCCGCCGCCAACCGACGTGCAGATGCTGCGTGGCGGCGAGACAATCACGATGGCCGGACGGCGCTTCGAGGTGATCCACGCGCCTGGTCACGCCGACGGGCAGATCATCTTCTACGCGCCGGCAGAGCGGCTGATGCTCTGCGGCGACCAGGTGCTGCAACGCATCACGCCCAACATTGGTTTCTGGCCTTCGACGGAGCCTGACCCGCTGGGGCGCTATCTCACTTCGCTGCGCGCACTGATGAAGCTGAAGGTCGAGCTGGCGCTGCCGGGTCATCACGGCGTTATCACCGACTGGCAGGGGCGAATCTGTGAACTGCTTCAGCACCATGACGAGCGGCTAGAGCTTGCTTTCGCTGCGGCCGCGCGCGGCGCCACCGCCTTGGAAGCAAGTTACACCATTTTCAACTTCGATCGCTTCAGCCCGCACGAGGTGCGCTTTGCCGTCGCAGAATCGTTGGCGCATCTTGAATATCTGGCGGACGCCGGCCGGTTGGTGCGCTATGAGGAAGACGGCTTTCTTGCGTTCCGTGCAGCGTAGCTGGTGTGTTGAGGCGGCGCAAGGGGAAGGATCGAACTATGCAGGGAAGCATCGACCAGAGCGCGAACAGGAACGCTGTCTTTGCCGACTTTGTCCGCGAAGCGCTGACGATTCTGCTCATCGTCACCGTCGCCGCGGCATGGGCATGGGCAAGCTTCGTTGGGCTGTTCGATACGAGTAAAGTTGTCTACGGGTACGGATTGCTGGCAGTCATTGGCGTTGTCAGCTTTGTTGCATTCTATCTCGCCAGCCGACGCCTTCGGCTTGCCGTTGCGCTCTATCTGGCGGCGCTGCTCGTCGGCATCACCATCGTGTCGATGGCATACAGCGATGCCGGTATGTTGACACTGTACCTGATTGTCGTCCTGGTCGCGGCGCCGCTCACCGATCCACGCGGACTGAGCCTGGTCACGCTGATCACCGTCGCCGTGCTGTGCGGTGTTGCGCTTCAGATCGGCGCACCGCTGCGTGACTTGCTTGTTGCTGTACTGCTGACGCTGCTGGCGATGCTTGCCGCCTGGCTCAGCACGCGGCGGCTGTTCACTGCGCTGGAGTGGGCGCTCAACATGACCGACCATGCGCGGCGCAGCGCCGAAGAAGCGCGTGAACATCGGTCGGAGCTTCAACGCGTTCTACACAGTCTTGATCTGGCGCTTTCGCGCCTGGAACGCAGCAACCGTGCGCTAGTCTTTGCTCAGGAAGCGGCGGAAAAAGCCTACCAGTTCAAATCCGAATTTGTCGCCAACGTCAGCCATGAGCTGCGCACGCCGCTCAATCTGATCGTCGGTTTCAGCGAGATGATGACCACTGCACCTGAGAGTTATGGCGGTAAACCATTGCCCGGCGAATATCGCGGCGACATGCTGGCGATCTATCGCAGTTCCAGACATCTGCTCGATCTGATCAACGACGTGCTCGACCTCTCGCAAATTGAAGCGGGCAAAATTGTCATTCACAAAGAGCGCGTGGCGTTGCGCGACATTATCCAGGAAGCGGTCGAGATCGTGCGCGGGTTGGCGGACGCGCGCCGATTGGCGTTGGTTGCGGATCTGCCCGATGAAACCCTTATGGTCGATCTGGATCGAATCCGGATTCGCCAGGTGCTCCTCAATCTTCTCACCAATGCTATGCGCTACACCGAGCACGGCTGGGTGCGCATCGCCGTCAAAGTGATGGATGATGAAGTCACAATTCTGGTGGAGGACAGCGGGCGCGGCATCTCGCCCGATAAGCTACAGCGGGCTTTCGAAGCATTTGATCGGCTCGATGAGGAAGAGCTGACGCACGGCAGCGGGCTTGGGCTTGCCGTCAGTAAGAAATTCATCGAATTGCATCAAGGGCGCATCTGGATCGACAGCCAGGTGGGCAAGGGAACCGTTGTCAGTTTTGCCCTCCCCTTGCCAGCCGCGAAAGATGATGTGCCGCTGTCGGCCATACGGACATCGCGCGCGTTGCGCTACGACAATGCGCGCCCACTGGCGTTGGTCATTCACAACGACATACGCGCGTTGGGGCTGCTGCGTCGATACATTGATTGCTGCGACTTCGTGCTCGCCGAGAGCGCTCACCAGGCAGTGGCATTGATTCGTGAGCGCGCGCCGGACATGGTGATCGTCGAAGCCGCCTCTGTCGAGGAGTGGAGAAAAGCAACGGCTGAAGTCGTTTCCATCGAAACGCCGGTGGTGGTGACGCCTCTGCCAGGCATCCATCATGTTGGCGCCTCTCTCGGCGCAGCCGACTTTCTTCCCAAACCGGTCACGCGTGATGATGTGGCGTTTGTCCTACAGCGACTGCAAATTGACCCGCGCACGGCGCTGGTGATCGACGATGATCCCCATATTGTGCGACTGCTCGGTCGCATGCTGCGTTCGCTTGCTCCCAATGTCCATGTGGTTGAAGCTTTTTCTGGCGAGGAGGGGTTGTCGGCGGCGCGCGTCCAGCCTCCCGACATCGTCTTTCTTGATCTCAACATGCCTGGCATGAGTGGTCAGCAGTTCATTGCAGCCGCCCGGTGCGAGCCGGCTCTTTGCGAAGCGCCGATCGTGGTCGTTTCTGTGCGTGAGGTGGAGCAGGAGACAGCGCCTATTCATGGTGAATTGCAAATTCAGAAATTGCGCGGTTTTGAGTTGAGTGAGCTGTTGATCTTGATCGAGTCTGTCCTGGTCGGTCTCAATCGAGCGGGTGCAGCGGCCCCAACCAGCGCCGCAGCGCGTCTAGCAATGCTGACTGGCTGACCGGCTTGACCAACGTGTCGCTGGCGCCCAGGGAAAGCGCCAGATCGTGCTCGCGTAGAACCGAACACACGATGATCGGCGTTTTGGTGAGTGCAGCATCCTGTCGCAGCCGCTGCAACACCTCCCAGCCATCTTGATGCGGCATCATCACATCGAGCACGATGGCTTGCGGGTTGACCTGCCGCAACAGAGCCGTCGCTTCCTCGCCGCTGTTGGCTCCAGCCACAGCCACGCGATGTCCGGCAAGATAGCGCTGAAACAACTCTATTAGGCTGCGGTTATCGTCGATGACCAGGATAGTTGGCGTCAACGCCACTGGCAGAACAATTTCCGCCGACCAACCGTCCGGCGATAGTGCAAACGACAAATTGCCGTTCTGCGCTGCGACCAGCGACTGCGCCACTGTGAGCGCAACCCCCTCTCGATGTGGAGGCGGGCTGAGCTGCCTACCTTCTGTTGGTTCGGCGTTGACTTGATGAACGAGCAACCGGGCTGATATAGGCGTTTCCTGAGCAGTAATTTCCAGGGTTGCCCCGTCAGGCAATGCATCCACCGCATAGCTGAGCAGGTTCAGCAGCGCCTGACGCAGCAATGTCCTGTCAGCAAGCACGGGTGCTATCTGTTGCAAAGCTATCGTCTGAATCGTGATATTGCGCCGGCGCAAACGCGGCTCCAGCAACTTGCAAACGCCAGCGACGACATCCACCAGGAGTAGGGCTTCGCAGCGCGCCTCGCGGCCAAGCCGAGCCAATTCTGCCTCCGCCAGCTCGCGTCGGGAGAGTTCTTCCTTTATTTCGTCTGGCGCATTGGTGTGCGCTGACGGCGTGCGCATTGCCAGCAAATCTTGAAGCTGATTTGCCACCGCCTCAACGCCTTTGGTGAACTCACGATAGGTCTGTCTGCGGCTCAGCCCCAATTTCTGTTCGATCTCTTCGATGGTCAACCCGTCGACGCAGCGATAGGTCAACACCGCATAGGCGCGCGCCGCATCTCCGTGCGCAGCAGACTGTGGACGCAGCCGCTCGATGCTGTCCAGGAGGACGCGGCGCAACTCTTGCGCGTGCGTCAGCCGGTCGCCGGGCTGTCCACCGGACCAGAGCGCCGTCAATGGGTGGTTCTGCAGAAAGGCGTTGTCGTAGAGGTGGAGCAGTGCTGTGCGCACCGATTGCTGAAAGCTGGCACGTTGGCTATCGTTGTCGATTTCTTCCGCAGATATCTCTTGCATGGCGTTCAATCTGGCACAAATGTGGCACAAATCTGGCAGACAGATCAAGGACTTCGTGATAATCTGGATAGAAGTGTGTACACGACAAAGCTTCCCAGCCTGGAAATTGCATTATTGCTGAACTTGGTTGCTTAGACAAACATCAGGCACAGCAGAATTTTAGTTCTTGGTTACGTCCACGTCAGATTCGACTGCTTTCTTATTGTTCTGTACAACGCTTCGCAGTGATCTCATACACGTCACAGGAGGATTGGTTTGGCTGCCGTCACTGAAGCAAGCTCACAGCATGTGCCTCGCAGGCAAAACAGCGCTGTGCATCGGCGGGCGCTACGTCGCAACATCAGCGGCTGGCTATTTGCATCACCCTGGATTATCGGCTTTCTGTTGTGGACGGTTGGCCCCATGCTGGCGTCACTGGTCATAGCCTTCACAAACTGGGACTTGATCACGGAGCCAAAGTTCGTTGGGACACAAAATTTCACGACGATGGTTGCCGACAACCTTGTCTGGAAATCACTGCAAGTGACGACTACCTTCGCCATCGTCAGCGTCCCCTTGCAGATCGTGTTCGGTTTGGGGCTGGCGCTTTTGCTCAACACCAACATCCGTTTCCTACGCTTCTATCGGACGGCATTTTATCTGCCGTCAGTGCTCTCCGGCGTAGCGGTGGCGTTGCTTTGGCGCTGGCTCTTCTCCACAGAGTTCGGGCTGTTCAACGCAATGCTGGCTTCCATCGGGATTCGCGGGCCAAGTTGGCTGGGCGACCCACAATGGGCGCTGCCCTCGCTGATTCTGATGAGTCTGTGGGGCGTCGGCGCCGGCACGATCATTTACCTGGCTGGTCTGCAGGGCATTCCCACCGACCTGTACGAGGCGGCAGAGGTTGATGGCGCGTCGGCGTGGGTGCGTTTTTGGAATATCACGCTGCCGATGATGACGCCTGTGCTCTTTTTCACGCTCGTCACAGGGTTCATCGCCGCGCTACAGGTCTTCACCCAGGCGTTCATTATGACTTCCGGCGGCCCGAACAATGCAACGCTTTTCTATTTGCTCTATCTCTATCGCAATGCCTTTGAGTATTTTCGCATGGGCTACGCCAGCGCGCTGGCGTGGGTGTTGTTTGTCTACATCCTTGTCCTGACCCTTGTGCTCCAGCGATCTTCGCGGTACTGGGTCTACTACGAAGGCGACGACCGCAAAGGATAGACTGATGTCTGCTGTCGACAATACGTTACGAACCTCAATCCGCTCGACGCCGCGCCTGACGATGCGGCAGCGCAGTCTCCTGAATAGGGCCGCAATACACCTTGTGCTGCTTTTTGGCGTGTTTTTTATGTTCATACCGCTGGCCTGGACGCTTTCAACGTCGCTCAAGTCGCCTGGCGAAGTGTACATATTTCCGCCCACCTGGATTCCCAAAGAGATTCTGTGGAGCAATTATGTGCGCGCCGTGACGGCAATCCCGTTCTTTCTCTACCTATGGAACACCGTCTTCATCACGGCGCTCAGCATCGTTGGCAAAGTCATCTCGATCACTTTGGTTGCCTTTGCGTTTGCCCGGCTGCGCTGGTGGGGACGTGACTTCATGTTCATCGTAATGCTGGCGACGATGATGCTGCCGCCGCACATCACGCTGATCCCACAGTTCATCATGTTCAAGTGGTGGGGGTGGATCGATACGTTCCTGCCGCTGATCGTGCCAGCCTTTTTTGGCGGCCCGTATCTGACCTTCCTGGTGCGCCAATATCTGCTGGCGATTCCACGAGAGTTGGATGATGCGGCGCGTATCGACGGTTGTTCTGACTTTGGGCTCTACTGGCGCATTATCATGCCGCTCTCTAAACCAGCTATCCTGATCGTTGTGATTTTTGTCTTCAACGGCACGTGGAACGAGTTCTTGTTACCGTTGATCTACTTACATAACCCCAATCTGTTCACGCTGGCCCTGGGCTTGCGTATGTTTCAGGGCGAGGCAAGCACCAGTTGGAATCTGTTGATGGCCGCATCGCTGTTGAGTATGTTGCCTGTGGTGATTCTGTTTTTTGCGACACAACGCTATTTTATTCAAGGCATCGTCTTTACTGGCGTCAAGGCATAACCACTGCGTTTTTCAATCAAGGAGGAGACTGTGACAAACCAAAATTTGAGTCGTCGTGATTTTTTACGCAACAGCGCAATTGCCGCGTTCGTCATGGGAGGATTGGCGGCGTGCGCCCCTGCGGTTCAACCTGCGCCAGGTGCAGGCGGCGCACAAGGATCAGCAGCGCCTGCACCTGCAGCCGTGACGCTGACCTTTGTGTGCGACATCATTAACGAAGGCCACGTGCAGGTGCGTGAAAAGTGGGCAAAAGATTTCTCGGAACAAAATCCGGGAATTACAGTACAGCATCAGCCCACAGCTAACGCCGACTATAATACAAAAGTGCAGACCTTGTTTGCGGCTGGCACACCACCCGACATCTATCGCTACTTGCAGGAGATCACGCCGATCATCACCGTTTCGCAGAAAGGGTTGCATCTGCAACTGGATGATTTCATCGCTGCTGACAATTACGATCTTTCGGATTTCCGCCCAGATGCTATCCGGCTCTATCAGTGGGATGGCAAGACATTTGCAATGCCGCGCGATTATGGCAATCAGAACCTCTTCTACAATGTCGACATTTTTGAGGAAGCCGGCGTCGAACTGCCGCCCGTCGACTGGGAAGACAAGAGTTTCACTTTTGAAGTATTCCTCGACATGCTGCAGCGCCTGGTCAAGCGCGAAGGTGATCGCGTGACGCAGTGGGGTTTCCTGGTCAACCGGGGACAGCGACCCTGGGCGTCGTGGGTCTACTCCAACGGCGGCGCTCTGGTGCACAAAGACGAGCAGGGTATCGCCACCGAATCAGCAATGGCGGATGAAGCCACAGTTGAGGCGCTGCAATTCCTGCAGGATCTGATGTACAAACACGAGGTCTCACCCCGCCCCGATCTGGAATCGGAGCTTGGCGGCGTCGAGCTCTTCTCGACCGGGCGCGTCGCTGTCATGCTGACGAATCCGTCGGCAGTCAATCAGTTCCGCGCCATCGAAGCGTTCCGCTGGGATGTCGCCACGATTCCGATTGGCAAGGCGGAGCGTCGTGGCACTGGGGGCGGCGGCACAGGTTGGGCCACCGGCGCAGCGACAAAGCATCCCAACGAAGCATGGCGGTTTCTTAAATACATCACTTCGGCACAGGCTCAGTTGGACGAGGTGGCTGTGGGCGCAACTACACCATCGCGCGTGTCTGTGGTCACGTCGGAGGCATTTCTCGATCCTAATAAGCCGCCAAAGAACGCAAAGGGCTTTGCTCAGGCGCAGGAGTTTGTTGTGCGCGACCCGGTGCACGTCAACTGGCCGGAAATCACGCAACGCATTTACACACCCAACATGGACCTGCTGTGGAGCGGCGCTGAGGATGCGGCAACCGTCGGTGCGCGTATCAAACAAGAGGCTGACCCACTCTTTGCGCAAAGATGAGCCGTTGCATGCTGAAACTGGCTCCTGACCAAACGCCGCTCAGAGAAGGTTGACCTTGCTGGGCAGTGAAGTAAACGACCGGACCTGCCTGTCGGTAAGTCCGGTCGTCTTCATTTTGTGACAGCAATCTTTGGAGAAGCATCCATGACTCATCAAAAGAACAATCCAAACGTAATTGTCTTCTTCACCGACCAACAACGTTGGGACACAACCGGCGTCCACGGCAACCCACTCGGATTGACCCCGAATTTTGACCGCATGGCGCGCATGGGAACCGATGTACACTATTCTTTCACCTGCCAGCCGGTCTGCGGGCCGGCGCGTTCTTGTTTGCAGACTGGGCGCTATGCCACCAACACCGGCGTCTTTCGCAATGGCATCGTGCTCGACCCTACCATGGAGACATTGGCAAAATGCTTCCGGGAAGGCGGCTATGCCACCGGCTATATCGGCAAATGGCACCTCGCCAACGCCGACCCAACGCCTGTCGAGCAGCGCGGCGGCTACGAATACTGGCTGGCCGCCAATCTACTGGAATTCACGTCGGATGCGTATGACACGTTGCTGTACGACACCGAGGGAAGGGCGGTGAAATTGCCGGGTTATCGCGTCGATGCTCTGACCGACGCCGCCATCCGCTACATCGACGCTCACCAGGCCGAACCGTTCTTCCTGTTCATCTCCTATCTTGAGCCGCATCACCAGAATCACCTGGACGACTATCCTCCACCGGTGGGCTACCGCGAACAGTATACCGACCGTTGGACGCCGCCTGATCTGGCTGCGCTGGGCGGTTCATCGCCACAGCATCTTGGCGGCTATTACGGCATGGTCAAACGGTTGGATGAGGCGCTTGGTCGCCTCTTCGATGCGCTGCGCAGCCTCAATCTGCTGGATAACACAGTTGTGCTATTTACGTCAGATCACGGCTGTCATTTCAAGACGCGCAACGATGAATACAAACGGTCGTGTCACGAAAGCTCGATCCGCGTGCCGACGGCGATCAGTGGGCCGGGTTTCGACAACGGTGGTTCGCTGGCGCAGTTGGTTAGTCTGGTCGATCTGCCGCCGACATTGCTTGACGCAGTGGGTCTACCAATCCCGCCGTCGATGGAGGGACGTTCCATTCTGCCGCTAGTGCGCAGAGACACGACGGATTGGCCCCATGAAGTCTTCATTCAGATCAGCGAGTCGCAAGTGGCACGCGCCATCCGCACGCATCGCTGGAAATACTGTGTCAGTGCACCCAATCGCTCCGGCTGGCTGGACGCCAACGCCGATCGTTATGTCGAAGAATCGCTCTACGATCTCCACGCCGATCCACACGAATTGACAAACTTGGTTGGCATCGATGCATTTCGAGAGGTAGCGGATGCACTGCGCCAACGGCTGATCGCACGTATGGTTGCCGCTGACGAGCCTGCACCCGTGATTGAGGCCGCTGCGCCGAGACATGGCGGTCAACGCGCCGTTTCCATCGACCAGGTGCGTCAACGGTATAATGAACAACGGATGTAGATTACTGATCCGTTGTTCTGAAACCAATCGAGCAAGGCTACCATGACCGAACACTCTGCAAGACGCCAACTGACACCCGTTCCCTTCACCCAGGTCACACTCGACGACCCCTTCTGGGCGCCGCGCCAGGAGATCAACCGCCGCGTCAGCATTCCGCACATGCACAAGATGTTGACCGACACCGGGCGCATCGGCGCGTTCGACCTTACCTTCACGCGCCCCGTGCCCTCACCGATTGTGGAAATTTTCGGCGATTCAGATGTCGCCAAGTGGCTGGAAGCCGCCTGCTATTCACTCATCACCCATCCCGACCCGGAACTGGCCGCGCTGGTCGATCAGGTCGCCGACAAGATCATCGCCGCACAGCAACCCGACGGCTATCTCAACACGCACTTCATTGTGACGCAGCCGGAGATGCGTTGGAAGAATCTGCGCGACTGGCACGAAATGTACTGCGCGGGCCACCTGATGGAAGCCGCCGTCGCTCATTACCAGGCCACGGGCGAGCCCAAGCTGCTCGATGCGCTGGCGCGCTACGCCGACCACATCGACCGCGAGTTCGGCCCCAATCCCGGTCAGCGACGCGGCTACTGCGGCCACCCGGAGATCGAGCTGGCGCTGGTGCGGCTCTATCACGCCACCGGCGAACGACGGTATCTGGAGCTCTCCAAGTACATGGTCGAGGAGCGGGGACAATCCAACCCACATTACTACGATGTGGAGGCAATTGCACGCGGCGAAGACCCGCGCAAATTCTGGGCGAAGACCTACGAATACTGTCAGGCGCATGCGCCGATCCGTGCGCAACACAAGGTCGTCGGCCACGCCGTGCGCGCCATGTATCTGATGGCCGGCGTCGCCGACCTGGCGCACGAGTACGACGACCCGACGCTGCTCGCTGCGTGCGAACGGCTGTGGGACAACCTCGTCCACCAGCGCATGTATCTGACCGGCGGCATCGGGCCATCACGCCACAATGAAGGCTTCACCTTCGACTACGACCTGCCCGACGAAACCGCCTACGCCGAGACCTGCGCCGCCATTGCGCTGGTGATGTGGAACCATCGCCTGCTGCAGTTCGCCGGCGACGGCAAATACGCCGACATCGTGGAGCAGACGCTCTACAACGGCTTCATCAGCGGCGTGTCGCTGGCGGGCGACAGCTTCTTCTATGTCAACCCGCTTGCCAGCGCCGGCAATCACCATCGCACACCCTGGTTCGAGTGCCCGTGCTGCCCGCCCAACGTGGGGCGTATTCTCGCCAGCCTGGGCAACTATCTCTATTCGACTAGCGACGCCGCATTGTGGGTGCATTTCTACGCCCAGAACAACGCCAATGTCAGCGTGGACGGCAAGCCGGTGCAGATGCGGCAGACCTCCAACTATCCGTGGGAGGGTGCGGTCAAGCTGGCGCTGACGCTCGACGCACCGCAGCGCTTCGCCCTCAAGCTGCGCATCCCCGGTTGGTGCGATCTCTGGACGGTCAAGGTCAACGGTAAGCCGGTGGAAACCGCTGCGCCCGATCACGGCTACCTCACCATCGACCGCACCTGGCGGAGCGGCGACGTGGTGACGCTTGACCTGGCGATGCCGGTGCAGGCAGTCTATGCGCACCCCAACGTGCGCCAACTCCAGGGGCGGTTAGCCCTGCAGCGGGGTCCCATCGTCTATTGCATGGAGGGCGTTGACAATGGTTGGGTCGGCCTTGAGCGGATTGCGCTCGACCCAACGCAGATAGCCGCATTCAGCGTGGACTATCAGCCTGAACTACTCGGCGGCGTCGCTCTGCTGCGTGGCCCGGCGCAAGCGATCACCGACGACGGCTGGGATAGCCATACCCTCTATCGCCGCAACCGTCCTTCCAGCGTGGCGCCTGTCGATGTGGTCGCCATTCCCTATGCCACGTGGGACAACCGCGCACCGGGCGAAATGCGCGTTTGGTTCCGCAGTATGTAACTGCACCAAAACCCCAACACAAGCAATCACCTTTCAGGAAGCTGCATAGCTTCCTGAAAGGACGCGCCGAAAAAAAGTGCTTGACATTGATCCGAACACATGATAGTATCCGAACATTGTTCAGTAAATAACCGCCTTATGGGATTGGGTATGACGCAAGAAGCAATTTCACCGCGTGAACGGCGTTACCAGCGCACACAGCAGGCAATCCTCGCCGCTGCGCGCGAGATTATCCGCAGCGAAGGCGTGGCTGGTCTGTCAATGCGCGCAATCGCCGAGCGCATCGACTATAGCCCGGCCGGCCTTTACGAGTACTTCGGTGGCAAAGATGAAATCATCGCCGCCGTCTGCAACGAGGCGTTCGAGCAGTTGGCGCAGGCGTTGCGCAACACCGACCCAACACTGCCGCCAGCCGAACATCTGCGCGAATGCGGCGTCAACTATGTGCGCTTTGCCATCGACAACACCGACGCCTTTTTGCTGATGTTCACCCACGCGCCGCTGCTGTCGATAGAGCAATATCCCCCCGCCGCCACACTGGAGTCGTTGCTGCGCCAGAGCCAGGCATTCATGGTGCTGCACGACGCAGTCGAACGCTGCGTCGAAGCCGGTCTCTTTGCGACGCAGCCTGGGCGCGGCGTCTTCGAGATCGCGATCGCCTGCTGGCAGATGGTGCACGGTATGGCGATGCTGGCGGTGACGATCATGCGCCAGCATCAGCCCAATCTCGACGCCTATCGAACGTCACTCGATCTGCTGGCGCTTGGGATGATCAAACGCTGATAGCTTGATAGTCCGGCTCAGCGCCCGGCGACATCTGGTCTCCGGGCTTTGTTTGACCTGTTTCTGAACAATATTCGGATTTTGACTGTTGTTTCGACTTTGCAATTCCTGGAGATGAATGATGGACATGATCTTCTCGATCAGCAACCTGCTGGTCATGCCCTTCTGGTTGGCGATGATTTTGTTGCCGCGCTGGCGCTGGACCGTGCGCATCATGGCGTCGCTGTGGCCCGTGGCGCCGGCGGCGCTGCTCTACGCTACGCTGGTGCTGCCCAACCTGCCCGCGCTCCTGCCGATGGTGAGCAGCCCGGAGCTGGGCGTCATTGCTGCGATGTTGGGGACACCCACTGGTGCAACCGTGGCGTGGGTTCACTTTCTGGCGTTCGACCTCTTCGTCGGGCGGTGGGTCTATCTGGATGGCAGACGGCTGGGCATAAGCGCCTGGCTGGTGTCGCCGATTTTGTTCTTTGTGCTGATGTTGGGTCCGTTGGGCCTGGCGCTCTATCTGGCAACGCGGCTGATCAAGACGCGTTCACTTGCGCTCGTCTCGGAACAGTAAATTGAACGCTCAATCTGGAGGAATCACTATGACAACTTCGATTTCACCGACTGTTTTACCCAAAGTTGACGCTGCAACCCTGACGGCGCGTTCGTGGCGCTTCAGCCGCACGCTCACCCTGGCTGTATTCCTGCACCTGACGCTGATCCCGCTGTTGTTGGTCGCTATGATCGTCGATCCGAGGGTAATCACCGGCGTCAACGGCTGGATCAAACCGCTCAAGTTTGCGATCTCCGGCGCGGTGTATGGCGCAACATTGCTGTGGCTGTTGACCTTTGTGCAGGGACGTCGACGGCTGGTGAGCGGCGTTGCCGGCGTCACCGGCGTGGCGCTGATCGTCGAGACGGCGCTAATTTCGATGCAGGTGGCTCGCAACACAGCGAGCCATTTCAACATTGCAACCGTGTTCGACGGCGTTGTGTTCGGGATCATGGGGACATTCATCATGCTGCTGGCGATGGCGAACTTTGCGCTTACCGTGGCGCTCGGCGTGCAGCGGCTGCCCGAGCCGGTGGCGGCGGCGGGGATTCGTTGGGGGCTGGTCATCTCGCTGGCAGGCATGATGGCGGGCGTGTGGATGACATCGGGGAACCTGCCGCCGTCGTCGCTGGCGGTGGCGCAAACGGGCGAACGCATGACGATCGTCGGCGCACACAGCGTCGGCGTCGATGACGGCGGGCCTGGGCTGCCCTTCTTCGGCTGGAGCACGCTGGGCGGCGATCTGCGCGTCGGACACTTCGTCGGTCTGCACGGTCTGCAGGCGCTGCCATTTCTGGCGTTCGTGCTCACCCGCAACTGGGCAAAGCGGCGCTTCAGCCAGCGCCAGCGCGTGGCACTGGTCTGGATCGGCGGCGCCGGCTATCTCGGTCTCACGCTGTTGCTCATCTGGCAGGCGCTGCGTGCGCAGCCGCTGATCGCACCGGACGCAACGACATTCACTGCTGCAGCGATTCTGGCGGCGACCATTGCTGGCGCAACGCTGATGGTGTTCGGCGGCGGGATGCGGCGCGCTGCACAACCAGGCTGAAGCGTGTTGCGTGCTGCGTGTTGCGTGTTTCGTGCTGCGTGGCTTGACGGGACACCTAACACGTAACACGCAACATCTACTCAGGAGTCAGTACATGACCACTCAACTCACCATCACGCGCATCAAGCTGCCGCTGGCGAACGCCTATCTTGTGCAGGGCGAGCGCCCGATCCTGGTCGATGCCGGCGCGCCGGGCGACGCCGACCGCATCGCGCGTGCACTGGCGCAGAAACATATCCGGCCCGCCGACCTGGCGCTGATCCTGCTGACGCACGGCCACGGCGATCACGTCGGCGCGGCGAATGAGCTGGCGACCGCGAGCGGCGCGCCGCTTGCGTTGCACTGCGCCGACGATGCAATGGCGCGTTCCGGGCGCAATGTGTTGGGTGCGCTCAACGGGCTGGAGGCGCGCATGATTGCGCCGTTCGTGAACAAGCCCTTCCCGCCAGTAGCAGCGTCGATCCTGCTCGATGCGCCGCTCGATCTGCGCGCCTACGGCGTGGCAGGGGAGGTCATCGCCACACCGGGGCACACCGCCGGTTCAGTTTCGATCTTCTTCGACAACGGCGACGCCATCGTCGGCGATCTGCTCATGGGTGGGCGCATGGGCGGCGCGCTGTGGTCGTCACAGCCACGGTTGCACTATTTCGTAGCCGATTTTGCGCAACTGGCGAAGAGCATTGCCACCGTGCTGGCCCGGCGACCACAACGGCTGTTGGTCGGGCACGGGGGGCCGCTGGCTGCGGATGCTGTGCAGGCATGGTCGAAAGCCAACCAGCTTGCACGCTAGTAATAATGCACTTCCCAGCGCCCCGACAATTGATTTCCTTCTCTTGATTGACCATTGCCGCTGTCGGTTTTATACTTACAGAATTGACGAGGATGGTCGTATACATAGTCGAATACTCAAAGGACGTGGGCGGAAACTTTATCCATCAATTGAATCTTTCCGCAGGCGTCGTGCTCGTAGGTTAACACAAGGGAGGGAAACGTTATGAACATTTCGACGCGCAGTATCGTCGTTGCGGGCGTGCTGATTGCCATTTCCGCTGTGCTGGCGTTGACAGGGCTGGGCTACTTCCCGGTGCCGAATGTCACCGCCTCGGCGACGATCATGCAGGTTCCCCCGATCATCGGCGGTGTGCTGGAAGGGCCGCTGGTCGGCGCAGTCGTTGGTCTGGTTTTTGGCATCGACTCGTTCGTGAAGTTTTCCAGCATTGTGCTCACTTCACCTGCCTATGCCAATAGCCCCGCCTGGCTGGGTTGGTTAGCGGCGATCGTCATCATCCTGATCCCGCGGCTGCTCATCGGGCCTGCCGCCTGGCTTGTCTACAAAAGCCTGCGCAACAACAACGAAATCGCAGCGTTGGGCGCCGCTGGCGTCGTCGGCTCGCTGACCAACACAGTGCTGGTGATCGGTTTTGCCATTCTGCTGCAGGTCTTTACCTTCGAGATTGTCGCCGTGGTGATTCCGCAAGCCATCTTCGAGAGCATCCTGGCCGCAGTCGTCACCATCGCTGTGGTGGCGGCATGGAAGCGCATCGAAACCGGGCGCGGCGGGTCGTCGGTTTAGCCTAGTCTCCACTCTCCGAGATTAGAGATTGGAGATTCTGTGGGTGTGCACGATGCGGGCGCGTGAGTTGGGCGTTGGGGCGATTTGGCGGTTGACGCCCGGATTGCACAACGCCATCACCGATGTGGCCGGAGTGCGCGTGGGGCATGCGACTGTGTGGTTCGGCGACGGTGCACTGACTCCAGGCAAGGGTCCGGCGCGCACTGGCGTCACGGTGATTCTGCCGCACGGCGGCGACCTTTATCGCAATAAGGTCGCCGCCGCCGTATACACGATCAACGGCTACGGCAAGGCGTGCGGCTTCGAACAGGTGCGCGAACTTGGCGAGATTGAGACGCCGATCGCGCTCACCAATACGCTCAACGTCTGGCGCGTGGCGGATACGGTGGTCGACTATATGCTGCGCGCCAATCCCGCCATTGGCATCGACCTGCACACCGGCACGATTAATCCTGTGGTTGGCGAGTGCAACGACGGCTATTTAAACGACATTCAGGGGCGTCATGTCACGCCAGCGCATGTCTTCGCTGCGCTGGAAGCGGCGAGCGGTGGAGTGGTGGTCGAAGGTGCAGTCGGGGCAGGGACAGGGACGACCTGCTACGGTTGGAAAGGCGGGATCGGCACGGCAAGCCGCGTCACCCCAGACGCAACAGGCAGCTTTACGCTTGGTGCGTTGGTGCAGACAAACTTTGGCAGACCCGAAGAACTGCGCTTTGCTGGCGTCCATATTGGACAATTGCTGTGTCCACCTCAGTCTCTGGGGCAGGAGCGTGGCTCGGTGATGGTGGTGTTGGCGACTGACGCCCCGCTTGATAGCCGGCAGTTGCAGCGCCTGTGTGTGCGGGCGGGTGCAGGCCTGGCGCGTACAGGCTCGACCATCGGTCACGGCAGCGGCGATTTTGTGATCGCCTTTTCCACGACGCAGTGGGCCTCGAAGCACACTGTCGCTGATGAAGCGCAAGTGATGGAAGGTTTGTTTCCTGCGGTGGTGGAGGCGGTCGAGGAGGCGGTGCTCAACTCGCTGTGCGCGGCGGAGACAGTGGTCGGGCGCGACGGTCACACCCGTCATGCGCTGCCTGTGGCGTTTATAGCCCGTCACTGAGCGACAGTTGTGTGATGAACCGGTCCAAATAATCGGCCACCGCTTGGGGGTGTTCGAGCAGCACATTGTGGCCGGCATGTTCGATCAGATGGAACTGGCTGTTGGGGATGCAGTCATGTAGGGACTGGCTCAATGATGGCGGCGTCATGCGATCGTGCCTGCCGCACAAGATCAAGGTTGGAACGGCGATCATCCCAACGCGGTCGCGTACGTTGAATGCTTCGACGACGGCGAAGTCATGCTGCAGTAAGGTTGGGTCGTTCTCGCGCAAATGGCGCAAGTAGCGTTCCTTTTCCTTGGCGTTGGTTGTCGTGTGATAGGAATACTCGACGATCTCTGCCGTGACGCTGGCGAAGTCGTCGACCACGCCATTCAGGAAGGTGGGCGACACCTTCATTCGTGCGCCGGCGCCGATCACCGCAATGCCAGCCAGTCGATGACCGTAGGCAAGCGCAAAGTCGAGCGCAATTGCGCCGCCCATCGAATGCCCCGCCAACACAAAAAAAGGCAATTCAAGCGCATCGACAAAATCGCGGATCACTTCGCTGTAGGCGCTGATCGAGGCGCAGGGCGGCGGGGGCGACGCGCCATGGCCGGGCAGATCGAGTGCATAGACAGCAGTGTGGGCAAGATGACGCACTTGCGGGGGCCAGATCAGATGGTTGCCGCCAGCCCCATGCACCAACACCAGCGGAGGTCGTTCGGGCGCGACATGCCGACCGTAACTGCGGAAGGCCAGAATGCGGTTGCCGATCTCGATTGTCTCCACTGCGTCAGGCTCCTCCTGGGCGTCGATGGGTCAACTGCCTGCATTGTATCGCACGTTCAGAGAATTTGGCTAGAGGGCGCGCCGCACAGTAGAATTCTTATAGCACATTTGTTCCTTTCTGAGAGAAACCGCACGATTCAATGAGCCAGTATTTGCCTGAAGCCGATATACAGCAGGTGCGCTGGTTTCGCCTGCGCCGATCAGGGTTGGTTACGCCGTTTGCGACGCCTGAACTTGCTGCACGCTATCTGGTCGGCGTTCAGGCGCAGATTCATCCTGCGGCCGGTCTGGCGCTGCGCAATCGCACAGTTGACCTGACCTTCGCTCAATACGAGGCGCTGCTTTTCACCGCGCGCACGCTCGTCAAGCTGTGGGGACAGCGCGGCACGCTGCATGTATACACCGCCGACGACTGGCCGCTGGTCTGCGCCATGCTCGCCGGGAGCAAGAGCTGGTGGGCGCGCAAGGCGGAAAAGTCCGACGCCCTCGACGACTACGCCGCGCTGGTGTTGCGCGTCGAAGCATTGTTGCGCGAACGTGGCCTCATCGGGCGATCAGACCTGCGCGCGTCCGGCCTGATCGACGAACAGGATCATCTCTCACCGTGGGGTGGAGTCTTCGCCGATCTGGTGCGCCACGGCTACGCCTGTCACGCCGCGCGCGACGGCGAAGGGGTGTTTGCCCATCGGATGAGCTGGCGTCCCGATCTTGCGTGGAATCCGCCCGACTACGACGCTGCCAACATTGAATGCCTGCGTCGCTATCTGCGCAGTTACGCGCCTGCCACCGTGCAGGATTTCGCTTATTGGCGTGGCGTCAAGCTAGAGCTGGCGCGGCGCTGGTGGGCGACGTTGGAGACAGAGCTGACGCCCGTGCAAGTTGACGGCGTCGCGATGTTCCTCCTGCGCGACGATGTTGACGACCTCCTGGCGCCGGCAGAAGACCTGGATGGATGTGTGCATATGCTCTATCGCTTTGAGCCGTTGCTGCTCGCTCATAAAGACAAAACCTGGATCGCGCCAGCGTCCCATTACAAACAGATCTTTCGCATCGCCGGTCATATTGAGGGCGTCGTGCTCGACGCCGGATATGCTTTGGCGACGTGGCGCTATACGCGCAAGGCGCGCGGGTTGACGATCGCACTCGAACCCTTCAAGAAATTGCCGCAGCGCGTGCGTCGCGCCGTCGAAAAACAGTCATACAGCGTCGCCGCCTTCTTTGACCTGCCGTTGCAAGAGATCGTGGAAAAGTGAACACGGATCGCCCAACTCATCCCTCCTCTCATTTTTGCCGATCTGCGCTGCGCTGACCGATAATCGTTGCGTAACTTTTCAATCCGCAAGCAAGCGTGGAGCAGCCTGATGAATCTGGCAAATTGGATCACCCTGGCTCGGTTTCCGTTGCTAGTTCTGTTGGTGTTGGTAATCTACTTTGGAGACACGATCGGGCGTTTTCTAGCCGTGCCCGGCGTGCTGCTGCTGATCGTGCTCGATGCGGTTGACGGCATCGTGGCGCGGCGCCGCGGTGAGACAACGTTGCTGGGCAGCGTGCTCGACATCGCCGCCGACCGCGCCGTCGAAATTGTGCTGTGGGTGGTTTTTGCCAACCTGGCGCTGATCTCGCTCGTCATTCCCATTACCTTCATCATCCGCGGTGCGCTGACCGATTCGGTGCGCGAGATCGGCTATGCAGGCGGCAGGACGGCGCACGATCAAATGTATAGCGACTGGGGCTACTGGCTGGTCGCTGGTCGACCGATGCGCGCTGGCTACGGGCTGGCGAAGGCGGCGGCGTTTGCGCTGCTCGCCCTCACGCTGGCGCTGCAAAGCGCAGACTCATCCTGGTTTCAACCTGTTTGGGTTACAGCGACGACCTTGAGTTGGATCGCCACCGTGTTCTGCATTGTGCGCGGCGCGCCGGTGATCGTCGAAGCATTCCGATGGGAGCAGAAAGGAGCGACATGAAGCTGGTCGCGGATGTCCGCAAAGGGTGGCGCATTCTCTGGAGGCGGCTGCGTCAACAAGGGCTGTGGGTGACGCTGCAGTGGATGTGGGGGCGCGGCCTTTCCTACGTGACCGGCGTGCCGCTGCTGCGCTATAGCCGCGTGACGCCGCAGCTCTACGT
>CALJMI010000011.1 GCA_937981885.1 uncultured Caldilinea sp.
GCCAGCACATCCGCCTCGGTGATGCGATCTCCTGCAGCAAACACCTGCGCCAGATTGATCTGATGGCGCTGCGCCAACAGTTCGGCTTTTTTGGTGGCGGGTTTGTGTGCGCTGATTGTGACGTGCGGTGTTGCGTCGGAGGACGCAGCAGCGCTGGGGACTTCGCGTTGTTGCGCAGCCAGCCATGTGCGCGCAGATTCGACCGACGCCACTGTTTCACTCAGCACAGCGATCACCGCGCCGACCGCCACCTCCTGCCCGCTCTCCGCCAGCGGGTAGAGGTAGCCAGCCTGCGGCGCCTCGATCTCGAAAACGCTCTTGGTGGTCTCGGCGACGGCGACGATCTCCCCACGGTTCACGTGATCGCCGGCAGCCTTCACCCACTCAATGAGCGTGGCGGTGGCGTCGTTAGGTCCAGATTGAGGTAGATGGATTGGCAGAAATGAAGTCATAGTGGAAACCGTTCCGTTCGATGTCGCTGACACCCTCTCACATCTCCAAAAGTTTGACAATCTGTGCGGCAAGCATCGCCTGCGAAGGCAACACCATATCCTCCAGCGGTTTCGCCGCCGGAATCACCGTCGGCGCAGCGCCCAAGCGCGCCACCGGAGCGTAAAGGCGGTCGCCAGCCAGCGCGTGAACTTGAGTCACGACTTCCGCGCCCCAACCGAACGCAGTTGGGCTCTCCTCCGCCACCAGTACGCGCCCACTCTGCGCCGCTGCCCACACCAACGGCGCCGCATCGAGCGGACTGATGCACGCTGGCAAACATGCCAATACACGAATTTCCTCCGCCGCCATCTCCGTCAGCAAGGGCGCAAGCAATCGGCTCATTCCGCCGTAAGCGATCACCGTCACATCGGGCGTCTCGTCATCACCATAATTACGCGCTAGCGCCACCGGATACCCAAACCGATCCACCCCCTCCGCCATCTGCAAAACGCCGTCCCCCCTCACAGGCGCCCAATCTTCAATCTCCAATCTCCAATCTCTCAATCTTTCAGTCTCACGCCTCGCCCTTCGCCCTTCGCCTCTGACCAACGCCAGCGGATAAAGCAGCTTGTGCTCCACGAAGATCACTGGCTCCGGATCGGCGACGACCTGTCGCAGCAGCGCGCCAGCGTCGTGCAGGTGCGAGGCGGCCACGATTTTGAGATGTGGAATACCGAGAAAAAGCCGTTCGAGCGACTGGCTGTGGGTTGGACCGTAGCCGCGCCCGCCACCCATCGGCGTGCGGATGACGAGCGGGACGGCGACCTGGCCGTTGTACATCGCGGGATACTTGGCGGCGTGGTTGACGATCTGGTCAGCGGCGAGCGCCACAAAGTCGCCAAACATGATCTCGGCGATAGGATGCAACCCGCGCAACGCTATACCCACGCTCATACCCACAATCGTCGCCTCGCAGATCGGCGTCGTACGCACGCGGTCTGGAAAGCGCGTGGACAATCCCTTCGTCACCTTGAACGCGCCGCCGTAGGGGTCGAGGATGTCCTCGCCCAGCACGAGCGCGGTGGAATCCTCTTCGAGAATCGTGTGCAGCGATTGGCGGAGGCTTTCGAGATAAGAGATGGGAGATGGGAGATTGGAGATTAGGAGATTGGGGGATTGGGGGATTGGGGGATGGAGCGACTGGTGCGCACCCATCTCCAATCTCCAATCTCCAATCTCTTCGACTTCATCCGTCAGCGCCTTTTCGACCGCTTTTTCGATCCGTTGCTCGATGGCGGCGTCGATGGCGGCGCGTTGTGCGTCGGGCAGAACGGCGGCCAGGCGCGCCAGCGGGTCGCGCGCCCAGTAGCGTTGCAGCTCTTCGGCGCTGCGCGTATCGTCGCCCTTGCTGTGCGGTGCAAGGCGGTAGGTGTGCAAAACAAGAAAAAATGGGCGGTTCTGGCGGCGCACATACGCTACTGCGCGCTGCGCCGCTGCATACACAGTAAAGACATCGTCTGCTTCGGTCTCGGCGCTTTCAATGCCGAAGGGCTGCGCACGTTGCGCCAGCGAACCGGCATGTTCGTCGCGGCGATGCGTGCTCTGGGCATACTGGTTGTCCTCCAGCACAAAAAGCAGCGGCAGCGACCAGAGCGCCGCCACATTCATGCTCTCGTAGACGACGCCCTGTCCCATCGTGCCGTCGCCTAAAAAGACGACGACAATGGCGCCGCTCTGTTTGTGCTTCTCGGCGAGAGCTGCGCCCACGGCGTTGGGGACGATGCCGCCCTGCACACCGTTGGTGTAGAGATTGTCCTTATGCAGGTGCTGCGTGCCGCCAATGCCGCCGACCACGCCGCTGCGCCGCCCCAACAACTCGGCGACCAATCCCTCCACGTCATCACAGTACACCAGAAAATGCCCGTGGGCGCGATGGTTGGAAAAGATTATATCGCGCGTTCGATCCAACGCATTGACCACACCGACTGCGCATGCCTCCTGCCCAATCGACGTGTGCACAGTCCCCGCCATCAGCCCTCGCCCGTACAGAGCGAAAAAGGTTTGCTCTGTGCGCCGGATCAATTGCATCTGTGCGTAGAAGCGTTCGGTCAAGGAATTATTGATCATAGATCATAAGTCGAGATTGGAGACTGGAGATTGGAGATTGAGCAATTGAGAGATTGAGCGGCTAGGCAACATCAATCTCCAATCTTCCAATTCTAATCTCTTAATCCTCATACACTTTCCACCCCAAATCCTCCGGCTCGGCATCGGCAATGGCGTCGAGCTTGAGGCGGATATATTTGCCGTGCGCCGAAGCGGCCACTGTGCCGTCGGGCAGGTAGATTTCGCCGTCACCCTCGAAGAGGTGATGAATGTCACGAGTGATGCGCCCGCGTGCTTCCAGTTCCACGCCAAGCGGCACCGGTTTGCGGAAACGCACCGTCAACTCGGCGGTGACGCCCCACGTCGAAGGGTCTTCGCCCTCGCCGATGTTGACGGCGCGACCAATGGTCTCATCGAGGATGCCGGTGATCACACCGCCATGCATGCGGTTTGGGTAACCCTGATGGTGCGGCTCTCCTGTGAAACGAGCGACGATCTCGCCAGCGCCATCGGCAGCGACAGTTTCGTAAAAACGAACGTGAACGCCGGCGTTGTTCTTGACGCCGCAGACAAAGCAATTGTGGCTGTTAGGCTGTTTAATCATCGTCCTATAGAGTTTCTTCGCTGCGATCAGTGGCTGGCGGCGGGGTGACGGACAACGCCGCAATCTCCGCCCGCCACGCCGGCGTCATCTCCACCTCGACGGCGGCCAGCGACGCCTCCAGTTGCTCCAGATTGCGCGCGCCAATTATCGGCGCGGTCACTGCTGGATGGTTCATCACCCAAGCCACGGCTAACGTCGCCGGATGGTAGCCGTGTATGCGCGCGTATTCGGTGAAGCGCTCCGCCACGACATAGTGCAGCTCGTCACCGTAGCGTTTTTGATACATAGCGTTTTCGACCAACCGCCCAGTTTCGGGGCGCTGATTGACGCCATACTTGCCGGTCAGCAGCCCACCGCCGAGCGGGCTATAGGGGATCACGCCCAGCCCTTCCGCTGCAGCGAGCGGCAGCAACTCAACTTCGGCCTGGCGCTTCGTGAGGTTGTACATCGGCTGCATCACAGCGAAGCGCGCCCATCCATTGAGCGCCGATACCCCTAATGCTTTGGCGATCTGCCAGGCTGCCCAATTGCTCACCGCCGGATAGAGGATTTTGCCCTGCAGCACCAATATGTCAAGTGCAGCCAGTGTCTCCTCCATTGGCGTCGATGGATCGAAGCGGTGACAGAAATAAACGTCGATGCGGTCGGTGTCTAGCCGACGTAAGCTATCCTCCACCTCGCGCAGGATGTGGCGACGATTCAGCCCTTCGCCGTTGACGCCATCGCGCATCCGAAAGCCAACCTTGCTGGTGATCACCAGATCGTCACGATGGCCGGCCATGAATTTGCCAAGCAGCTCCTCGGCGCGCCCGCGTCCATAGACGTTGGCGCAGTCGAAGAAATTGACGCCGGCGTCTCGACAGCGGGCGTAGAGCGCGGCGGAAGTGGCTTCATCGGCATCGCCGCCAAAGGACATCGCGCCAAAGCAGAGACTTGAGACGGTTACGCCGGTGTGGCCGAGAGGGCGGTATTGCATGATTTCTCCTCGCTAACAAAAGAGCGTCGAGTCGCTGCCGGCTCGACGCTCTTTTCGATTTATGTGTACACGGCAGACGCGCTGACGACGACTGTCACACGGTCCATTCTGTCAATGGCAAATCTGTCACCGTTTCCACGTCAACACGATTGACTTGCCAAAGGGCAGATTGTTGAGGTCGACGCCGACGGCGTCGCCGTCCGGTTTCAATCCGGCGCGCTCGATGATCAACGCCACTAGTTCAGGATCGAAATCGCGATCTTCACGGTCGATGGCAATCTCGCCAGGATACTGATGGTAGACCTGAATCTGACAATCCTTGGGGTGGGTGTTGCGGTGGTCGATCACAACATCCATACGATAGATGTTTTTCCACTCCCAGGCTTTATAACGGTTCCAAAAGCGAAAGGGGATGCTGATTTCCAACCCTTCATCAGTGATGACAAAACGCCGCGTCGCCAACAGCAGGTCGCCATACAAAAACAGCGCTCCCCAGGCAATGAAAATCCACGCCGTCGCCTCGGCAAAAAAAGTGTGGGTCAAGCCGGCAATAAACGCGGCAATACCTCCGCTGAGCATGGCAATCCCTATCGCCATGTTGCGGGTCTCGCCGCCAAATACAATCGCACGCCGTGCTGGCGCCATCTGCTCTGTCCCAACTATGCTGATTTCAGTTGCTTCAGCCATCGCTGTCGCCCCATCCTTGTACAAAAATTTTAGGAAGGATTGTCAAAAAATCGAGAATAGTATAGCGGGAATGTACAGAAGTGGACAAATCCAGTTTGTGATTCGGTGCACGATTGCGTCCCAAAATCTGGCGGACAAAATTATTCGACAGTTAGCCGATAGCCGCGCCCGCGGATCGTGGTGAGAAAGCGCGGCGATGCAGGGTCCGGCTCGATCTTCTGACGCAGACGGCTGATTAGCTTTTCGATGCGAGCGTCATCGACTTCATCGATATAGCTTTCGCCCCATACCTGGGTGACGATGGCGTATTTGTCGATGATTTTGTCGCGATTCTGGAAGAGCAATTGAATCAGCTTGTATTCCAGCGCAGTCAATGTCTCCACAGGTGCGCCGTTGACGAGCACCTGCCCGCTGGCTGTGTCCACCCAAAGCGAAGACGATTCCGGCGCAATCTGGGCGGTTTGGCGCTGGATATATTCTGCAAGCAGGCGACAAAAAATCTGCGGCCGTCCCTCCACGCGATTAAGCAGATGGCGACGCAACAACTCATCGATCACTTCTTGATCTGGCTTGTGGTCAGCAAGTGCAAGCGCGCCAAGCTCCACTTGCTCGGCGGGTGTGCATTCGTTCCAAATTTTGCTGCACTCGCGCGTCAGATATTCATCGACAAGCAGCAACGCAGCCGTCCGTCGATGAAAACGCCAGCGCTCCATGGGGTCGGCTGGCGGCGAGTCGGCGTCTTCCAGCGCCTGATGCAACACACGGCAGACGCCCTCCGCCATGCGTGGATGGCCGCCGCTCCACTGGTAGATGAAGTCGATGTCAGCGTTTGCAAAGTCGGCTTCATAGGCGGTCATATAGCGACGAATTTGCTGCTCAGTGTCAGAGCGGGTCAGCGGCGCCAGGTACCAGATGCGATGCCCAAACAGTTCGGCAAATTCACCGTGCCGGCGGTCTGGGTTGAGCACTGGCAGAGGGCGCCCGCTGGCGGTGACGAAGACGATCTGGTTGCTGTGGCGGTCTTGCACAGCGCGCAAATTCAGAAAGACACGCGCGTCGATATGTGTGAAGGGATCGTCAAACTCGTCAAACAGCAGCACCAGCTTGCGCGTGGTTGATTCGATGGCAGCCGTCAGTCCGCGGCTGAAACTGAGCGGCACCTGAAAGTCGCTCGCCGGCGCCACCAGCATGTCGTAGGCGTTGACCAGCTCCGGCAGCGCAGCCAGCGCCTGGCTTGCCTCCTGCAAGCAACGCAGAACCAGCTCGCTAAAACCCTGTTCGGTCATGTCGAGAATGCGATTGCAATCGATGTAGACCGGCAGAAATTCTTGCCCGGCCTCGCCCACCTCTTTTACCCACACGTCGGGCTGAGCCAGCAAGCGCAACAGCGCGGACTTGCCAATGTTGCTCATGCCCACGATCTCGACGCACTGCATGGCGTAGAGGTGGCGCAGGATGTTTTCGACATCGTATCGGCGCATGTAGTCGCCGTTGAGTAAGCGTAGGGTAAGCGGCATAGCGTAACTCGCAGTTATCCTTACTTCACATACAGATCATCCTTCTATTATTCTATTGTTGACGCAATCAGTGGATTTTGCCAAATGATTCGAGATAGCTTTCGGATATACTTCACAACTTGCAAGATGCGATTCGTATCAGTCGCGCAGCTACCCCGACACCGAAAACACGCTTGCGACTTTGCCAAGGCTCGATTACAATAGCACCACTTCAGTGTCAGTCATCGGTTTATGGCAAATAACCAAACCTGTCGTGGCGAAAGCACTGATTGCGTCGATGAGCACGCAGGCTATTGTCGTTGCCTGGCGCTCAAGAACCACAACCCACAACCAAACAATTTGTATGTCGAAAGGAGAGTCGGATATGGACACCTCATGTTCACCTAAGCTGCTGAGGCTTATCGGCGTGCTAACATCAATGGTGCTGATTGCACTGGTGATGGGAGCGTGCGCTCCAACCGTGGCGCCGTCTGCAGCGCCGGCGCCACAGGCTGAAGCGCCAGCCGCAGCAGCCGATGCAATGATGACGGTCTTTGGTGAGAAACTGCCTGACGATGCTGTTCCTTATGATCAGCAGATTTATCGGATGCCCTGTGATGTAACTGCGAACCACACGACGGCCGACTTCATGGTTGCAGTCTATCAGCGATACTGCGGGTTGGACAATGCGCTGACGCTGGCGCTTATCGACCTGGATCAGGATTTCAATATCATTCCGATGGCCGCCGAAAGTTGGGATGTCTCCGAAGACGGCTTGACCTGGACATTCAAAATTCGCCCAGGCATGGTGTGGTCGGATGGGACGCCGGTTACTGCGCATGACTGGGTGGCAACCTATCGCTATGCCGCCGATCCTGAACACGCCTGGGATTTTGCCTGGTTCTATTCTGGCGTCATCAAGAACTGGGACGAGGTGATTGCGGGCGAGCTGCCGGTCGAGGAATTGGGCGTCGCCGCCGTCGATGACCTGACCTTCCAGGTGACGACCTATGGTCCCTTCCCGCCGCTGCCAGGCATGATGAAATTCTCGTTTGCATTGCAGGCGAAGGCGTTGGCGGAGCACGGACCTTATTACAACAGCGACCCTGCCACTTCGGTGACGATGGGGCGTTTCAAGCTGGTCTCCCTTGAACCGGGCAAGCGCATTGTGCTTGAGGCAAATGAGATGTACAAAGGCCCGAATCCCCCGCGGCTCAAGGGCATCGAAGTGATCTACATGGATCCGAGCACGTTCTTCCCGGCGTTCCAGAACGGCGAAGTCTATGAAGTGATCTATGAAAAGCTGACGCCGGCTGACTTTGACATCATTCTGGCTGACCCGGTCCTGAGCGCCAACTACCTGCGCCACTTTGGCGACTTCCGCACCGACTATCTGCTCTTCGACACTTTCAACCCGCCCTTCAACGATCTCAACGTGCGCAAGGCATTTGCCAAGTCTGTTGACCGCGAGAGCATCGTCACCAATGTCTACGGTGAAATCAAGGCAATGCCTGCCTACTCCTTCCTGATGCCCGGCTTCCCCTCTTCGGACGTGGAAGGGGTGTTGAAGGAATACCAAATGTATAACTGCGAAGCAGCGCAACAGCATCTTGCCGATGCCGGCTACCCAGGCGGCGCCGGCTTCCCGAAACTGGAGATGTGGCTGCGCAACGAAAGCCCGGCGCTGCAGGCAGTCTTCCAGGCGGTGGCGGCGTCGATCGCTGAATGTCTGAATGTGGAGATCGAAGTCTCCAACAAAGATTTCAAGGTCTACATGGACGCCCTCAACGCCAAACCGACGCAGCTTCAGTTTGGCGCCGTGTCCTATGGCATGGATTACCTCGATCCCTCCAACATGCTGGGCATCTTTGTCTCTACGGGCCGCCACTCTTGGAAGAACGACGAGTTCGACCGTCTGATCCGCGAAGCAACGCCCCTTGTAGGCGATCCCGAACTGCGCGACCAGATGTTCCGCGAAGCTGAGCGCATTCTGGTCGATGACGTCGGCAGCGTCTTTATCGATCATCGCTGGCAGGGCACACTCTACCAGCCGTTTGTCCAGGGTGAAGGTCTACGCGAGCCGGACTCCAACGGCATCGCCGCCTGGCACTGGGGCAACGATTGGGTGTGGGGCGATCTCTATATTGCGCAGCAGTAAGAGCGTCGTCCACGCTGTCGTCGCCTTGAGTCATCGTCTTCCTGGAGGCTTTGCAGCTTCCAGGAAGACACCGACAAACGCTCCGGTGCAACCCGGCATTCAGTGAAGTCAGGTTTTCACACACTCCTTGTGGTCGGCGGTTCCATCTGCTGACCACAAGGACGATAAAACCCGATGAAACCGCAGACAGTTCAATAGGCTTTTTGCATGACAGGATATATTATAGGACGGCTTGTATCACTCCTTTTTGTGGTCGTGGTGGTCTCTATGATCACCTTTAGCCTGATGCACTCGGTGCCGGGTGGACCATTCGACGAAGGCAAACAGCCGCTTCCACCGGCGGCGAAAGCAAACATCATGCGCAAATATGGTCTTGACAGACCCGTGTGGGAGCAGTACCTGAATTACATGGGCAACGCCATTCGCTTCGATTTTGGGATTCCCTATCAACAACCGACGACCACCGTCACCGCCCTGATTGCCAGCACCTGGCGAATCACACTTCAGGTCGGTGTGTTGACGGTGTTGCTGGCTTTCAGCGTTGGGATCACGCTTGGGGTTGTGGCAGCTTATCACCAGAATTCATGGATCGATACGATTGTCACGTTCTTGTCGATGTTAGGCTTTATTATGCCTAGCTTCGTCATTGGCATGCTGGCGATCTTGTTTTTCTCCGTCTATCTGGGCTGGTTGCCGATGGGTGGATGGGGAGACACGGGATGCCTGATCGATCGCTATTTCTGCGCCGACTGGATCATGCCCGTGATTGCCTATGCACTGGCGCCGATGGCGATCATTGCGCGCTATACACGCTCCAGCGTCGTTGAGTTCATCCGCTCGGATTTTGTGCGCACGGCACGCGCCAAAGGCGTCGGCGAGCGCACGATTATGACGCGCCATGTGCTGCGCAACGCCATGCTGCCGCTCGTGACCGTCGCCGGCCCGATGATTCCCGACCTGCTGACCGGCAGCATCTTCATCGAGACGATTTTCCGTATTCCAGGTCTTGGCAAGTATTTCGTGACGAGCACCTTCAATCGTGATTACCCGATGGTCATGGCAACGATTCTACTGATCGCCGTGCTTTGGGGCATCACCTATCTGCTCACCGATATTATTTATACCTGGCTAGACCCGCGTGTGCGGCTTGGTGGACGGGAGGCGAAGTAATGGCGGACGCACAGAGCACCACCGCTGCGGTTGCCCTCCGTCAGAGTGCCCCTAACGAGCCGATCAAGGGGAAACATCGAACGCTGTGGCGTGACGCAATGCATCGCTTCTTTCGCAACCGATTGGCTGTGGTAGGGTTGATCATCGTCGTTTCATTTGTGTTTATTGCGATCTTCGCCGATGTGTTGGCGCCGTTTCGTTATGACCAGGCGAATTTTTCACGGGTGCGCTGGTTGCCGATGCGCGACCCCGTGCATGTGCTTGGCACTGACGAGGTGGGGCGCGATTACCTCAGCCGGCTTATCTTCGGAGCGCGCACGTCGCTGACGGTAGGTATTGTAGTTATGTCGATTGCTGTGCTGATCGGTGTGCCGTTGGGCGCGCTGGCCGGCTACTATGGGGGAACTGTTGATTTTGTGATCTCGCGCATCATCGAGATCATGACGGCGTTTCCAGGGCTACTTTTCTCGATCCTGATCATCACGGTCTACGGTGGCGGCATGGCAATGGTGATTCTGGCGTTGAGCATCACAAGCTGGATCGGCATCGCCCGCCTGACGCGTGCACAATTTCTGTCGCTGCGCGAGAAGGAATTCATCGAATCGGCGCGCGCAATGGGTGCACGCCAACGCACGATTCTGTTTCGACATCTTCTTCCCAACGCACTCTCTCCGATCCTGGTGGCTGTGAGCTTTGGCATTCCTACCGTGATCTTTGCCGAAGCCGGACTGAGCTTTCTGGGCATAGGCATCAACGATCCGATCCCAAGTTGGGGCAAAATGGTTGGGATCGCCGGCTCGTATGTGCGAGTGAGCTGGCACATGGCGCTGTTCCCGACGCTGGCAATTGCATTGACAATGTTGGGGTTCGCGTTTCTGGGAGACGGACTGCGCGACGCTCTAGATCCGAAACAGACACGATGAACGCTTTGATTTGGCGCAAGAAAGGTTGAATCTACCATGCGACAACGATTCCGATTCTCTGTGACAAAATGGATGCTTGGCGTAACGCTGCTGATCGTTTCTTTGTCGCTGGCAGCGTGTGGCGGCGCAACAGCACAGCAGAGTGCGGCAGGCGGCGGTGGTCAGCCGGTTGTTGTACCTACTATGCCTCCAGCACGATTTACGCCGGTTCCACAGCAGGCCGCCGCCTCGTCGGCGCTGATGCAGCCGACAACCAGCACGCAGACCACTGCCGATGGAGCAGCAACAACGGTGAACGAGCAGATACTACAACGTGGCGCCACGATCTTTGTCAACCGCAAGTGCTACGAATGTCATGGTGAACAGGCAGAGGGCATTACCGACAAAGGAGCCACATTGGCGGGCACGCAGCTCACGCTGTCCGAATTCACGACAGTTTTACGCACGGGCAAAAGCGGTGAAATTGGGCCAGATCATATCTTTGGACCGTCAGCAATCAGTCCTGGCGGTGTGGAAGCGCTTTACGCATGGCTACAGTCATTGCCGGCGCCATGAGCCAGTTACATTAAAATCATAACGCCCGCAGGGCAGGCTGCGGGCGTCGATTCTTGATGTCGCCAGACCATTGCTATGATTGGCGGCAGGCTACGCCTCTCCCTCTTCCGGCAACTGAAACCCATTCTGCACCCACGTCACCACGGCGCGCATCTGGAACTTTTGCTCGTCGTCGAGGTCGTCATAGGCGTTGGCGACCGCCGTGAGCAGTTCGTCCGTGTCGACGGATTGCAGCGCGCTGGCGATGCCAGCTTCGCTGCGCGTGGCATTGGCGCCGCCTCCGCCAAACAGACCGCCGAGCAGCGAGCCCAGGCCACCGCTGGCGAACAGTGCGCCAACAAGCGGGACGAGAAGCTGCAAACCGGCAAGCAAGTCCTTCTGGCTGAACTTCTCGCGCTTCTTTTTCTTCAGATCGGCGCCGAGCTGCCCCTGTGGCTTGGGTTTGGTGTTGGCGGGCTTACTTGACGAGCTGGCAGTCGGTTTCTTTGCAGTTGGTTTCTTTGCAGTTGGCTTCTTTGCAGTCGGTTTCTGGGCTGGCTTGGCGGAAGCAGCTTCGAGCGCATCTTCGCGCAGCAATTTGCCGCCGCGCACATAGATCGGTTTGTCGCAGTACGGGCAGGTGGTCTTGCGCTTGGGCGTCTTATCGAGTTTGCGCCGACAGTAGGGGCAACGCACGAACGATGGTTTCTCGTTCACTGGTGGCTCCTCACTTGCTTCTTCATGTAGGCCAGGAGTGCGTGCAGCCCGCGCACGCGCTGCGGAGTGATGACCTCGTGCAACCCCAACAACATGTAGACATCGTCAGGAGTTGCCAGGATCGCGTCGGGCGTTGCGCCGTCCAATCCTTCGACCAGGATCGACGCATAGCCGCGCACCGTCGGCGATTCAGGCGGAATGTCAAGATAAAAGTGGACGGCGCCATCGTTGATCTCGGTGGCGAGAAAGACTGGCGTCTGGCACTCGTGCACCTGCTCCAATTGGTCGCGCGCAGCGGTATAGCGTTCGGGCAGCGAGGGCAGGCTCATAGCGTATTCGAGCAGATATTCCATACGGTCGCGCGGCGACGCTTCGCGGAACTCCTCGATGATCGTTTGCAGCGCTGGCGGGCACAAGTCGATTTTATCCTGGACAATCGTTTCGGTCACAACAACATCTCCATATGGTATAAAAAACCAGCAGCGCCCGGACAGACCAGGCGTTGCATCATCTGGTTGTAAGTAAACTTGTTCAACAGTGAACTCGTGATCTGACGGTGATCCTACTGCACGGCTGCGATTGAGTCAAGCTGATTATCCGTCTCGGGTCTACTTCGCGTCTGAGGCGGCGTAGATCATCGCACCGATTCCTGCCTGCTGCTCCTCACATCGGAAACGCCTCCAGAATCACGCTCTGGATCACCTCTTCCCAGCGGTAGAAGGCGGAATACTCACCCTTGTAGGTCTCCGGATCGCGCCCGACGCCGCCGATGACATAGACAAAGCCAGCATCTTTTTCAGGATCAAACCACATGGCGCTGAGCAACCCGTAGGCGTCGCCCATGTGTCCCCAAAGCTGTGGGCTGGCGTCAGCGAGCAGACGGTCTGACGGACCATAAGCATCGGCGGGCGCGTTGGTCAGGTGGTGGATGCCCAAGCCAAACGCGCGCATCAGACCGGCGTAGGGTTCGCCGTTGCCAAGAGCGGGGTCGAACCGCCATTGCACAGTCAACATTTGTGTCACTGTTGCTGGCTGCAGGATGCGCTGGTGTTTGCCCTGCCCGCCGTGTGTGAAGACCTTCATCACCTCGATTAGATCGCGCGGTGAAATGCGCAGCCCACCCTGCGGCGAGAAGATCGTGCCGTTGGCGCCAGGCAGGTACGCATCCAGGCCGTCAGGAACGGGCGGACGCACGCCGCGCACGTCGTCCATTTGGGCACACCACGGCGCCGACGAGTCCCAATCACCGTTGCGCTGGCGACGATAGAGCACAGCCAGGTTGCGTAGACCGTCGTCGGAAAGGCTGCGCACGTTGAACGATGCGTCCACGCCCAGCGGCGCCAGCACGTGTTGCGCGACGAAGCGGTCGAAGCGTTCGCCGATGATGCACTCGATCAACGTGGCGAGCACGCCAAAGCCGAGGTTGCAATAGGAGAAGAAATGACCGGGCGTGTGATCGGCATGGATCGAGCGACCGGCAAAGTGTGCGCCTTCTTCGTAAAAGGCGCTGCCCGGCTGGAAGACATCGCGCAGCGCCGTGGTGGGCGGGAAGGTGTAGGTCTCGCCATCGCGCAGCGATGAGGTGTGCGTCAACAACATGCGCGGCGTGATCGGCGTGTCAGGCCAATGCGGGTTGCGCAGCTGCCAGCCAAGCACATCGCTCACGTCGGCGTCGAGATCGAGCAGCCCACGCTCGGCAAGCTGCATCACCGCCAGCGCCGTCACCGTTTTCGAGATCGATGCGACGCGGAATTTCGTGGCGGGCGTCACCGGCAGCGAACGTCCGGCGTCGTTAGAGTCGATAAAGCGCTGGCCAAAATAGCCTTCGTAGCAAATCTCACCGGCGCGATAGACGACTACAGCCAACCCCGACAAGTCGGCGTCAGGTGTGTGCAGTATCTGCTCAAATTGTCGATCCAGGTCGTTCATGGTGACTCACTTTCTGAGTGATGAGAGAGATGAGGGGCAATTTGCAAGGGGCGACAGGGCGCCGCCACTTTGGTGTTCCTACGCAATCCTTCGTTCATCCGCCTCCCCTTCAGATTGTATGAGCGCCGCCGAAAAATGCAAAGAGCACGCAGCCCGTGGCCTCAGGCTGCGTGCTCTTCGTCTGTTGACAGGGGTCATCAGGATTCCGGAGGGATGCGATCCAAGTTGTAGGTCATCGCCTCCGGCGTGACGGGTGCTGCAATCAACCGGTCATCAGGATTCCGAACCGATGCGATCCAAGTTATAGGTCATCGCCTCCGGCGTGACAGACGCTGCAACCAACCGGTCATCAGGATTCCTTCGTTCCTCAGTCCACCAGCTCGTAGGTAATCTGCAGTTGCATGGTCAACCGCAGTTGACCCAACTGGATCGGTGTGCGGTCGGCGCCGCCCAGGCCAAGTTGGAAACTGCTGATCGAGTTGTTGTAGAAGCCGCCTGCACCGCCGATCACTTCGCTAATGCTCAGAATGCGGCCCACCTGAACGCCGGTCAGCGCCGCCAGCTCTGCAGCATTGGCGTTGGCAGCCTCGACCGCCAGCCTGCGCGCTTCGGAGCGAGCTGCGGTCGCGTCGTCGAGCAGAAACTCTACACCGTAGATATTGTTGGCGCCGGCCTTGATCGAGGCGTCGAGCACTTCGCCAACCTGATCGAGATCACGAATAATCACCGTCACCGTGTTGCCGACGCGATACTGAACCTCCTCCTCGCTAACCGGGCCGCCCATGCCGTAGCGTTCAGCGTAGACGTTGAAACTGCTTGTCTGAATATCTTTTTCGTCGATCCCCAGATCGATCAGCGTCGCCAGCAGGGCATCGACGATCCGGCTGTTCTCGGCGGCTGCCTCCTCGACCGTGCTGCGAACGACTTCGACGCCGATATTTGTGCGCGCCACATTCGGCTCGATATTGACGACGCCTTCGCCGACAACCGTGATCGTGCGCGCTCCAGTTGGCGCTGCCTCTTGAGCAAGGACAACCGGTGTGCGCAGCCAGTTTCCGCCGATGAAAACGCCGGAAATTAGCATCACCGCTGCTAATGTCGCAGCAAGAATGCGTTGGATTCGATTGGTGTTCATGTTCAACTATCCTTTCCTGATACTTCTTGTTTCCAGCGAAAAGTTGCTGGCACCAACCATGACGGCGTCATGGCAGCCAATGTTCCCATCAAATCCTACGAAAAGGGTGCAAAACGTCGCCAACGCTTGTGGTCACGCAAACAATCCGTGATACAATCCTGACCCATGGCGAAACAATACTACGGCGGACAGGCCGTCATCGAAGGGGTTATGATGCGGGGGCGCAAAAGCATGGCTGTGGCGGTGCGCAACCCGCAGGGGCAGATTGTGCTGCACGAGGAGCCGTTGACGGCAAAAATCTATACCAGCGCGTGGGGACAGTGGCCCTTTGTGCGTGGGTTGGGAATGTTGTGGGATGCGCTCGGTCTGGGCATTCGTGCGCTCTTTTGGAGCGGTGAGGTTGCCGCTGGCGAGGAGGACGGCAGGCCGGTCGAGTTCACGGGACCCGTTGCCTGGACGACCATCGCCGTCAGCCTGTCGTTTGCCGTGGCGCTCTTTTTCATGCTGCCGACCTTTGTTGCGCGCCTGTTGGCGACTTTCGTCAACGATGACCCCTTCATCGACGCCGTATTCGAGGGCGTGATCCGGCTGATCCTTTTCGTTGCCTATTTGTGGGTGATCGGCCAATTCAACGACATCAAACGCGTCTTCGGCTATCACGGCGCCGAGCACAAGACGATCAACGCCTACGAGGCGGGCGCGCCGCTGACCGTGGCCGAAGTGCAGAAGTTCAGCGTCCAGCACACGCGCTGCGGCACCAGTTTTCTGCTCTACGTGTTGGTGATCAGCATCCTGCTTTTTGCACCGCTGACCTTTTCCGATGTTGAACCGGGGTGGCTGTCGATGCTGCTCCGTTTCGTCTCGCGGCTGGCGTTGGTGCCGGTGGTGGCCGGCGTCGCCTATGAGATCATACGTTTCAGCGCTGCGCACGATGGCAACCGCTTCATGCGCATGTTGATCACGCCGGGGCTATGGCTGCAGAAGATGACCACGCGCGAGCCGGAAGATGGCATGGTGGAGTGCGCCATCGCCGCCTTGCAGCCGGTGCTTGCCGCCGATGGAAAACTGCCAGCCCGTATCGAGTCCACCTCGTCAGTTGAAACCGCCGCCAAACTGGAATCACCTGCAACCGCCGATTAAAGAACGTGTTTCGTGGTGCGTGTTTCGTGGTGCGTGCTGAGATACCTGCGACGCTACACGAAACACGCTACACCTTTTCCTCGTCGCTCATTACGATCAGCTCTTCTCCACCGACCTCGACGCGGTCGCCAGGGCGTAGTTTTCGCCCGCGACGCGTTTCGACCAGCCCATTGACGCGCACCTGACCGCTTTGGATGATCACCTTTGCCTGGCCGCCAGTCGCCGCCACCTGCGCCAGCTTGAGGAACTGTTCGAGTTTGATCGTCTCTTCCATGCCTCGTTCCCGCCTTTTTACTGCACAACGCGTTGAAATGTCCTGACGCTGAACCACGTACACAGCACGGCGCAGCCGATCAACACAGCAAGACAGAATGCGAGATTGAGAGCGCCACTGCCAAAGAGTGCAGCGCGCATCCCTTCGACGGCGTAGGTCGTCGGGTTGAGCAGCGCAATGGCACGCATCCATCCTGGCATCGTATCGAGCGGATAAAGCGCCGAGCTAAGGAAAAGCAACGGCAGATTGAGCAAGAAAAGTATCGTGTGATAGCCGCCGATCGACTTGCTGCGCAGCGCCATCGCATTGGCAAAGCCTACGCACGTCATGACGAACGCCATCAGCACCAACAATGCCGCCAGCACACCCATCGATGAAGTTTGCAGGCGTGCGCCAAACAATATCGCCGCCACGACGATCAGCGTCGACTGCGCCACCGTTTTTACCAATCCGCTGCCAGCGGCGGCAAGCAAAATGCTCACGCGCGGGATCGGCGCCACCATGTACTCCTTCATCATCCCTTTGATCTTTTCTTCAAGGATGGTCATGCCGGCATTGATGGCGCCACTCAGCGCAGTGAAGGCAATAATGCCAGCAGTGATGAAAGACAGATAGCTCAACCCGCCGATGGTTTCGGTCTCCACCAGCTTTTCCATGCCCAGGCCAAAAGTCGCCGCTAACAGCAAGGGTGCGGCCAATGTGCCGCCCACTTCCTGACCGTTGCGCACGAACTTGTACATGTGTTTGGTGAAGATCACCCAACTGCCGCGCCACAACTCAGCGCCGTTTTGCAGTGCGCCGTCTGATGCTGAGACGGGCAGCGTTCGTTCCAATTGTTGCTGCATCGACAGATTTCCCTCTTTCAGCGCACCGTTAGTTTTGCGTCGAATCGTAGATATACTTACCATCGAATTGTGCGCCAGAATATCACCATAGTTTACGCTCGATGTCAGCAATTATGAAACCATAAACGGTCTGATCCCCAGATCGTTCAGGATGCAATTCAAGTAGCTGCTCTAAACGTGAAGTGGCTTGATCGTCTGATCGATCGTCGTTTGCTGATTGCGCTGTATTGAAGTGTGGTGTAAAGTAGATTGCGCGATGTTGTCCAAATGACAAAGGAGGAGACAGAATGGATGCGCCAAACCGCTTCGGCTTGAGTTCAATCCAATGGGGGATTGTTGTTCTCACGCTCATTACTGCGCTGATTCACATCTGGTTGGGCATTAGTTTTCTCGATTCCGGCGGCGCCATCTTTGTGCTCAACGGTGCAGGCTATCTGTCCTTGTTGTTTCTGTTGTTGGCGCCAATTGCACTGCTGGCGCGATATCGCTCGCTGATTCGTTGGGCGCTCATCGCCTACACAGCCATCACGATTTTTGCCTGGTTGCTGATTCCAACCGCAGCGCGCACGCCACTCGCCTTTTTCGACAAGGCGGTTGAGATCGCATTGATTGCCCTGCTGTGGCTTGACGGCCAACGGAAGTGACCGGACCTCGGCTTACGCTGCCCGCTGAGTCAAACCTGTCTTTGCATCCATTTCGCCTTAAGCGCCATGATGCGCCGGCAAGATGCGTCGATGCGCGCCTCGCTCAACCGACCATCAGCCACAGCTGCAGCTAGAAGTTCGATAATTCGGGTCGCAATCTCCGGATCAAAAGTCAGGTTGTTGGCAATAGCGATCACATCCACGCCTGCTTCAACAGTGCGCACCACCGCATCCTCGAAGCCATAGTTGTCGGCGATGGCGCCCATTTGCATGTCATCGGAAAAAACCACGCCATCAAAACCCAGTTCCTCGCGCAAAATGCCGGTAATGATCGGCTGTGAAAGCGTAGCGACGGAGTCGGGGTCAAGTTGAGCGTTGAAAACGTGCGCCGTCATCACGGCATCCACCAGATTTCGCGCAATCAATTGGCGATAAGGCTCCAACTCCACCGGCTGCCAGACGTCCGTTACATCCACAAAGCCGAGATGCGAGTCATCGCGGCTGCTGCCATGGCCGGGAAAATGTTTGAGCGTGGTGGTGACGCCATGGTCACGGTGCGCACGGATGAACGCCGCCGCCTGTTCGATCACGACGGATGGATCGGCGGAAAAGCTGCGACCGATTGCGCCGATGATGGGATTGTCGGGGTTTGTGTTCAGATCCACAACTGGGGCAAAGCTATGGTTGACGCCAGCCGCTTTGAGTGTGCGCGCCATCTGTGCAGCGGCTTCATAGGTGAAGGCTGGATCATTGCGTTCGCCAAGCTCTTGCGCCGAAAGCGTCGGCGGGAAGCCAAAGCGTTCGTTCAGCCGCGCCACCCGCCCGCCTTCCTGATCAACAGCAATGATCAGCGGCGTCGCAGCCAGGTCTTGCAGGCTGGCGTTCAGTGCAGCCACCTGCGCTGGCGATTCGATATTGCGATTCCACTGTTGCAACGCTACGTCGTAGCTGAAAAGCGCAACACCGCCGATGTTGCGGTTGTGGATATCGATCACGATTGGGTTGTCTTCGTCCAGCGAAAGCCCGCGAAAGCCAACCAGCACCATCTGCGCCAGTTTGCGCCGAAGATCGATTGTGTCTTTGGTCGGCGCTTCCTCCAACAGTAAAGTAGGCGTTGGCGGCGCTGTCGTTGCCATGACAGCGGTTGCAGTGGTCACTGGCTGGCGCGGTTCCGGTCCCCCTGGCTGGCAGCCTGCAAGCAGGCTGCCAGCCAACGCGCTACTGGTGATAAGCATCTGTCGCCGCGTCCAGCCTCTATGCCTCGTGATTGAGGTATGATTCATCCTTGTTGTTTCGTGTTCAACACTATTCTGGAGACGCCGTGCCTCTACTGCGATTGGCAAGTCTCAGCGCACCAGCAGAATTCGGTCATTGCCCCCGACATGGGGCGCAATTGGCAAAATCTGGACGGTCGCACAGACCAGGGTCGACCAGTTCATCGGGCAGCGGACATGAACTGCCGCCGCCGCCGCCGCCACCACTGCCGCCGCCACCACTGCCGCCGCCACCACTGCCACCGCCGCCACTGCCACCGCCGCCACTGCCACCGCCGGAAGATTCTACAATCTGACTGCACGCCGGCCCAATATCAAGCGCAACACCTGCATCGGAGACCCAACCGACGAATTCACCGTTGGCGCGCACGGCAATACGCGCCACAGCGACTGTGTCACACTGGACGCGAAACGGTTCAGCGTTCCAAACAAAGAAGGGACCGTCGCGCCGCACCTCACCTGGGTTCGCCACGAATGTGCGATAGGGTAGCGTCTCCCCCTTGAAAAACAACAGGATATCCGTGTACCAGTCGATGTTGCTCAGTTGACCCTGGTCACCGTACCACTGCCAGCGAAAGGCGCCATTGTTGAAGTCGAGCAGAGTCGGCGCCTCGACGCGCACCGCAAGCGGCGACGTTGTGGCAGTGGGCGGCGCAGGCCGTGCGGGCTGAGCCGGCTGCGCCGCTGGCTGGGGTATACGCGGCGTGGGCGTGGGACGGGCGGCGACCGGCGCAGGCTGTCCGTCGAGCTGAACGTAGCTAGAGCTGACCCATGCCAACCCCACCGGCGCCGCCGGATAGCGGATCAGATACCAGCCGCCGCTGCGCCCGACGACGGCAACGCGCGCGCCGGTGTCCAGTTTACCGAGGATACGGCCATTGGTGGTTGGGGCGTCGCGCACGTTCAAGCGCGGCGCGCCCACCACTGTGCCGCCAAAGACGAGAAAACCGCCCGTTCCTTCCTGAAACGGGGGCGAGGCGGTGACAGGGGCAGCAGGCGTTATTGCCAGCAACACGACAATCACCAGCGCAAACGCAGCAAACCGCATGTAACGATGTGAGAAAATCCTGGACATAGTGCTTCCTTCCAAGCCCACCGGGCATTTCACACAGCAGCGCATGGGAATTGCTTCTTCCCCGATTCGCTGCGAAACCACCTTGCTGGCGGGGGACAACAGCACACTTCTGACGGTACGATACCACCGATGCGCAGCTTGCGCCAAACACTTTGGTGCGGCGACGCCTCCAGTCAGGCGGCTATTACTGGGTTCCAGGTTGACATTTTATCAGCGCAATGTTGCGTGGTTCGTGTTGCGTAGGAGATTTCGACATGCAATACGTAGCACGCAGCATTGGAAACATAGAAACTTTGCCTAACGACCAGTAGTGGATGCAGCAGCGCGCAATTGACGCACCGATCCGGTAATGTCGCCTGTAAACGCTGCACTGCCAACGGCAAAGAAATCGGCGCCCGCCGCAGCGGAGAGCGCAATGGTCGATAGGTTGACGCCGCCATCCACCCCAATCGCAAAATCGAGCCTATCGGACGCTCGCTGCGCGTGCAGCCAGCGCACCTTGTCGAGCACATCGGCGTCGAAAGGCTGACCACCAAAACCCGGCTCGACCGCCATCACCAATAGCAGATCGACTCGATCCAGGATGGGCAACAACGGCTTCACCGACCGATTGCGGTTGACGGCGACGCCCGCTGTGCAGCCCAATTGCTGAATCGTCGCAATCGTCGCCGCCAGGTCGGGCGTTGCATCCTCTTGCACAATGATCATGTCGGCTTCGGCAAAAAGCGATAGCACGGCGTCGGGGTTGCTAACCTCGAGATGTGCGTGCAACGGCAGCGTCGTCACCCGGCGTAGATCAGCCAACGTCTTCGGGCTAAAGGCGTAGTTGGCGACGTAGTGACCGTCCATGATGTCGATGTGTAGCGAGTCGGCGCCACCCACTTCGGCTGCGCACACGGCGATGGCCAGGTTGGCAGTGTCGGCGGCTAAAATGGAGGGACTGAGATGAAACATAGCTACCGCCTCGCCACATGCCGCGTCGTCTCCTGGATCAAATCCTGCACGCGCCCATAGGTGGCGATATATTGATCCACGAAGAAGCGATATTGTTCGTGCGCGGCGGCGTTTGGTTCGATACGGTCGTGCACGTGAACCATCTGGCTGGCGGCTGTGGCGACGTCGGGGAAGAGGCCAGCGGCGACTGCCCCCAGGATCGCCGAGCCGAGCGACGGTGCGTCGGCAACCTCCGTCAACGTAATCGGAACATTGCTCACGTCGGCGTGCATCTGCATCCACAGTCGGCTACGCGTGGCGCCGCCGGCGCCGACCATTTCCTGCACCATGTAGCCGTTGGCGCGGAAGGTGCGCAGGATGTGCTCCGTGCCGTAACAGACGCCTTCCAGGATGGCGCGGAAAACATGTCCGGTGGTGTGTCCGAGCGAGAAGCCGCGCATAATGCCGCGCGCCTCTGGGTCGACATAGGGCGTGCGGTTGCCCTGCCAGTAATCGAGCACGATCAGCCCGTCGGAGCCGATCGGAATCTGCGCCGCCAGATCGTTGAGCACCGTGTACGTATCGACGCCGCGCTCAGCGGCCAACGCAGCTTCCTTGCCACAGAAGTTGTCACGAAACCACTTGACCACCGAGCCGGTCGAAACCTGCCCGCCCTCGACGGTGTATTGCCCCGGAATCACAGCGTCGGTGTAAGCGCCGAAGATGCCCTTGGCGTGGAATTGCGTGGCGCTTTGACCGAGCATCAGGTGCGACGAGCCGGTGATGAAAGCCACTTTGCCCGGCGTCACCACATCTAACCCGATCATTGCCACTAATGCGTCGGCGCCCCCCTCCGCCACAGGGATGCCTGGCATCAGCCCCAGCTCGGCGGCGACGTCGGCGCGCAGCCGGCCCGCCACCTGCCCCATGTCGAGGAGGCGAGGGGGAAAGCGTTCGAGCAAGTCGCCCAACCCAATTTTTTCATAGAACGCTGTGGGCCAGCCGCCGGTGTTGCGGTCGTAATACCAGCGAATGCTTGTGTTGTTGATGCTTCCCACCCACTCTCCGGTCAATCGGTAGGTCAGCCAGTCGATGAATTCGCCGACGTAGCGCGCCCTCGTCCACGTCTCCGGCTCATTTTCCTTGACCCATAACGCTTTACAGGGCATCCACTCGGCGGAGACGTTGCCGTAGCCGTTGTACTTGCGCGCCGGGTCGTCAACCTGTGCGATGCGATTGGCCTGGTCGGCGGCGCGCACATCCATCCAGATAATGGCGTTGCGCAACGGCGTGAAATTTTCATCCATCATCACGACCGTGCAGCTCGTGCAGTCGGCGCCAAGTCCGACGATAGCTTCGCCGGGCGCGCCGCTTTGCGCCAACGCACGCCGCGTGGCCACAACGAGCGACCTCCACCACTCATCCGGTTTCTGTTCCGCCCAGCCGGGTCGCGGGTGGTAAAGCGGGTACGGTTCCGACGCAAAGGTGATCGGACGCCCGCCCAGATCAAAGATGCCGACGCGCACACTTTCGGTGCCAAAGTCGATGCCGAGTACATAGGGACCGTGAGCCATATTGCCTCCCGAGCAAAGTTGTGAAAGTTTGTGCAAATACATGAAAAAATTGCATCAAGTATATCATGATTCGATACGGGGACGCTGATTCAAGGCGCTTCGATCATTCGCCATTCCTTCGACGCGATCGGTTCGTCAGGCTCGAACGCCTATCAGGTTTTATATTGGGTGATGGCAGCGGCGTTGGCGGCGTTGGCGCTGTTGACGGTGCTGCTTGTGCGCTGGTTGCACTGGCGGGAACAATGCGTCGATGCGACCAACAAAGCTGTTTGGTTCGCAAAGGTGCAAACCCTAAACGCCATCGAGGGTCGTACAGTGATTTCATTGCTTAAACGCCGGGCATCGAACGCGCTTGATGCAATTCTATCTATTCACGTATCCTTCTCAGGCTGTTGAAGAAAGAACGTCGTCGATCTTTTCGATGGAAACCAACACGCGGTCGAGCGTCGTCTCGTGTCCTGGCGCAACCGACCAGTGGAGTCGAACGTTGATCTGCTCGCCTGTTAGCTTGCGATTGACGCCTTTCCAGGTGAAAGCGGTGCGTCCTTCTGCAATCCACACCAGTTCGTTGATAAAAAATGGGTAGCCAGACGACGGAATGAGTTTGTCGAGCGAGCTGAGCAACTCTTCGCGCGTCGTGGCGCCGTACAACGCAACGCTTGCCCGATTGAAATCGAGCAGCTTAACGCGTGAAAGACATTCTTGAACAGCTTCGATGTGCTGCTCAAAATAACTGCGGAAATCTGTCACACCCTCTGCACGCAATTGATCGATCGCCTGCTTCACACCGGAAAAATCCTGTTCCCAAAGCGAGATCGGCGAATTCTCAAAAAGATCGCGATATCGTGCTTCGCTTTCAATCCGCGCCTGTTCGGCTTGCTTGCGCTGTGTGATATCCTCGACGACGGCGATAAAATATTTGGGGCGATTCGAGCGATCACGCGCCAGCGAAACGGTGCGGTTCACCCAAACCAGCGAGCCGTCCTTGCGAAATGCGCGCGTCTCTGCGCAATACGTAGTGCATTTGCCTGCAAGCATCGATTCCATCAACGCTTGTTCGGCGGCAAAGTCGTCGGTGTGTGTGTGTTGCTGCACCGACATCGATAGAAGCTCCGAGGGTTCGTAGCCAATGATCGAGCAGAGCTTCTGATTCACGCGCACGTAGCGGCCATCGAGGCTGACATGCGCCAGCCCGACGGCGGCCTGTTCAAAGGTGTTGCGCAGCCGCTCGTCACTTTCGCGCATGGTCGCTTCAAAAAAGCGACGATCCGAGATGTCGCGCGCTGTTACGACTGCGCCGACAGCCTTGCCTTGCACGTCGATAATTGGATGAAGGCTGATGGACACATGAACAACATGACCATCCTTGCGGAGACGAGTTGTCTCGTACTGTTCGGTGTTGTATCCCTCGCGCGTGCGCCACAGCAGATGTATAATTTCATCATATTGTTCAGACGTCAGGATTGTCGAGAGCGACTTACCCACAACTTCGCGCCGGCTATAGCCGTAGATGCGTTCTGCGGCGGCGTTCCAGGTCTGAATGACGCCATCGAGAGTGACGCTGACAATCGCGCTCTCGGAAGACTCGACAATCGCTGTCAAAAATCGATGCGCTGTTTCCATTTGTCGACGCTCGATGTAGCGCCCAATACGCTTGCCGATCTCGTTGAGCAGGCTGCGTTCCTCACTCAGGAAGGGTCCTTCATCGGCCTTGGCATGGGGAGAGAGGTAACCGACTGTAACAATGCCGATCTCTTTGCCTTCCACGCTGATCGGACAATTCTGTTGCCACGGCGTATCACGATAGTTTGGCGTGCTATAAGGACGGCCGTTCACCAGAATGCGTGCACATGCGTCGTCAACGTGCTGCCAGGCGCCTGGCAGCAGCGCCGCCAACTCAAAAAAATAATCGTCTGGCGCAACGCGTTCCTGGTCCGCCAGATACGATTCGCGATAGAGTGCAGACAACTCCTTAACGCGCTCGGCAAGCCGCAGTCCCGCGGCGGATCCGCCATTTTGGGCAAGAGCCATCTCCAGCTCTGCAACGCGACTTCGCAACAGATCGAGTTCGGTTTCGAGAGATTGTGAAAATACCGGCATACGTTGGTCTCACTCGCTGGCTATCAAAAGCCGCAACTCAAGAGCACAACAAATCTTCATTGATAAAATTCTATCCGATCTGGCCCAAATCAGACGCATTGCCTCTACATATAACCCGCAATTCGATTGCGCCTTGTGTTCATGCACCCAACTGCGCAACGTCTCGGCGAATAAAAAAAGAGGATCAGCCTGGCGCTGATCCTCTTCAAATTTTAGCACATTGTCTACCGGCCTGCGACGCACATCACATCACAATTGACGCCGCGTGCGCCTCATGCTCGACGTGCGACTAGATCTTCTGCACCTGTGCAGCGGCTGGTCCCTTCGGCCCCTGCTCAACCGAGTACTCGACCTTGTCGCCTTCGGCAAGTGTGCGAAAACCAGCGGCCATGATGGCGGTCTGATGGACAAAGACATCCTTCTTGCCAGAATCCGGCGTGATGAAGCCGTACCCTTTTTGATCGTTGAACCACTTGACGGTGCCTTTTTCGCGAGCGGACATGTTGGAAACTTCCTTTCTGATACTGTTTACTGATACTGATACTGTGCTACGAAATGTGGTCATTCCCAACGGTAAAACAATAAGCCGCCCAGACGTAAAGTCAGAGCGGCTGTACTTCACTCGCTGTAGGACTTACATTCTAGCAGAATGTAGTATATCCGACCCTATCACCCATGTCAAAAATGGTAAAATAGCTGCACTAGCGAGCGCGCCATTCACCTAGACTTTTTGAACATTTGCAGCTGACGGACCCTTGGGGCCCTGTTCAACCGAAAATTCCACCTTGTCGCCCTCAGCAAGAGTGCGAAAGCCGGCGCTCATGATCGAAGTCTGGTGTACGAACACATCCTTCTTGCCAGAATCCGGCGTGATGAAGCCGAAGCCCTTTTGCTCATTGAACCACTTGACGGTGCCTTTTTCTCGAGTAGCCATGTTGGAAACTTCCTTTCCTGAAAAAAATGTTATAGACAACGGTACAAAATCTGGTCGTTTCCAACGGCAAAAAAATACCGCCCAAACTTGTAGTCTAGACGGTGATTGTTTACTCCCTTTAGAACGTACAATATTTTGTAATGCTCACTTTATCGCTTGAAAGCTCTATTGTCAAATCGGCTGCACCGTGAAATCACAATTCGTGTTGGTGCACCCGACCTCGCAACAATTTTGCCTGATCACGCAGACGCCGGGACCGCATCGCCTACTGTTCCACGGTGTTCAACATATCCCACAAATTCGTGAACAGTTCAGTAACGCTGGCATGATGCTGTGGCGCACCGCCAGCAGGGTCGAGCGTCGTCGCCCGCCAGGGAGCATCCTCACTTTCACGCCAGAAACGCACCATCACTGTGCGATAGTTCCGGCGGTAGGCGCGTTCGGCAAAGGCAGCGTTGAAGTAAGCTGGCGGCTGAATTTGTGCGGACAAAGTGTTCATCGTATCCTCCAGTGAAACCAAATCCATCGTATATTCCCCTATCAAAATCCATTACACACCACTCTCGCCGGCACTTCCCTCTACAGCCGAAAAAATCTTCGACTGGTGCGTGCGCATAGACTGCCACACGTCCGTTAGCATCGCGTTAGCAGGCTGCTAACGGTCATTGTGAGCACCTCGATCTCAGTGACATGAATTTGACCTCACAGCCAGAGATATGTGGCGACTACGCTGCCTTATGAAAAAATTCGTAAGCAAAAGGGGGGCGCCCCTGAAGGAAACTCCAAGATCGAACTGGTGATTACAAAATAATCATTATACAATACGTCCCAATTATGACGCTTCTTTCTCTGCACATGCTCGGTGCTTTCGACGTACATTCCAACGGTCAGTCGCTTCGCGGCTTTCGCTCGGTCAAAAACGAGGCGCTGCTTGCATATCTGGCGCTGACAGCCGATCGTTACCACACGCGCGCGGCGCTGGCCGGGCTACTTTGGCCCGACCAGCCGGAAAATGCGGCGCGGCGCAATCTACGCCAGGCGCTCTTTCAACTTCGCAATGTGCTCGACGCCGCCGCTACACTCCTGATCGCCGATCAGAGCGCTGTGCGTCTCGATGACGCCAACGTCTGGGTCGATGCCGCCGCCTTTACACGACTCTACGATGCGTGCCGGCGACACAACCATGCCACCCTACAAAGCTGCCCTGCCTGCATGGCGCGCTATGAGGAAGCCGTCGAACTCTACCGCGGCGAGTTTCTGCACGGACTCTTCATCGACGACAGCCAGCCGCTTGAAGAATGGGTGTTGCTGCAACGCGAGTGGTTTCACTCGCGTTGCATGGAAATGTTGGATGCGCTTGCCGCCTGGCGCGAGGCGAATGGGGACTACAGCGCCGCCCATCGCTACGCACAGCGCCAGATCGAACTCGACCCGCTGCGCGAAGAAGCGTATCGTCGCGCCATGCGCGCGCTGGCGTTAGCCGGTCAGCGTAGCGCTGCACTCGCCGCATACGAAAGCTGTTGGCGTATGCTCAAAGAAGAGCTTGGCGTTTCTCCTTCAGCAGAGACCGAAACGCTGGCCGCTCAGATTCGCGCTGGAGCCTTGACCGGCGCACCCTCAGCGCTTCCGGCAACTGCACACGGCGTTGCGCCTCGGCCGCACAATTTGCCGCCCCCTTCGACCACCTTCATCGGCCGCGAGACAGAACAGACACAGCTGCGCCAGTGGCTGCTTGACCCCGTGCGCCGCTTGATCACGATCGTCGGCCCCGGAGGTGCAGGAAAGACGCGGCTGGCGCTGGCTGCGGCTCAGGACATTAGCGGCGCATTTGCCGACGGCGTCTGGTTTATCCCGCTGGTCGGCGTCGACAACCTCGATGCGCTGGTTTCCGCCGTTGGTCGCGAGCTGGGGATAAGTTTCCAGGCTACACCTGACCCATGGCAGCAACTGGTTGCGTTTCTCGCCGCACGTGAAGTATTGCTCATTCTCGACAACTTCGAGCATCTACTGGCGCTGGCAGCGAGAATCGACGAAGTGCTTTCTCGAGCGCCGCGCCTCAAATTGCTCGTCACTTCACGCGCCCGGCTCAATTTCCAGGCGGAACACATCATGCCGTTGCATGGGTTGCCTCTGCCTGATCCCGGTGCAGGAATCGTTGCTCTAGAACGCTTCGGCGGCGCACAGCTTTTTCTCGACCGCGCACGGTCGGTCGATCCCGGGTTCACCATTGACGAAGCAAATGTACGCGCCATCGCGGACATCTGTCGAGCAGTGGAGGGGTTGCCACTGGCGATTGAGCTGGCGGCAAGTTGGGTGGAAAGCTACACCTGTGAAGAGATCGCGGCGGCGATTCACAGCAATCTCGACTTCCTGGCGACAACAAAACAGGATGTGCCCGCGCGCCAGCGCAGCGTGCGCGCCGTTTTCGATTATTCGTGGCGGCTGCTTACTGAGAATGAGCAGCGCGTGCTCACCCAGTTGTCGGTCTTTCGCGGCGAGTTTGGTCGCGACGCCGCACTTGCCGTCACGCTCACCTCGTTGGAGACAATTATGGGATTGGTGCGCCAGTCGCTGCTGCGCGTTGTGCGTTCGGGGCGCTTTGTCATGCACGAATTGCTGCGTCAATTTGCGAGCGAGCAGGCAGATCAACTCGCATTCCACGATCCTACGCTGCAGATTGCAGCAGTGCGCCTACGCCATGCCCATTATTTCCTACATCTGCTCGCCGATCAGGCGGCGCTGCTGGTCGGCAAGGAGCCACAACGCAGCCTGGCGTTGCTCAACGCTGAGATCGAGAATTTGCATGCGGCCTGGCAGTGGGCTATCAGACACGGCGCAACGGTGGAATTGACGCAAGCGTTGGAGGGCGTCGCACGCTTTCACGAGCTGGCCGGGCTGCATCGCGAAGCAGTGCAGCTTTTCAACGATGCGCTGATGGTCATCGCCGACGAACCGACGCGCGCTGCGCTGCAAATCGAGATCGCACGCGCTTGCATCACTCTGGCGCGTTACGACGACGCCATTGCGGCAGGGCGCGCTGCGCTGGAAAGCGCACAGCAGCGCAACGACAACGAACAGACTGCCGCTGCTCTGCTCCAGTTGGGCATCGCCGCCAACGCCATGGGAGACGCGGCTGCTTCCGAAAAACATCTGCTCGCAGCGCTGCCGTTGGCGCAGCACGCCGAAGCCGAGGCGTTGATCGCCGAGATTCTGGCAGCGCAGGCGGCTGCTCGCACCTATCTGGGCGGCGACGGCGGCGATCTGCTCCAACAGGCGCTGGCGATCTATCGCAGCCTGGGCAACCGACGCCGCGAAGGACTCACACTCAGCGACCTCGCCATGATCGCCACGCGCGCGCCCGACTGGGAGGCCTGTGCACGCTACGCCGCCGCCGCCCTTGAGATCGCCAGAGACCTGGGCGAACGACGTTTCGAGTCGATGACGCTGAATATCCTCGCCGCCGCGTACGCCGAACGCGGCGATTTGGCCGAATCGGATCGAGCGCTGCATCGCTCCTTGCACCTGGCGCGTGCAGTCGGCTATCAGCTTGGCGAGGTCAATGCACTCAATAGCCTGGGACTGAATTCCCTCCACCGGCAAGAGTGCGCCGCAGCGCGTGACTATTTCGAGCAGGCGCTGACAATCGCACGGCGCACGAACTATCGCCGCGGCGTCGGCGCTCTGCTCAGCAACCTCGGCGTTATCGCAGCGCAGAATGAGGAGTACGCACGCGCCGAACAACTTCAGCGCGAGGCGCTGGAAATCGCTCGCTCTGCCGAAGACCACTACTTCACTGTAGTGCGCCTTGACAGCCTGGGGGATGTGCGACGCTGGCAGGGCGACTATGCCGGCGCATTTGCCTGCTTCGTCGAGGCGGCAGAGCTGGCTGAACGCATCGGCAACGCCAGCCTGGAGGCGCACGCCCGCACCGACATCGGTCTGCTGGCGCGGTTTTTCGGCGACGACGCATGCAGCGAACGCGAGCTCAACCGAGGATTGGCGCTGGCGCGCAAGATGCAGGATATTGAATGCGAGTGTCGCGCTGAAGCTGCGCTGGCGTGGAACAGCTTCGCCATACACAACGATCCCAAATCGTTGGCTGCGTTGGAGGCTGTGTCTAAGCGCGCACGCGCCGCCGGCTCAGCAGCGGCCGAGGCGCATACGCTGACCGCGCTTGGCGCTGCGCTGCTCGAAAGCGGCGCGTTCGACGACGCCCTCGCTGCGCTGGAACGCGCGGTGGCGCTGCATCGCGACCTGCCCGGCGCATTGATGTTGTTGACGCCGCTGGCGTTCCTGGCTGATCTGCATCGTCGACGCGACGATACGACGGCTGCGATGCAGAGGGTCGAAGAAATCCTACACATACTCGACAATCGCATTGTCGGAGGCGTTGACGATCCGCTGGCAGTGTACGTGACGGTTGCGCAAGCGCTCGACAGTGTACATGACCCCCGCAGAGGCGCCTTCATACAGCGCGGGTGTACACATCTGCTGGCGCAAGCTAACGCCTTCCCCAGCCCGCATCTGCGTGCGCAGGTGCAGGCATGGCAGGACAGTCTATAGGAGGAGCGATTGCGCCTTAGAGATGTTTGCCATAGGTCATCGCCTCCGACGTAACAGGAAGACATGTCACGCCGGAGGCGATGGCCTACAACGGCTCCGACGTCAAGTATCCCCTGGTCACAGCGAAACTCTCCACACCAACACCATTCTGTTATAATAGCTTCATACAAACACCCGCGCACCGGTCCGAGGAGCCATTGTCATGTCGCCTGTCCCTTCATCTGAATTTGACGCTGACCGGTTCAACCGCATCGCCGCAACTTTGCCAGAGATCGATCGACTGGCGGCCGAGTTTGTAGACAAACATCATTTGCCTGGGCTGGCTTACGGTGTGATTGCGGGTGGTCAGCTCATCCATGCTGGCGGCGTCGGGCTGGCTGATACAACAGCAACGTTGCCAGTGAGCCGGCGCACTCTCTTTCGCATTGCCTCGATGACCAAGAGTTTTGTCGCCGTTGCGATCTTGCAACTGCGTGATGCTGGGCTGCTTGGTCTCGACGATCCGGTCACTCGCTATGTCCCCGAACTGGCGCTGCTAGCGCCTCCGACGACGGACGCACCGCAGCTCACCCTGCGCCATTTGCTCACCATGAACGCCGGTTGGCCCGAAGACAATCCGTGGGGCGACCGGCAGCTTGCGCTCGACGATGCTGCGCTCTCGACATTGCTGGCGCAGGGCGTCACCTTTGCCTCGTCACCCAACACGCAGTACGAGTACTCAAATCTTGCCTACATGATTCTGGGAAAAGTAGTGCATCAAGTTTCCGGTCAGCCATTTCAGGAATATACAGCACAGCATATTTTGCAGCCGCTTGGTATGCTCAATGCACGATGGAACCTTGACCAGGTTGATCAATCGGTTGCCAGAGGTTACAGGCTGATCGACGGTGAGTTTGTCGAGGAGCCGGATGCCTGGGCGCCATGCGGCGGAGATGCGGCCGGATTCGGGGGTCTCTATCTGTCGGTCGATGATCTGGCGAAATGGGTGGCGTTTTTCCTGTCCGCCTGGCCGCCGCGCGATGGCGCCGAGAATCCTGTCCTGCGTCGAAGCTCGCTGCGCGAGATGCAGCGCTGCGCCAATCTACGTCCGCCGCCTGCGTCTGCTCAACCAATCGGTCGCCCACTAAAATGGGAAGTCGGCGGCTATGCATTTGGCTTGTTCGCCGCCGAAACGACAGAGTTTGGACGACTGGTGGGTCATGCTGGCGGATTGCCTGGCTTTGGCTCACATATGGTTTGGTTGCCCGATCGAGACATCGGCGTAGCGACATTGTCCAATTGCACCTACGCACCCGCTGTCGCCAGCGCCATGCAGATTTTGCATTATCTGGTGACAAATGCGCAGCTTGCATCGCGCCCCGTGCAACCACATCCGGCGCTGCTGAGTGCACAAACAGACGTTATGCGTCTGATGCAGCGATGGGATGACGCGTTGGCCGACGCGCTGATGGCTGTCAACTTCTTTCTGGACACGCCGCGCAATGTGTGGCGCCAGCGTTTTGAGTCGTTGCATCGACGCCATGGCGTTTTGCAGGTTGACGGAGAGATTGAAATTCGCAACCCGTTGCGTGGTCAGTGGAAAATGCGCGGCGAGCGCGGTTGGTGCACGATCTGGATCACGCTGACGCCCACTGTTCCGCCACGTGTGCAACACCTCAGCATCGACTCGATCCTCCCGCCGGAGGACAAGATGCAGAAAGCGTTGGAAGACGTGCTGGCGGCGACGGCAAAGCCGACCTTGCGCACAGTAAACAGGATGTTTGCGCCGGAGATCAATCGACGCGAAATGCTGACGCACTTGCGCGTTGTCAACCTGCTTTACGGCGCGCCAACGCTCGAAAGCATCATCGGCGGCGACGGTGTGGAGCGATGTGTGGCGCGTGTACGAAGCGACCGCGGTGTGCTGGAGCTTACAATCACCCTTCACCTGTGCACAGGCAAGGTGCGCCATGCAGAATTCCGCAGCGCCGCCTGAACGAGGTTCTTTGGCGTCCAGCTAAAGTCAGACATTGGTCAGCCTTTTCACGCCGAATCAACTACAATAAGAGGCAGCAAGGTCAACGGCGACGCCCGTCGTTCATCAAAGAGGAGCGAATGTATGAGCACAATCTGGATGTGGGGATGGCTGGCAATGGCGATCATTTTCATGATCGCCGAATTATTCACTACAGGATTCTTTTTGCTGGCCTTTGGCATTGGCGCAGGTGCAGCAGCGATTGCTGCTTATCTAGGCGTTGATCCATTTTTACAGGTTCTGATTTTCATACTCGTTTCTGGCTTCACAGTTCTGATGATCCGCCCGATCACGAAGCGATTGAACGAGCGCAACCCCAATTTTGTCGGCAGCGATCGCGTGCTTGGCAAGCGAGCGCTGGTGCTCACCGAAATCAATCCCGCGCTAGGCGCCGGCATGGTGCGCGTCGACGCTGAAGAGTGGCGCGCCGTTTCAGAAGATGGCAGAGTCATCGCCAAAGATACGATTGTCGAGGTGCTGCGCATCGATGGCACGCGGCTGGTGGTGCGTCCCAGCCTGACGCAGCGCATCGAAGACGAATAAACAAATCGAACCTTTCGACTTGAGTAAGGAGGCAATATGGAATTTGTATTAGTGGCAGTCGTGCTAGGACTGCTTCTGCTGCTAGTCTTTTTGTTAGCGGCAATGAGCATTCGGATTGTGTCCCCCTATGAAAAAGGGGTTATCGAGCGTCTGGGTCGTTATCTGCGCACGGCGCAACCCGGCCTCCAGTTCATCATTCCCTTTGTGGACACGCTGCGCAAGGTGGATATGCGCGAGCAGGTCGTCGATGTGCAGCCGCAGGAGGTGATCACCAAGGATAACGTTGTCGTGACGGTCGATGCTATTGTCTACTACGAGGCGACCGACCCGGTGAAGCTGACCTACAATGTGGCCGACTTCTACAACGCTGCGACCAAGCTGGCGCAGACCAATCTGCGTAATGTGGTAGGTGAGACCGAACTGGATGAGGCGCTTACCTCGCGCGAGATGATCAACGCCAAGCTGCGTTCGGTGCTCGACGATGCGACCGACAAATGGGGTGTGCGCGTGGTGCGCGTGGAGATCAAGCGCATCGACCCGCCGGCCGATGTCACCGCCGCCATGCACCGGCAGATGAAGGCAGAACGCGACAAGCGCGCCCAAATTCTCGACGCTGAAGGCACGCGCGCCGCGCGCATTCTGGAGGCGGAGGGCGAAGCCGAGGCCGTGCGCCGCGTCGCCGACGCCGAACGCTACAAGCTGGAAGTCGAAGCGACCGGCCAGGGCAATGCGATCACGACCGTGTTCGGCGCCATCCGCAACGCCAACGCCGACGAACGCGTTATCGCCATTCAATATCTGGAAGCGTTGAAGGCTGTGGCGAACGGCAACGCGTCGAAGCTCTTTATTCCCTATGAGGCGACGGCAATTCTTGGCGCGCTCGGCACGATGCAGAACATCTTCACGAACCAGCCAGAAGGCGGCGCAACGCCGTCAGCGGCGAAACAGTCCAGCAATCCATCGCAGCCGCCATCTCCACCGATGCGGTGAACGCTCTCCTGAATCTTCCAGGGAACTTTCTCAGCTTCCTGGAAGATTCAGCGCACCAACCGCAAACCAAGCTTCGCCGCCAGAGTTTGCGCCTGCTCGATCTCCACTCTCGCCAGTGAACCTGCCAATGGGCCGCGCAGGTGCGACGGCGCCAGATATTGTGTGAGCAGACTCACCTCCAACGCAGGACGCTCCGCCAGCCAGTGCAACACCGGCGCCGTGCAACACTCAAAATGTCCCGGCATCAGCAGGTGACGCACGATTACTTGCCGCCCTTGCGCCAGCACGCGGTCGATGCAGCCGGTGACAACCGCCCAGTAGTCTGGCATTGCGCCGATTGCTTCGCTGCAGCCTGCCCGACCGACCGCCGGACCAAACTTGAGGTCAGGCAAATAGATGTCGATGACGCCGTCTAGCAAGTCAAGCGCGGCCGCAGTCAAGTAGAAATTGCTGTTGAAGACCGCCGGAATGGTGCGACGATTGCCAAGCAGGGTCAGCGTCTCTACGATGAAAGGAATATGTGGCGCTGGATCACCGCCGATGAAGCAAACCGACCTCGCTCCTTCGGCCTGGCGCTGCACAATGCGTTGCGCCAGCATCTCCGCCGTGACAGGAACACCGTAGGTTGGGCGAAACGCAAAGCGCGCCGCTGTGCAAAAGCTACACTTCGCCGTACAGCCGCTGAAAAAGATAGCGTGTGCAGGGCGCAATATCTCTTCCTCGCCATGATGCAGCATTTCGCTTGCCACAAAGCTGGTGACGCCAACGCGACAGACGCCTGCCGCCTGTGTGCGGCGCTTGCCGCAACGAAACGGACAAAGGTGACAGTCGGCCAGATGGGCGGCAGCCTGTACAACCAGGGCGGATGAGGCGTTCATATCCCCAACCTGCTGCGCAGACGATCCAGCGCACTGAGCCGCCGCACCCAGACGATGCGTCGCGCTTTGGCGTTGCGATCGACCACGACGATCGCCGCGCTCATCATTGCCCCCTCACCCACATAGATGTCGTAGCGCCGGTTGCTGCCAACGACCCACCGATAATGCGGAATCAGCGCCTGCGCAGCGGGGTCGTCTTCCCACGCCAGCGCCAGGCGATCGACCGGAATGCCTCCAATGCTGATGACCGTGCAAGTGGCGCACAGACCGGTGCGGCTGACGCAGGCAGTGCAGTATTCCTGACCACACTGTGTGCAGCGCGTGGCGTGTGCTTCACAGTGGAAGTTGTCGCAGATTGGACAGACGGCTGCACAGCGCGGGCAGACAAGTTCATGACAAACCCCACACTCCTGCAGATCGAGGTTGCAGACGATGTGTCCACAGCCAGACATGCGCAGGCTATGTTCGGTGCAAAGATCGCGGCTACACACGACGCAACGACCGACGCAGGTTGGACAACCGCTGCGTTCACACACCGCACAGCTTTTCGTCTCGTGCGTCAGCGCATGACAGAACAGGCATTCGTACAGACATTCACGGCAATAGGGTTGCTGGTCGGCAGCGCTGTGTTGGTAATAGCCCGGCCCGACTGTTCTGCCACAGCCTGCGCACACGACCAGGCAGTTCTGGCAAAAGCGCTGGCCGCTGGCGTCACAGACGCCGGTGTGCGCGCTAAACTGCTGACAGCCTGGACAGCGCACTGCGCAGCGCGGGCAGATCAGCTCCTGTGCGCTGTGCGCTTCGGCGACGCAATCCAAACGTAGATGGCTCTTGCATTGGCGCACGCCGCACACCGCACATTCGGTCTGGCACGCATGGCAGACGCTGTCGCCGCAGGTCGGGCAGACGCTGATGTGCACCGTACATGCACGCTCGCCGCACGCCCAGCACATCTGCCCACACTGGTCACAGTTCTCAACGCCGCAGACGGGGCAGGGCGCCACGCCACAAAGTGCGCAGAGCAGATCATTGCAACCGGCGCAGAGATGGGTGCAGCGTTCACAGGTGAGATGGCCGTTGCGGTCGATCGTTGCCGTCGCTGTTTCGTCACCACATGCGTGACAGGTTGGCCGGCGCAGCGCGCCACTGTAGCGATCTTGCTCAACGCGCACGGTGACTTCGTGACGCCCGGTGGTGAGGGTCATTTCTGCGACTGCAATCGGAATCTCGACCGCAATATACCCGATTAACTCGACCTCGACGCGCAGACGATGGTTCTCGATCTCCTCGTCGACCTTGCGGCGCAGATCAGCTTCCAGTACGCGACATCGTTCTCCCTCCGGGTCGCGCGCCGGTTGCACCTCGCCGATCTGCTGTTCGTAGTAGGTGATCAGCCGATTGAGCGTTTTGTAAAGACGGGGCAGAATCTCGGCTTCATGGGTCACACAGCGCACGTCGGCGTGATAGATGGCGTAGCTGCGTGCGCGCTCAGCCAGCCGGATCAGTTGCGTGAGCGCTGACAACTTGGGCGACAGAGTCTCACCAGCGTCATTGCGCTCGACTGCGGCTGGCTCAGCTTCCTGCAGCAGTCGAGCATAGTCACCCTCCGACGCCGCGCCCCCGTTCATGGCGTCGGGCTGGTGAATCAGCCTGCCGTCATCGTCAAGCCAGACGGTGAAAATCTCCTGCCGCTTGTCGTCGGCGCGATAGGTGATGCGCCAGGTGAACACAAAGAGCGTACGCGCCCGTTCCTGCAGACGCAGTCGACTGACGCTGGCATTGGTCAGGCGAATTGCGGACAACAGCAACTCGCCGCCCTGATGTTTCACTGGAGCGCGCAGCACAACAAACGCACCCTTCTGATCCAATAGCGCCATCATTTGGTCGAAAACGCGGCTGCCATGCGCCACAAGTTCGACGCCCGGCTCCACTTCTCCTGTATGAAAGACCAAGCGCAATCGCTCGCGCCCAAAATGCTGGCGCAACGGTTCTGTCAACTCGACATCAAACGCCTGCTTCACCTGTGACGAATCCTGGCGCACCGTTGCGCCAAACGTGGTGAAAAATGTGCGGGTAAACTCGGTGAGCGGCAAATCGGCGTTTGACTGCGCCGCACTGCGTAGTTTGCGTGCCATAGAACTGATTATAGCCGGAGCGAATCGCCAACCGAAAGTCAGAAAAGTTTCTGTTTTATGCAAAGTAATGCTACAATAGGCAAATCAAACAAATCTTGTTTGGACTATCGCTTGTTATGCAAAGTTAACATAGCAAAATTCGGAAAATGAGACGATTTTCCGAGATTAATTTTGTCATTCTGCTTATTTGCAATTGGAGTCCATGTGGATCGAGTGGCTGAATCGGGGGTGAATCGTATGCAAGAAGAAGTTCAACGTTATCTACTATCACTCGATATCGAAGCAGAGGCATCCGAGAACACAATCGCCGCATATCGCAACGACCTGAGTCAGCTTCTCACATTCTTGATACGCTATCAGACGAACGACGGTCAACGTCTTACAGGATGGGAGCAAGTTACGCCAGAAATTATGCAGGAATATGTCCTCCAACTGCATGAGCGGAGCTATGCCTCCTCCACTGTAGCGCGTAAGGTTGCCGCCGTGAAGAGCTTCTTTGACTATATGTACACGCGCGGGGTCATCGAGAGAGATCCGGCGGCGCTGTTGGAATCGCCCAAAGTCAAGAAACACATTCCCCACACCATCTCGCACGACGATGTGGAACGGCTGCTCGCCGCTCCCAAGCAATACAATACTGCGCAGGCGATTCGCGACAGCGCACTGATCGAAACACTGTATGCCACAGGGATGCGCGTCACCGAGTTGGTGAACCTCGATGTTTCCGATCTCGATCTTGAAGCCGGGCAGCTGGTTTGCGGCGCCAACGACAAGCGTCGTCGCGTTGCGCACCTCGATTCGGCTGTACAGGAGTCGCTGCGGCTGTACATGGAGAAAGGACGTCCGGCGCTGGTCGTGCGCCCATCGGAAAGTGCACTCTTTCTCAATCACCGCGGTCAACGGCTGACGCGGCAAGGGCTTTGGTTGATCATCAAGCGTTATGTCACGGAGGTTGGCATTGAGGAGCCTGTGACGCCTCACACGCTGCGCCACAGCTTCGCCACTCATCTATTAAATACCGGTGCAGGGCTGCGCGAGGTGCAGAAACGTCTTGGCCACGCCAGCTTGAGCACCACCCAGGTCTACCGGCAAGTCAGCGACGAGAGCGCGTCCGAGATCACGATCGACGGCAAGCCGTTGGTGGAAGATGAAGATTAATCTTGCCGGTCGCGTGGCGGTTGTCAGCGGCGCAAGTCGACGTGCGGGAATCGGTGCAGCGATTGCGCGCGCATTGGCGAACGCGGGCGCCGACGTTTTGCTGACCTACTTTCTCCCCTACGACATACATACATCCGGTCTGGGCGGCGACGCACGCGAGATCGAGACGCTGTTGAGCGAATTGCGCGCGTTTGGCGTGCGCGCCTACGGTCTGGAGGCGAATCTCAGCCAGCCCACTGCGCCGCAGCACATCTTCGACGCCGTACATGGCTTGCTCGGCGCGCCGTCAATTCTGGTCAACAACGCCTGCCACTCTGAACCGGGCGGTCTCGATCAGGTGGACGCCGACCAGCTCGACCGCCACTACGCGGTCAACGTGCGCGGCACGGTGTTGATGTGCAAAGAGTTTGTGCGGCGCTGGCAAGGCGAGCGCAACGGACGCATCATCAGCATTACCTCTGGGCAAGGCGCAGGCCCAATGCCGGGTGAACTGGCCTACGTCGTAACCAAAGCCGCCATCGACGCCATGACCATCACACTGGCGGCGGAGCTGGCTGGCCGCGGCATTACTGTCAACGCCGTCGATCCTGGCGCCACCGACACCGGCTGGATGAGCGACGAGCAGCGCGAGGCCATTGCCGCCAGAACGCACCTGCGCCGCATCGGTCTCCCCACTGACGCCGCCAACCTCGTCTGCTTCCTCGCTTCCGAGCAAGGCGAATGGATTACGGGACAGGTGATCCGGTCGCGCGGGGGCGCGTGACAGGCTGCGCATCACGCCAAAGCTGCACTGAACGCGCAAAACACAACACAGCTCGTTTCGCCCATGATTTTGAGACTGGCGCCCTAATCAACGCCACCAATCAGGCGATTCGTATGCGCAGGCTGCCCATCAACTGACTACGACGCCGCTGTCGATGCCGCGTCTATGCGTACACTGCGCTGATGGTGCAGCCCTTCCACTGAGTAGACCAGCAACGCCAACCAGATGATCGCAAAGCCGATCAGTCGCGCCGTGTTGAATGGCTCCTGGAAGATGAGCAGCCCGACCAGGAATTGCAGCGTCGGCGCAATGTACTGAAGGATGCCGAGCAACGACAGCGGAATCAACCGTGCGGCCGAGGCGAACCACACCAGTGGCATCACGGTGACCACACCGGTGGACATCAGCAATAGGAGCTTGCCCAAACCGTAGCTCACCAAACTGTCGTGACCTGTCGTCTCGCGGAAGAAGAGCAACGCCAACGCTGGCGCCAGCAACACGCCCGCTTCCAGCGTCAACCCCTGCATCGAGCGCACTGTGCCGTGCTTCTTGAGCAGCCCATAGAACGCAAAGGTGAAAGCCAGCGTCAGCGCGATCCACGGCAGTTGACCGTAATTGAGGGTCAGGTAGAGCACGCCTGCGGTCGCTGTGACAATCGCCGCCCACTGTCCGATGCGCAACCGCTCGCGCAACACGATCACGCCGATCAACACACTCACCAGCGGGTTGATGAAGTAGCCAAGGCTCGACTCGATCACGAAACCGGCGTTGACCGCCCAGATATAAGTGTACCAGTTGGCGGCCAGCACTGCGCCCGCCAGCGCATACAGCCCAAGTGTGCGCCGCGAGCGCAGCGCCGGCCTCAGCCACGCCCATTCCTGACGCAGCGTCAATAAGATTACGAGAAAGCCAAGCGACCAGATCACTCGGTGCGCCAGGATGTCGATTGCCGGCACCGGCGCCAGCAATCGGAAATAGAGCGGAAATACGCCCCAAATTGTGTAACAGGCGATAGCAAACCACATGCCGCGCCGTTCGTCGCTTTGCATGACCTATCCTTGTTCAAAGTTGTGAATTGCGAGAGGCGTATCGTTGCGCCGATGCTTGCTACGCCTATTGCAACGCATCTGTGTTGATTTCAATTAGCGTTGAGGAAGGTTTCGACCAACGTTGCCCACTCCTCGTCGAGCGGCGTCGTAGCGATAGGCTTGCCGGCGCGACGATACCAATAGCCGGCGTTGGCAAGGTCGTCCTCAACGCGGTGCAGATAGGCGTGCACCCAGTCAAGCGCAGCGCCGCCCGGCTGCGTCAGATCGTGGGCGCGATCCCAATCACCTTTGGCTGCATACCAGAGCGCCTGCAGCGGCGCGCTGCTTCCTGCTGGCGGCGTTGTCTGCATCAGCGATTCTCGAAAGTCAGATAGGTGCATGTGTTCTTCACCTCGATTGATCACAATTCGTGAACATCATCACATCATCAAATTTATCACTCTAAGTATACTGCTGAACACAACGGTTCGATGAAATATCGGCGGACAGGTAAAGCCGAAGATCGATAGAAGAACAATCAAACAATTCGTAGAAAGACAGGCAAAATGATCAATAACATATCATCAACCCAACGAAAACTCACGTTAGAAGATCGCTTGCTGCAGCGGCTGCCTTTCGCCGCTCAAATCGATGCGCTCGATCAACGTGCGACAGCGTGGATGGCGCGCTATGGTTTGGTGCTGATGCGCGTGGCGTTGGGCGTCATCTTTTTCTGGTTTGGCGCGCTCAAGCTCGTTCCGGGCTTGAGTCCGGCTGAAGACCTGGTGCGCAACACCATATTCTTCATTGATCCGAATGTTTTCCAGCCAGTGTTGGCAGTATGGGAAATGGTAATTGGGCTGGGGCTGATCACGGGGCTGTTCATGCGTGCGACGCTGCTGCTGCTCTTCCTCCAGATGCCGGGTACGGCGCTGCCGATCTTTATCACGCCGGAAGCAGTCTTCACGATGTTTCCGTTCGGGCTGACCATCGAGGGTCAGTATATCGTCAAGAATCTGGCGCTGATCACGGCGGCGATTGTGCTTGGCAGCACGGTGCGCGGCGGGCGAATTGTCCCCCAACCGTGAGCAGGTAAAGCGCAGGAAAGATGATACGAAGAACATGAGTCATCCTACTTTTATGATTCATGTTCTTCGTTTTTTACGCCTGATTTGGCTTGCTCCAACCCATCGTATCGCATACAATTACGCGTTCAGAAAACGTTATTATCATCCTGGCCGCATGGCTGAAGCTGCATCGATTGGGGTATGGAGAAAGGTATGTCAGATACGAATGTGACGTCAATGGAATCACTCGAATATCGCACCGAAGTCAAGCAACTTCTCGACATTCTGGCGCATTCGCTCTACACCGACCGCGAGATTTTCCTGCGCGAGCTGATCTCGAATGCGTCGGATGCGCTCAATCGCATCCAGTTCGAGATGCTCACCAACCACGATGTCGTCGACCCGGAAGCGGAACTGGCGATCTGGATCGATGTGGACGACGACGCAAAGACCATCACGATCCGCGACAGCGGCATCGGCATGAACCGCGACGAGCTGGTCGAGAACCTGGGCACCATCGCTCACTCCGGCGCGCGCGCCTTTTTGCAGAACGCAGGCCAGAGTCAGAGCACGCTGGAAGAGATCATCGGTCAGTTTGGCGTCGGCTTCTACTCGGTCTTCATGGTGGCGGAGGAAGTGACGGTCATCTCGCGCTCCTATCGTCCGCACGACAAAGCCGCGCGGTGGCAGTCGAGCGGCGACAGTCGCTTCAGCCTGGCGGAGGCGGATAAGTCGGATCGCGGCACGGAAATTCGCATCCGCCTCAAGGAGGACGCCGTTGAATTTGCCACTACCTGGCGCATCGAGAGCATCATCAAGCGCCACTCTGATTATGTCTCCTTCCCGATCTACGTGAAAGGCAAAGAAGGCGAGGCAAGGGTCGCCAACCGGCGCACTGCCCTCTGGCGTCAATCCCCCTCCAAAGTGGAGGCATCGGAGTACGAGGAGTTCTACAAGCAACTCACCTTCGACGACAAGGCGCCGCTGCTGCATGTCCACATGGTCGCCGACGCGCCCGCCAACGTGCGCAGCATTTTGTTTGTGCCAGCGCATCGTGAGCGTAGCTCGCTGCGTCTGCGCCCAGAGTATGGCCTGCGCCTCTATTCGCGCAAAATCCTGATTCAGGAGCACAACAAGGACCTGTTGCCCGAATATCTGCGCTTTGTCGAAGGCGTGGTCGATTCCGAAGACCTGCCGCTCAATGTCTCACGCGAGACCGTGCAGAGCAACCCGATCACGCGGCAATTGCGCAAGGCGCTCACCAATCGCCTGCTCAAGGAACTCAAAAATCTGGCGGAGGAAGACGTCGCCAAATACGCCACATTCTGGAGCGAGTTTGGCGTTTTCATCAAGGAAGGCATGGCGTCCGACTATGCCAACCGCGAGGCGCTGCAAGAGCTGCTGCGCTTCCACACCACGCACACTGGCGCTGACGGCTGGGCGACGCTCAAGGAAGTGATCGAGCGCATGAAGCCCGACCAGAAGGCAATCTACTACATCCTGGGCGACAGCCTCAAGTCGGCGATGCGCAGCCCGCATCTCGACTACTTCCGCAAGCACGACATCGAAGTGCTCTATCTCACCGACTTCATCGACGGCTACATGGTCAGCCAGTTGCGCGAGGTGGAGGGCAAGCCGTTGCAAAATGTCGACGACGCCAATCTCGACTTGCCCAAAGCCGATGACGCCGATGCTGAGAGCGCCGCGCAGGTCAGCCAGGACGCCTTCGAGCAGTTGACGGCGCGCATCAAACAGGTGCTCGGCGAGCGTGTGCGCGATGTGCGCGCTGGCAAGACGCTGGTCGACAGCCCGGCGCGCCTGGTCTCGCCGGAAGATGACTTTGCGCGTGAGCTGCAATATGTCCGCCGCGTAATCGAGGAGGATTACGTGGCGCCAGCCAAAATTTTGGAGATCAACCGCAACCACCCGATCATCGCCAACCTTGCCAGCCTGGTCAGCGCCAACGCCGACAATCCCCTGATCGACCCGGCAATCGAGCAGCTTTTCGACAACCTGCAACTACTTGACGGCGTCTATCAAGGCTCCGTAGCCGACATGGTGGAGCGTATTCAGAAGTTGATGGGCGCGGCGCTGATACGGGGATGAGAAATGTTGCGTGGTGCGTGGTGCGTGCTCAGACGAAACACGCACCACGCAACACGCACCACTCCCCATCATTCTTCGCGGGCGAGCGCGTTGTCGATCTGTTCGGACTCGGCGGCAGGGAGCGGCGGCAGTTCCTGCAACGTCGTCAAGCCAAAATGGTGCATAAAGAGGTCGGTCACGCCGTAGCGCACGGGACGCCCCGGTGCGTCGAGGCGATCGACCTCCTCGACCAGCCCACGCTGCACCAGCGAACGCAGCACACCGGAGCAATCCACCCCACGCACGGCTTCGATCTGGGCGCGCGTCACCGGCTGACGATAGGCGACAATGGCGAGCGTCTCCAGCGCTGGCGCGCTCAGCCGCGTTGTCATGTCAAGGTTGAGGAACACTTCGATCAGCGAAGCCGCCGCCGGTGAAGTCACCATCTGAAAGCGCCCGTTGCGCTCAGCGACGCGCACGCCGCGCGCCTGCGTGCGCAGCAACTCGTCGAGCCTGCGCAAGTGCGTTTCAACCACCTCCACCGGCGCGTTGACGACGCGCGCAAGCTGCGCCGCCTCGACTGGCGCATCCGCCACGAAAAGCAGGCTTTCCAACGCGCTTTGTAGCGACAGCGCCGCCTCGCCGACGCGCACCAGCAACTCACCGCTCTCGCTTTGCGCCGTGACGATGGCTTCTTCACCGCCTGCGGGCAGGTCCAGCGCCGGCTGCATCACTGCTGACGCTGCCGACGCGTCGGCGTCAGGCGCAACGTCGCTCGCATCGGGCGGATCGTTGAACATCGGCGCCGATGCTGCCGCAGTTGCAGCTTGTCTTGCAAACGCCTGACTGTCGGTAAATTCTCTGTCGCTGGTTTCGATTTCTGCAAACTCAATTGTTGGAACGGTCACCGGCTGCGCTCTCTTGGCGCTAGACGACTGCGCTTCCTGACTGGGATTGGTGGCAGTGGGCATAGTGATTGATGGGTCGTTTCCAGAAATGGTGGTGAGCAAGAGGCGGAAATTTTGCAGCGTAACGCGGACAAAGCGTCCCAACGTCATCGGCTGCACCGGCGCGATATTCATGGTCTCGTTCATTGATTCCATTCAGGGTCGAAGGGCGCGCAGCGGATGTGCACGTCGAGTTTGCCGAGGCGCAGTCCCATGTCCTGCTCGATGATGTCACGCGTCACTTCAACGACCTCGTCGGTCTTCATCGGGATGTCGATGTCGGGTGCGGTCTCGATCTCCAGCCGAACATCGACCGAGCCGCCGCGCGGGCGCACGTTGGGCACGACCGTAATCACCTCCGCCAGTTGGTCGAGATGCCACTGCAAGCGCCGCGCCACGCTCACCGTGTCGAGTTCAGCCGCGCCTCCTTCGGCGGTTTGGATGCGCACCCCGCGCCTGCGCAGAGTTGTCACCTCGAAGAAGATCAGCGCACCAAAGATCAGCAACGCGCCGATGCCGACCGCCACCTGACCCACCACGAAGTAGACTGGATTCTCCTGTTTGACCGCCTCCAGCCAGGTCGCCAGCCCGGTAAGGTTGGTTTGCAGCCACGCGATGCTCAAGAACGGCGCAATCGCCGCTGTCAGGAGCGCCGCCAGCAGGGCCAGCCAAAGCAGCGTTGCGGCAACTCGGTTGAAACCATTCATGCCAATCGACCTTTCGATGCAGTACGCAGTTAAAGTTGCATTATAATGCAGGCACGTCCAGAACAGAATGTGGCGGTGCATAGCACATAGGGGGTGTGTCCCAATTCCCTACGCAACAGGATAGAATCAGCGCGCCGCCGGCAGCTACACGATCAATTCCTGGACATTGCAGCAGATTAACCATCCATTCATGGCAGTGACGAAGCCGAATTCGTCGACCACAGGGTATGCATCCCTCTTTAGGTCCTACCCAAATGGGTGTATTCCAGCCTCCGAAGAGGCATCGTATCTCATCATGCCAGAGGCGATGACCTACCTGCCTCGCCTTGTGAGCACAGCGCCGGCCACTGCCGCCGCCAGCAGCAATCCGCCCAGCGCCGCCAACCCCAGCCCCACACGCCAGCCTGTCGGCTCAAAGGTGAAGACGATCTCATGCGCGCCGGCGGGCGTCGCCACCCCGCGGAACAGGCCGTTCACCACTTTGATGGCGGCAGGCGCGCCGTCCACAGTTGCCGACCAGCCGGGATAGTGGCTGTCGCTCAGCACCAACAGCGCCGGCGCTGCGCTTTGCGTGCGAATCTGCACACGTTCGGGGCTGTATGCGACAATCTCGGCGCGGTCGTTGGGTCCGGCTGGCTGTGCGCCGTCGAGCGAACCCTCGACCACAGTCACAGCGCCGGCATGGTCGCGCAACAGCGCCAGCGCCGCCTCCAGGTCGGCGACCGCCGCCATCTCACCGGCAAGATAGGCGCGCGGCAGCACGTCGAGATTGCGATAGACCTTGACATCGCCGCTGTGCTCCAACTGAAAGCGCCCGCGGTCACTGGGCAGTAGCGCCGCAAACATGCGCGTGCGTGCGTCGTAGAGCGTCGCCGCCTGCACGATTAGCCCGGCTTCTCCATCGACGGGCGTGATGCGCAGCGCCTGGACATCGGTTGGTGCCACAAGCGCAAGCCGGGCGCGATATTCCTGCCGCCCGCCCTCGACATCACGGTAGGCGACAACGCTGCCGCTGCGCGCCGCCAGCGGGCTGTCCAGCGCAGCGTCGGCAAAGTGCGCGCCGTCGTCGCCGCCTGCGGTCAGCTCGATGCGTTGCACGCCGTCGCTGCGGTCAACGACTTCGAGCACGGCCACCGTTTGCACCGTGTCAGCCAGCGCAGTGATGTCGCCTTCGACATAGCCGATCAGGTCGACGTGGGTCGCCTCGAAGCGCAGCGGCGCATCGATCACCAACGGTGCAGCCACGCGCCGCAGATCGGCGCCGATCTGCCGGTCGTAGAAAACATCCTCGAACCAGAGGTCGCGCACCTTGTCGGTGATTACGTAGGCGATGTTGAGCATGGCAAGCAGGCGGCTGTCCGGCATCTCACGGATCTGCTCGCGCAGGCGACCGTCGGGCACCAGACGGTCGGGCGGAATCAGGAGCTCGGCGAAGCGGATGTAGCGCAGCAACGGCAGCACGCCGCCGTCGAAGCCATCGACCGCCGGCACGCGCCAGAAGAGCGGCAGGTTGGGAACAAGCAGCTCCTGCACCTTCTGCGCAATTACCAGGTCTCGAAAGGCGGCGTCATCAAGCTGGCGCGGCGTCTCCTCGACAAAGACGCGACGATAGTCCGCCATGTCGCCGGGGTCATAGGTGATCGTGCTCATGCCAAGAAAACGCCCCGCCGCGCCCGCGCCGGCCACATCCCGCTCTGGGCTGGTGAGCAGATGCGCGGGCGCAGTGCGCACCTCGAAGACTGCCTGCGGCGCAGTTGGGCGCGTATGCGGTAAAGCACGCGCTGCCACGAGCAACTCAACCGCAACCAGTCCGATCAGCAACGACGTCAGCGCCACGCGTTGCATCTGGGGCCGCCATACCGTCGCCATGTTTAGTGCTGCCGCCAACCCAACGCCCGCCAGCACTGCGCCGCCAAGCGTGTAGAGCATCATCCAGCGCGCCGGCGCCCGAAAGAGGTCGAAGCCAGGCGCGAACTGGTAGAGCACGAAGTAGAGCGGATTCCAGCGCCCCAACGCCAGCAATAGCCCCATCCCGACAAAGAGCAAACCAAACATACGCGCTGCGCCGTGTCCTTTCCACGCGCCGAAGAACACCAGCAACAGCGCCGCCACGCCCAGATAGGCGACATACTCGGTGTAGCCCAGCGTGTCGAAGACCGCGCCCAGTTCAACCAGCCCGTAGGAAGGGAACAGCGTCCAGCCCAGCGCCAGCGGCTTGAGGCTGAAGCTGGTCGCCTCGGCGTACTCTAGCCCGCCGCTGCGTAGCCCCAGCGCGCTCAGTTCGAGCGTCGGCAACAACTGTGGCGCTGAAAGCAGAATGCCGATTGTCAAGCCGCCGAAATAGACAGCCAATGAAGGGAACAAAGAAAATGCATAGTTTCTGAAAGGCGAATTGTGAATTGTGAATTGTGAATTGTGAAGGGCGCGCTCTCTCTTTCCTTCCCCCTCTCTCCCCCACGGCCATACGATCCACACGCCGAGCGCAAAAAGGTTGATGAAGACGCTCTGCGTGTGACCCGCCAGCAACATCAGCGCAGTCAACACGCCGAATGCGGCCGCACGCCCTAGGATCGGCGACCAATTCCAGGGCAAGCGCGTGCGCACACCGGCGAGACAGAGCACCGCCCATGGCAACCAGGCCACCACATTCAACTGGTTGATATGGCCGATCAGCCCGCCGACAAAACCGCTGCCCGCCAGTACGACGCCGGTGAGCAGCGCCGGCGCAAATGCATAGCGCCAGTGGCGCAGCAGCGCGTAGCCGCCCACCCCCAACAGCCAGGTGTGCAGCGCCGCGCTCCAGTAAAGCTGGCTGGTGACCGGCAGCCCGACGCCGCCCGCAGCAAGGAGAGGCCAGTGCAGCGGATAGAGCACGGCGCTCTGCGGATTCGCCAGCAGCGGCGCGCCGAGGAAGAGGTACGGGTTCCAAAAAGGCAACTCCCCTGCGCGCAGCGTTGCGCCGACATAGTCCCAGTAGGCGTAAAAGTAAAGCTGAATGTCGCCGCCCGCCAGCACGAGGTTGGTGAAGAGAAGCTGGCGGTAGAGAAGCATCACGAAAGCAGCCAGCAGCGCAGCGGCGAGCAGATGCAGCGCCAGCCGCCCACGGTCAGACTTGAGAGCGGCTGTCACTGCGCCGTCTCCGTGCTACAGCGATTCGGTGTATCTGCTTCATGTTCGTTGCGAAGAACCCGCCATCCTGGGGCAAAGACAGGTTCAAGCGGCGGAACGCAGACGCGCCAGGAGCTTGAGGAGGGCGCTGTCCCCACAATTTCGTAGATCGTGAAACGGCCCACACGCAGCCGCGCTTGCGCAGCCAGCCCACGCACAGCCAGTTGCATCGACAGGTTGCGGGCGGGCGCCCAATCCGCCTCGACCAGGTAGCGCGGACGGTGCGGCGTCTTGGCGGCGTTGTCGGCGAGCTGCACTGCGCTTGGAACCCAACGCACCTCGATGCGCCCTTCCTGCACCGGCGCAAAAAGCAGGAAGGAAAAGTGCCAACCCAGCGTGTGATGGTAAACGACGGGCGCGGGCGCCGCCTGCGCTTCGAGCCACGCCGCAACCTGCTCGACGCCTGTGTACGCGCCGCGGTCACCGCCGACCGGCAAGCGTCCCCGCGCCGCTTCGATAGCTGAGCCGGTCAGCAGCAGCAACCATACGACAAGCAAAACCACAATGACTGAGGGCATTCGACGACGCCATGTCCGCAGCACAGACGTTTCGCGCCTCGCAACTCGCCCCTCGCCCCTACACAACGCCCACTCCGCCGCAAATGCGCCCAACAGCGCCACGACCGGCGCCAGTGGCAGCAGGTAGCGATCCCACACCTGGACGGTCGTGGCGACGTGCAGCGCCAGGAACCCCACTGCCCACACGAGGAGGATCGCGGCGGGTGGAAACTGAAAGACAGGCTGAACTGGATGTTCTCGACGCAAAGGCGCAGCGGCGCAGCTGAAACTGACGATCACTCCCGCCAACAGCAGAAACCATATCCACACTTCGCCAAGCAGATAGCGCGCCAGCGCCAACCATGCCCACAGCCGCGGCAACCACTGTTCCTGCGCGGCGAGGGCAAAGCCGGCTGCGTTGCGCGCCCCCAAATCCCACGGCGACGGCGCCACCGCCCAGCGCAGGCTGTCCCAATACAAGATCGGCGCCACAACCACCATCAACCCAACCAACCAGTACAACACCGCAGCGGCAGCGTTTCTCACCCCTCGCAACTCGCCACTCGCAACCGTCAACACCAGCGGTGCAAAGAGCACTCCTTGCTGTTTGGTCATCATGGCGACGCCCAACCACAAGCCGCTCCAAAAATAGCGGCGGCGCACGGCGGTGTAGAGCGCCAGCAGCCCAGCCATCACCATCAGCGGATCGGTGAAGGCGGTGGCGGCAAAGCTGATGGCAAAGGGGTTGAGCGCCATCAACAGCGCAGCGAGCAAACCGGCGCGCTCACCCCACCAGCGCCGCGCCAGCGCGCCAATGATCACAACGGTGAGCGTGCTGAAGACAAGATTGGGCAGTCGCGCCACCACCGGCGTGGCGCCAACCAGCTCGAAGAGCCAACCGAGCAACCAGATCAAAACCGGCGGTTTGTCGGGCCAGACGTGCAAAAACAGTGGATCGACATGACGACCGTAGAGCGCCCAGAAGCTGTAGATCGCCTCGTCTGGGTGGAAGGCGAAGCGGTCGAGCAGCGCCAGCCGCAGCGTAAAACCTGCCAACGTCACGCCCATCAGCGCAGCGCGAGCGTCGATCGCCAGGGCAAGCTGTCTGAACAGTGGTTTGCAGCGGGTTGTGGCGTCGGCGGCCAGCATGGTTCAGTCGACGAACCGGTACTTGATCAGCGTGCGCATTGCGGTGATGCCATCGCGCCAGGTGATCTTCTTGCCTTCGTGGAAGGCGCGCCCATTGTAGCTGATCGGCACCTCAAAGATGGTGTAGCCGCGCTTGAGAATCTTGGCGGTCAGCTCCGGCTCGATCTCGAAGCGCCGGCTGCGCAGCGGCATACCGGCGATCACATCGCGACGGAAACATTTGTAGCATGTTTCCATGTCCGACAACGACGTGCCGTAAAAGAGGTTGGTCGCGATGGTGAGCATCTTGTTACCGAAGGTATGGCTGAGGCTCATCGCTGCACGCGGCCCGCCAAGAAAACGACTACCATAGACAACCGGCGTGCGCCCATCCAGAATCGGTTCGAGCAGTTTGACATAGTCACGCGGGTCATATTCCAGGTCGGCGTCCTGAATGACGATGATATCGCCGGTGGCGTGCTCGAAGCCGGTGCGCAACGCCGCACCCTTGCCGCCATTGACCTCATGAAAGATAATCTTCATGTCGGTTTGAGGGATGCGCCGCCAGTCAGTCAGAATTTCACGCGTGCCGTCGGTGGAGCCATCATCGACAAGGATAATCTCACGCTCGACAGCGATAGGACCGCTCAAGTTCGGGTTGGCGCCGGTTGAATTGACCGTCAGATCGACGGTGCGCACCAGACGAACGATTTCTTCCAATGTCGCCCGTTCGTTATAAACGGGCATCACGATCGATAACTTCAAATCTGCACCTGTTGAGAAGGGGTGACGGGCGAGGGGCGGTTTATCTATCAAAGATGTCGCCCCAAGCGCGCTCCTCGTCAACCCAGTCTATTGTTCGCTAACCTGATGCGCCAAAATGATCGCTTCAGCGACGGCGCGCATCGGTTTGCGGTTGTTCATGCTCATCTTTTGAATCTTGCGGAACGCCTCGGTCTCCGAAAGCCCCTGCGTGTCCATCAAGATGCCTTTGGCACGGTCAACTGACTTGCGCGTCTCCAGCGCATCTTGCAGGCTGCTGACCTCGCGTTCCATCGTGCGGAATTCGCTGAAACGCGCCAACGCCACTTCGATAGCCGGCGTCAGGTCGCTCTCGCGGAAGGGCTTGACCAGATAGCCGGCGACGCCAGCCTGTCGTGCACGCTGCACCAACTCCTGCTGGCTGTAGGCGCTGAGCAGCAACACCGGCGCCACGCGCTCCTCGGTCAGGAGTTTGGCGGCCTCGATGCCATCCATGTCCGGCATCTTGATGTCCATGATCACGATATCCGGGCGCAGCTCGCGCGCCAGGTTGACGGCGCTGCGACCATCTCCCACCTCACCCACCACCAGGTAGCCGAGGTTGGTCAGCATTTCACGCAAATCCATGCGGATCAAGGATTCATCGTCGGCGATAATCACCCGTGTGCGTTCCACGCCTTCACTCCTTACGTCTTGTGACCATTCTGGCGTTGCACAGCGCAGACCGATCTGATTAAGTCGTTGCGCCGGATAGTGTGAACAGCAATTGGTTGCCAGTCACCGAATTGTCGTCGGCTCCATTTGTCATGGAATCGAAACTTAGTTTTACCGCAGATGACGCATCTTCGCAAACTTTTCGTCTATCTGACAGTACAAAGTCTCGAAAGTCTCGCTTCGCCGCTCACCTTCCAGGAAGCTTGAAGCTTCCTGGAAGGTGAACTTACCACCATTTTCACATCGGTTTTGAGCCCGCTGAAAGAGGAATGCTAATCCGGCGGTCAACAAGTGACGCTCTCTCATACACCGGCGCGCCCGCTGCGCTTGGGCAGCCTGACCACAGCGCGCGCGCCGACGATCTGCGGCTGACCGTCTTTCTCTTCGTAGATCGACTCCATCTGTAATGTGCCCTTCAGGTCATCGGTAACCAGCGTCTTGACAATTTGCAATCCCAGACTGTGGGACGCCTGCGTCGGGTCAAAATCAGGCGGCAGACCATCGCCATTGTCAGTGATTTCGAGTTCAACTGCATCGCCCAGGTCCTCCAGGGTGATCCGGATGAGGCCGACCGGGCGATCTTTCAGCCCATGCTCGACGGCGTTGAGCAGCAGTTCGTTGACAACCATCGCCAACGGCGTTGCCTGGCTGGCGGGCAGGCGCACTGAAGAGCCTTGCACCTGGATCGCGATCTCCTGGTCAGGTCTGGCGGAGACCTGCGTCACCTGACTGGCAATGCGCTGGCAGACATCGCGCACGTTAATGGGGCGATGCTCGTCCTGGCTCAAAAATTCATGGATGACCGACATGCTGAGCACGCGGTTGACGGCGTCGGTCAGATGCTGACGCGCTTCATCGCTCTGCACGCGGCGAGCCTGAATGCGCAGGATGGCAGCGATGTTTTGCAGATTGTTCTTGACGCGATGGTGCACTTCCTGGATGATCGCTGATTTGACGTTCAGTTCGCGTTCCTTTTGCACAGCCTCGGTCGCATTGTGCAGCAACACCAACACAGCGTCGACGCCGTTTTCGCTTGTGTGCGGCGAGAAAGGCGTCCACGGCAGCGCCAACCAATAGTTGCGCCAGGTGATCGTCGGCATGCGTAGCGGAATGGCTGAACGCACCCAAATGCGGCCATCCTCTGTTTCGACGCGCGCCATCTGGCAGGCGTGCGTCTCGAAGACGCGTTCGACCAGTTCAACGTCGCATGGTTCGAGCGAAGTAAGCTGTTGAGTGTGCACTTCGGGCGTAATGCCAATGCTGCGAAAGAGATTCGCTGCGATTCCACTCATGTACACCACAGTGCGCGTGTGGTCAACCATGTAGACGCCGTCGTAGAGGGTAAAGCTGCTCAGATTGGCTGCGCTTTCCAGTTCACCGCGCGCACACATTTCCTGCATCCAGATGACCGCCTGACGAAAGTGCCGATTGCGCCGACGCTGTCGTTCATGTGCGATCATGTTTGTCTCGATAAGGATGGCGCCGATCACCTTGCCCTCATGGTTGTGGATCGGAAAGACATCCTGGATCACCGGTGCGCCATGACTGATCACCTCTCGCTGGCGTCGTCCGCCGCTGCCTCGATTCAGCGCCTGCATCAGCAGCGGCTGATCATCAGCGTTGAGCACGCGCCCCGTGGCATCGTTGCGATATAAAGATGAAATTGAATTGGGAATAGCGTGAAAAGCGACAAGCGCCTTGTCTCTGGCAAGCTGTGTGCAGAGTAGAATGTCGGCGCGGCTCACGTCTGCGGTGATGGACAGACCTGCCTCCACCTTGTGTAAGAGTTCGAGATCGGCGGGCGAAAGCCCTGGCGCCATACTGACGTGACTATCCATCGTCGCTTGCGAACATACGTTGTTCGATACAGACAAAGCTCAATGCAACAGAGATGAAACAAACGGTCAACCAATGACCACATCGCCCATCTGGTGTAAAAAAGCTCCCGCAGATTTATCTGTGAGAGCTTTCTCCACTTCTGGTCGGGGCGAGAGGATTTGAACCTCCGACCTCTTGAACCCCATTCAAGTGCGCTACCAAGCTGCGCTACACCCCGAAGTAAAAAAAGTATAGCACGTTGCAACCGCTCAATCAAATCGCTGCGCGAACGGGGTGCACTTCACGGTCGGGGCAGGGTTTGTTTTGTAGGTCATCGCCTCCGGCGTGACATGGCGCCCGTCACGCCGGAGGCGATGACCTACGGCAGATGCCCCTACCTTGAAGTGCACCCTGCGAACGAACCTGCAATAGGCTGTATTGCTGGCGGCGGGTGAATCTCGCCGGATTCAGGTCCATGTCGATCATAGGCTTCTTCATGGCGTAACTCGGTCTCTGGCGTCTGTTAACGCAGAATCTGCGCATTCTTAACGCTGTATGTACATTCTACTTAACAGAAACGCTGTACATTATCAATCGAAAGGCGGGTGTCCGAGGCAAAAATCGATGCCAACGGGATGTCGTCATTGAGTTTGGGCGCCGATCGTTTGATTGATGCATGGAGGGGATGTACACGTGTATCAGATCACGCGCACACCTCAGATTGTTGCACACCGCGGCTTTTCTGGTCGCTATCCCGAGAACACACGCGCAGCCATCGAAGGCGCCATCTCGCTAGGCGTCGATATGGTCGAGATTGATGTACGGTTGAGTCGAGATCAAGTGCCGGTGATCTTTCACGACGCCAGACTGGGGCATATCACCACCTGCCCCCACCGCGTCGATGCGCTGACTGTCGGCGAACTCAAAACGTTGGATATCGGTTGCTGGCGGGGCAGTCAATTCCGCAACGAGTGTATCCTGACGCTGAATGAGGCGCTCGATCTAGTCCATAAACGCATTCCCATTAACCTGGACATCAAGACGCCGGCAGCGGTCGCTCCTGTCGTTGCAGCGGTGCAGGAGCGCAAAATGATCGACAGCGTAGTGTTGAGTGGTTGTTCCTGGACTCAGGCGCGTAGGGTGCGGCAACTGGAGCCGCATCTGCACGTATTAATGAACGTCGACGGATTGCTGGGCACATTCCTGCGGCTATGTAGCGCCCGACTTGCCCTGTTGATCTCGCACCTGCAAGTGCGCATTGCCCAGGTGGCAGGACTAAACGTCGGTCATCGTGTGGCCGCCGATCACTTTATTCGCAGCGCGACAGCGCGCAATTTACCAGTGTGGACATGGACTGTTGACGATCCAATAAGAGCGCTTCAGTTGGTGAGGTTGGGCGCCATTTCGATTACCAGCAATTGGCCTGACCGAATTTTAGCCGCGCTGTAGCCGTCTGGCAGGGGCGTTACTCCATGGTGGACCGCTGCCACAACTGGTAGGCGCCAAGATGGCGTGACGCCTGTTTACACCTGATCTCCCAAACAGACGCCGATGTCGCGCGCTGTTTTGACCCATGGATGGTCGGGCGGCACAAGTTTCACCTTGCCTACCACTTCTTCCAGCGGAACAGGTTCGGCGCGCTCGCCGCGTGCAGCCACCATGACGCCAAAGACGCCGCGGTCAATCAACTCAGCGCAAGTTGTGCCAAGCCGCGTCGCCAACAACCGGTCGGCGGCGGAAGGCGTGCCGCCGCGTTGGAGATGCCCCAGGATCGTCACGCGCGACTCCAGCCCGGTCAACTGCTCCAACTGGCGTGAAAGGCGAAGCGTCTTGTCCTGCATCGTTTCGGCGAGCTTGGCCAGCCTGGCATTGGCTCGTTCCTTTTTCTTCTTGTCATTTTCCTCTTTGGCCGCCGCTTTCTCGGCGATAGCGTTCGATAACGCCTCTGCATCCTCTTTGGACAGTGCACCCTCAGAGACGGCTACGATGCTGAACCCGGCGCCTCGACGCTGTCGCTGGCGGATCGCCTCTGCCACGACCTGCACGTCGTACGGAAGCTCAGGGATCAAAATCACGTCTGCGCCGCCAGCCAGCCCGGCGCCCAGCGCCAGCCAGCCTGCGTTATGTCCCATCAACTCCACAACGATGATGCGGTGATGGCTGTGCGCCGTACTGTGCAGCCGATCGATCGCTTCGGTGGCAATGCCTAATGCCGTGTCAAAACCAAAGGTCATGTCGGTGCCGCTGACATCGTTGTCGATGGTTTTGGGCAACGTGATAATATTCATGCCGTGTTGGCTGAGATGATACGCGTTTTTCTGCGTGCCGCCGCCACCCAGACAGACCAACGCATCCAGATGATGTTTGTGATAGGTCTCCAACATTACACTGGTCATATCCATGGTCTGGTCGCCCACCGGCATCTTGTGCGGTTTGTCGCGGCTGGTGCCCAAGATCGTGCCGCCGACGGTGAGAATGCCCGACAGCTCTGTGCCGGTCAGTCGAATCGTGCGATCCTGCATCAACCCGCGAAAACCATCGCGAAAGCCAATGATCTGCATACCGTAGGCGCCGATCGCCGCTTTGCCTACACCACGAATTGCAGCGTTGAGGCCAGGGCTGTCGCCGCCAGCTGTGAGAATCCCAACAGATTTAGTCATGGGGTGCATCCTTTCTTGTAACAAGACAGAAACGAGAGCAGCCACATTATATCTGGGTTGCTTTGAGTATGCACATGCTGCACAAACAAGGGATGCGTCGCATGCGCTGATAATCTCGACGCAATACTACAGGGTTCTCATCCAGGCGCCATAGCAAGAGGACAGGCGAGGTGTGGCGACGCCGCAATACGTCTATGACTCGTCCTGAAGCAGCACAGCTTCGATGTCGCCGGCAGCGCGATAGCTGGTCACCTGATCCAGGGCGCTCAGCTGGCGCAATTTCTTCGTCACATCACGTAGAGCACTGCGTCCGGTCTCGATCTGTTGTGGCTTTGGAACAACTCCGGCGTCAGCCAGATCTAACAGAACGTTGAAATATTGTAGACGGTTGAAGACGATGTCGTTGACTGTCACCATGGTCTGGCGCAGCGTGCGCAACCGCAGGTTCTCCTCGCGCAGACGATTCACATCGTGCACAACCACGAACATGGCGATCGTGATAGCGTAAATGATTCCACTGTTGAGCAGCGTTGTCATAATCAATTGTGGCGACGCTACGCTCCAGACCCCCGTGTAGACCAATAGTTGAGTCGCCAGCATTGCGACTGCAGCGATTGCACCCCATCCCGAACCCAGAATATACGCAGCAACCGCCACCACCAGAAAATAACCTGCTGTAAAGTTAACCTCTGGGCCACTGAGAACGGTGATCCCAACAGACCCCAAACTAAGCAATAAAAGAAGCGGGAGCGCAATTCGCTTGCGCCGGAACGGGTCGGCGCCAAGATTGCGAGATGTCGCCGTCGACCAAAACCGCTGTAGATTGTCCATGTGCGCTTCACCCCAATTAGGCTGCATCAGAATTGGAACTCCCCAAAAAATTCGTCGACGTAGGCTGCATCGTGATCATATTTTTATTATACAGCATATTGCGACCAATAGAGAGACGCTGAACCGAGTCGTTCATTGTGCAAAGGTCTGGTATACTTCGATGCAAATTTCTTATATTTTATTTCAAACACTCAACGAGGAGACATACGGAATGCCCCACAAATTGACCGATCTCAAACGCCCCGTACCAAGCGATCTAGAGATCGCCCAGGCTGTCGCCCCGCTGCCGATTCGGCAAATTGCTGAAGAAGCTGGCATCCTAGCCGAGGAACTTGAGCTGTTCGGCAACGACAAGGCCAAGGTTTCACTCGACGTGCGCGAACGGCTTAAAGAGCGCCCAAATGGCAAGTACATCGTCGTCACGGCGATCACGCCGACCCCACTGGGCGAGGGTAAGACTACGACCACGGTCGGGCTCAGTCAGGCGTTGGGCGCGCACCTCGGCAAAAGGGTCTTCACCTGCATCCGCCAGCCGAGCCAAGGACCGACCTTTGGCATTAAAGGCGGTGCGGCGGGCGGCGGCTACGCACAGATAATCCCGATGGAGGATTTCAACCTGCATCTGACCGGCGATATCCACGCCATCACCGCCGCCAACAACTTGCTCGCCGCAGCCATTGACGCGCGCATGTTTCACGAGGCGGACATGGACGACGAGACGCTCTTCAAGCGCCTCTGCCCGCTCAAAGGCGGCAAGCGCCATTTCACCGCCACTATGCTGCGCCGTCTCAAAAAGCTGGGCATCGATAAAACCGATCCGGCCGACCTGACGGCGGAAGAGATCAGCCGCTTCGTGCGCCTTGACATCGACCCTGACACGATCACCTGGCGCCGCGTCGTCGACACGAATGACCGCATGCTTCGCGAGATCACCATCGGCGAGGGGCCACAAGAGAAGGGGCGCACGCGCAAGACCGGTTACGACATCACCGTCGCCAGCGAGATCATGGCGATCCTGGCGCTGACGACCTCGTTGCAAGATATGCGCGAGCGATTAGGGCGCATGGTTATCGGTCTCGACCGCAAGGGCGCCCCGATCACGGCGGAGGACATCGGCTGCGCTGGCGCGCTGGCTGTACTGATGAAGGATGCCATCAAGCCAAACCTGATGCAGACGCTTGAGGGCACACCTGCGCTGGTGCACGCCGGGCCTTTTGCCAACATCGCCCATGGCAACTCTTCAATTGTCGCCGACCAGATTGCGCTCAAGCTCGTGGGCGCCGACGGCTACGTGCTCACCGAGGCAGGCTTCGGCGCCGACATCGGCATGGAGAAATTCTTCAACATCAAGTGCCGTTACAGCGGGTTGATCCCCAACGCTGTCGTGCTGGTTGCGACGGTGCGCGCGCTCAAGATGCACGGCGGCGGCCCAAAGGTCGTGGCCGGCAAAGTGCTCGACCCAGCCTACACACAAGAAAACCTGGATCTGCTTGAAGCTGGCTGCAGCAACCTGGCTGTCCATGTGCGCAACGCGCGGCGCTTTGGCGTGCCCGTCGTCGTCGCGATCAACCGCTTCCACACCGACACGGAGTCCGAGATCGAACTGGTGCGGCGTAAAGCCATCGAAGCTGGCGCCTATGACGCTGTGCCCTCGAATCACTGGGCGGATGGCGGCGCCGGCTCTGTAGCGTTGGGCGAAGCAGTGATCGAGGCGTGCAAACAGCCGTCGCACTTCGAGTTCCTCTACCCGCTAGAGAAGTCGATCAAGGAAAAGATCGAGACGATCGTCAAAGAAATCTACGGCGGCGACGGCGTCGAATATTCGCCCAAGGCTGAAGAGCAGATCGCCGCGTACACGCGTGCTGGCTTCGACAGGCTGCCGATCTGTATGGCGAAGACCCATCTCAGCATCAGCCATGACGCCGAGCTGAAAGGCGCGCCGACCGGTTTCACCGTGCCCGTGCGCGAGATTCGCGCCAGCGTCGGCGCCGGTTTCCTCTACCCGCTGCTCGGCACGATGAGCACAATGCCAGGGCTGTCGGCGCGACCGGCGTTTTTTGACATCGACATCGATCTGGAGACAGGGAAAGTGATAGGGTTGTCGTGATCTGACCATTTGGTGAAACAGGCTGGCTGCGCGACAATGGTATACATTGCTGATGTTCCTATTCAGGAGTACGGATGTCGCCGAAGTGGCCCGCCAGCCTGTTTTCCTATAGTCCGCGAGTCCCTGTCGCCGCTGAAGCCGAAGGTGCGCCTGAACCTGCGCCTGTTCCCGCAGAAGCGCCGGTGCACGCAGAAACGCTCAGCATTCCGGTGGAACATGAAGCTGAGTTGGTTGAACGCGCCCGCACCGACCCCGATGCATTCGGTCAACTCTACGAACTCTACGTGGATCGCGTCTACTCCTACATCTATCATCGCGTCGGCAATGTGCAGGATGCCGAGGATCTGACCGCACGCACCTTCTATCGCGCGCTGGAAAAGCTCGACGCCTACGAAGACCGCGGTTTGCCCTTCTCCGCCTGGCTTTTTCGCATCGCGCACAACCTGGTCGCCAACTGGCATCGCGACCACAGCCGCCGCCAGGTGTTTTCATTGGAAAAGTTCTGGTGGCGCAGCAGCGACGATGCCCGCCCGGAACACGCTGTTGAGGCGGACGCCGAACGTGAGGAGTTGTGGGACGCCATCAATCGCCTGCCAGAGGAGCGGCGCAACCTGCTGCTTTACAAGCTCAACACGACGCTCTCCAATCTGGAAATCGGTGAGTTGATGAACAAAAGCGAGAGTGCAATCAAGTCGCTCTATTTCAGGACATTGGCGGCGCTGCGCAAAGACCTCGAAGCTCGGGGATGGGGCGCCGCACTGAGAGGCAACGAATCGATCCCATCCGGTTCGGAGTCGAGCAAGGATGCATAACCATGGATAAGCAATGGTCTGACAATGGCGCGCCGCTAGTTTCACCCAATGCAAAGTTTCGCCAGGAGCTTGCACGCGCCTTGCAAGACACCCACCACCGCCAGCGCGTCCAACGTGAATTGTACAATTCACCATCGACGCGTCACAGTCAACCCACCCTTTGGACCTTTCTTGGCGCTATCAGCCTCCTGATGTTGTTCTTCGGACTCGGCTATTATATCGGCCGCAAAACTCCGTAACCGCCGAGCTCGTAACCGCCGAGCTCGTAGCCGCCGAGCTCGTAGCCACTGTCGACAATCTTCGCCTCCAGCGTGGCGGTTCGCCACTTCTTTCGCTCAACCCATTGACATCTAAATCGATTTAGTTTATACTTGAGACACTGTTTCTCTGCATCAATCGCAAATTCGAACGTTGCCTACAAAGGTTTGCGCAACAATGCCTGTTACGCTAAAGGACATCGCTGAGCGCGTTGGCAAGTCGGTGCCGACCGTGTCGCGTGCGCTTGGCAACTATGCTGACATCAGCCCAGAAACACGCATGGAGGTGCAGCGGGTCGCACAAGAACTTGGGTATGAGCCAAGTGCAGCTGCATTAAATCTGCGTAAGCAGCGCACCGGCGCCGTCTCGCTAATCTTGCCGACGCACGCGCAGGTGCGCCTTTCCGATCCTTTTTTCAGCGAGTTTCTTAGCGGCGTTGTCGAGACAGCTACCGCACAAGGCGTTGAACTGCTGGTGTCCGCCAACTTGAATGAGGATGCCAACGTCGCCTACCTGAAACAGATTCGCAGCCGACGCACCGACGGGTTCATCGTGGTGCGCACACAGCGGCGTGACAGCCGCATCGACCTGTTGCGTGAACACGACATCCCGGTCGTTGCCTATGGACGCACAGAGAACCCTGGGGACTTATGTTTTGTCGATGAAGATGGCATCGCTGGCATTCGACAGGTTGTCGACCATCTGGCGTCGTTGGGGCATCAACGCATCGCTTATATTTCCGAGCCAACCTTTTTGATGAAGGCATATCATCGATTGCTCGGCTTTCGCCAGGGATTGGAAAAGAATGGCCTGCGATTTGAGTCGGAGCTGTATGTCGAGACCAACTTTCGACAGCGGTCAGGGCGTCAGAGCGCCGCATACCTGTTCGATCTGCCAGACCCGCCCACCGCGATCGTGGCGGCAAATGATTTGCTGGCGCTTGGCGCCATACATGAGGCGCAATCGCGCAACATGGTGGTCGGGAGCGATGTGAGCATTACAGGCTTTGATGACATTCAGCTTGCAGAATACGCACATCCATCGTTGACCACCGTTCATCTGCCTGCACAGGAATTCGGCCGCATGGTGGCGGAAATGTTGCTAAAACTGATTAACAAACAAACCGTCGAGCAGCGTCAGATTATCTATCAACCGTCGCTGATCGTGCGGGCGTCCAGCGCGCCGGCGCCCGTACACAAAACAGGCGCCCCTCCGTCAGCATAACAACTTACGCGAGATTGCGGTGGAAGGATTTTGTTGTGTGTTGTCAATGGCATCGACCCACCGTCACAAAGCCGATGTCATTGCGTCGATACCTTTTGTCTCTCATGCAAACTTGATTTCTATGTAAGGAGAATGACCAATGTCCAAAACTCTGAAAGTGCTCAGCCTGTTACTGGTTGCAGCTATGGTTTTCGCCGCCTGTGCGCCTGCACCAGCGCCTGCACCATCTGCGCCCGAGGCGCCCGAGGCGCCTGCAGAAGCGCCCGCAGCCGCTGCAACAGAAGCGCCCGCAGAAGAGGCAGCTCCAGCTGTAGGCGAAGTGGTGTTCTTCTCAACACAGTTTGTGCCGGTCGAAGAACAGGAAAAATTCCGCGCCATTCTGCAACAAGGCGGCTTCGACGTGACCGGCTCGGAAGAAGGTCCGCTGTTGGATGTGTTGCTGGCTGGCGCGCAGTCGGGCGTCTCTGAGATCGATGTCATCGGCGCTCTGCACGGCACTTTCCCACCGTTGCAGCAGGCGGACGCGATGATGAATATGATCGACATTGCCGAAGACTTGATGGCGGATCGTGAACTGACGGCGGCGTATCTCGAAACCGGTCTGCTCGGCACAGAAGACTTCCTCTACTATGTACCGTGGATGCAGGCAACCTACATCATGGCCGCCACCGTCGATGCGCTCGAATATTTGCCTGAAGGCGCTGATGTCAACGCGCTGACCTGGGAACAGCTTGGCGCATGGTGCCAGACGCTGGCTGAGGAAACCGGCGGTCCAAAGTGCGGTCTACCGCACGCTGGTCTGTTCCATCGTTTCTTGCAGGGCTATCTGTGGCCTTCGTGGACAGGCGGCGTGGTGACGACCTTCAAGAACGACGAAGCAGCCGAAATGCTGGCATGGGTGCGCGATTCGTTGTGGCCGTACATCAACCCGCAGTCGATCAACTACGCCTTTATGCAGGAGCCGCTGCTTTCAGGTGAAGTGTGGGTAGCCTTTGACCACACGGCGCGCCTGCTCGATGCATTCAACAGCGAGCCGGAGAAGTTTGTTGCGTTCCCGGCGCCTTCTGGCCCTTACGGGCTTGGCTTCATGCCAGTGATCGTCGGGCTTGGCATTCCAGCTCACGCCAGGAACCCTGCCGGCGGTGAAGCGCTGATCGAGTTCCTCACTCGCCCCGAAGTCCAGGGGATGATCCTGAAAGAGCTTGGCTTCTTCCCAGTCGTGGCCGGCGTCGATACAACTGACCTGCCCGCCGGCGTCGCCATCGAAGCGGAGGCTGTCGCCGCCCAAAGCAGCGCACCAAATGCATTGCCAGCGCTGCTGCCGGTTGGTCTGGGTGCACGCGGCGGCGAGATCAACCAGATCTTCCGCAACGCCTTCGACCGCGTGGTGCTGAACGGTGAGGACATCCGCACTGTGCTCGACGAGGAAGGCGCCAATTTGCAGACCTTGATGAACGAAACCGGCGCACCTTGCTGGGCGCCCGATCCTCCGAGCGACGGGCCCTGCCAGGTGCAATAGCGACCTGAAGCGTGTTGCGTGTTGCGTGTTGCGTGGTTCGTGAAGCAACACGCAACACGCAACACGCAGCACGAACCACGAATCACGTAACAGAGGTGGCGCCACAGATGAAAAAAAGATATAACTGGACGCCCTACTGGCTCATCCTCCCGTCAATCATCTATCTGGCGCTCTTTTTTGCCTGGCCAATGGTGCAGGCGCTGACCCTTTCAGTTTGGGACAGCACCGCGCAGTTGCGCCTGCACGCAGAAGCCAGCACGCGCAGTGCAATCGCTGGCTCGCTGCCACGCGGGACGCAAATCGAGGTCTTGGAACGCCAGGGCAATGTACTTGACCCCGATGATCTGGGGCAGAGCAACCTGCGCACCGAGGTCTGGTTTCACATTCGCGGCGAGACGGCGGAAGGTCAGGTGATCGAGGGATGGGCGCCCGAAACCCGCATACGCGTGCGATCAACCGACGCTGCGGGCGCGCCGACGATGGGAACCGTTCGCCCTAGGATCGGCGTCAGCGCAGACCCGCTGACGTCGGTCTACAGCGAGCCGAGCATTATGAGTCAGGTGATGGGGCGGCTCGAGGCCAACACTGCGGTGACGATCGATGAACTCACTACACTTGAATTGTGGTATCTGATCCGCGGCGAAAGCGGCGGCGAAGTGATCGAGGGGTGGGCGCCCTCACGCTATGTCCAGGTCTACAGCGACAATATCAGTGGGCGCATCGACAGCGGCGACGCCGGCGAATTGACCATGCGCTACATCCAGGCAATGATCAATGACCGCTTTTTCTGGCCCGCCTTCTGGACGACGCTGCTCTTGATGGTGATCATCATTCCGGTGCAGTTTGTGCTGGCAATCATCATGGCGTTGATCATCCAGCAACAACTGCACGGCAGCTCTTTCTTTCTCTATGTTTTTGCCATTGCGCTCGGCGTATCGGAGCTGGCGGTCGGCATCGTGTGGTACGCCATTTTTACGCAAAACGGCTATCTGAACAGCATCTTGGTCAGCCTGGGCTGGCTTGCCGCGCCGATTCCGTACCTCACCGCCGACACCCGCTATTGGATCGTCATTGCGATCTGGCTGGCTGAAATCTGGCGCGCCACTGCCATCGTCATGGTGATCGTCGTTTCCGGGTTGCAGGCGATCTCACACGAAGTATTGGAGGCTGCCGACCTTTTTGGCGCAAATCTGTGGAAGCGCGTCCGCTATGTCATCCTTCCAATGCTCCGGCCAAGCCTGCAAGTGGCGTTGATCCTGCGCACAATTCTGGCGCTGCAAGTTTTTGCCGTAGTGATCGCACTCAGTGGCGGCGACGTCGTCACTGTGCTGGCAAACGAAGCCTATCGGCAATACTACACGCTGCGCAATGTCAACGTCGCTGCGGCATACGCAGGCCTGATTCTGCTGCTTTCGATGTTCAGTGCGATTATTTACCTGCGCATGGTGCGCAGCCATGAGGAGACGCAAGGATGAGTGCAACTGGCAATCTTGCATCTGCGCCGGTGCACGCGTCGGAAGAAATGTTACGCGTGCGTCAACGTGCGCTGATGCGCCACCGCATCAACCAGGGACTTGTCTATCTGCTGGCGATTGCGATCAGCCTGTGGGTGCTGGTTCCAATCTGGTTTATCGCCTCGATGGCGCTGACAACGCCGGCGACGGTGCGCACTTTTCCCAAAGGCGTGTTGCCCTTCATTCCCTTTTCCTTCGACACGATGCAGTTCTTTCTCAATTCACAGGGGATCATTCCGGGGCTGATCAACAGCATCGTCGTAGCGATCATCACGCTCGTGCTCTCGACAATCATTGCGGCGCCGGCCGGTTACGCCATCTCGCGCTACATCTTTCCAGGACGCGACTTTTACCGGCTTTCGATCCTGGCTGTGCGCGCCTTTCCTGTCGTCATCCTCGCCATTCCGCTGGCAGTCGTCTTCATCAACGTCGGCATCTACGACAGCGTCTACAGCCTGGCGCTGATGCACACCGCGCTGACGTTGCCCACCACCGTGCTGGTGATCGGCAGCGTCTTTGCCAGCATTCCCTACGAGCTGGAAGAGGCGGCGCAGGTCTATGGATGCACGCCGCTGCAGGCATTTCGCGCCGTCGTGCTGCCGCTGGTGGCGCCCGGCATCGCTGCCTCGGCGATCTTCACCTTTGTGATGTCGTGGAATGAAGTGTTCGCCGCCAGCATTTTGACTGTGCGCAACCGCACGCTGCCCGCACAGGTGCTCAGCACACTCAACCAGTCATCGGAGCCATACCAGTTCGCTGGCGCATTTTTCATGATGATCCCGGCGCTGATCTTTATTTTCATCATCCGCCGCTACCTATTCAACATGTGGGGACAGATCTCCAAGTAGGAGCAGGGAAACCATGGCTGCAATCAAAATTGAGAACGTCACCAAAAAATTTGGCGATTTCATAGCCATCGACAATGTGAGCCTGACCATCGAGGATCAGGAGTTCATGGTGCTGCTCGGCCCCAGCGGATGCGGCAAGACCACGCTGCTGCGCGCCGTCGCCGGGCTGGGCATGGCGGACAGCGGGCGCATCAGCATCGGCGACCGCGACGTGACCTACCTCCCCCCGCGCCAACGCAAAATCTCGATGGTTTTCCAGAGCTACGCCATCTTCCCGCACATGAACGTCTATGACAACATCGCCTTTGGTCTCAAAATGAACAAGGTCGACAAGGCGGAAACTGACCGTCGCGTGCGTCAGGCCGCCGAACTATTGCACATCGAGACGATGCTCGACCGCTATCCTTCCAAGATGAGCGGCGGACAGCGTCAGCGTGTGGCGGTGGCGCGCGCCATCGCCATGCAGTCGCAGGTGCTGTTGATGGATGAACCGCTCAGCAATCTCGATGCGCTGCTGCGGTTGGAGATGCGCGCCGAACTCAAACGGCTGCTTGCCGAGATTCAGGCGACGACGATCTATGTCACGCACGATCAAATCGAGGCGCTGAGCATGGGGGACCGCATCGCCATCATGCGCGAGGGCAGAATCCTGCAGTGCGATCGCCCTACGATTGTCTACGACCGACCCGCCACCGATTTCGTCGGCGGCTTTATCGGCAACCCACCTATGAATTTCCTCGACGCCCAGGTGCAGCGTCACAACGGCAGCGTCGAAGTGATGATCGGCGACTTCAAGCTAACGCCACACACGCTCATCCAGCCGCTGCTGCGCGGATATGACGGCAAGCCAATCGTGGTCGGCATCCGCGCCGAGAACATGGAAGCGCTGGCCGCACCGGCCGTCGACGCGCTCAAGGTGAGTGTGCTGGTTGTCGAGCCGCTCGGCGCGCAGAATCTTCTGACCGTGAAAATCGGCGCCAACACGGTTAAAGTGTCGACGCACCCCTCGTTTGAAGTTGCACCCGATCAGAATATATGGCTGCGATTTCCAGCCGAAAAGATTCGATGGATCGACCGCGACAATGGTCGGGTGCTCTATCCGGAAGCAGCGTAGATAGAGCTGATCCAAAGTGTGGCCCAGAAATGGCGGACAACCAGAAATAGCAAATAGTCGGTTGGCTGAATTGATTGAGAAGTTCGCAGCCATGCTACCATGACCGATAGAAGTTCTTGTTCTGGGAATTCTTCTATCGACGATTGATTTCCAGGTTATAGATGTACGCCCGTTGATTGGCGTCAACGCTTGACCTGGAACTCATGACAGGTGGTCTTATGGCTGAAAGTGAACATACTGGCGTTCAATTTGAACCGGTTCTGCGCTACGCTCCCCCGCATGGCAAACATCTGTACTATCTGGCGCTTGGTGCATTGGGTATTGTCTACGGGGACATCGGCACCAGCCCGCTTTATGCATTCCGCGAATCGTTCCACGCTGCGCACGGCATCCAGACAAGCGCAGACAATATCCTCGGTGTGTTGTCGCTCATCTTCTGGTCGCTGATCCTGGTGATCTCGATCAAATACACAATTTTCGTGATGCGCGCTGACAACCATGGCGAGGGCGGCATCCTGGCGCTGACCGCGCTGATCGGCGCGCGTCGCCGCGTCATGATTCCGGGAACAATGCGTTGGACGCTGGTCATGTTTGGGCTGTTTGGCACGGCGCTGCTCTACGGCGATGGGATCATCACCCCAGCCATTTCGGTGCTTTCCGCCGTGGAAGGGTTGGGCGTCGCCACCCATCTCTTTGATCCATACATCGTGCCGATCACAATCGTAATCCTGGTGGCGCTGTTTATGATCCAGAGTCGCGGCACCGATCGTGTGGGACGTATGTTCGGGCCGGTGACGCTTGTCTGGTTCATCGTGCTGGCGGTGCTCGGCTTGAGCTGGATCGTGCGTCAACCGAGTGTATTGGCGGCGATCAACCCGTACTACGCCGTTGAGTTCTTCGTAACCAACGGCTGGCGCGGCTATCTGGTGTTGGGTTCGGTCTTTCTGGTCGTAACCGGCGGCGAGGCGCTCTACGCCGATATGGGGCATTTCGGGCGTGCACCGATCCGGCTGGCATGGTACGCAGTGGTGCTCCCCGCTCTCCTGCTCAACTACTTTGGACAGGGGGCGCTCTTGCTCCAACATCCCGAAGCGGTTGAAAATCCCTTCTATCAGATGGCGCCGGGTTGGGCGTTGATTCCGCTCGTGATCATCGCCACTGCCGCAACCGTGATCGCTTCCCAGGCGCTGATCACCGGCGCGTTCTCGTTGACGATGCAGGCTGTTCAACTTGGCTATCTGCCCCGCCTGCCGATCCTCCACACTTCGGCCGAGGAAATTGGACAGGTGTACATCGCCGCTGTGAACTGGCTGCTGATGATTGCCTGCGTGGCGCTGGTGGTTGCATTTGGCTCGTCGAGCAATCTGGCGGCGGCTTACGGCATGGCTGTCACCACGACCATGGTGATTACCACAATCTTGCTGTTCCGTGTACAGCGCACGCGTTGGAAATGGCCGCCGTGGTCTGCGCTCGGCCTGACCGCCTTTTTCCTGACCTTTGACCTGGCGTTCTGGGGCGCCAACCTGGTGAAGATTCCGGCGGGCGGTTGGTTCCCGCTGTTGGTGGGCGCGGCGGTAATGACGTTGATGACAACCTGGCGGCAAGGTCGCAACTTGTTGGCGCAACGGCTCAGAAGTGACACGCGCCACTTTGTCGATTTCGTGCAGCATCTCGACTTCAACCAGATCGTACGCGTGCCGGGCACAGCCTGCTTTCTTTACAGCGACCCTGACGGGACGCCGCCAGCGCTGGTCAAGAATTTGCGTCATAACAAGGTGTTGCACGAACGCGTGATCTTGCTCTCCGTCATGACGCTCGAAGTGCCGCGTGTGCCGCGCGAACATCGCATGACGTTGACCAAGATCGGCAACGGCTTTTACCGAATTGTGTTGCACTATGGATTCATGGAAACCAGCAATGTCATGCGCGATCTGGCGCTGACCGCCGAACATGGGCTAAAGCTCGACCTGCACGAAATTAGTTTTTTCTTAGGCAGCGAGCGACTGTTGGCGACGGCGCGACCGGGCATGGCGATCTGGCGCGAAAAGCTCTTCGTCATCATGAGCCGTAACGCCACCAATGCCGCCAGCTTTTTCTCGCTGCCGCCTGACCGTGTGGTTGAGCTGGGGACGCTGGTCGAATTGTAAGCGCTTATCGACCGTGAAGCTGTCTTCCAAGAAGCTTGCGGCCCACTGGAAGACAGCTTTGGAGCTATTTTTCAATCGATGTGCGTGTATGCCTCCATCGGCAGACACGCACAGACCAGATGGCGGTCGCCGTAGACGTTGTCGATGCGCGAGACGTAGGGCCAGAACTTGCGTTCGCGCACCCACGGCGCCGGAAACGCGCCCTGCTCGCGGCTGTACGGGCGACCCCACTCGCCGGCGATCACTGCTGCCGTGTGCGGCGCATGCTTGAGCGGGTTGTTCTGCGCGTCGATGCGCCCCTCCTTCACCGCCATGATCTCGCCGTGAATCTGGATCATCGCCTGGCAGAAGCGCTCCAACTCCGCCAGCGACTCGCTCTCGGTCGGCTCGATCATCAGCGTGCCCGCCACCGGGAAAGAGAGCGTCGGCGCGTGGAAGCCAAAGTCCATCAGCCGCTTCGCCACATCCTCGGCGGTGATGTGCGTCTCGTGCTCCAGCGGGCGCAGGTCGATGATGCACTCGTGCGCCACGCGACCATGTTCGCCCTTATAGAGCACCGGATAGTAACTGTCCAGCCGCGCGGCGATGTAATTGGCGTTCAGAATTGCAACTTTCGTTGCCTGAGTCAACCCCTCTGCACCCATCATGGCAATGTAGGCATAGGGGATCGCAAGAATACCGGCGCTGCCCCACGGCGCCGCCGACACCGCACCGACCGACTGTGCGCCGCCCACGCCCTCGACGACTGCGCTGCCAGGCAAGAAGGGCGCCAGATGTGCAGCCACGCAGATCGGCCCGACGCCTGGACCGCCGCCGCCGTGCGGGATCGTGAAGGTTTTGTGCAGATTGAGATGGCAAACATCGGCGCCGATCGCCGCCGGGCTGGTCAAGCCGACCTGAGCGTTCATGTTGGCGCCATCCATGTAGACCTGCCCGCCGCGCGCGTGGATGATTTCACAGATATCGTGAATCGCCGCCTCGAAGACGCCATGTGTGGATGGATAGGTGACCATCAGCGCAGCCAGTCGATCGGCGTATTGGTCGGCTTTGGCGCGCAGATCGTCGACATCGACGTTACCGTTCTCATCGCACGCCACCACGACCACCTCCATGCCCGCCATCACCGCGCTGGCAGGATTAGTGCCGTGCGCCGAGGAGGGGATCAGACAGACGTTGCGATGTCCTTCCCCGCGTGAGCGATGATAGCCGCGGATCACCAACAGCCCGGTGTATTCCCCCTGCGCACCAGCGTTCGGCTGCAGCGACACCGCCGCAAAGCCGGTGATCTCCGCCAGCCACTTTTCCAACCGCCGGAACAGTTCCTGGTAGCCGCGCGCCTGGTCAATCGGCGCAAAGGGGTGCAGGTTGGCAAATTCGGGCCAGGTGATCGGGATCATCTCGGTGGTGGCATTGAGCTTCATCGTGCACGAGCCAAGCGGGATCATCGATTGCGCCAGCGATAGATCGCGCGACTCTAGCCGCTTGATGTAACGCAGCATCTCGTGTTCGGCATGATAGCTGTTGAAGACCGGGTGCGTCAGAAAGTCGCTGACGCGCGCCAGCGGCGTCGGATACTCCAACGTCACGCTGGATGCCAGCGCCTTGAGATCACTCGCTCCGTCGTCGCCAAAGACTTCGAGCAGCGTCCGCACTTCCTTGATCGTCGTCGGTTCATCGAGCGCTACGCCGACGCTGCCGTCGGCGTAGTAGCGCAGGTTGATCTGGTTGGCATGCGCCAGCCGCTCGATCTGCGCCTGGGTGTGAGGACCGCCGCTGATCTTGAGTGTGTCGAAGACGGGGCCCGGGTTGGTGGTGTAGCCGAGTGCGTGCAGCCGCGCGCGCAGAATTTCGGTGAGCAGATGCGTGCGGCGGGCGATGGCGCGCAGCCCATCGGGTCCATGATAGACAGCATACATCGACGCCATCACTGCCAGCAGCACCTGCGCCGTGCAGATGTTGCTGGTCGCCTTGTCGCGACGGATATGCTGTTCACGCGTCTGCAGCGCGAGGCGCATTGCCGGGTTGCCCTCGGCATCGATCGAAACGCCGACGAGCCGTCCCGGCATCAGCCGCTTGAGCTCGTCTTTGGTCGCCATGAACGCGGCGTGCGGCCCGCCAAAGCCAAAGGGCACGCCGAAACGCTGTGAATTGCCGACGGCAATGTCGGCGCCAAACTCGCCCGGCGGCGTCAGCAACGTCAACGCCAGCAGGTCGGTCGCCACCGTCACCAGCGCGCCGGCGGCGTGGGCGCGCACGCAAAAGTCACTGAAATCGTGGATCGTGCCCTCGGTGTCGGGATATTGCACGAGCGCGCCGAAAGTCTGGTCGCCGAAGTCATAGACAGCGTGGTCGCCGACAACCACCGTGTAGCCGAGCGGTTCGGCGCGCGTGCGCACCACATCGATCGTCTGCGGGTGACACTTCTCCGAAATGAAGAAGACGTTGCCGGTGTGGCTGCGTTTCTGAGCGCGCTTCGCCATCGTCATTGCCTCGGCGGCGGCTGTGCCCTCGTCAAGCAGCGAGGCGTTGGCGATGTCCATCCCTGTCAGGTCGATCACCATCGTCTGGAAGTTGAGGATCGCCTCCAAGCGTCCCTGTGCGATCTCCGCCTGGTAGGGCGTGTACTGCGTGTACCAGCCCGGATTTTCGAGGATGTTGCGCTGGATCACGCCGGGCGTCAGCACACCGTAATAGCCCATGCCGATAAAGGAACGGTGGATGCGATTGTGACTCGCCAACGTGCGCAACTCCGCCAACACTTCCGACTCGCTGCGCGGGGGATCGAGTTGTAGCGGCGTTTTCAGGCGAATCTGCGGCGGCACGGTCTCGTCGATTAGCGCATCCAGGCTGTCGACGCCGAGCACCTCGACCATGCGCTCGATGTCGAAGGGGCTGGGACCGAGATGACGGCGCGGAAATGTGTCGAGTGGGTTGAGCAGCTCGACCGGATCGATGTGTGGCATGATTCAATTCTCCTTTGTACTGAACGTTCCACAACAAAAGGCGGGCGCTGCAAAGAAACGCCCGCCGACTCTGTCGTTGACCTGAGAGATTGACCGGAACTGGGTCATCCGGCTTGCCCCGTGGGTGGCAGCGTTGGCTGCACTTTCCAGAGTTGCCTGCGCATTGCGATCCTTTTGCCTGAGAGTGTCACTATGAGGTTGTGGCAGACCCACACAGCTTGCACCTTCGGCGACCGGCGGGAAGCCGGTTCTCTCTCGCCATCCGCTGCGGCTTATGCAATTGATTTGACAGCAGTAAGTATAGCACAGTTACAGAGGTTGGCAACGTCATTAGGTGCACTGGTTTGAATCGAGTATCTTCTGTTCTGAAAATAGCGGGCTACTCACCTTCCCGGAAGCTCAGAACTTCTGGGAAGGTGAGTAGCAAGATGCAAGATATATCGATTCATGCAAAGAATACATTTCCGACGCCCGTTATCTGTCAAACGCTATTGACGGGCAGATCGAGCACAAAGACGGCAAACGACTCGCCGGTCTGGCGGAAGCCAAAAGCTCGATAAAGCTTCTGTGCGCGCTGATTTGTCGCCTGTGTGTTGAGGATGACGCGTGTGCATCCTACCTCTTGTGCAAGTTGAAGGCTGGCTGTCATCAGTGCACGCCCCAACCCGCGCCCCTGCCAGGCTGGATCGACGGCTAACCTGACAATGGTGCAGACTTCAACGTCAACCGTCAGCGCTGCGTATCCGGCCAGTTCGCCGTCAATCCACGCCGTTAACATGGGACCGTTGACCCAGGCATCCCACATCTGACGCCACGCATAGCGCCAGAGTGCGTCGAAAGTGCGGCTATCGAGAGCGACCAATCGGTTCAGGTCAGTGTGCGTTGCATCACGGATGATGCAGGAAACAGAAGCTGCAGCGTGCCAGCTGCGCTTTTGCAACCGTTCCAGCGCAAAATAGTCGACACGCTCTGCGAGCGTCATGCCGGCGTCGTGCAGCGCGCGGTCAAGCCATTTTTCGCTGCTATAGGCGATCAACTGCTGCGGCTGCGTCCGAGCCGCCGACTGCGCAAAGGCGTGCAACAACTGCTGCAACGCAGTCGTGGGTGAGATCTGTCGCGCAAACGCCAAACCGCGCACATACGACCGAACTGGCTGGCTGGCGCTGAGCTGCACGCTATCTACGTCCACCGCCGTCACCAGGCAGGCAAGCAGCTCCTCTGCGGCGTCGATGCCATTGTCCAGCCAACTGCGTACAAGCAGAAGAAATCGCCCCCGCTCAATCGCTGGTTCAATGTCCTCGCCGCCGATGTGCATCTGCTGGCGCGACGCGTGCGCCAACAGGTTGTGAATGGCAGCCAGGTCCGCCGACGTGGCGATGCGCGTGCGCATAACGCTTGAGAAATCCTGTCGCTCAATCCGTCAGGCAATCACCCTACGGTTCCCGTACAGCCGCTCGTAATACTGCTTGAACTCGCCGTTGCGGATCGGCTCCCACCACCAGCGATTCTCAACGTACCAACGCACAGTGGCGCGGATCGCCTCTTCATGCGTATATTGCGGCTCCCACCCCAGCGCCATCAGCTTGTCGACATTCATGCAGTAGCGGCGGTCATGTCCCTGGCGGTCTTCGACGTGTTGGATCAGGCTGGCTGGCTTGCCCAGTTCGTCGAGCAAAATCTGCACCATCTCCAGGTTGGTCATTTCCTTGCCGCCGCCGATATTGTAAGTTTCGCCGATCTTGCCTTCGTGCAACACCACGTCGATGCCGGCGCAGTGATCCATCACATACTGATAATCGCGCATTTGCTTGCCATCGCCGTAGACCGGCAACGGGATGTCATTGAGCGCGTTGGTGACAAAGAGCGGCACCACCTTCTCCGGGTATTGGTATGGTCCGATGTTGTTGGCGCCGCGGCTGATCGTGATCGGCAACCCATAGGTAATGTGGTACGCGTTGACCATGTGGTCGCCGCTGGCTTTGCTGGCAGCGTAGGGGCTGCGCGGCGCCAGACAATCAGTTTCCAGGCTGCGATGGTCGCCGTGGATGTGACCGTAGACCTCGTCGGTGCTGATCTGGTGATAGCGTAGGTTGCCCGCCTTGCGCGCCGCTTCGAGCAGCACGTAAGTTCCATATACATCGGTTTGGATAAACGCGTCCGGGTTCATGATGCTGCGGTCGACGTGCGTCTCGGCGGCAAAGTTCACGATCGTGTCGATCTTGTAAGCGCGCACCGCCCCATCCACCGCCGATGCGTCGCAGATGTCGCCGCGCACGAAGCGCAAACGGCTGCCATGTTTTGCCTGAATATCCTGGAGATTCTCCAGTCGCCCGGCGTAGGTTAGTTTGTCATAAACAATAATGTGATAGTCGGGATACTTGTCAAGCATGTAACGCACAAAGTTACAGCCGATGAATCCGGCGCCGCCGGTGACCAACAGGTTTTGCATAAATCCCCCAAGAAAAATGAAATTGAGCCGCGGGAAATCACTGATATTTTCGATTTGCTGGCTGGCGATAAAGACGCTGCCAGGTGCGCATCAGCCGCCGTTTACGCCCTGGCTGTCGAAACGCAGGTAGCGGAAAATCAACTGCAAGCGTCAACGTTGGCAGCGCGCTGGCTGGCGTCAAAGCCCATGGCGCAGTAGAGCCGGTGATTGTGTTGGGCGATACATGCGCCCAACGCGCTCGTTCTTCCGCAGCACCGTTGAACGCCAGAAAGCTGATGTCGTGCTGCATCTCGGTGCGCGTGCCATCGATAATTTTCAGCATACGCTGCCAATGTCCTGTTAACGTTGCGTAGATCATCTCATGTTGTTCCGCACTGACGCTGACCGATAATGACATCTGCGCTGCAGTCTGGTGGGTAGCTTGAAAGGAGGGCAGCAGTGCGTCGACAAAGAAGACCACATGCACAGTGGCGGCGCGCTCCACCACACGCGTGAGCAAGGCGACTTGCGCAGGCGTCAAGTCAAAATAGGGGCCAGGCTCAAAGACACGCCACTCACCATAAGCGCGCGCTAGACGACGCAGGCGCTCGGTTACCTCACCAACAAGTTGTGTTGCCGATTTAACCTCATCTACAATACTACTTGCCGAAAGACGATACATAGGCGCCAGCGCATGCTGCGCCAGCGCCTCATCCCACGGAGGGAGCGGATTGTGCGGACGCCACTGCTGCAGCGCTGCCGCCAGCGCTGGCGCCGAAACAAGTGCGGGGGATGCAGTCGTCGTCTCACCCAACTACAACAGACCTACCCTGGAATGGTCGCCCAATGTCATCTTGTAGGCTTTGGGCTTGATCGGACTATACGAGATCTCAACATCGCGACCGATGATGCTATCTTCGATACGGCTGGGGATGCCGACGATGCGACTGTGGTCGAGCACGATGCTGTGTTCGATCTCGCTGTCTTCGATGACGGTGTGATGGAAAATGCTGGTGAAGGGGCCGACGTAGCTATTGACGATGCGCGTGTCTTCGCCGATGATGGCGGGGCCGCGGATCACGCTGTTGATGATCTCGGCGCCACGCTCGATGGTGACCAGGTGATCGACTTTGCTATCGCGGTCGATGTAACCTTCGATCTTGTGCTCCAGCTCGGCGAGCACACGGTTGTTGGCTTCGAGCATGTCGATCGGCTTGCCGGTGTCGATCCACCAACCGCGGTGAACATAAGGATGCACAGCGAAGCCATTCTCGACCAGCCATTGGATAGCGTCGGTGATCTCCAGCTCGCCGCGCCAGCTCGGCTTGATGGCGTTGACGGCGGTGAACACGTTGTGGTCAAACATGTAGATGCCGACCAGCGCCAGGTTGCTCGGTGGGTTGCGCGGCTTTTCGATCAGCTGTTTGATTTTGCCTTGTTCGTCCAGTTCCGCCACGCCGTAATGTTGCGGCTGGTCAACCTCGGTCAACACGACCTGGCTGTTCCATGTGCTGGAGGCAAATTGTCGGATCAGCCCGCTGATGCCCCCCTGGATGACATTGTCACCCAGGAACATGACAAAGCGCTCGTCACCCAGAAAATCCTGGCTGATCTTGACGGCGTGCGCCAGCCCCAGCGGCGCTTCCTGCGGGATGTAAGTGATGTTGACGCCCCAGCGCCGCCCGTGGCCCACCGCCTCGCGGATTTCGGCGCCGGTGTCGCCGATCACGATGCCGATGTCGTCGATGCCCGCTTCCTTGATTGCCTCAATCACGCGGAAGAGCACCGGTTTGTTGGCAACCGGCACAAGCTGTTTGGCGCGGTTGAAGGTGATGGGATAAAGACGCGTGCCTTTGCCGCCGCTGAGAATCAAGCCCTTCATTTGGATAAGTCCTTTTTCAATTATTCCGCATTCAGCAACACTGCGCCGAGCAAATTCGCCTGCACACGCTCCAGGATGCCCTTTGCGCGCTGCGCCTCCGCTTTCTGCGTGCTGCCGCCATTAACCAGCATCACCACGCCATCGACCTGGCTTGCCCACAGCGCGGCGTCGGTCACAGTCAGCAGCGGCGGTGCATCGATCAGCACGTAATCCGCCAGCCCGGTCAATTCGCCTAGCCGCTCGTTCAGGCGCCGCGTGCTCAACAGCGCCACCGGGTTGCTGACCGTGGGTCCGCTGGGTAGCACGCGCAGGTTATCGACCGCGCTCTTTTGCAGCGGCGGTGCGCCGCCGCTCTCCAGCCACTGTGACAGCCCGCTGCTGTTGGTGACGCCGAAAATCTCATGCTGTCGTGGCTGGCGGAGGTCGCCATCGACCAGGATCACACGGTCGCCGGCTTGCGCCATCACCACCGCCAGATTCGCCACTGCCGTCGCTTTGTCTGCGGTGCCATCCACCGCCGCCACCAGAATCGACCGCACCGGCTTCTCCAGACTGGAAAACTCCAGGCTGGTGCGCAGGCTCTGGTACGCTTCCGTCACCGCGCTGCGCGGCTCGCTCAGGGTTATCAAGTTCATGGTCATTCCTTCTGAGTGAGATTAGGAGATTGGGGATTAGGAGATTGCATGATCAGGTCTTACAACCCTAATTTCCAATCTCCTAATCTCCAATCTCCAATCTCCCAATCTCCACATAATCGCTGTCATTCACAATCAGGCGCGCATTGGTTCGCCAATCGTACATGCCCACAATCACCGTGTATTCGCCCACAGGCAACGTATCCGCCAACAGCAACGCCAGCGCATGCGAGCCGCGCCACCTACCGGGCCACGCCGACGCCGGAAGCTTGCCCACCGCGTCGTAGGGAGCGCCGTCCCATTGCGCAACGTTAGCGCCGGCGGCATCGAGCAGTTGCACAAAGACCGAGTAATCGTCGACCGGCGAATCATCCGCGCGCCAGAATAGCGTCACAGGCAATGCGCCGCCGCGCCGGGTTGACTGCGGTAGCGTTGCACCCTCCAAAATCAGGCCACCCTCGAACGCGGCATTCAGAGCTGTCATCGGCGCGTTTTCAAGCGGCGCTATCGGCGTCCAGCCATCTGCATGTGCTGCATTCGCAAAACCACCCAGCCGCACAAAGCTACCGCCGTCCAGGACTGGCAAAGCTGGCTCGATTTGTCGCACGTTCAACCGTGCGCCTTGCATCCAGCCATCCTCGCCGGTGTAGACGCCAACGCCGAGCACGAATGCACCGCGATTTAGCGTCCACGGCAGCGTCTGCATCAGCACCGGCTGCCCAGGCGTCCATGACGAAGTAGGATACCACAACTCGGCAGCGGGCGGATAAAAGCGGCTGTCGTGTAGTGTCTGCAATTCTCGATCCAGATAGCCGATATAAAAGCGGTGCTCCGCGTCGAGCGGACGCAGCGCTTCCCACCATAGCTCGACCACTAACTCGCCGTAGCGGTCGTTAGCGACGCGATAGCTGCGTAGCGCCAGCAGGTCGCCATTTTCGTCGCCAAAGACGACGGATATCGCAATAAAGCCTTCGGATTCAACCTGCATACCTGGCTGCGTCCAGGTCGTGAAAAATTCGGGCGGCAGCGTCTTGTTTGCGGCGCCGCGCCGCAAGAGCAGATAGCCGTCAGCAGCGGCGGCAACGCCGAAGTCTCCCGCCAGCAGATCATCGACGCTGCGGCGCAGATCGGCGGGATGTTGGGGCCAGGCAGGTCCCGTTGCGTCGAGCAACACGTAATCGGCGTCATCGACCCGCGGGAAGATGTAGAGCGTCCGGCGCCCGCTGACGTGTGGGTTGAGCCGATCCTGCGCCGAGACCGCCGCGTCGGGTGGAATCTGTGCGATCACGGCGGCGGCGCGGCGATGATGGTCGGTAACGCTCAGCGCCAGGTGATTGCCGCTCCCCGGTAGCACGCCCCACAGCCGCTGACCGATCAGCGCGCCGCCGAGCACGAGGATGGCTGCTAACCAATGGAACGCGGATAACGCGGATTGAGCGGATTTGGGCGGATTTTGATCCGTGTCGATCGGCTCGATCCGCGTCATCCGCGTTCCATTGATCCAGTCATTTGCGCGCGCAACGCCCATCACCGCAGCGAGTATCACGAAAGGCAGCACGGGCGCGGCGTAGATCAGCGTCGTGACCTGGTGCATCGGCGCAAAGTCTGCCAGCAGGTTGATCGCCAGCGACGGCAGCGCCAGCAGCAGCACCTCCGGCGCCAGCAGCGCAGTGAAGCCAACCGGCAGCAGCAGCTCGAAGAAGTAACGCCCGACCTCTGCGCGCTGAAGTTGCGCCAGCACCAGATCGGGGCGCGTGAACAGGCTGAAGACCTTCTGTGTGGCGTTTTCGCCGAGATAGGCGTAGCGCCCCCAATGAATGTTGCCGCCAGCGACGGCGTTCTGAATGCCCAACACCGCCAATAGCGACCAGCCGCCCGCCAGCACCGCCGTCGTTAAACCCAGCCGCGGTCTGCGCAGCGCCAACCATGCGTAGAGTCCGATCATGGCGACGAGCAAGCCGATCTCTTCCTTGCAACTTGCTGACAAAATGGCGAACACGACGAACCAGCGCGTCTTGCCTGCGATCAGGAAATAGAACGTTGCCATCAACAAGGTCGGCGCCAGGGTGACGGGGTGAAACTCCAGCCAGTTTGCCGCCTGGATCGTCGGGTTGAGCAGAAAAGCGAGGGCAAAGACCAACCCCAGCCAGTCGCCTAATCCACGTCGGCGCGCCAGGGCGAAAAGCGGGAGCGCGCCGAACGCCACGATCACCGCCTGCAACACGAGCAGAAATTCCGGCGCGGGGTAAAGGCGATAGAGCAGCGCAATCGGCAGCAGGATCGGCTCGACGTGGTAGCCGAGCCGGTTGGTCAGCTCGCTTTCCTGGTTGGTGATGCGGAACCAATCACCGTGCGCTGTGTTCCAGACCGTCTGGTTGAGGTTGCCCATGTCCAGCGCGCGCGACTCGAAAGCATGAAAGCGCAGCACAGTGAGATAACTAAAATAGGCGGCGTACAGCAAAACCGCCAGCACAAGCAGCGCCAGCGGCAGATAGTGGATAATGGAACGCGGATGACGCAGATTGGGCGGATTCACGCGGATTTTGTGGTCACGAACGCCGGCCTGACGGGCTGTACAGCGGAACAACGCAGCGATGCGCATTGATTTCTCTGCGCATCGCTGCGTCGCTGCGTCAATATCTCGCTCATGCTGTTTTGGGCGCGCCGATGCGACCGGTCTGCACGTCCGATTGGGCGACCTCGCGGCGGCTGGTGCGCGGGATAGCGCCGAGCACCGGTACGCCCAGCGTGCGTTCAACTGCGGCGGCGGTGCGCAGCAGGTCGGCTTCCATCCAGGTCAACAACAGGACGATGCCAATGCCAAGCAGCAAGCCGAGCACTGCGCCCGCCACGGCGTTGAGCAACGGTTTGGGCTGCACCTGGCTGTAGCCGATGTCGCGGCTGCGGATCTTGACCTCGATGCGGTCGCTCTTGTCGAGCTGAGCGTAATAGGCAGTGCGTTCTTCGAGGAACTCGTCGGCGAAGCCCAACGCCGCCAGCTTCGCTACCTCGCCGTCGGCATTGCGCACCTGCACCTTGATCGTGAAAGTGCTCGAATCCGGCTCGATCTGCGTGTTGGCGAGCAGGTCGTAGGGATTCATGTCAAGCTGCTGGCGAGCGATCACGCGCGATGCGATCTCGGGCGTCTTGAGGTTGGCGGTGAAATTGCGCATCAAGTCCTTGGCAGTGTTGCCTAGCCCCCAGTCCGGGCGCGCTGGCACGGTGCTCACCTCCACCACCGCCTGGTAGAGTTCTTTTTGCACGTAGCTGACGCCAAATGCCGCGGCTGCGCCCAGCACCATAGCCAGCACCACGATCCAGCCACGTTTGCGGATAATTCGCCAGTATTCTTGTAGAGTCATCACTTCACCTCGAACCGTTCTGACCTTGTGGTCACGCCAGGCCAACCTCTGCGCTCGCCTGCTGCTGCATACCAGCTACTTTTTTCGTGGAATGACGCCGATCACACGAATTCCTGTCGACTCCAGGTCGCGCTCGGTGCGCACGGCGTCGTCCAGATAGTGCATCAGGAAGACCAGTCCGACGCCAACAAGAAATGCAAGCAACATGCGCAATGGCAGCTCGACCTGTTCACGCACGCCGCCGCCTGCAACGCCGATAGTCGGTCCATCGATCAACGTGACGCCGGCGTGCTCTGTTCCAAGCTGTTGAAAGTAGAAGGGCGTGTTCTGCGCCAGTTCCTCAGCGGCGGCGCGGGCAATTGCTTCAAGCTGCGCGGCGTCGCCCCACGTGAAACTGAGCGTGATGATGCGATGCAACTTGCCGGTGGCCGCGCTGCCTTGGATCACACCAGCCGGAACGCTGACATTTTGCTCGCCCAACCGCTTGCTGACATGTTCGGCGAACAACTGGCTGCGCACCACCTCGGTGAAATCATCGACCAGGTATTCGCTCGTCAACCAGGCGTAATAGCGTGGATCGTAAGCGGTGGTGACATCCTGATCAGCAGCCGGCAGCACGCCGACCAGCATTCGCATCGACGCATTATAGACCGGCGGCTTGGGCTGCCACGGCTGCATTTGCAGCAGGCTCAACAGCCCCACCAGCGCCGCCAGCGTCACCGGCAACCACCAACGCTGGCGCAGAATTGTCCAATACTCACGCAACTCCATAGAGTGTGCAGTCTACCTGCTGAAGGCGCTGCGAACAAATCTACGCAACTCAAGAACATTCAGGAGTAACATCGGATGCGGCAGCAATCCCAGCGAACGCTTTCTGGATGAGGTCAATGCCGCATCTCACTGGGTGCATTCGGATGGGTTTGGGTTGTCATCGTGTTCACGATCTTTCATCTTTCTCCGTAGCCAGAATGTGTAGTAATTTCGGCACAAAGCGGAACGGCGCCGCCGCCGCCGCTATCTGATTGACGGTTCCGGCAAAGTAGACGTCCAAATCCGGGCAATAGAAGAGCCAGGACCCGGTTGCGCCGCTATGCCCGATCACCGGTGGAGTGGGGCGCAGCGGGGAGAAAAACCGAGGAATGTGAAACCTCATCATTCCCAGGCCATATTGGATGGGCCAGCCAGGCGATGTGCGCACCGGATTGAGCGAAAAGCCAAAGGTGTGCCAGTGCTGCGTCATCAGGTTGACGGTTGCCGGATCGTCAAACACCTTGCCCCGGATGAGAGCGCGCATGAACTTCAACAGGTCAGCGACAGTGCTGCTCAGATCGCCGAAAGAGCGCATCGCCAGCGGAATGTGCAATGGTTGTTTATCAATCCAGATCGTTGCTGGTTTGACCGATTCAGGTTGCGCAGCAGGGTGCCAGGTGTGCCCAAGCCCTAGCGGCTCGAATAACAAGTTCGCGAAAACTGCATGGATGGGTTGACTGGTCACAGTCTCGATGATCGCAATCAGCAGTTGATAGTTCGTGTCGCTGTAGCGAACTTTCGGGCGTCGTGCGTCCAACGGCTGGGGTGGGAAGTGCGGAGTCAGCTTGTGGCGCACCGTGTCCAGCATATCTACGATGGTGAACCCAAAATCCCGTTCGATAAGCTGTTCGATCAGCGTTTTTTCGCCTTTCGGTCTGCTGTCAAGGTAATCTGGCAACCCGGTGAGGTGGCCGAGGAGGTGGTGGACGGTGATCTGCTCGGTGTAGTCCACGCCGCCCAAGCGATGCAGTCCACCGATCAACGACTGCGGCAGATAGGTTGACATCGGTGCATCGAGGTGGATAAGTCCGCGCTCGTACAACTTGAGGATGCTGCTGGCGATGTACAGCTTCGTCACACTCGCAATCCATATCGGCGTGTCGGCGTGCATCGGCGTCCCATCCGGATGCGCGTCGCCGATTGCACCGCTCCAACGGAAGGTGTCGTCGCCTTTCTCGACGGAGATGACTGCGTGTTGAATGGACTGCGGCGCCGCAAGTTGTTGCAACCGTTCCTGTAAACGTCTGGCAAGGACGGCTGATCTCGCAGTGGGGTGATCGGCACGAACCCCTCTTCGCTGGTTATCTGTAGCCATCGATTCCTCCTTGTTTCATTTGCTCAATCTGCGCCACGTCGAACGCATCACATATACGCCGATTGTGTTCTTCTCAATCAGCGCTGTCCATTTGTAAGTGGTCGGCCATTTTCTGAAAACGCTTGCCACCGTGTATAGAAAGCGCAACGAAAACTTGGTCGGGCGGGGCTGCCAGCCCTGCGCAGGGATCAAGGTGATCTCGATGTGCACGTCTTTTTTCGCCACAGTGTAGCGTCCGCCGACGCGCCCCGTGGAAGGATGCCCTTCGATCTCGAAGTTCCCACCGACGACGGCGCCATTTTTCAGGGTTTCCAGGCACGGGAAAGCTGCGTCAAAGCGCATCTCAACGGAATGGATAGCGTTGGGGCGGATGACACGGCGGATTGCCGGCCCGGCAGCCGTCCACTCCAACGTCAATACATGTTCTCCGGCGTGCGCCTCCTCCTGTCCTCTGGCAACTTCCATAGCTTTCAATTCACCATCGAACGCCGGATTGAGCGTGGCAATCAGCGGCCTGGGGCTGTAACGAGTAAAGTGCATCCGCGTGAAATCCATCGGTATGGGCAACCGATCCGGTCGGTGACGCCTGCCGTCAATGCTGATCTCGAAGATCGTGTGGCGCACTCTGACGAAGTAGAAATCGTGCAGCAGCACCAACGGCAGCGCCGACGGCGCCTCCGCCGCAGCGCCCATCGGCGCCAGCAACCCGAAAGGTTTGCGCTCTTTCGGGTTCTGCTCGTTGATGTTGATCACGACGCTCCGATTGTGAATATCCTGAAATTCGTAATGCGCCTGCACGCCAAAAGCATCTACTTCGTAGGTAGCCCCGCTCAGCTCCCGCTCGACCATGTGCGCCAACCCTTTGCCGGCGATGTCGTACTTGGCTGCGTCCAGGTGCAGGCCAGGCTGATGGAACACGTCCACCCGGCCATCCTGCCGCCAGCCAATGACAAGATGTCCGGTTCCGTTGACCGGATCATCGAACACCTGGGGCTCAAAACCAACGTAGGTTGTATCGGGATCTTTCTCGAAGTTGACCAGGAGCAGCCGCTCCATCGGGTCGATGTCGATGCAAAATGGATTGACTATGTGTCTCAAAGGCATTATTCACTCTTCAGTCCGTTCATCTGCGCCTCCTTCCAGGAATGTTTCCAGGATACGATTGAACACTTCTGGCTGCTCCATGTTGGCGAAGTGTCCGGCATTTTCTATGGGAACGACCCGGCCGTGCGGCGCAGCATGCAAGATCGTCAGCGTCGAAGCCAACGCTGCATTGATCTCTTTATCCAGCGCCCCTTGGATCAGCAGCAGCGGCGCGTCGGTGTTGCTGATCGTGGCGGTGTAGTCATACTCGGCGATATGCCGGGGGATCAGCAACAGCGCGTCTTTCGTCGCGCTGCGATACATCTCTTGCAGCTGCGCCCCCACGGCGCGATCCTGCGAGGCAGTTCTCCCGATGAGTGTAGCCACCCCCTTGACGCCGAGCATGTGGATAGAGCCAACTACCGCCCAGTAGGTCAGCCACGAACTGTGCAGTTCCGCCGTCGTGCCGAAGGTGGTCAGGGACAGGAGACGCGGCTGTCCCAGTTCCAGCAGTTCATAGCCGACCAACCCGCCCAGGGAGTTGCCGACGTAGTGCAGCGCCTCGATGCCCAAGTGCGCCAACAGCGCCTGCACGTCCTGCGCCAGGACGCGAGGGGTGTACGCCTCGGGTGTGGGCGGGTTAGGTGCGCTTGATCCCCCGTGCCCGCGCAGCGAAAGCAGTAACACGCGGTGCGCACTGGCAAAGTGCTCTGCCTGGGTCAGAAATTGGCGTAAATTGGAGCCAAGTCCATGCACGAAACAGAGCACAGGCGCTTCGGGAGGACCGTCGAGCAGATACTCCAGGGTCACGCCTGTAGAGAGTTTAGCTGTTTGAGTGTTCATAGTGGGTTCTCTGATAGGCGTCGTACTCGAGCTAACCGCGCCAGACTTCCGGATCGAGCACGAATCCAGGCTTGATGGCGATCAGCAATGTCACTTCTACGCTGGAGCGCAGGGTGTTGCTGCCGTCGTTTCGCTTGGCGCCACTATAAAAGAAAACTCTCTCGATTGCACTGGCATCCAGGCGGGTTTTAGTTTGGTCACGTGAATGATTTTGTGGCTGGTCATCTGACCGGTTTGTGTTGCAGCGCCACTGCTTCGGTGCAGGTGATCGCGGCCAACTTGAAGAGCGTACTGTGCAGGTTCAACATGATTCTTGTTATAATCCCTGGTCTATGACACAGTCCTGGATTCTCAAGCAGGCCGTTGCGCCATCGCCTGAACTGATCGCCGCAGTGGGCGGCCACCCGCTTGTCGCGCAATTGCTGGCGCAGCGCGGCATCGACACGCCTGAAAAGGCAATCCCTTTTCTCGATCCGGATCGATACACGCCTGCACCGCCGTCGGCGCTGCGCGGCGTTGACGAGGCGGCGATGCTGCTGCACGATGCCATCGCGCGTAGTCAGAACATCTTGGTGTGGGGTGACTTCGATGTCGACGGGCAGACAAGTACGGCGCTGCTTGTCACTGCACTGCGCACGCTGGCTGGCGATGAACATGTGTGTTTTCACGTGCCCAACCGCTTCGAGGAGAGCCACGGCATTCGCCTGCCCAAGCTCCAGCAAAAGCTGGCTGAGCACCACCCCGTCGACGTGCTGCTGACCTGCGACACCGGCATTGCCGAGGCGCCTGCCATCGGCTACGCCCGCGACCAAGGCGTCACCGTCATTGTCACCGATCATCACGACCTTTCCGCTGAATTTGCGGGACTGCGGCCAGGCGTCGATCCGTTGTGGGGATTGAGTCCCGTCGATGTTGGCGTGGAGAGTGTGCGCCGCGCCAACGCCATCGTCAACCCAAAATTTCAGCCCGAAGACGACCCGCTGCGCACATTGCCCGGCGTCGGCGTCGCCTACAAACTTGTGCAGCGCCTCTATGAATTAGCAGGACGCAGCGGCGAAGAAGAGGAGATGCTCGACCTCGTTGCGCTCGGCATTGTGGCGGATGTGGCAGAGCAGATCAACGACGCCCGCTATCTCCTGCAGCGCGGGCTGGCGCGGCTGCGCACCACCAAACGCGTCGGCTTAATGGCGCTGATGCAGATTTCGCGCGTCGATCCGGCAAAGTTGACCGCTGAATCGATCGGCTTTCAGCTCGGTCCGCGTATGAACGCGCTCGGTCGCCTCGACGACGCCACCATTTCCGTCGAACTACTTTCGACACGCGACCCAATCCTCGCCGGTCAACTTGCCAACAAGTTGGAACGGCTCAATCAGGAGCGTCGCGTCCTTACCAGCCAGATCACGCGCTCGGCGGAAGAGATGATCGAACGCAACCCCAGCCTGCTCGACTTCAACGCGCTGGTGCTGGCGCATCCCCAATGGCACGCAGGCGTCGTCGGCATCGTCGCCTCGCGACTCGTGGAACGGTACAGCAAACCGGCGATCCTGCTGCTCACGCCGCCCGGCGAGCCGGCGCGCGGCAGCGCACGCAGCGTTGCCGGCGTGGACATCGGCGCGTCGATTGCCGCGTGCAGCCATCTGCTGCTCACGCACGGCGGACATCCTGGCGCGGCGGGCGTCAGCCTGCTGCCGGAGAATATCGATGCGTTTCGTCGTGAGCTGAGCCGACAAGTCGAACTGCACCGAGACCCAACTGTGCAGCCAGGATTGCAAATTGATATTGAAGCGTCGTTGGGCGACCTCTCGCTCGACCTGGCGACCGAGCTGGCGCGACTGGCGCCCTTTGGTCAGGGCAACCCAATGCCGCGCATTGTCACCTACGACGTTCAAGTCGTCAGTGACCGACGCATGGGCGCCGACGGTTCGCATCGTAAGCTGCGCATTCGCGCGGCCAACGCCGACCAATCGGAGCAGGAACTAGTCTGGTTTGGCGGCGGCGACGCCGAGCTGCCAGCAGGCGCGCTCGACATTGTCTACACGTTGGGCGTCAACGAGTATCGTGATGAACGATCGCTGCAGTTGTTGTATGTGGCGCACCGGTCAGCACAACGCAAGGTTGCCGAACTGACTTCCGGCAAAGTGCGCCCGCTATCTGTGATCGATTTGCGCCGTATTGCCGAGCCGCAGACGCATCTGCCTGCCGACGCGGTCTGGTATGCAGAGGGCGCTCAGTTGGAGATAACCAGCCCTGGTGTAGCCTATGCACCGCGCACCAACGCTCCCGGCGGAGTCGGTCGCCCGTTGGTGTTGTGGACCCTTCCACCTTCTGGTGAAGTGCTGAAGTGGCTGATCGAAAGTTGTGAGTGTAATGAACTTTTCCTGTGTGGACGGCGCACAACCGACGATGCGCCCGCCGTGGTGGTCAAGCAGGTGGCGGGCATGGTCAAATATGCACTGAGCCGCGACGCCATGGTCGATGTTGGTCGTATGGCGGCGCGATTGGGGCAAACCGAAGCGGTGATTCGTACGGCCCTGCTGCTGTTGGAAAGTCGCGGCACAGTGCGTTTGCTCGAATGGCTAGACGGCGACTGCGCTCAGGTTGCCGAGGGCGAAGCAAGGACACAGAGCAGTGAAAGCGAGGCATTGTGGGCGGAACTGGAGGCGCTGCTGGCTGAAGTGCGCGCCTATCGCCGTTTCGTCGCGCGCGCGCGGATCGAGGAATTGGGCATCGAAAATCTGATTCCAGGCTGAAGGGCTGCATTTCTCGACAGTCCTTTTGTCATAATCAACGCCGAACTGAAATGCAACTTCATTATTGACTTGATGTAAGTAAGAAACCGGATTGATAGCAAATTGTAAGCTATTTTGAGAGCAATGCAGTATTATAGTAACAAACAGAAATTGTTCGTTGATACGTTTAGTACATTGTATACACACTGCTCACTTGGAACCCTGACCGACCGTCAGCACTGACGTTGGCCCATCGCCGCCAAAGCAGATAATAAAAATAGTTGTGTGTTGCGTCCATTGCACAGGGCTTGTACAAGCGCGCCTGTGCTAAGCCCGCACCACAAAACACATTTCACGAAAGACGCCTTACGGAGTTCAAATTGAAAAAGAGATTCTCAATGCCAACTCGATTCGGTGTTGCACTGTTTTTCACAATGATACTGCTCCTCACAGGGTTTGCTGGATTTGGGGAACGCGTCAGTTCCTCCATGGTTGCGCAGTCAAGCACATCCACCGTGACGCCGCTGCCCACGCCGCGACAGACGCCGACTGCTATACTGCCGACTGCTATACTGCCGACTGCTATACTGCCGACTGCTACACCCGCCCAAGTCGTTGCCACGTTCCAGGGAGTCTCTGCCGGCTTCACTACCGAAGGCAACCCTTTTCTCGGCTCGCTCGACGCAGCAGTGACGCTGCACGAATACAGCGACTATCTCTGTCCGTTCTGCGCCCGTCATTTCCGCGAAACCTACCCGCTGTTGTTTGAAAACTATATTGCCAGCGGCGACCTGCTGCTCGTCTTTCACGATTTCCCGCTGGCTTCGCTGCATCCCACTGCCTATATCGGCCACCGCGCTGCGCGCTGCGTCGCCGCGCAGGATGTCGCCGCCTACTGGGCGATGCACGACCTGCTCTTCGAGCGTCAGAACGAGTGGAACCGCCTCCCCGACCCGACCGCGTTTGTAACTGCGCTGGCTGCCGAGCTAAAGGTCGACGCCGATGCGTTTGCAGCGTGCATGGACGCCGATGACGTAGCGGCGGCGGTCGATGGAAGCATGGCGGACGGCGACGCGCGTGGCTTCAACGCCACGCCCAGTTTTGTGTTCGAGCGCCTGGAGGATGGCTACACCTTCGAGCTGATCGGCGCCTATCCCTTCAGCCGCTTTGCCGAAGTAATCGACGCTCTGCTCGCCGGTGAGGAAGCACCCGCCGAGCCGACGCCTGAACCGCCGCAGTTGCCCTACTGGGCTGGCGAAGGTCTGGCGCCCGACCCCAATCGCCCTGGCTTCACGCTGGCCGGCGACCCGTACAAGGGTAGTGAGGATGCACTATTGACGATTGTGGAATTCAGCGATTTTCAGTGTCCGGCGTGTGCGCAGCATGTGCTGGAGGTGCAGCCAACGCTGGACGAACAGTTTGTGGAGAGCGGACAGGTGCGGTGGGTGTTCAAGAATCTGCCGTTGCGTATGCATCTACAGGCGCCGGCCGCGGCTGCCGCTGCCGAGTGCGCCGGCGATCAAGGGATGTTCTGGGAACTACACGATCGGTTGTTCGAGACGCAGGAGCAGTGGGCGATTGATGGGGGCGACGACGAAATCCTGTCGCTTGCCGCCGCCATCAAGCTCGATCTGAAATCCTTTGAGCCATGTTTTAAGGGGCGGTCCGGTCTCGAACGCGTGCTGCCAGATTTATATGATGCAGCTGGCATTATTAGCAGCACACCAACCTTCGTAATCATTGCAGAAGGCTCCGGAACGATTGTTAATGGTGCTCAGCAGGTCAATACATTCACTGAAATTATCGATACTTTTATCAGGCGGATTGATTCGAGCAAGCCATAGACTTGTCTCGCCCAAGATTCCTTCACGGAGGTAGATTTATGGCATCCTATCGTAACGTGTTCATATCGCATCCCACAGCTTTGTTCAGCAGTCTGTTAATCGCATTGTTCTTGTTGCTTGCGAGCAATGGAACTACATACGCCCAGACAAGTGGCGTCATCGGAACCTGTATGGGACCTCAGAACTGTACAGCAAATGATGGCGGATTCTCTGGTTTTGATGTAATCAGCGGGCCAACATCCTGTCTTGAAGGAGAACCTGTCACATTCCAACTCGGAGCCAGACTGAATACTGCCCAACCCACCAGATACGATATTGGAATTTGGGTTGCTCTGAACGGTCTGACGCCTCAACAGCCGCCGTCGACCGGCAACAACTGCTACCGAGACATTCTGTCTCCATTGGCGCCTGGTGCGTCGCTAAACTTGACAGGTGGTTTTGGGGGGTTTCGGAATCTAGATGGCGATGCTTGTGGAGATGCTTCCAGTGGTGAACAGAACTTCAAGGTGCTAAGCCCCATTACCATCACTTGTTCAGATGCCAGCTCTGATGGCAGACTCGATGTGGGCGCATGCACAAGTTACGCTCAGAATCAACAATCTGTTTGCAACGGCGCCAGTGATATCTCCCCTGGCACCGGGTCGAAATGCGAATGCGCCAACGTGCCAATCGGGCAGATTGACGTCCGTCGCCCTGCCTATCTGGAAGTGCGCAAAATTATCGAACCCTCAACAGCTCCAGGATCGGTGGCTCTATCAATTATAGGCGCCGACGCATTTACAACATTTCAGCACATATCCAACAATGTTGGCAATCTTGGCTCCACTGGGCGATTGACCGTGACGGCTGGCAGTCGGCTCACACCAAATGGAAATTATACGATCACTGAATCGGCAGAAACTGGCACGAATCTGGCAGATTTCGACACGACTGTGCTCTGTGTTCAGCGCAATGACGGCGCTACCGTTGCTGGGCCTGTTGCGGCGACATCTCTAAGTTTCACTGTGCGACCTGGCGACGACATCATCTGCACTTTTACCAACCGCTACAACAAAGGCACACTGGAAATACGCAAAGTCGTTGATGTTCCCTCATCAGAATGGAATTTGATTGCGTCCGGCTCAACCCCATTCAGCCAAACCGTTATCGGCAACGGCACGACCGGCACGCGCACCGTGCTGACCGGCTCCTACACAATCAGCGAGATCGGCGTCGGAACGACAAATCTAGCCGACTACAACACGACCTGGGCATGCACTATCTACGACGCACAATCGGCCTTCACAACCGTCGGCAACGGCGCCACGACCTCCGTCATGGTCAGCCCAAATAAGAACACAGTCTGCACCTTCGCCAATACACGTCGCACCGGACAAATTGTCATCAGCAAATTGACAGAGGGCGGCGACGCCGCCTTCGACTTTAGTGGCCCGGGAGGCGGGTTGGCTCCCAGTTTCCAGATCACGACAAGCGGCGGCTCTGGTCAGGCCACATTCAACAGTGTGCCGACCGGCGTCTACACTGTCAGCGAAGGCGCGTTACCTGCTGGATGGGACTTTGCCAGTCTGGTATGTTCAGATCCGTCCAACAACACCGCCGTCAACGGCGTCACCGCTACGCTCAATGTTGGCGATGGTGAAACCGTGATCTGCACCTACACAAATGTGCGCCGTGGCAGCCTTAGCGTCACCAAGATCGTCGACGCCAATGGCTTTGATCCCAATCAGCCGCCACTGTCTGATCAGCAGTACGAGATTCGGGTGGAAGGAGTCGACGTCACCTTCAGCCAAACCAGCACGCTTTTGGCAGGCGAGACCTGGACGCTCGACAACCTGCTGCCGGGGCAATACCGGGTCGAGGAACTGGCGCCGACAGCCAACGACGGCTGGCTCATCACAATTGCGCCGGTAACGCCTACCGTCGTCGCCGGACAAAACACAGCCGTCGAGGTGCGCAACATGCCGCTGCAGGGCGAGTTGCTGATCGTAAAGACAGTCAATCCCGAATTTGTGCGAGAGTACGCCTGGGCGATCACCAAAACCGTCGATCCGCCATCGCTTGACCTTTTTGTGGGCGACAGAGGCGAGTTCACCTACACGCTCGAGGTCGTCCGCACGCCCAGACCCGACCGTGACTTCCGCGTGACTGGCAGCGTGCAGATCAGCAACCCATCTACGTTGCCGGTGTTAATCCACCAGCCAGTGGATATGCTCTCGCAAGGTGATGCGGTTACACTCAACTGTCCGGTGACAGCGTGGCCCTATCGCATCGAGGCGGGCGCCGAGTTAATCTGCACCTACAATCATCTGTTAAGTGGCAACCCGACCACCGGAGAGACGCTCACCAACACGGTGACGGTGTCGTTGACAAACGGCGTTGTCTATAGCCAAAATGCGCCGTTTGAATTCGACGCACCCACTATAGAGATTGATCGTGAGGTCACGTTGGAAGATGCGCTACTCGGTTTGAATCAAAGCATCGTTGGCGACACAACGATCTCTTATCCCACCAGCGCGACCTGCGATTCGTTCACCAACTGGCAGAATGGCGGCAATTCCGGCGGGTACGACATCTTCAACACTGCAACCTTAAGTGGAACATTGACTGCTGAAGAAGATAGCGCGACGATGAGGGTCAACTGTTATCGGCTGGGCGTCAGGAAGACGGCGGAGACATCCTATGTGCTAACAACGACGTGGGATATCGCCAAGACAGTTGATCAGCCCGCAGTTGATCTCTTCGACGGCGACAGCCGGCCAGTGACCTACACCGTTGCGATCACCAACACCGGCGCCATCAGCGGTTCGTGGCGCGTGGATGGCACGATCACAATCTCAAATCCGGCGCCGATGACTGCCTCTATTTCATCGATCAGCGACATCCTGAACGAAAGTTTTTCGGGTGTAGTGTCGAGCTGTGCACCCGACAGCAACTCCATTGAGCCCAACAGCGAGATCACATGCGACTATTTCATCGATCTGAGCAATGCTGGCGCGATCAACGGTGAAAATGTCGCCACGGTTGTGCTGGTCAACATGCCAAGCGGTGCGACAGCCTTCACTGGTACGCAGGCAGTCGATTTTGGCGAAGCCAACGTCACCCCGGCGAACACCTCGGTCTCGGTCAATGATTCCTTCGCCGGTGACCTCGGTTCGTTCGCTGGCGCAGGCGGCCAGGCCGCCTACACCCGCACCTTGACCTGTCCGGTCGAGGAAACATATATCGCTGGCTCAGCTTGGACCGTGATTGGCAACACAGCCACCATCAACGAGACCGGACAACGCGACGACGCCGACGTGCTGCTGACCTGTTATCGCCCCAGCATCAGCAAGGATGCCGCACCTTCATACACCGTAACCTATACCTGGCAGCTCGCCAAACAAGTCTATCCACCGGTCGTCGACCTCTTCGACGGCGCCGATGCTACGCTTAACTATACAGTGACCGCCACGCGCGACAACGGTGCGCCTGGCAGCTATGCCGTAATTGGCGTCATTACCGTCACCAACCCACACACCAGCCAGGCGATTGCCTTGACGGGCGCTGTCATCGACGAGATCGAAGGAGGGATCGCTGCAACTGTGAACTGCCCATTGAGCGTTGCGGCGCAATCCTCGGCAACGTGCACCTACAGTGCGTCCCTGCCCGACAACGCGCAACGCGAGAACACCGCCAGCCTGACGCTGTTCGGCTTCACCTACACTGGCACGGCCACCATCGACTTCAGCAGTGTGACGCCGACTGAAGTTGATCCTAGTCTGACTGTCATTGACAGCTATGATCAGGCCGGCAGCCCCTGGATATTCCAGACATCAGGTTCACAGACCTACAGCCGTCCGGTGAACTGTGCGGCTTTCAGTGACGAAGAGTACGTCGATGGCGTTGCTGACGCCCTGATCACCAACACGACAAATGCCGCCCCATCAGGTGCTGCACCGCTTTCGGCCACAGCCAATGCGACACTCAACTGCTATCGCCCGCTGGTGAGCAAAGATGTCAACACCTCCTTTACGCGCACCTACACGTGGACGGTGGAAAAGACGGTCGCCCCAGTGCGGCTCGATCTCTTCGAGGGCGAGACGGCCACTGTGACCTACACGATCGCTGTAGTCAAGTCCGATCCTATCGACAATGATTTCAGCGTCAGCGGCGTGATCTCCATCACCAACCCACACCCGACGCAAACAGCGACTTTCGACGTGCAGGATATCTTGCCTGGCGGCCTGGTCGCACAGGTGACCTGTGGCAGCGGTGGCAGCACCATAACCGTTGGCGCCGGTCAAACCGCGACCTGCACCTACACGGCGTCGCCCGACGGCGTCATCAGTGGGACGAATGTCGCCACTGCAACGATGCAGACCAACAGCGGCGCGCGCAGCTACACCGGTGTGGCCGCCGTCAACTTCGGTGCACCAACCAACGTTGTCGATGACAACGTCTACATCTTTGACACGAACCCGGACTACGATGGTCCATTCGAGAGCAACGAGTCCTTCACCACCACATATCCGGTCGAGTATGATTGTATCGGGGTGGACTTTGGCGAAGCGCTTTCGCTCTATCAGCAGATGGACAACACTGTGACCATCTTTTCGCCTCGCGAGGTGGAACTGGATAGCGACGCCGCTACAGTCGATCTCTCCTGCCACCGCCCCATCGTCACCAAGACGGCGCAGGGTGCATACGGTCGCACCTACGACTGGGCGATCTCCAAGTCAGCCGATCCGACGCGCCTCGACCTCTTCGAGGGAGAGACGACCATTGTCACTTACACCATCGACGTGACCAGGACGCTCGCTTCGGAAGAAGGCTTCTGGGTGAGTGGCGACATCGAGATTTTCAACCCCAACCCGCAGCGCAACCTGTCGATCAGCGTCGTGGATCAACTCGACAACGGTCAGCAACTGCCAACCAACTGCCCGGCGACAGTGGCGCCAAACACCACTGTGACCTGTTCGTATGGCGGCTCCGTGAACGGCGTCACCGCCAGCAGCATCGTCACCAACACTGCCATCATCACCACGAGCACAGGTCTGGCGTACAGCAGCGCTCCGGTCGCCGTTGACTTTGGTCAGGTGCAGCCTTCCACACTGCTGGACTCGGTTACGATCACTGACTCGCAGACAAATCAGACCTGGGTGATGAACGACTCAGATACGATCCGCTACACATTGCCCCAGGGCTGCGCAGATATCGTCTTTGCGAGCGACGACACGATCTATCGCGATACGCTGGTCAACACGGCAAGTGTGCGTGAACTGAGCAACCGCTCCTCGACCGCAACGGTCGATCTGAACTGCTATCGCCTGGCTGTCAGCAAAGATGTTCACACATCCTTCACCCGTCAGCACTTCTGGGACATCGAGAAGACGGTCGATCCGGCAACATGGGATGTTTTCGTGGGCGATCTGCCATCTTCGACCTACACGGTGACCACCTTCATCGTCGGTCAGCAAGACAGCAACTGGCAGGTTGAGGGCGCGATCACCATCTCCAATCCGGCGCCGATGCCGGCAACCGTCGTCAGCGTCGTGGATGTATTACCCAATGGGGCGCCAGCCACGATCTCGTGTGCAGATGGTGTGACCATACCCGCCAACAGCACCGCAACCTGCACCTACAGCGCCCAGACCAACGGCGTCATCGGTGGGGACAATGTCGTCACTGCCACGCTCCAGACCAGCGCCGGCAGCAATCAGTACACAGGCTCGGCGCCGGTCGTCTTCGGCGCTCCAACCACCGAACTTAGCAAGACCGTGACCGTGAGCGACGACCTGCTCGGCGGATCGCTGGGCGAGTTCGGCGATGGGCAGGCAAAATCCTATACTTTCCAATTCCAATCGTGCAGCGAGGTGACCTTCGAGGAAGGCGAGAACAGCCGCACCTTCATCATTGACAACACCGCAAGCATCGATAGCACAACGATTGACGATAGCGCACAGGTGACAGTGACCTGCTGGAAGCCGCCGATCATCAAGACTGCCAACACTCGCTACAACCGAGTCTATGACTATGCCATCGTGAAAACGGTGGAGCCGGCAGAGCAGACGATCTACTTCACCGACACGGCAACCTTCGCCTACACACTGCAGGTGACCAAGTTCATCCAAGAAGAGAACGGCTTTGCCGTAGGCGGCGCCATCGTCATCAGCAATCCGGCGCCGATCGACGCTACGCTGGTCAACATCGAAGACATCCTGCCCGATGCGGCCAACATGACGATCGTCTGTACGCCGGACAACGAGACGCCCTACACCGTGCCAGCCAGCGGCGCGCTCAACTGCACCTACAGTGCGGACCTTCCCGACAAGACGTTCCGTATCAACGAGGCGCGCGCCACGATGAACAATGGCGTCGTCCTCAGCGCCACTGCGCCAGTGGACTTCAGTGCTGCGGTGGTGACGCCGATCAACGACAGCGCGCCGATCAGCGACGCGTTCTGGAGCGAAGTGCAAACAGTCTTCACCGACACTATCTTCACCTACACCGAAGAATTCACCTGCGCTGGACTCGTCTACAATCAGGAGAGCGGCTTCTTCAGCGGCGCTTTCACCAACGTGGCGCAGGTGCTGGTGGAAGGCGGCGCTTCCGATTCAGCGACAGCAACGCTCAACTGCTACCAGCTCGATCTCTCGGTAGAGAAGACAGCAACGCCGACAGAACGCCCGGAACCGGGCGGCGTCTTCACCTTCGACGTGGCTGTGGTGAACAACAGCCCTGTACCGGTGACGCTGACATCGTTGACCGATGACATCTATGGCGACCTGACACAGGCGACTGGGCGTATGACCGGCACAAGCTGTACACTGCCGCAAACGCTGTCCGCCAACGGTGGTCAGTACGGGTGCAGCTTCACGGCTAACTTCACGGGGCAGCCTGGCGCCGCTGAAACTGACACCGTGACGGCGATCGGTGCAGACAGCACAGGCACGCCTGTCGAAGCCAGCGACAGCGTCACAATCACGATCACCGACACACCATCGAGCATCACGCTGACCAAAACGGCGAGCCAGACAGTGCTGCCTTGGCCGGGCGGCGAAGTGATCTTCACCGTTGAGATGCAGAACACTTCGCCGGTCGACGTTGTACGCATCGACACGCTCACCGACAGCATCTACGGCAATATCACGCAAGTCGGCGGCAAGGTGCTCACAACAACGTGCGCTGCGCCGCAGATGCTGACGCCCGGCGCGAGCTATCAGTGTGCGTTCACCGTCAATCTGACGCTGGCGGCTGAGGCGACGCAAAACCTGGTTGAGACAAACATCGTCACCGCCATCGGTGTTGACGACGACGGTCAGCCGCTCCAGGCCAGCGATGACGAAACCGTGACCATTGTGGCTGCGCAGCGCGCTGTCATCGGCAATCGTGTCTTCATCGACATCGACCCGGATGGTGCAAGCTCAGCGGCGCGGCTGGCAGGCAATCAGCAACAGGACTTCGATGCGGGTGGCAATGCCATCGAAGACAACGTGCCGGGCATGACTGTCCTGCTCTTCACGGTCGACCACCTCTTCGTTGCCGCTGTGCAGACAGATGCCGACGGATTCTATCAATTCAACGACGTGCCGCCCGGCGAGTATTATGTTGTGTTTGTCAATCCGGGCGTCTTCCCCGGTGCATGGGTTGGCTACAACGTCGCGATTGCCGACGATGTGAACAGCGACGTCGACCCAAGCCTGCCGTTGGAGCCGAGCGTCGAAGCATTGATCGACAATCTGCTAGGCGCCGACGCCAGCCTCGACGCCGTCCGCACGCCGACCTTCAGCGTTGCACCAGGCCAGGTCTACCTCGATCTCGATGCCGGTCTGGTCGATCTGTCGGGCGCCAATTCGGTCGATATCAACGGCATTATCTGGCTGGACGCCAATCGCGACGGCATTCGTCAGCAGGAGGAGACCATCCGCATCTCAGGCGTGACCGTCGAACTATACAAAGTGAACGATGTACAGCGCAGCGATGTGACGCGGATCGACCAGATTCCGACCGACGCCACTGGTTTCTTCGAGTTTCTTGGTCTGGATGCGGGCGTCTACTTCGTGAAGATGCTCATTCCGGTTAACTATACGATCACAGTGCAGAACGTCGGCGACGATCCTACGATCGACAGCGACATTAACCGCGCTACTGGCGAAAGTGAACGGGTGACAGTCGCCAACGAGACCGTGACTATCGACGCTGGCGTCTTCCAAACGCCGACGGCGCTCGATCCAATCGAAGAGCCAATGATCATGGGCCATCAACTCTTCCTGCCGACTGTGCAACGGTAAAAAAGTGCAACGGTAAAAAAAGGAGAAGGGGAGAAAAGGAGAGCGAGAGACAGCAATCTAGCCGCTCTCCTTTTCTCTCCTTTTCTCCCCTTCTCTACTCCTCCGGCACTTTCAGCACCATGCCAATGCGCAGATCGTTGGGAGAGGCGAGTACATCGCGATTCGCCTCGTAGAGGGCGTCGATACGATCGGGCGCGCCGTAAAGCTTCATCGAGATGCCCCATAGAGAATCGCCTTCCACGACAGTGTATGTGGCAGGCGGGCGCACCCGCACGTTGACCGTCGACACTTCCTCAACGAAAGGCAGCCGAGCCAACAGCGCCACCAATGCGTCCAGTTCCTCTACGCTGATGATGGTTCCCTCCAACACCAGACGGGCCCCCTCCAGCCTTCCCGTGATCGTTTCAGCCAATTCAGGGCGCTGCGCCTCGATCAGAATTGTCTTCAAATCGAGAGGTGGCGCTACGATGATCGCCTCTGGGCTGGAACCCGCCAACGGCTGTGGATCAGTCGCCGCCAGATCGCGACCTACAAAAGGCGTCGGCGCAACTTCAGGTGGAGCAGGGGTGTTCTGCTCCAATTCAGGCGCCGTCTGCATCTGCTCTACGGCCATGGTTGGCTGCTCGGTAGGCGCTGTGATCTGGCTGACAGGCAGCAGTGCATCGAGCCAGTTGGGAGGGTTCTCCCATAACCACCAGCCGCCAACGCCGAGCAATGCCGCCGCCGACAACATCGCCACGGCACGCGCAGGCGAGCGACGTCGCAACGGTTGCGGCGATGGACGCACCTCCTCCATAACCAACGGCAACAGCTCGTCGTCTGAAAGCGACGTCTCTTCTTGTGGGTGTGCTGCTAGCGTACGCTGACGCGCCTGGTTTGAACGCAGCAACCACTCAGCCTCGCCGCGCAACACGTCGTCGATCGGGACGGCGGCCACATGATGGCGCATCTCGTCGAAACGCCCCATTCGTTTGCACAGGATTGCACCAAGCAGATGGAGCTCGGAAGAGGGTTGATACGCCAAGCCGCGCTGCACCTCAACCAGCGCAGCGCTCACATCCCCGCGCGCCGAAAGCTCAGCGGCGCGCGTGTAGAAATAGCGCGACGCCTGCTGCGCATTGATCAACCGACGCAAATTGGCGCCGCACAGTTCGCACCGTTCAGAGTCAGGGCTGATTTCCACAGTGTGACCGCACTGAAAGCAGGTAACTGCAAGCATGATGGACCGTTATTCCTTTATTGCGCGGTGTCGCCGCTGAATTCGTCGATGTGTTCGCCGTTGTTTGCGAGGCCCTCTCATGCACTCGAGTGCTCAGCCTTCAGCTTTGGCGGAGAGCTCGAACCAGCGGTTCAAAGCGGCTTCAAGCGTCGTCTCAAGTGCAGCCACCTGGATCGAGAGATCCTGGAGACGTTGGTAATTATCACCGATCTGGTTGATTTCGTCCAATAGCAAAAATTTGCGATCTTCGAGTTCTGCAATCTGCGCCTCAAGACTCTCCAGCTCGCGTTGCTCCTTCCAGGACAGCCTGTCAGACGGTGGTTTGCGGCGCAACGGCGCGGCTTTGGCAGTGAGGGCGACGGCGACGGGCGTCTGCATCCGTACAAACACCTCATAGGGCGAAGGATAACGCGGCCCAAGCCTGCCACCCTCCATACTGATCAAGAAATCGACGGTGCGGTCGAGAAAGTAACGGTCGTGGCTGACCACAATCAGCGCGCCGGTGAAGTGATCGAGGAATTCCTCCAGCACGGCCAACGTCTCAATGTCGAGATCGTTGGTCGGCTCGTCGAGCAGCAGCACGTTGGGCTGGTGGATCAGCGTGCGCAGTAGGTAGAGCCGTCGGCGCTCGCCGCCGCTGAGGCTGCCGATGTGCGCATAGTGCATCGGGCGCGGAAAGAGGAACCATTCGAGCATCTGCGCCGCCTCGACGCGCTCGCCCTCTTTGGTGCGGATGAGCGGCGCTTCCTGCTCGATGAACTCTAGCAAACGCATGTGATCTTTGAGGTCGGCGCTGCGCTGATCGTAGTAGCCAATCTGCACGGTGTCACCCCAGTCGACCACGCCGCTGTCGGGCTGGAGCTTGCCGGCAAGCAGATCGAGCAGCGTGCTCTTGCCCGCGCCGTTCGGGCCGAGAATGCCGATGCGGTCGCCCGGCTCCAGATGTAGTTCGACGCCGTCGACCACTGCAGCGTCGCCAAATCGCTTGACCAGCCCGCGTGCGGTCAACACCTTTTTGCCCAACCGTCGCGACGCCAGCGCAATCGCCACTCGGTCGGCGCCGCTGTCATATTGAATCTGCATCATCTCCTCGACGCGCTCTTTGCGCGCCTTCTGTTTCGTGCCGCGCGCCATCGGCTGGCGACGCAACCATTCCAGCTCGCGGCGAAGCAGATTGCGCCGCTTTGCTTCAGCTTCGGCCAGCCGTTCATGACGGTCGGCGCGTGCGGCGAGAAAATGACTGTAGTTGCCTGGATAGCTGACCAGTTGACGGCGATCCAGTTCGACGATGCGGTTGACGACGCGATCCAGAAAATAACGGTCGTGCGTCACCATCAACAGCGCGCCCGGCGTTGTGGCGAGATACTCTTCCAGCCAGGCGACGGCAGCCGCATCGATGTGGTTGGTCGGCTCGTCGAGGATCAGCAGATCGGCGCGGTCGATCAACGCGCGTGCCAGGGCGACGCGCTTTCGTTGACCGCCGCTCAGCGTCTCCACGCGGTCGTCAAAGTTGGTGACGCCGAGCCGGGTGAGAATTGACTTGGCGTTGGCTTCCGCCGTCCAGCCGTCGGTGCGCTCCATTTCGGCGCTCAACGCATGAAGTTCGGCGTGAAGGGCAGCGTCGTTGGGATGCCGCTCCAGCCGGGCGGTGACCTGCTCGTAGGCGCGCAGCAGGCGCATCTGCGGCGAGTCGCTGCGAAAGATCGTCTCCAGCACGGTTAGATTGTCGTCAAGCAGCGGTTCCTGGGGCAAATACTCGATGCGCACACCGCCCGGCGTCCAAACGCTGCCGCTGTCCGGCGCTTCGAGACCGGCGGCAATTTTCAACAGCGTGCTCTTGCCGCTGCCGTTGACGCCGATCAGCCCGATGCGGTCGCCTTCGTTGATCAACAGGCTGGCGCCGTCGAAGAGCAGCCGCTCGCTGAATTGCTTGGAGATGCCCTCAATTGTCAACAGATTCATTCTGCGATCCCTGGTCAATAGAACGCTGATGATGCGGACTGGACGGATTCACACGGATTTCCCCGCACTGGATTCCTCCACGTCTCCGCAACCTTGAGTCAAATTATCGCCCCTCGCAACCCCTCACCCGAACGCCAGCGAGAACGCCCATGCGCCAGGACGGTGTTTTTCCAGATACAGCGGCACGGCTTTATCGAGATCGTTGCGCACATCGTCGGGTTGGCTGCGCAGCCAGATGCCAAAGTCGCTGCTATAGGGCTGGCCCGTTTCGGCAGTGAGCAGGTGTAGCTCGCCGATGGCGCCGGTCGCCGCCAACATGCCCGATGCTTCGTAAGCCGGACGCAGCAAGCTGAGATCGTAAGAAACCCGGCGAAAGATGGGCGCCCAGCGGTGGATGCCACGCTCAACCACGGCGTCGAGGAGCAGATACTGCGCCTGCGGTGCGCCGTTGTAGGGCAGACCGACGCTGCCGCCGTTGAAGATTGTCCAGCCGCCGGTGCGTCGCGCCATGGTGCGGTGCGTATGCGCACAGACCACAACCGGTTCGGCCACACCTTCGAGCAGGGTCGTAATCGTCGCCTCATTCATCTCCTGATAAAGACCAAGAAAGATGTTGTGTGGCGATCCATGGATCAGACGCAACGGTGGAAACGGGCGCACATCGATGCGGCGCGCCGCAGGCAACCGGCGCAAAGTCCGTAGATGGCAGTCGTGCAATGTCGAGGCAGTCCACCATAGCGAGCGATAGCGCTGCCGATCGGTGAAGGGCGGCATATTCTGCGGCGTGCCAATGCGCCCTACCACCAGATCGTGGTTGCCCACAATCGAGGGCCAGCTCTGGTCGGCGAGCAGATCCATCACTTCGTTGTTCCATGGGCAACGATTGACCAGGTCGCCAAGTAGATAAACTTGATCGGGTGCAAACTTGCGCAGGTCGCACAGCACTGCTTCGAGTGCAGGCAAGTTGCCGTGAATATCAGCCAGAAACGCAAGTCGCATAGGTCATCCAATAGAGCGATAGTGGAGTGGGTCCAGCTGATGCACATACTCACGCCGACCGCTCTCCGCTATATAGCGATCAAAAACGGCCGGCATGCCATCGCGATCTGGGTCGAGACCGCGCTCATACGCCCATCGGTAGAAATAAATAATCTCCGGTTCGGCGGTCACCAATTCCCAGTAGAAGAGTATAGAGATGACGCCGCCCGCCGCCTGCATTCCCGATGACGCAAAGGCATCGAGCACAGGACGCCGATCATAAGCCACGTCAAAGTGTTGCACACGCCATCCGCCGCGTTCGACCGCTTCTGTTGTCGCTTCGATCACGGCGAACTGCGCCGTCGGTCGCCTATTGAGCGGCAGTCCGACGCTGCCAGGATTGACCACATGCCAGTGGCGTTCAGAGACAGAAGGTCTGTGCATATCGCCGTGCGGGTGCGTGCTCAAGTCGCCGTTCGCTTCCGGTCGCCACACGATGTGACGGTCGATCTGCACGTGCGTGTGCGCTGTGATAAAGGTTTCCTGGTGGACATCGATCAGTTCGGCTGCGATCTTATCATCCGGTTGGCTGCGAAAGATGCCGACGCGGTTGCGCCCCGGCAGCCCATGAGTGATGCGCAGCGGCTGTACATCGGGCAAGTAGAAGGTGCGCTCGTCCGGCAGCATGGCGAGATAGGCGCTTTGCTCAACCGTCACGCGGTTGCGCAGCCAGTGAAGCTGCCCCCAGCGTTCCGGATCGTCGCTGCCGGGCGCAGCGCGTGGCGTGCCCAGGTCGAGCAGGTAGAACTCGTGATTGCCGCGCACAACGTTCCAATCATAGGAACGAATGAGTTCGATCACCTCGCTGCTAAATGGGGCGCCGTTGATCAGGTCGCCGTTAACCGCCACATAGTCCGGCTGAATCTGCTCCAGGGTTGCGATTACCGCTTCGAGTGCAGGCAGATTGCCGTGAATATCCGCCAAAATTGCCAGTTTCATTGAATGATTCCAGTTACAATAGAACGCAAATAGTGCGAAGGAGGTGGATTGGCGCGGATTCAATCAGCATTGATCCGCTGAATCCGCGCCATTTGCGTTCTATCACTCCAAAATGCTGCGTGCGATCACCAGGCGCTGAATCTCGCTCGTGCCTTCGCCGATCGACATCAGCCGTGTGTCACGGTACATGCGTTCGACCTCATACTCGCGGCTGTAGCCATAGCCGCCGTGAATCTGTATGGCGTTGCGACAGACGCGCTCGCTTACTTCGGTGGCGAAGAGTTTTGCCATACCAGCCTGCGTGGCAAATGGCTTGCCTTGATCTTTGAGCCACGCTGCGTGATAGAGCATCAGCCGCGCTGCGTGCAGCTCGACAGCGGCGTCCGCCAACATGAACTGGATCGCCTGAAAGTTGGCGATCGGCTGACCAAAGGCTTCGCGCTGCTTTGCATAGGCGACGGCGCGTTCGTAAGCCGCCTGTCCGATGCCCAATGCCAGCGCGCCGATGCTGATGCGCCCATTGCTAAGCGTCGCCAATGTCTGTTGCAGGCCGCGTCCCTCTTCGCCGACTAGGTTCTCGTAGGGCACGCGCACGTTGTCGAAGGTGACGGCGTGCGTCGGCGAGCCGTTCAATCCCATCTTTTTCTCCGGCGGGCCGATGACCACGCCGGGCGCATCGGTTGGCGCAAGAATCTGACTCAGGCTGCGGCTGCCGCCAGCCGGATCAGTGCGGCAGAGCACGACGATGACGTCGGCAATGCTGGCGTTGGTCGCCCACATCTTGGCGCCGTTGATCACCCATTCGTCGCCATCGCGCACGGCTTGGGTGCGCACGCCGCCCTGCAGGTCAGAGCCAGCGCCCGGTTCGGTGAGCGCCAGACAGCTCAGCCGCCCACGCCCGGTCGCCAATAGCGGCAGCCAGCGCCGTTTGAGCCCCTCCGAGCCAAACGCAGCAATCGGTCCTAGGCCCAGGTGGTTGTGCGCCGAGATCGCCAACGCCGTCGAACCGCAACCCCAGCCCAGCTCCTCGATGGCGATGGTGGCGCATATCGTATCGAGGCTGGCGCCACCGTACTCCTCCGCGATTTGTAGACCCAACATGCCCATCGGGCCCATCTTGCGCACGGCTTCCCAGTTGAACTCGCCGGTCTCATCGACGTGACGGGCGCGCGGGCGCACCTCCTTGTCGACGAAGTCATGCACGATGCGTTGGAATTCGCGCTGTTCGGCGGTCAGTTCAAAGTTCATGCAGCCTCCTAAAGTCGGGTGTGGAGAAAATGTGTGCGATTCGCCTGTCCTCACGATACGATTGACGCTGATAGTTGTCAATTTTGGGGGGCTTAGGGAAAGAACATTTGCCGGAACTGCTGCATCGAAGTAATATCGTGAAAAACACTTTATGATGCACTCGGTCTTTCGATCACAGGAAGAATTTTGCACATGATGGAAACCTTGCTTGGCGTCCCACTCGTGTTTTGGGGTGCGCTCTGCCTGGCAGTGGCGGTCGCCTACTACTATGTCTGGCCCCAGCCCGGCCCAAAACGACTTGCCCCGCGCACTGTGCGCGAACACTTTGTATTGCGCTATTTTCATTCGTTGGTATGGGTGCTGCTGGCGACCGGCTGTTTCCTCGGTGCAGGCGGCGCAGGCGATCTGGGGCGTTGGATCGCAATGCTGGGAATTCCAGTCTATATCGTGTTTCTAGTTTATGTCGTGCGTGACCGCAAGAAGGAAGACGACGCACGCGCCGCTGCCCGTCGCGGCGCCGGCAATCAGGACATGGGCGCGCCGCTGTAAAGGGAACAAGTTTGCATGAATATCGACTCAACCTTTCGCTCTCGACGTAGCAACGTGCTGACAACGCGCGGCATGGTCGCCACCAGCCAGCCTCTGGCGGCGCAAGCCGGTCTTTCGATCTTGCAGGCGGGCGGCAACGCCGCCGACGCCGCCATCGCAGTCGCCGCCATGCTCAACGTCGTCGAGCCGATCTCGACTGGCGTCGGCGGCGACTGCTTTGCGCTCTACTACGACGCACGCACTGCCCGGGTCACAGCGCTCAACGGCTCTGGACGCGCACCCGCCGCCGCCTCAATTCAGGCGATCAACGATCTTGGCTATGCGAATATGCCGAGCTACACCGGCCACGCGGTCAGCATCCCCGGCGCAGTCGCCGGCTGGAGCGATCTACTCGAACGACATGGGCGGATGACGCTGGCGGATGTGCTACAACCCGCCATCTGGACCGCCGAGCACGGCTATCCCGTCTCGGAACTGATCGCGCTGGGTTGGCGCACACAGGAGAAAAAGCTGCGCCGCGACCCCGACTGGCAGAGCGGTGATTTCGACAACGGGCCGCCTCAGCTCAGCGGTCACGAGCTTCTGATCGATGGGCGCGCGCCATGCCCTGGCGAGTTGATGCGCATTCCCACATTAGCTGAAACGCTGCGCGGGATCGCCGCCGAGGGCAAGGCGTACATCTATCGCGGCGACTTTGCGCGCAAGCTGAGCGAACATGTGCAGCGCTATGGCGGCTGGATCACGCCGGAGGACATGGCCGCCCACGTCAGCACTTGGGACGAACCGATCACCGCCGATTATCGCGGCGTGCGCCTCTACGAATGCCCACCCAACGGTCAGGGATTGGCGGCGATCCTGGCGTTGAACTTGGTCGCTGCATATAACCTCTCCGCCATGCCGATGGCCGATCGCCTGCATGTATTGATCGAAGCAATGCGTCTTGCTTTCGCTGACGCGCAGCAATGGGTGTGCGACCCACGCGTTCATGCGATCCCGCTCGATGCCCTGATGAGCAAGGAGTATGCCGCCTGGCGTCGCCAGCGAATCGACATGCAGCGCGCCGCACGCTCCGTTCCCTATGGCACCCCGATGGCAGGCTCGGACACGGTCTATCTTAGCGTAGTGGACGGCGAGGGCAATGCGTGCAGCTTCATCAACAGCCTTTACATGGGCACGGGCAGCGGCTTAGTCGTACCGGGGACAGGCGTCAGCCTGCAGAATCGCGCCAACCTTTTCGTGCTTGAACCAACGCACCCCAATGCTCTGGCGCCGCGCAAGCGCCCTTATCAGACGATCATTCCTGCACTGACCGTTCACATTGAAGGAGAACACGCAGGAGCGTTGCATGCCTGTTTCGGCGTGATGGGTGGCTATATGCAGCCACAAGGTCATCTGCAAATGGTCGTCAATATGATCGACCTGGAGATGACGCCGCAGCAGGCGCTCGACATGCCGCGCTGGGCGTTGGCTGGGCCTTCAGCCGGTCTCGGCGCGCAGGATGAAGGGGGGCTGGTGCAGGTCGAGGAAGGTTGGGACTTCGGTGTGCTCGCCGATCTGGCGCAGCGCGGCCATCGGCTTGCGCCTGTAACCGGCTTTGCGCGCAGCGCATTTGGCGGTGGACAGATCATCGTGCGCAATCCAACCAATGGTATACTCACCGGCGGCAGCGATCCGCGTAAAGATGGCTGCGCTATTGGATGGTAGAAAAAAGTCCTCAGCACAACAGCAAGAGATCGACCATGTTCACAACCCAGACAACGACGTCTGCCTTCTCAATGTTCGAGCGCAAGATGCAAGAGGCAGGCATCTCGCAGACTTTTATCGACAATTACCGCTTCTATTACGAGCAATTGGTCGAAGGCGCCACCGGTTTCATCACCCGCGACGAGGCGCTGCCCGTCGAGAACCTGCTCACCTATGAACAACTGAATGACATGTACATCTCCGCCGGCCAGATAGCGCTGCAGCGTGCACTGGTGCTCAAGCTGAACGGTGGCCTCGGCACAAGCATGGGCATGGACGGACCCAAATCGCTGCTGCCCGTCAAAGACGACCTCTCTTTTCTCGATATCATCGTGCAGCAGATTCTGCATCTCCGTATAACGACCGGCGCTCGCATCCCGCTTGTACTGATGAACAGCTTTGCAACGCGCGCCGCCACCCTTGCCGCCCTGGACAAATATCCGGCCCTTGCCCAGGATGTTCCGCTGGACTTCATGCAACACATGGAGCCGAAAATCTGGAAAGAGACGCTGCTCCCCGCCGAGTGGCCCGACGACCCAGAGAAGGAGTGGTGTCCGCCCGGTCACGGCGACATCTACACGGCCCTCGTTGACAGCGGCATCTTGCGCGCGTTGCTGGACGCAGGCTACGAATATGCGTTCGTCTCCAACTCAGACAATCTTGGCGCCGTGCTTGACCTTGCGATCCTGGGTTACTTTGCCGCCAAACAGATTCCCTTCCTCATGGAAGTGGCGCAACGCACCCCAGCCGACCGCAAGGGAGGGCATTTGGCGCGCAGCAGCGATGGTCGCCTGATCCTGCGCGAGTCTGCACAGTGCCCGCCCGACGAGGAAAGCGAGTTTCAGGATATCGAGCGCTACCGCTACTTCAACACCAACAATCTGTGGATCAACCTGCATACCCTTGCCGACATTCTTGAACAGAAACAAGGCGTTCTCGGTTTGCCGTTGATTCGCAACGAAAAACCTATCGATCCTTCCGTGCCATCGACGCCTCGCGTTTACCAGTTGGAAACCGCCATGGGTTCGGCGATCAGCGTCTTCGCCGGGGCACAGGCGCTGTGTGTGCCGCGCAGCCGCTTCGTGCCGGTCAAAAAGAACAGCGACCTGCTCGTCTTGATGTCGGATGCATACGTTTTGAACGATGATTTCACCCTGACGTTGGCGCATGAATGCAACAATATACAACCTGTTGTTATACTCGACGACCGCTACTATCAGCTCTACAACGATATGCGGGCGCGCTTTCCCGCCGGCGCGCCGTCGCTGCGCCGTTGCCGAAGTTTGACCGTGCACGGGGACGTCACTTTTGGTCGCAATGTGATGGTGCATGGCAAGGTGACTGTGGCTGCACCGGTCGGCGAATCCCTCTATATCGCCGATGACACGGTGTTACATTCAACATCTCCTTAAGATTCCTTAAGAAACTGCGCCAATTTTATACACAATTTGCGCAGACCAATCAGCCAAAGCCGTGATATACTCTCTATCATGAAGATTAACAAAATTATCCGGCAATCGGCGTAGTCACCGCCAGCATGAGACGTCGGTTCACCTCATGTAGGTCATCGCCTCCGGCGTGACGTCGTGTCCGACTGGGGGCGTCCGGCTGGAAGCCGAACCTACGATTACCGAATCTATTTGTTAAACTCCATTACAGAGAGGTTATTTCTATTTCTAAGTAACATTGTCGGGGAAGCGGACGGACAGATTGCTCGCCATTTGAAGCTACCAGCGAGAGGTTGTCTGGCGCCATAAACCTGACAAAACAACAAACAGTTGTTGCAGCGTGAACATTATGTCATATTCCTCATTTAGGTTGCTGCTTTTGCTCGGTGCACTTTTCGCCGTGAGTTTGTTCTTGCCGCCATCATCGATCGCAAGCGACGGCGGCGCTGCGTCTCTCGCCAGCCATTTTTTTGACCGACCACAACCGCATGACGCCGACAGCGGGCTTGCTCCGTTGCACATGGCGGAAAGTGGACAGGGCGTTCCCAACCGGTATATTGTCACGTTCCGAACCGACCGCATTTACAGTGCAGCCGCCGTCAATAGCAAAGCAGCGCAAGCCCGGCTGACGCTTGGCGGCGAGGTGCACTTTATATACAACAACGCACTGCAAGGCTACGCCGCCACAATGTCCGAGCAGGCAATCCAGATATTGCGCAGAGACGCTGACGTCGCCTTGATCGAGCAAGATCAGTTCGTCCGTATGTTCGACACGCAGAGCAACCCACCGTGGGGGCTGGATCGCATTGACCAGCGTTCGCTGCCCCTGGATGGGAGATACACCTACACCTTGAACGGTGCTGGCGTCCACGTCTACATTATCGACACCGGCATCCGCCGTACCCACACAGAGTTTACCGGACGCATCGGCGCCGGCTACGATGCGATCGATGGCGGCGCCCCAGACGACTGCAACGGACATGGCACGCATGTCGCTGGCACAATCGGCGGGACGACCTACGGCGTCGCCAAAGGAGCGACGTTGCACGGTGTGCGCGTACTCGACTGTCAAGGCGGCGGCTATACATCGGGCGTCATCGCTGGGATTGACTGGGTGACAGCCAACCACGTCAAACCAGCCATCGCCAATATGAGCCTGGGGGGAAGCGCATCGGCGTTGATGGATGCAGCGCTGCGCAACTCGGTGGCGGCAGGCGTCCTTTATGTGGTTGCGGGTGGAAACGAAAACGCCGACGCGTGCAATAGCTCCCCAGCGCGTGAGCCGCAAGCGATCACCGTGGGTGCAACCAACAGCAACGACCAGCGCGCCTGGTTTTCAAACTACGGGGCGTGCATTGACATCTTTGCGCCGGGCGTCAACATACTTTCGGCGTGGCACACCAGCGACACAGCGAATAGCGTCATTTCTGGCACGTCGATGGCCTCTCCCCACGTTGTGGGTGTGGCGGCGCTCTTCTTACAAAATTCGCCGTTCGCCTCGCCAGCCACGAGCGCCAACAACATCATCTCAGCCGCCACCAACGGCATCATCAGCGGGCCTGGAATTGGCTCACCCAACCGGCTTCTCTACGGCGTGTTTGGGGAGTTGCTGACGCCAACGCCGACGCCCACCGGTGCGCCGCCCACGCCAACCTTTACACCAACCGCTCCTTCAACGCCGCCTTCCAACGACGATTTTGCGCAGCCAATTGAGGTCGCGCCGCTGCCTTTCAACCACACACTCAACACAAGCAACGCCACAACTTCCACCGACGACCCAACGCTTTGCACTGGCAGCAAAGGCGGCGCTACGGTCTGGTATCGATTTTTGGCGCCCTCGTCGGGGACGTTGACAGCCAACACCTTTGGCAGCAACTACGACACGGTGCTTGCCGTCTTCAGCGGTGAGCGCGGCGCGTTGATGCGACTGGCTTGCAACGACGACGATCTGGGACTTCAATCTCGCGTGACGCTGACTGTAGAGGCCGGTGTTGCCTACCTGCTGGAAGTTGCGGATTTCTACACCGGCGGCGGCTCTACGGCTGTACATGATGCGGCAGCAAAGGGAGCCAGCGCGCCGGCTAGGACTTTGCTGGGTGGTGAACTGCACCTCGTTGTCGAGTTTGTCAACGATGCCACACCGACGCCCACTCCACCTTCCACCGTCATTATGAACATGAAGCCGGACGCCATCAGCGTAAACCAGGGCATGACATTCACCGTTGACATTCAGGTGCGCACCGGTCAACTCGTCGATGGCGCAGCCAGCCACATCAACTTTGATCCGGCTGTCCTACAGGTTGCCGCAATCGTGCCCGGAACCGCGTTGCCAACCATTATCCAAAACCAGGTGGACAATCGGCAAGGGCAACTCGATTTTGTCGCTGGCGCGCTCAACACCCCTTTTCCATCCAATGATTTTGTGTTGGCGACTGTGGTCTTCACCGCAACAGACGCGTCGGCTGGAACGTCACTGCTCTTCGAGATGAACGGCGCACGTCAAAGCACTGTCACCTTTGAAGGGGCCGTCATCCTCGATCAGTTGCAACATGGAATCGTCTTTGTCTACGAAAATAAATTCGTCGGTCATGTGGAGCCGCCCGGACGCTCCGCTGCGCCGCACGCAAGCTGGAGCATCCCTCTCACTATTACCCTACAGGAATTGCCAGCAGGTGAAACGACGCAGATTGCGATTACGCTCGACGCTTCCGGCTACTTCACACTCACCAGGTTAAGCGGCGAATACGAGATCGGCGTACGCGGCCACAATACACTGCGCACCAGCCGGCGGGTCAGCATCGTCGATGAATACACCACAGCCGATTTCGGCGTGCTGCGCGGCGGCGACAGCAACGGCGACAACGCTGTGACCCTGGTCGACTTCTCAATTCTGGTTGCCACATTTGGGCGATGCGTCGGCGCTGTTGATTATGACGGCAGAGCCGACTTCAACGGCGACGACTGTGTTACACTGCTCGACTTCTCAATCCTGCGAAGCAACTTTGGCGTGAGCGGCGATGGCAGTGCACTGCCAGCCACACCGCAGCAGCCGGACACCCCGCCAACGAATCTCAGCGCACAGTTATCCGTTGTCACGCCCGAAACAGCGCTGCAAACCGGAGATTTCTTCACCGTTCCGATTTGGGTTGAGAGCGCCAGGTCTATCGACGGCGCTGCAGCTTATTTGAGTTTTGATCCCGCCGTGCTTCGGGTCACAACAGTTACGGCAGGCGATCAATTGACAACGATCCTGCAGAATAGCTTTGACAACCAGGGTGGACGCGCCAGTTTCGCTGCGGGCGATCTGGCGGCGGCAGTCTCAGGGCGCTTCCTGCTGGCGATGGTCGAGTTCATCGCCATCGGGCCTGGTTCTAGCGCCATTGTTTTCCTACGCAACCCGCCAATCGAGAGTGATGTCACCGCGGGGGGCGCATCGATCCTTGCATCAACAGTTGATGGCGCTGTGCGCGTAGATGGCGCGCCACTGTCACAGACCTATCTGCCGCTCATCGGCCGGTGAAAAAGAAATCGAACCCTGTCTCAGGCGCAACGTGGTTCGGTCTGCGGAGTAGGGAGAAGTTGACTGCGTCGGAGATTGCGCCTGCCTGCGCAATGTCGGTGGCATCGCGCACGTCGATGACGAACAGACCTAGCCCCTTTTTTATACGATGTTGCAGATCTGTGGCTTTGGGCGCTTTGCGACCAACGATATGCAGATGTGGCGCTTGTCGATCATCATACGCCGGTTTGAAGCAAAATGAGCCGAAAGACGTCTCACAAGAATCATGATTCATAAATCAAAACGGGAATAGTCGTCTATGAAGACCGGATTGCCCACAACTGTCGCGTCAGTTCAGCGTGCCCGATATGACGGCTCATGTGCTCAAAGGCGTGTTGGATGTCGTAGCGCACTGTGAGCTGACGATCTGGCTGCATTGGATGTGGGCGGGCAGCGTCCAGATCGTGCGGCGTCAGGCTGTCCAGCAACAGGCGGACATAATCCAACATGCGGTAGGCGCGTGCGCGCAGATAGGCCGGAGCATGGTTGGCCGGGCCAAATTCCTCGCCGCCTTCGTCGCCATCAACGGCGTCCCACGTAATGCGTCCCATCGTCCATTCAGCGCGCCGCAAGAGATAATAAGTCGAAGAGACAGCGTGTGCGATCAGCCAGCCGAGACTTCCGGAAGGACCGCGCCAGGGGCTATAGTCAAAGGGTTTCCATAACAACGCTTCGGCAGGCAGATCGTCGAGCAACAGATCGATGTCGCCAACCATGTTGGTGAAAAGCTGGCGATAGGTGGCAAGTTCAGATGATGCGTTCATTGCTCTTCTCTTTCACTCGATTGTTTTACATGCGGTTGAATAGCAGCGAATTGCCTGTTGTATGAAAGACGTACATCAGCTGCGGATGCGCGCCATCGGCTGAAGAGACTCGATCTGCTGCAACAATCGATCAATCTGTGGATCGTACGTCGCCAGCAGTTCGGGCTGAGGCCAGATGCGCAGGTTGCTGTCGAGCAGTTGCATGGCGGCGCGGGCGACGCCTGCCATCAAGGTCAGGGCGAACTCCAGGTCGTCGTGGCTGCGTTCGCAGACGTGGGCGCGGAACGTTTGCATCGCCTGTGCAGCCTCGATCGCCAGGTCAGCCATCGCCTGCGGCCCATCACAGAGCAAGACATAGCCAGCCAGCGGCTCGCCGCGTTCCTCAGCCGCCACTAACTCCAGAATGGCGTCGGCATCCCTATCGGCAAGCCGCAAAAATTCGCTGCGCACCCGCATCATGGTTTCCTGCATGACATAGGCGGCGGCATCTTGTTCGGGCGACGGCTGCAGGCTGCGCGTGGCGTTGGCAGTCGCCTGCGCCAGCGCCGCGGCCAACGCGCCGCTGAGACCGATCGCTCCGCCCGCCTGACAATGGTCGTGATCGCCGATGCGAGCGATTGCGGCTTGAGTCATAGAATGGGAAAGCAGTGTTTGGGAATGCATGTATGATACCCTTTTTCAGCCTTGATTTAGCAAGGAAGCGTTCCGCTGTCGTCCGCTGTTTGATTCAACGGCAGGGAGCCACTCACCATTTCATCCGTCGCAATTTTCATGCCATCGATCTCCATCCACTGCGTATGGGGCAAAGTCAGCACTCCATGCGCCAGCCGTCCCGACGGGCGCACAATCAGGAATTGGTTGTCGATCCAGAGCACCAATCCGAGTGGGCCGCGCGGCGAGGGCGCTTCGCGCAACATTGGCCGCCCATCGACCCAAAACGTCGTCGCTCGTTCGCCCCACGCAATCTCGTATCGTCGCCACACCGTCATGGCGCCGTCGATCTTGGCTTCGGCGATGCCCAGATCGCGTTGGATGTACGGCCAGAGATAGCGATGGAATGCCTGGCTGCGCAAAGCCGGGATAATCACGGGCGTCAGCGGCAGCCAGCGCAGTGCAGCCGCACGCTGCGCATCGATGACTGCCGCCTTCCAGCCCCAGCCAGGCGCATCGAGCGCCAGCGCCATGTCCGACGGCGGTGAAGCAAAGAAAAACCAGAGCGCAGCCGGCAGCGCAGGCCAACGCCAGCCGGTCATCAGGAAAGGATCGTTCCAGAAGCCGAAACCAGCCGTGCCATACAAGTGCTGAACATCGTGCGAGAAACGGGCGCGCAGGCTCAGTCGCAGCGGCGGACGCCACAAAAAATCGCGACGCGCCAGCCCCTGATAATCATCCAACTGCGCATTCGTATAGGCGCGCTGCCCGCCAGTTAGATTGATCAGCCGAATGCCATCTGCGTTTCTGAGCACGGCGCTGCGCCCGACCCGATGTACATTCAAACGATAGCCGTGAGGCACGCTGAGCACTTCTATTTCCATACCCACCGGCGATTGATGTCTGACCGCCGTTGAGAGTGGCGCAGACGAAGATTGATTTTGGGCAGCCAGATCAAAGGAGGAGCACACATCAAGATGGGGTGGTCCACCTTTCGCGCGAACGCGTTGCGCGTGGATTGGTCGGACAAACCGGCGTTGCGCAACACGTGAGCAAGATAGACCACCTCGTGACAAACCCTACTCCAGCTCTTCCACGAACTTGTCATACTCTGCAGGCGCCAGCAGCGCTGCGAGATCGGCTTCGAGATTGCTCGGCTTGACCTTGAAGAACCAGGCGTCATAGGGGCGTTCGTTGACGATCTCGGGCGTGTCCTCCAGCGCAGAGTTGACCTCGATCACCTCACCGCTGACCGGTGCGTTGACATCCTCCGCCGCCTTGACCGATTCTACGGTGGCGGCTTGCTTGCCCGCGGTGACAGTGTCGCCCACTTCCGGCAGGTCGATGTAGACAACGTCGCTCAGCGCGTCCTGTGCGTAATCGGAGATGCCGACGACGGCAACGCCATCTTCAACGCGCACCCATTCGTGGCTTTTGGCGTACTTGACGCTTTGATCGAGTTTGTAGCTTGCCATGCTTGACTCCTTATCGATAGAGATTGGAGATTAAGAAGGTAGAGATTGTCTGACGCTCACTTGTACTTCGGTTTGTAGAAGGGGCGTTTGACGACGACAGCTTGTTTGGGCTGGTCGCGCACGATCACGTCGAGCCGCGTGCCCGGCGCGCTATATTCAGGCGGGACATACGCCATTGCCAGAAAGCGCCCCAGCGTTGGGCTTTTCATGCCCGATGTGACGTGACCAATGACATTGCCGTCAACGGCGACGGCGTAATGTTCGCGTGGCACCGCTTTGTCGACCATTTCGAGGCCGACGAGCAGCTTCTCCGGCTTTTCCAGCCACACCTTGAGCAGCGCATTGCGACCGATGAAAGGTTTGTTCCAAGACACTGTCCAGCCGAGGCGCGCCGCCAGCGGGTTGATCTGTGCACTCAGTTCGTGACCGTAGAGCGGCATGCACGCCTCAAAGCGCAGACTGTCGCGCGCCGCCAGCCCACATGCCAACAGACCGTCATCTTTGCCGACCTCCAGCAGTTGATTCCAGAACTCGACCACATGGTCGATGGGAACATACAGCTCGAAACCATCCTCTCCAGTGTAGCCGGTGCGTCCGGCGATGACGTGCATCCCGCCGACCCAGGTCTCGATTGCCGTGCGCGTGGCGACCGTGTGTAGTGGATAGGCGGTCAGTTTTTGTAGAATCTGCTCGGCTTTGGGACCCTGCAACGCCAGCATCGCCAGATCGTCGGAGCGTTCGATCAGGGCGACATCGAAGCGTTCCAGATGGTGCTCGATCCACGCCCAATCTTTGGCGCGATTGGCGGCGTTGACGATCATCAGCCAGCGGTTGTGCAACTTATAGAGAAAGATGTCGTCGACGACCGTGCCGTCTTCGTAGCAGAGCAGGCTGTAATGGGCGTCGCCCTCGCGCATGGCGGCGATGTCCCACACCTGGATGCCCTGCAGAAACGCTTCGACGTCAGGCCCCGCCAACTCGAACTGCCCCATGTGATCGATATCGAAGAGACCAGCGGCGGTGCGGACGGCGTGATGTTCGGCAGTCGGGCCGGTGGGATACTGCACGGGCAGCTCATAGCCGGCAAACTCCACCATGCGCCCGCCCATGGCGACGTGGGTTTCGTAGAGAGGTGTACGTTGCAACACAAAACGCTCCTTTGCGTTATCTTTTTGCCTCGACAAACTCTGGCGAACCGCCTGTGTCCGTCGTGAACGGTATTTACATCAAGTATAAACCGCCTGTCATTCGACGCCAAACACCCCGTTCACGCGGGTCAGTATGCCTCATAATGGCGGTTCGCCCGATTCCGCCCAGTTGTCGAGCCATGCCAGCGCCTCCTTGATGTTGAAGCGCATCTGATAGGCTTTGCGTCCGGTTCCACCTTTCTGCCAGGGACGCGGACCCTCGAGCGGTCGATAGTTGACGCCGTAGTGGTCGAGTCGCTCCAGATGGTGCGCCAACCGTGCGCGGAAAGCGTCGAAGTCGCTGCGCTGCTCACTCCAGGCGACTTCCGCCAGCGCGCAGACGCGTGGGAACGCCATGTATTCGAGATGCGCGTCGTCGAGGATCACCTCGCGCCAGAGCTGGCACTGCACGCCAAGCACCTTGCTAAACGTACTCTTGTCGTTCCAATGCGCCGATGGTTCGTAGGCGTAGACATCCTCCAGCGTGATCGACTGGCCGATTGCCAGCGGCTCGTCGGCGCTGTCGCTCTGTGCGTAGTCGAAGTAGGTGGGAAAGACCGGCGCCATCACCACGTCGTAGCCCGCCGCGGCCGCCTTCATGCCGCCCTTCTCCCCGCGCCATGACATGATAGCGCTGTCAGGCGCCAGCCCGCCATAATGGATGATCTCGTCCCAACCGATCAGTCGGCGTCCGCGCGCGGCCAGGAACTCGGCGAAGTGCGCCGTGAACCAGGTGCGCATTGCCTCGGCGCTCTCGACGCCTAGACTCGCCATGTGGGCGCGGATGGCGGGCGAGTTGCGCCATGGGTCGAGTGGCGCTTCGTCCCCGCCGAGATGAATCCACGGCGCCGGGAAGATCGCCAGCAGCTCGTCGAGGATCGTCTCCAGCGCAGCGATGGTGTGCGGCAGCGGATTGACGAGATCGGAGCTGATGCCAAAGTAGGTGCCGACTTCAACGGTCTTGTCAGGGAAGCAGCCGAACTCCGGGTAGGCGGCGGTCAGCGCACGCGAATGGCCCGGCAGGTCGATCTCCGGGATGACCATAATGCCGCGCGCCGCAGCATAGGCGACGATCTCGCGCAGATCATCCTGCGTGTAATAGCCGCCGTGCGGCGTGCCGTCGTTCGGGTCGTTGGGCGAGGTCGCAAAACCCAGCCCGGTGTGCGGACGGTGCGACGCGATCTCGGTCAGCCTGGGAAACGCCTTGATCTCAACGCGCCAGCCCTGGTCGTCGCTCAGGTGCAGGTGCAGCCGATTCATGCGGTGCATCGCCAGCAGGTCGATGAAGCGCAGAATCGTCTGTTTGGCGGCAAAGTGGCGCGTCACGTCGATCATGCAGCCGCGCCAGCCAAAACGCGGCCGATCTTCGACTACACACGCCGGTGCACTCCACGTCACGCCCGGCAGCGGCGCCGACCGCCAGTTGGCCGCTGGCAGAAGCTGACGCAGGGTGTAGACGCCGTGGATCAGCCCGACCGACGGCGCAGAGATCACGGCGCGCTGCGCATCGACTTCGAGGCGATAGTGCTCACTGTCGCCCGCTTCAGTGCGCAAGACGATCTGAGCCGCAGCAGCGTCCGCAAACTCGAAGCGCAGCCCCGTCGCCCGGCTCAACTCGACGCATAGCAGGTTGGCGACTGCTGCTGCACCACCGTCTGCGGCGACGCCGACCGGTGAACGCAGGACAAGTTCGCCAGAGCGTTGTTCAACGTGCTGTGGAAGGGGAATCAACGTAGCAAGACGTTCGTTTGGCATTGGTTTGTTTCCCGTTTTTGTGTTTTTCTGTGCGATACTCAAGGCATGAACAAATCATCAGATTCTGCGCAAAACTCGACTGGGCAGCCGCCCATCAAGCGGGTTGTGCTCGATGGCAAGGAGCTGGATGCCTCGACAACGATCGCCCAACGTGCGGCGCGACAGGCGCGCAGCCAGATGGCGAAGGTGTTGCTCACCGTGCTAGGCGTCGGCATAGCGGCGATCTTCATTGCCAGCTTTTGGGTGAGCCGTAACGCATCGGGCGAGGCTGGTCTTGCTGCATTCCTGCTGTCAGCTGCATTGCTTTTCATGGGTGTCTATTTTTTCAACAACTATTGGCAGTGGCGCGTGCTGCAAGTGCTCGATCTGCGCTGTCCTCATTGCGAACAGCCGCTTTACGACGATATTCACTGGACCAGACGTCCCGGCTACGATTGTCCACACTGTGGCAAAGAAGCGATCGCCACAGCGCGGCAACTTGGCGACTCCTGAAGCGATCGTTTCCGCGTCGTCCGAAGTTCACAGTTCGACAATACGGCGCAGTATCTCCCGGTCGTCCGACAGCAGCCCAACCGCCGCCAGCCGTGGCGTTAGCTCGCGCCAGACAGGCTGCACAGCAAAGACGCGCTGAAAATAAGGCAGCGCAGCTTCGAGATGGCCGGCGTTGACGAGCGCGCAGCCAAACCAGAAGACGCCTTCAGGATTGTCGGGCATGAGATCAGGCGATTCAGCAAAGCGCACCGCTGCCAGAGTTGCATTCTCATCGCTGCTCTCTTTGTTCTGTAGCAGCGCCTCCGCCGCGTTCCAGCCATCGTAGGCGCGCTGCACTGTAAGTAGACGGCGCAGCTCGACCAACGGCTCGGCATGATCGTCGACGCGCAGATCGATCAGCCGATCCTGCCACGGACGCCCCGATGCGGCGGCATTGACGACAACCATCGCCGCCGACTGCCTGCCGCGGATATCGCCGCCTTCGTTCTCGGCGGCTTCCAATGCAACCATCATGCGCTCAGCCAGATCGCCGCGCGTCTGCTCGAAGGCTTTGGCCATGGCGTCCCACACTGTTTCGCGCAGCATCAAATTCGCCTGCACCGAATAACCTTCGCCGATGCGATGGCCGGCAAAGGCGATGCAGTGCTCGCCGGTGTGCGCAGCCACGTTGCCGTGAATATCGATCATCGCCACCTGCCGACGGTCCGCCTGCGCGTCGGCGACAAGCAGGCCGGCGAGCGCCTGCGACGCCGTCTTGCCCGCTTTCATCAGCGCCAGGCCAAGCGGCCCGTAGGATATGTCAACGAAGGATTGCGTCGCCACCGCGCCGACGCCAGCCTCGAGCCACGGCACGGCCACGCCGGTGCCAAAATAGTGCGATTGCACGGCCACCCCAAGCTGACCGGCAGTCGGGTCAAACGCAACGATCGAATAGGTGTGGGCAAGGCGAAAATAGCTCATCTTGTCTCCGCTTCCATTGATGTGGGATTGGGTTGGTGGTGGCGTTCAGCCAACTGGCGACGATAGCGAAAATCACAAAAAGCCGCGCCCTGCATGATCGTCTGTGTGCGCGTCAATTCCACCTCCGGGTTGAAGCCCTGGATCAACGCCCAGTCACGGTTGCAGGAAAGCACGGCGCCCAGTTCGGGAATACCCAACGCTCGATATAGCTCGGCGTAGCGACAGCGCGTAACGTTGAAATCGAAGCGCTGCTCGTCCTGCGCCAGCACATCGATCTCCAGCGCGTTGTCCTGCGTCCAAAAACGCAGCGAATCGGCGAAAGCCGCCAGCGAGTCGCCGCCCATCATCCTGGCAAGCTGCGCGCCCTGTTCCTGCGCAATGCGGATGATTGTCTCGCGCACGATGGCGATCACTTCGTCGCGACCAAACTGCCGACCAAGTGCATCGATCACCGGCGCCAGAATGCGCGCCTCCACCTCGCGCCGGGTGAGAACGCCGATGCGCGCATTCAACGTGTCGGGCGGCAAAGCGGGCGACGACGTGGGCGGCGCGGCGCCTGCCGTGGGTGGAGTGTTCGTTCGAGCGTCGTTGTGCGTCGGCAACGGAACCAGGATATGCCCTTCTGCTACATTGCCATAGACGCGCTGGCGAGCCGGGCCGTGACGCCAGGCGTAATACGCAACATACGCACAGGTAATGGCGTCCAGCGTCTCCTCCAGCTCCTGCAACGCCTGGCCGCGGCGTTGACTGGCGTCGATTGCGGCCACCGTGTCGAGACCTGTGAGCGGTGGATCAGCCGCGGTGAGCGTGGTGAGAAGCTGCTGATAGTGGACAAACTCTGCGGCGACGGCTTCGTGCGTGCGTCCTGATTTACGCTTGTATTTGAGGATGCGCGGCAGGTTAAACAGCGCAATATGCGCCGGATGTGGAAAGACCTCGCAGATGTAACGTCCTACGCCTCGCTGCGGAATCGGCGCGGTCTCGATGCAGCCAAAACGATGGCATAGCCGCTCGACCAACACTTCACCGCGCACCGCGCCGTTGCGCGCCAACAAAGCACGGTTTGCCGGATATGCGCCAGCGTCAAATTTTCCCCATGCTAAAGAGAGCTCGTGATCGGCGCGGCGGCGGCCGTTATGATTCGGCACGCGCAATGGCGCATCGACGGCAATGACAGCAGGCGCTCCTTCCGGCAGATGCCCGGCTATGAAAGCTTCAATCGAAGCGTCGTCGCTGAGGAGGCCAGTTGACGCCACAAGCACGCCGTTACAGATCACTGCGCCGCCGGTGCGGTTGCGGTCGCTCCACGCAAGATCGAGACCGATAAAAACAGGAGTTAACATTGCAAGCGCTCCTTGCGCCGGTCACGAAATCGCTGGGAGATGGCGATGTCGGCGTTCGATGGTGGTCAGCTCGATCAGATTGCCAAATGGATCGCGCACAAAGTAGCGCGGACGGTCAGGAATCGGCACATCGCTTGCAACAGTAACGCCCGCCTCGATCAAATGCTGTCGCAGCGCCTCGATATCATCGACCGCCAGACAGAAATGACGCCCGGAGTGATCCTGCCCCATCGGCTCCTCAACAAAGAGGTGCAATTCGCTTTCCGCATCGAGACGATACCAGATTACGCCCAGGGATTGCAAGGTTGTGGGCGCAGCAATTTCCTGCAGCCCAAGCAAGCCGCCGTAAAAGGCGCGAGCGGCGGCGTCTGTACCGGGTGGATGCGGGATGGCGATGTGTTGCAAGCGAACAGCCAATGCGCTCTCCTCTACTATCTCCAACTGAATGTGCGCACGCTGCTAATCGGGCTGGCTGCTTCGAGCAGGGCGCGTCCGCCGGCGTCGCGCCGGACGCGTACGACCGAGACCAGCCAGGCGTAATCCGCCGCTACACCTTCCGCCGGCGCCACCGAAGGTTCGAGCCGATGGGTCGGCCGTTTTGTCCACGTTGTGGGCAGGGTGCGCGCCGCCAGGTTGCGCGGCAGAATCTGTAGAACGTACCATTCATTTTCTGCCAACTGGTCGACGCCGGTCCATTCAAAGATCACCGGGTCGGTGCGAGAAATGACAGCGCCCTCCTGCGGGGCTGTCAGGCGTATCTGAGCATACATTGCTGGCTGGCTGGCCTGCCCTGATTGCGCAGGTGGGTTTTCCATCACCGCCTGCAACGCTTCGGGCGGCGCGCCCGGCACGGGGACGACAAGTACATCTCCAGGACGGATAAACTGACCGGCAGCCAGCTTGTTGGCAGTCAACAGACTCTCTACAGTGCTGCCAAACTTGGTTGCAATCGTGCTCAGCGTATCGCCGGAAGTGACAATGTACTCGAATTCGGTCGTCACCGCACGCAATTGCGCCACAGCGCTGTCGCGTAAAACTGGAATCGTCAACTCGTCACCGACGCGTATCAATTCACTGCTCAAGTTATTGGCGCGTTGAATCTCTTCCACCGATACATCGTATTGAATGGCGAGCGAGAGCAACGTTTCGCCGGCGCCTACGATGTGCCGGAGAAGGACAGTCTCCTGTGTGATCGGGATTGCCGTAGCCGTCGGCGGCGGCGTGACCGTCGGCGTAGGCGTCACCGTCGCCTGCATGAGCGGGATGCTCGTGGGCAGAATCGCCTGCACGACATCCGTCTGATCCGCCTCGCGCACGGACTCGGTGCCAACGCGCCACCAAAAGACAAGCACGCCGAGCACAGCGACAACAAGAATCACATCGATCCAGGAAAAACGGCGCCCGCGCTGAGTTTGGCTACGCAGGTCGTAGCCACACATAAAGCAGCTTTCTGCATTGCGCGCCACTCGTGTACCGCAATTCGGGCAACGCCGCTCTGCAACGGTCGGGGCAATTCGTTCTTGCGCCATTGGCTGAATTATAGCATGAATTTTTTTTGCTGTGCAGAAACGATTCGCGAGAAAAGATTCGTCCCTTGCCGGTTGGACATTCGCTCGAATTTCCGCTATACTGACGCACTTAGAACCTATGTTCGATGCACTGTTCGTTGTGTAGAGGAGCGTCCAGAGACTTATGCCGCCATTTCAAGTTGTCAGCGAGTTTAAACCGACGGGCGACCAACCGCAGGCGATTGCAAAGCTGGCTGAAGGCATCCGCCAGGGGATGAAGCATCAGGTGCTGCTGGGGGTGACGGGCTCGGGCAAAACTTACACCATGGCGAAAGTCATCGAGCAGGTGCAAAAGCCGACGCTGATCATGGCGCACAACAAGACGCTGGCTGCGCAACTCTACGCTGAGATGCGCGAGTTTCTGCCCAACAACGCGGTCGAGTATTTCGTCTCTTACTACGACTACTATCAGCCAGAGGCGTACATCCCGCGCACCGACACCTACATCGAGAAGGACGCGCAGATCAATGAGGAGATCGACCGCCTGCGTCTGGCTGCGACAAGCGCGCTCTTCAGCCGCCGCGACGTGGTGATCGTAGCCTCTGTCTCGTGCATCTACGGCCTGGGCAGCCCGCAGGACTATGGTCGCGTCGTGCTCAATTTGCGCGTGGGCGATATGGTGCGTCGCAACCAGATTCTGCGTCACCTGGTCGAAATCTACTACGATCGCAACGACAACTTCCTTCAGCGCGGACGCTTTCGCGTGCGCGGAGACGTGCTGGAGGTGCAACCCGCCGACCGCGAGACAGCCTACCGCGTCAGCTTGTGGGGGGACGAGATCGAGCGCATCAGCGAGTTCGATCCGCTCACCGGCGAGCTGATCAACGACCATCAGCAGGTGGACATCTTCCCCGCCAAGCACTTCGTCACACCGCAAGATCGGCTGGAGGAAGCCATCGAGGAAATCCATAGAGAGATGGAGGAGCAGGTCGCCATCTTTCAGTCGCAAGGCAAGCTGCTCGAGGCGCAGCGCATTCAACAGCGCACCAACTACGACATCGAGATGTTGCGCGAGGTCGGCTATTGCAATGGCATTGAGAACTACAGCCGACCGCTGGCCGGGCGACCGCCCGGCTCCACACCGTGGACGCTGCTCGACTACTTCCCGCCCGACTGGTTGCTGATCGTCGATGAGAGCCACATGACCATCCCACAGGTGCGCGGCATGTACAACGGCGACCGCGCACGCAAGGAAGTGCTCGTCGGCTACGGCTTCCGACTGCCCAGCGCGCTCGACAACCGCCCGCTCATGTTCAGCGAGTTCGAGGATCATCTCAGCCAGGTGATCTACGTCAGCGCCACGCCTGGTCCCTACGAAAAAGAGCATGCCGAGCAGATCGTAGAGCAGGTCATTCGCCCGACCGGTCTTGTCGATCCCGTCGTCGAGGTGCGCCCGACCAGGGGACAGATCGACGACCTGTTGCGCGAGATCAAGATGCGCGTCGCCAAGGGTCAGCGCGTGCTGGTGACGACGCTCACCAAGCGCATGGCAGAAGACCTGACCGAATATCTGGCGGAACTGTCGATCAAGGTGCACTATCTGCACAGCGAGATTCACACCATCGAGCGCGTCGAAATCTTGCGCGACCTGCGGTTGGGCGTCTACGATGTCGTCGTCGGCATCAACCTGCTGCGCGAGGGGTTGGACCTGCCGGAAGTGTCGCTCGTGGCCGTGCTCGACGCCGACAAGGAAGGCTTCCTGCGCAGCGAAAGCGCACTGATCCAGACCATTGGTCGCGCCGCGCGCCACGTCGAGGGCACGGCCATCCTCTACGCTGACCTGATCACCGACTCGATGCGCCGCGCTATCGACGAGACCAACCGCCGCCGCGCCATTCAGGAAGCGTACAACCGCGAACACGGCATCGAGCCGCAGAGCATCGTCAAGGGCATCCGCGACCTGACCGACCGCGTGCGCGTGCTGGCGGAAAGCAAGACAACCTACAAAGTCGAGGACGGCGGCGTCGAAGCCAGGGTCGTGCTTGAAGCTGCCCCGGAGCAACTGTCGCCCGAAGATCTGACAAAGCTGATCAAGTCAATCGAGCAAGAAATGAAAACAGCCGCCAAGGCATTGGAGTTCGAGCGCGCGGCTGCACTGCGCGACCAGTTGGTGGAACTGCGAAGGATCGAGGTCGAGCGCAAAGTGGCGGCGTAGTTGCCAATATAGGAAGACCATGATGCAGGAAGTCGTAATTGTCAGCGCCGTGCGCACGCCGATCGGAGCGATCCGCGGCGCGCTGGCGTCGGTGCGGCCAGATGACCTGGCTGCGCTCGTCATCAAAGAGGCGGTGACCCGCGCTGGCATCGACGGCGCGCAGGTTGAGGAAGTGTACATGGGCTGCGCCAATCAGGCGGGCGAAGACAACCGCAATGTGGCGCGCATGGGGTTGCTGTTGGCTGGGTTGCCGCACAGCGTCGCTGGCGTCACCTTCAACCGGCTTTGCGCCAGCGGGCTGAACGCCGTTAACCAAGCGGCGCGCGCCATCGCCTGCGGTGAGGGCGAAGTCTTCGTGGCAGGCGGCGTCGAGAGCATGACGCGCGCGCCCTACTCACTGCCCAAGAACCCGATCGGCTTTGGGCCGTCCGGCAACATCACCGCCTATGACACCTCGCTGGGCTGGCGCTATCCAAACCCCAAAATGGAGGCGCTCTTCCCGCTCGAAGCAATGGGCGAGACCGCTGAGAACATCTACGAGCGCAGTTGCGCTGGCGAGATTGCAGGCGGCGAGATTACACGCGCGGAACAGGATCGCTTCGCTTTGCAAAGTCAGCAACGCGCCATCGACGCCATCAACGCCGGTCGTTTTCGCCGGGAAATCGTCCCCGTGCCGGTTCCGCAGGGCAAAGGTGAGCCGCTCCTCTTCGACACCGACGAATATCCACGCGCCAGAAAAAGCGTCGATGGCTATGTGCTCGATACAAGTCTCGACAAACTGGCGGCGCTCAAACCGGCTTTTCGCAAGGGTGGAACAGTGACGGCCGGAAACTCTAGCGGTCTGAACGACGGCGCGGCTGCGCTTGTTCTGATGTCACGCAGCAAAGCGGAGGCATTGGGGGCCAAACCGTTGGCGCGTTGGGTGGCGTCAGCGGCGGCTGGCATCGACCCGCGCGTGATGGGGCTGGGGCCGGTCGCCGCCGTGCGCAAAGTTCTCACCCGCGCCGGGTTGACGCTGGCTGACATCGACCTGGCGGAACTCAACGAAGCCTTTGCTGTGCAGGCGCTGGCAGTGCTACACGAATTGGACTTGAGCGAAGCGATCACCAACGTCAACGGCGGCGCCATCGCCCTTGGCCATCCGCTTGGCTGCTCCGGTGCGCGCATCCTGACCACGCTGATCCATGAAATGCACCGCCGCGCTGCAGCCGGGCAACCTCTACGCTACGGGCTGGCGACCCTCTGCGTCGGCGTCGGTCAGGGGGAAGCGACCATCGTCGCATTACAAAAATAGCTTCTGGCGCAAAATCTAATAATCAGCCGAACGCACGCGCAGCCACCGCGAGAAATGTTGCAACGCCACCCTCCAGCTCAGCGCCGAGTAGGATGCTCAAAGACATACTCTCCAGAACCTACTTCTAGCCAGACGTCCCCTCTACGTTGGGTAGGATTCGAGACGCCGATTGCATTCCTCAGAGGAACGCTGCTTTCCGTAACTTCATCCAAAGAGGCGCCCGACAACACAACCTCTGCACTCGTGTTCGCCGGAATGACGATGTGTAAACGCATCCTGCCATCCTCGATTTTCCAGTCGGAAACGATCCGTCCTTGCACGGATTCATATGTTGCACGAGCGCTCGTCAGCCTATCGCCCGACATGGGACGGATGCGGATGCGTTTGTAGCCAGGGACGGCGGCTTCGATCCCCGCCACTTTGCGGTGCAAAAAGTTGACCACAGCGCCGGGACTGTAATGGTTCAGCGAAGCGTGCGGCTCGCCTGCTGCGTCGATGCCTTCCCACGCCTCCCAGATCGTTGTCGCGCCCTTGGTAACGGCGTACAACCAGGCGGGAGCCGTCTTCTGGGTCAACAGATCGTAGGCCACGTCCAGCCGGCCGTTCTCCGCCAGCACTTCGCAGAGGAAGACCGTAGAGAGAAAGCCCGTGCCGACATGGTTGCCGCTTGCTCGCACCAGCCGCACGAGATGTTCGACGATGGCGGGCTTCAACGCTTCCGGCGCAAGGTCAAAGGCAAGCACGCGCACGTAGGAAGCCTGACGATCTGGATGGATGCGGCCGTCTTTGCCAATGAACTCCGCTGCATAGGCTGCCTTGATCTGATCCGCTAAGGCTCCGTAGAAGACAGCGTCCTCGGTTTTGCCCAACGCTTCCGCCGCCCCCGCCAGCAGGCGCGTGGAATAGGCGAAGTAGGCGGTGGCCACCACCGGCTCACCCAGGTAGAATCGCTTCAGGATGCCAAGAAGTGTGTTCAGACCGCCGCTTTCGCCGGGTTCGAGCCACTCTCCCCAGTGATAGTTGGTGTCCCAGATCAGATGTTGACGGCCCCGGCGCTCTTTGCTGAGGAGATAACGTGGATTCATATATTTGGACCAGTTGGTGTGCGTCGCGCGCTTTCGCACATACTCGACCCACGCTTTCATGCTTTCATATTGGTTTTCCAGAAATTCGATGTCCCCATATGCCTGATAGAGCGCCCAAGGAATGACCGTCGCGGCGTCGCCCCAGCCTGCGGAGCCATCCAGCTTTGCCAGGAAGTTCGTGGGGAATGGCGCTTTCACCAGCCGCTCCGGGTTGGGAACGAAGTTGCCGACCATACCATTCGAGTGTTGCTCCAGGGTCAGCTCCTTCAGCCATTTACGGAAAAAAGCGCGCACGTCCATGAGAAAGGCGGCGGAGGGTGCAAAAATCTGTGCGTCGCCCGTCCAGCCGGCGCGCTCGCGCTGCGGACAGTCGGTCGGCAGGTCAAGGAAGTTGCTCTTCATACTCCACTCGACATTTTTGTGGAGACGGTTGATGAGCGGATCGGAACACTCGAAGGCGCCGTTCGGCTCCATATCGCTGTAGATGGCGACGGAGTAAAAGTCATCTGAATTGATTGCGCCCGGCCATCCCTCAACTTTCACATAACGGAAGCCATGCACTGTGAAGCGCGGCTCATATTCCTCGACGCCTTCACCTTTGAGGATGTATTGAACTTGCTGGAAGGGATTCTTTTCCGGGTCAGGTTTGCCGAACAAGAATAGATGCGCTTGGGTGAAATTACCCTCTTTGTCCAGCGCCTCGCCGTGCGTCAGACGAACGACGGCGCCTTTGGGTCCTTTCACTTTGAAATGCACGACGCCAGCCAGATTCTGCCCGAAATCGAGCACCGTCTCACCTTTGGGTGTTGTGAGGACGATGGGTTTGAAGGTCTCCTTGCGGTGCACGGGCGACCCCATCGAAGCGACCAGATGATGCTTGGGATGCGAAACCTCGCGCACGCCCTTCCAGGTCCGATCGTCGAAGTCGGGCGCGCACCAGCCTGGCATCTCCAGACGAGCGTCGTAGATTTCGCCGTCTTTCAGGTCCGATTTCAGAATCGGCCCGGTCGTCGCCTTCCACGCCGAATCGGTTCCGACCACAACCTGTTCACCCTGCACGGTCTCTACGACGAGCATCGCCAACAGCGCCAGTCGTTCGCCATACACGTTGCGGTGACCAGCGATGTGCACCTTGCCACGATACCAACCATCGCCCAGGATGGCGCCGAATGCGTTTTCTCCCTCTTGCACCAGCGCAGTCACGTCATACGTCTGATACTGGAGCATCTTGTCATACGGAGTGAAGCCGGGCGTGAAGCATTGGCCGCCGACGCGTTGGCCGTTGAGCCAGGCCTCGTAAAGGCCGTGCGCCGTGATGTAGAGGCGGGCCGAGTGCGCTGGCGCGTTCAGCCTGAATGTGCGGCGGAAAAATGGACAGGGCTTGAACACCTCCGGGGCTTCATCCCAACCCACCTCGATCCAGTCTGTACTCCATTCCTGTGAATCGAGCAACCCCATCTCCCACCAGGCAGGCTCGCTCCAGGCCGAGGCGCGATCCTGTCCATCCCAGATGCGCACGCGCCAGAAATAGCGCTGACGCGAGCGCACCTCGACGCCTGTGCAGCGCACAAAATTGGCGTCTGACAACACCTTGCCGGAATCCCACAGCAGATGCTGACCCTGCGTCAGGTCATTCAGCGAGCTCGCCACCTGCACCTGGTAGGCGAGCTGGACAACGTTGCGCGCGTCCGCCGCGATCCGCCATTCCAGCCGCGGCCATCGCGCGTCGATGCCGAGGGGTTGTTCCAGATATTCAGTGTGCAACTGCTTGATGGAAATCTGAATGGGTGCGGTTTCGTTCATCGCCATCACTCCTCCTTACTGATTTCTAGGTTGACATTTTATGAGCGCAATGGTGCGTGGTGCGTAAGGGATTCCGATACGCAGCACGGAACACACAACACTGAAAACATAAAACTCTGCCAAGTAATCAGTAATTGATCTTTGCTCTATTGATCTCTGCTCTCGTTTTCATGCAGACAGTGCTCGATATAGACCGCAATCATCTCTTCAAAGATGCCCAAATGCGCTTCCAGCGGGATCGTCACATCGCTCCAGGTCAACTCCCCGCGTAGAGCGATCTTTTCCAGAAACCAGATCGTGGCGCTCAAAATCACTTCTGCGCGACCGCTCTCAGGCAGGGACTTTGACCGTTCAACCAACGCAAGCCCTTTCCAGCGCGCCCGCAGCCGATCTTTCGTGCGCTGCGGAATCTCTGCATCAAAGGGGTGATCCAGGTAGAGACTGTCGAACATGCCAATGTAGCGGTAAGCGTCGCGCAACCGATCAAAACTGCGCACCATTTGTTGCACCGCCGCTTTCACCGTCTCTAGGGAAGGATCGAGATCCTCTGCCTCCAGCCCGACTGTCGATACAATGCGCTCCAACATGCGAATCTGAACTTCGACCGCAATCGCATCGATGTGAGGAAAATAGCGGTACAGGGTGACTTTAGAGATGCCGGCGGCGGCGGCGATGTCCACCATTTGGGTCTTGTCGAGACCCTTTTCCAGAAACAGCTTTTCTGCTGCCGCCAGGATGGCGTTCCGTTGCTCGTCAACCTGGTGTTTACGCTGTTGACGATTGAGCGCTGACTGGGATGGTTGCACAATTACCTCGACGCGACCCGCATGTAACCTGGAGTTCCATACAGATGTTACTTTAAGTTACATATATTGTCAATTCTTGTCGCGCCGGAGACGATGACCTGTCTGAATTGCTGGAATGGGAGATGCGCTGCTGTTGAGGACGCGGGAAGATGCGCCAGCGATGCACAACGTCAACTGGCTCGAACGCTAGTGCAGGTGCGCCGCCTCGTCGGCGATCGACAGCGCGCCGTTGACGATCGCCATCGTCTCTCGCAGCTCCGTTTCTGTAACGCACAGCGGCGGGTTTGTGTGCAACAGATTGCGCCAGAGATATGTGTAGACGCCATGCTCGCGCAAATATGCGGCGATCCGTGGCATCACGTCGCCGCCGCCGGTGTAGGGCGCCAACGGCTCTTTGCTCTCTTGATCTCTGACCAGCTCGATGCAGCCAAGCAAGCCAATCGAACGCACATCGCCGATCGAAGGGTGCTCGGCCTTCAGCTCGGCATGTAGTTCAGCCAGCACACGCCCCATGCGTTGTGCATTGCCGACGAGATCGTCCTCTTCGATCACCCGGATCGTCGCCAATGCTGCAGCCAGGCACATCGGGTGCGCGCTGTAGGTCAGACCGCCGTAGAAGACATTCTTGCGGAAGTGCTCGAACACGCGGGCGTTCACCGCCACGGCGCTGAGCGGCAGATACGCCGAGGTCAGACCTTTCGCCATGGTCATGATATCGGGCGCTACGCCCCAATGATCGACGCCAAACCATGCGCCGGTGCGTCCAAAGCCGGTCATCACCTCGTCACAGATCAACAAAATGCCGTGACGATTGCACAACTCGCGTACGCCCTGCAAATAACCATCGGGCGGGATGATCACGCCGTTGGTTCCTGTCACCGTTTCGAGCAGAATCGCCGCCACTGTATGCGGTCCCTCGAACAGGATGATCTCCTCGATCTGCTCTAGACAACGCCGTGCGAAGTCGGCGTCGCTGTCGCCCGCACGATAGAGCGTGCTGCGATATTTGTAGGGGTCTGGAATGCGCACCACGCCGGGTATACCAGGTTCACTGGCCCAGCGTCGATGATCGCCGGTGAGGCTGATCGAGCCAAATGTGGCGCCATGATAGGAGCGGTAGCGTGCGAGCACCTTGTGACGACCGGTTACGCTGCGCGCCATCTTGACGGCGTTCTCGTTGGCGTCTCCACCGCTGACGCCGAAAAAGAAGTGTTCGAGACCGGCGGGTGTGTGCTGCGCCAATCGCTCGCCTAGCTCGGCGCGCACGCGCGTGACCATTCCCGGGCCGGCATAGGCGAGTTCGTCAGCCTGCGCCTTGATCGCTTCGATCACACGACGGTCACCGTGGCCGATATTCATGCACATCGACTGCGAGTTGAGATCGAAGTAGCGGCGTCCATCGGCGTCCCAAAAATAGCAGCCTTCCCCGCGCACCATAGCAATCGGATTGACAGCATCTTGCGCCGACCACGAAAAGAAATTGTGCGCGCGGGCACGTGCAACCAACTCGCTGCTCACTGACATAAAAATTCTCACGGCAAGTTATGGACGGGGGATCAGCAGCCGCTGCCCGACCATAATGGTGTTGGGATCGCTCAACTCGTTGGCGGCCATGATGGCTTGCATTGTCACGCCATATTGTTGTGCAATACCGGAGAGACTTTCGCCCGACTGCACGACATGGACAGTGCTACGCGCTTCGAGCATCTGACGCTGCGTCACGCCTGGGATAACCAACTGCTGGCCTGCGCGCAACAGGTTCGGATTGGTGATGCCGTTGACAGCGCTGATGTCAGCGGCGTTGACGCCATAGAGAGCGGCAATGCTGCCCAATGTTTCGCCTGGTTGGACGACGTGAGTGACCAGTTGCTGCGCGTCAGTCGTCGTCGCACCTGAGCCAGGCGCCGCGGTCGCAGCGTCGCCCTGAGCGTTGCTGCCCGCGCCGGCCGGTGCAGTCATGCCAGGAATCAGCAATTCCTGGCCAACTTGCAGCGCGTCAGGATTCAGGATATTGTTCAACTCGATCAGCCGATTGGGGTTTACGCCGTACTGTGCTGCAATGCTCGACAACGTCTCGTTGGCTTTCACCGTATGGCGGAAAGGTTCTGGCGTTGGCGTCGGGTCAGGTTCGGGAACGCGCAGAATTTGTCCGGCAAAAATGTTGTCATCGCGCAGGTTGTTCAGTTCGCGCAGTTGTTGAGTTGAGATAGTAAAGCGCGCCGCAATGCTGTTGATCGTATCGCCTGCCACCACCGTGTATTGGAATATTTCTCTGGTCGCAGTCGGTTCAGGCGTAGGCGTGTTTGCGTCGGGTGAAGGGGAAGGAGTAGCCGTGCTCGCATCGACCATTTCAACAATCGGTTCGGCGCCTCCTTGCTCGCTGGTAGGCGCGATCGTTGGAGACGGCGTAGGGCGTTCACGCGTGCACGCAGTCAGCGAAAGAACAGCAAGAAGCAAAAAGCAAGAAAGCAGAAATTGAGTGCGCACGACTATACCTCCCCGATGATGAAATTGCCGCGTTTGCAACAATTATAGCAATTCCTCCTGTTTGTCACAATTACATGCGTAAAGGTTTTTGCCGCCTACTTTCAGACAGGCTGAATGGTAAAGATTGCGATATTGTCACAATCGCCTTTCCTTTATCGCAACGTCTGAAACGCCGTGATCGAAGCCAGAATCAGGAAGATCAGCCCACCCAAGCTGAAGAAAGAGAGGAAACTGGCGAAGATCATACTTGTGACCAGACCGCTGAGCACAAGACCGACCACAATTCCGGCAATGGTGAAGTGGCGAATATAGCGGCCGCGCCGGCGTCCAACCGACTTGCGGATAATCTGGGCAAGCGAGGCGCCTGCACCGGAGCCGATCAGCGCTGCGATGATCCAGCCAAAGAATCCAGTAATGCGGAAAAGCCAGGCAACAAACGGCCATGCCACAAGCGTAATGCCGGCGGCGACGACAAATGCGATCCAGTTGTCGCTGGTCATGGCGTTGTAGAAGACATTCTGTTGTTCACGAATGCATTCCTTGCAGCGATAGCCGACTTCGGTGAGCACCGCGCACTTCAGGCAGATCGGCTTGCCGCACTTATTACAGCGCAGGTAGGTCTCGATCTCTGGATGGTTGGCGCAGAACATCGGCGCACCCGCGTCAACGGTTTTGTCAGGTGGCTGAATGGGTTGCGAAACGGTCATTGCATTCCCTCGTTAAACTGACCATTGCATCTTGTCGATCAATGTTTGATAGAAATAACTTCGGTCGCGCACACGCACGAACCGTGCAAGGTGTGGGCTGCCGACGACCAACACCTGATCGCCTTCCTGCACCTCAACCACGACCTGCCCATCGACGGTCACCATTGGCGGATAGTCGCTCGTCGCCTGCAGGCGGATGGTGGCGCCTTCGGACAGAATTACAGCGCGATCCATACTCAGGTGTGGCGCAATCGGGATCAACAGGATATTGCGCAGCTCGGGCGGCATCACAGGGCCGCCAACGGCAAGCGCATATCCTGTGCTGCCTGTGGCCGTGCTGACGATCAAACCATCGCAGGTGTAGGTTGTCAGGTGTCCCTCATCCAGTTCGGCGCTGATCCGCACCACACGCGCCAGGTTGCCGCGGCTCAACACCACATCGTTGAGTGCATCGTAAGAGCAGATGATTTCATTGGCGCCGTTTTCCGGGTTGGGGCGTTCCAGGTGCATGCGCACCATCAGGCGTTCTTCAATCCAGTAGCGGCCAGCCATCACTGCGGCGAGCGGCTCTTTCCAGTCGTTGGGCTGAAACTCAGCTAGAAAACCGAGCCGCCCCAACTTGACGCCAAGCATGGGCACAGCATAGGGCGCGCCCATGCGCGCCGCTCGTAGCAGCGTCCCGTCGCCGCCCAGCGTGATCAGCAGATCGACTTCAGGCAAGTGGGCTGCTGTCGTTTCGAGTTCCCATGCAGATTCATACCAGATGTCGGGAACCCCAGCTTCGGTCAGGTAATCGCCGATTTCCCGTGCAATTTCAAGGGATTCTGGTTTTTTGGGGTGATGCAAGATGCCAATATGTCGAAAATGCAGCAAATCGCTTCGAATCATTGCTTGACCTGCCTACGCCAGACAAACCAAATATGAAACTCCATCAAACCATATCACGAAGTCGCAGCGGATGCGAAAATGTTGTATCATCAATCTATGAGTCGCGTACTGGTAATCTCTGATATTCACGCCAACCTTGCTGCGCTAGAGACAGTTCTGAGCGATGCCGAGGGCCGTTACGACACGATTTGGTGTCTGGGCGACGTCGTCGGTTACGGACCAAAACCAAACGAGTGCGTCGAGATTATTCGCGAACGCGCGGAGTTGTGCGTGATGGGCAACCATGATTGGGCTGTGCTCGATAAACCCGGCATCAACGTTGATGACTTTAACCCGCAGGCGCGCCACGCCGTATTATGGACGCGTCACCAGCTCCGCGAAGAGAATCGACGTTACCTGGATCAATTGCCCTTCACGCCTGTGAACCCAACAGGCGCGCCCGATATTTTGCTCACACACGCCAGCCCGCGCGAGCCGGTGTGGGAGTACATCTTGACGCCTTCAGTCGCTCTCGAGAACTTTAGCGCGTTCGATGACATGATCTGTCTGGTCGGGCATACTCACAAACCGGCCATTTACCGCTGGCACTTCTTCGAGTCATTTGCTGAGGGCAGCGAAGCCCACGACCTGCAAGGCATGGCGACCGTCGATTACTTACAGCCGCCCGCAGACAACTCGCTGTATCTCGATGTCTCACCGACGCATCGATTGATCCTTAACCCTGGCAGCGTCGGCCAGCCGCGCGACAACGACGCGCGCGCCGCCTACGCTATCCTCGATCTGGATGCGATGACCTTCACTCATGTGCGCGTCCCCTATCCTGTTGAACTGACGCAAAGCCAGATGCGCGCGGCAAAATTACCCAAGCGTCTCGTCGACCGTCTGAGTTTTGGGTGGTGATGAACGAAAAATTGCGGTAATCAGCCGTTGCGCTGCGCCCGTTCTTCCAAAATTTCTGGCTCGATCCGATTGTACAATTCAAACCAGTCGGGCAGGTCCTGCGAACGCTCTTCGGCGGTTTTCTGCTCCGCCTTGCGCTTGTGCTCATCCATGCGCGCCAGAATCTCTATAGCGACTGCGCGTGGGTCTGGCACACCATAGAAAATAAAATCGCCGGTCTCCGCTGCTGTCTGACAGGTGACGTTGCCATAGTTGAAAAGCCAGTGCAACGTCGACGGTATCGACATCTCCACATTTTGAATGCGCCCAAGGCTGGCGCTTTTGCGATCTTCAGAGAGACCGAGCGGCATCCGATCAACATGCACGATTTCATTGCTGCTCACCTCGTATGTGTCATTTCTCCAGTCGGCGATCACCCAAACTACATTGCCCAACGCAATCAATGTAAGTACAACACCGACAATCGTCAGGGCGTTGAGAAATGGAACAATCTCCCTGGATACGCTGAGCATCTCCGCCAGCGGCGGCAACACTGCAAATACTGCCATGAGCAAAAAGATGAGCAAGGGCAGCCATAGTCGCGGCAGGAGCACCAGCCAGTGTTTGCGCCAGACGATGCGATCCCCGCGCTCGCGGCGTAGATGCGTCTCAACACTGCTGGAGAGCCGCTTACGCAGCGTGCGCACTTCGGTCGTTTGCGGACCGCCATGATAGACGCGACTTGGGATGCTGATCGCAATGCCCAAACGCTTTTCTAACATTTGTTGAATGTGCAATTTGCTGGCTGCGGTCGTGCTGCTAATGCGCACTCTACGCTGCTCCATGATCTTGTCACGCAATTGCCGGAAATTGGTGGAAAAGTCAAAGGTGATGGTGCCCACCCTGGCGGCTGTGGCGATCGTCAATGTGCCGTAATCCAGAATCTTGCCCAGCCAGGTTGTGCTGAAGTCAACATTCTGAATCTGCTCTAAAGGCGCTTCTTTGCGCCATTCATTTATAAAAAGCACCTTTTCCTGGTGCACAACACGTGTATCGGTGATTGCCAGCCAGTCGTTGAGATAGTCGATCGTGCCCCACGCCAGCGCAATGCCGTCAATCACAAGCAAGAAAATAATCAAAGCGCGCAGGTAAGTTTGCGTCCCAGGCAGAAAATCAGCGATCAGAAAACCCAATACTGCAAACAGAAAAATAATGATCGCGGGCAAATTTTTGCGCAGGAATGCAATCCAGTGACGTCGGGTGCGCAATAAAATTCGCTCACCTGGTTGCAGCCAGTCATATTGTTTCTGATCGGGATATCCGTACAACAGCTCTCCCTCGCCTTCATCTCGGGAAGATTGACCGCTCTGGCTGCGTTCCTGTATCTGGCCTGACCATTGAATGAACAGACGGCTGCGTAGATCGATCTTGAGTTGTCGAGACGCCGCCTCTAAATCGCGCCAGTGAAAGCGCAGCCACTCGCTGCCTGGCTGCGCTTCCACTGTCGATTGTTGTGGAATCTGACCAAGCAACGCCTGCTCAGCAAAATAGGTTGGCCCGACCGCCACAGCACTGCTCATTTGATTGCCATCCTTGTCAAGCGCACGGATGGCGGCGCGCCCACTTACCAGCACCCAAAGGCTGTCAACAATCTCGCCCTGGTGAATGATGAGATGGGTGTTAGGAAGATAGATATGGCTGACAAATCCAATGATGGTGCGCCGCGTCTTTTCATCAAGTGGGGAAAAGATCGCCAGTCGGTTGATTTCGTGTTCCCGCCGTTCAATTCCCTGGCGGATTTCATCCTCTGGCTCCAGACCGGTGAGGCTCTTAAAATTGTGATAAGGGATTCGATAGAGCAACGTATTTGTCTGGGAAGTTGCGTCGTGCACCATCTCGCGGTCGATGCTGCCCAGCCCAATAAAGCCGGCCGCCGTGTGTGCGGACCCGAACATGGCGCCGTTGCCAAGCAGATGCGTCTCCTCTGGATCGCCGTTTTGCTCGATTTTGACCTGCCCCTGGTGGATCAGGAAAATATCGTTCTCCACGTTCCCGAACTTGTAAATAGCCTCCCCCGGCTTTTTTATGTCGATCTTTGCGTCATCCGCCAGAAAACCACACACAATCGGGTGCAGATGCGATGGCAAGGGCAGCGTGCGCATGAAGGGAAACGTACTGAGTCGATCGGCCACGTTCTTTGCAAAAAGGCGATTGCGAATTTGCGGGAATCGATAGAGCAGGCGGCTGAAAGCATGGATGTTGATCGAGATCAGATGGCAATATTCCTCACTCCTGGCGTTGGTTGCATAGGCGCTGCCACAAAGAAATTCCAGATGTCCGAGAAGTTTGCCCGCTTTCGCCGTTCGCACGATGCGGCGCACTCGTTTTCCTTCGATGATATCTTCACGATATTGATTGATGATTCCGCCTGCCAGGATATAAATGGAGGTGACCGGTTCATCCTGACGATACAGCATGGTGAACGGCGCCAGGTGATGATGCCTGACAGCGCCGGCGAGAATGCTCGCCAGCGCTGCGCGATCTTCGATGCCTTCCAAAAAGGTGAGTTGCAACCCGATCAACTCAGATTCACTCAGCGGTGCGCTGGCGTCAAAAGGATTGGCGGCGCTCATAACGCCTCCATCACCAGTTCCGCTACCTTGCGGTTGACTCCCGGCACCGCCATCAGTTCCTCCAGCGACGCCTTGCGCACACGCTCGATGTCGCCGTCGAAATGCTTTAGGATCGCCTTGCGCCGTTTGGGGCCGACGCCGGGGATGTCGTCCAACCGTGAGTGCAACTGCTCTTTGCTGCGCAAGTTGCGGTGATAGGTTACGCCAAAGCGATGCGCCTCGTCGCGGATGCGTTGCACCAGATGGAGCGCCTGGCTGCCGCGACGCAGCCACAGCGGGTCGGGCGCATTTGGCAGAAAGATCTCCTCCTCGCGTTTCGCCAGGCCAATCACAGGAATCTGTCCGAACAACCCAAACTCTTGCAACACTTCCACAGCTACGCCAAGCTGTCCCTTGCCGCCATCGACGATCACCAGGTCCGGCATGATGCGCCAGGTCTCGTCCTCCTTCTTGCCGGTTTTCATCGAGTTCATCGAGTCGGTATTGTTTGCCGGCTCCGCCAACCGCCGGAAACGTCGACGCAACATCTCGCGCATGCTGGCAAAGTCGTCGGGCGCACCCTGGCTGCCCTTGCCGTGAATCTTAAAGCGTTTGTAGGCGCTCTTGGCAGGCGCGCCTTTGACAAAGACCACCATCGAGCCGACAGTGTTGACCCCCTGCAATGTGCTGATGTCGTAGCACTCGATGCGCGTCGGCGCCTTGTCGAGATGCAGCGCCGATTGCAGCTCGGCAATCGCCTCGATCTGACGGTTGGTGTCGGCGGCACGGGCGGCTTGCTGCACGCGCAGATATTCGGCGGCGTTCTCCTCCGCCAACGCCATGACCTTGACTTTGTCGCCGCGGCGCGGCACGCGCAGTTCAACTTTGCCGCCGCGACGCCCGGCAAGCCACTCGGTCAGCACGCCGACATCGCGCGGCATCGACTGCACCAGGATCAAGGGCGGGATAAACGGAGCGTTGTCATAGAATTGCTGAAGAAAGGCGCCGATCACAGCAGTTTTCTGCCCGACGCTCGGTGTGTCGTCTTCGGACGATCTGCCGCCATTCAACTCGCCGATCTGGAAGACTTCCGCTCCATCAAGCATGAAGCTATCACGTCCAACCAGACGGCCATGTCGCACCATGAAGACCTGCACTGCAGTGTCCCCCGTGCGCTGATCCTGGGCGACAGCCACGTAATCGAGATCCTCCAGCGCAGTCGTGACAATCTTCTGCTGTTCGGCGATGCGCTGCGCCGAGTGTAGCCGGTCGCGATAGAGCGCCGCCAGCTCGAATTGCAGGTTCTCGGCAGCGCGTTCCATCTGTTCCTTCAATTGACGCAGCACGCGGTCGCTGTCGCCTTCGAGAAAGTGCATCAACTGCTCAACGGTCTGACGGTATTCCTCGCGCGTCTGTGCGCCGATGCAGGGCCCGCCGCACAGCTTGATGTGATAGTAGAGACACGGGCGCGAGTCTTTGCCGGTGATGGCGCGGTCGCAGTCGAGATAAGGAAAGACGCGGCGCAGGGCGTCAAGCGTTTCATAACAGGCGCGGCTGCTGGTGTAGGGGCCAAAATAGCGTGCGCCGTCCTTGCGCATGCGCCGCACAACCTGGATTTTGGGAAAGTCGTCCTGCCAGTTCACCTTGATGTAGGGAAAGGTTTTGTCATCCTTGAGGCGAACGTTGTAGCGCGGCTGATAGCGCTTGATCAGCTCATTTTCGAGAACCAGCGCCTCCAGCTCAGTTTTGGTCACCCACCACGAGACGTCGGCGATTTCGGCGACCAGCGCCTGCGTGCGCGGGCTGTGATTGGCGGAGGCGTGGAAGTAGCTGCGCACGCGGTTGCGCAGCACCAGCGCCTTGCCCACATAGAGCACGCGCCCCTCGGCGTCCAACATCTGGTAACAGCCGGGCGCAGTCGGCAGACTATCAAGTTTGTGGGCGACTTTTTCAGGAAGGTTGCCGTTCATGAAGATGAATTCTATCATGAAATGGGACGAGGAATGAAGATCACTCCAAACATCTGTTTGGCGACTGTTCGGCTGACCAGCGGTCTCGATAGAGATGCTAAACGGTCTCCGCTTTGATTATGCCGAGCGCAGCACTTCGTCAAACGTGCGCTGCGCCCTGGCAGCCTCAAAGTCGCTGGTCTGGACGTGGCCTGCCAGCAAAATCAGCGCTTTCCACAGCGCCCAACCGCGCCCGCGCGCCCAGGTTGCATCGTCAAGCAGCAGCGCAGAGCGAAACGCATCTCGGCTTGCGCCGGAAAAGAACGTCCATGCGATCACCAGGTCGCAGGCCGGATCGCCCACACCGCATGTGCCAAAGTCGATCACGGCGCACAGCTTGCCCGCTCTGACAAGCAGATTGCTGGCGGCCACATCGCCGTGAACCCACACCGGCGCAGTCTGCCAGCTTGACGACAGCGCAGCCTCCCACACGACGGTTGCGGCCGCAGCGTCAATTCTGCTTTGCAGGTCGTGGATCGCACGCCGCGTCTCTGCATCGTAGACTGCCAGCGCGCCGCCGCGATAGAAGTTCTGCGCACCGGCAGAAGGCCCGTCGCTGGCGTCGATACGCTGCAAGGCGTCCAAAAATTCGGCGAGCGAGGTCGCAAATGCGCTCAGGTCAGCGACGTTTTCCTGAGTGGCCGGCTCACCCTCGATCCAGCGATGGATCGACCAACGCCAGGGATAGCCAAACGCCGGTGCACCCATCGCCAATGGCTGCGGAATGGGCAGCGGGAGGCGTGGCGCCAGCCTCGGCAGCCATGTCTGTTCCTTTTCGACCTGTGCGGCGTAGTGTGCGGCGCTGGGCAGACGCACCGTCATCTCGGCGCCGAGATGAAAGGTCCGGTTGTCCCACCCACTGACTGCCACGGGCATGATCGGCAGGTGCGCCCACTGTGGAAACTGGGCATCGATCAGACGACGCACAAGTGCGTCATCGATGATTACTTCCGACATTTTGCATCTTTTACCAATGCTTCCATGCGCGCAGCGACTGCCATCAGCATCTCCCAATCGCCGAGGTGAGCATTGTAAGCAAGATGATCCAATCCGATGTGCAGATAGCAGGCGATCAGACGCTGCTGCATGGCTTGCGGCGTGTAGCCAACCTGACGCCAGCGAGCTTCCAGCGCCGCCCGCAGCAGCGGCACATCCAACTGCGGATGCCACGGCGCCCAGAATTCGAACCAGGCGAGATCGTAGAGGTGGTCGCCATAACGAGCGCAGCCCCAATCGAACACGGCTGAAATCCGGCCCTCATCGACCAGCACGTTGCGATTCATAAGATCGCAGTGCAGCAGGCTGCGCGGCGCCGCGTCGCTTGCCACGCGATCTAACTGTTCGATTCCCCACGCAAACGCCGCGCTGCCCGCTGACGACCCTGCTTCCAGCTTACGTCGCCAGCCATGAATGCGCAGTTCTGGCGTGTCTTCAGCGACGGCCAGCAGGTGACGCCTCCAGGTGGGGAACGAAGCCACCCCTCTCTCGTCCCACCCGCCAAAGCCAGGCATCACGGTGATGTCCGCCGTGCGCATTGTCTCCAACGCCGCAACCAGCGAAGGAATGACCGCACGCCATGTACGGCTGTCGATGGTTTCTAACGGCTCACCGTATGCCCGTCGGGAGATCGCGAAGTATCCACCCAACGCCTCGCCAACTTCAAGAACAGCGGGGATCGGCAGATCATCAGCGGCGTAGCGCGCTGCAAGCTGATCCTTGCAAAAATCCTCGATATGCGCGCCAAAGCGGATGGCGAACGCCTCGTCGCCCACTCGATAGCCAAAACAGCGCGACCATGCGCCCGCGCCGATCAAGGCAAGCCCCTGAGGCGGGGTGGAAAGATAGGCTTCCAGAAACATCTGGGCCTGATTAATGTTGACCGGTTCCATCAGTCTTTTCTTTCGGTTTGCACATTTATGTCATCATCCCAAACAAGCATCGAGCGGCGCTTCTGCTATACTGTACAGCAAGTCTTCGCTTCTGAAAAACAATCGGAAACCAACCCATGACCGATCGCCATTGAACTGCTCAGCTCTCAAGACACTCAGTATGAAAAACATACGTAATTCCAGTAAAAATCAGGACTGGAGCCGAATTCACACAATTTCAGGCTTTATTGAGCATGTGGACTCGTGCTATCATGTCACCATGAAAACGATCACATTGACGGATGAAGCCTGTAAACGACTGGAAGAATGTAGGGAAAGTGAGCACGATTCATTCACTGAACTTCGCTAAGTTTGGACGTGTTGAGGGCATCCCAGTTGTCAACTATCTGGCTTGACGGTTACATGAAAGAAGGCAATATCTTGATGTTTCGATTGACACTCCCTGTCAAAATTGGCCTGGGCTTCGGCCTTGCGGGCTTGCTGCTGACCATCGTCGGCATTGTGCGCGGTCAGGCGCCGCTGGCGCCGCTCAACATTGCGATCGCGCTGCTGATCGGCGGCGGCGTCTGGTTTGTCGTGGCGTGGGCGGTGGCGTCCGCTGCGGTGGACGTGGAGAGGGAGATTGGAGATTAGAGATTGGAGATTGGAGATTGGAGATTGGAGATTCATCACCAGGCGACTCGATCACCAATCTCTAATCTCCAATCTCTAATCTCTTTTTTTACCCAATCACTGTCTGGCTCTGTTCGTGCATGTAGAGCGGCAGGGTGTAGAGACCGCCGACGCCCTTTCCGCTCATGCCGGAGCCTTTCCAGCCGCCGAAGGCCTGGACGCCGGGCCAGGCGCCGGTGGTGGCGCCGGCTTTGCGGTTGGCGTAGGTCGTGCCCGCCTCGATGTTGGCGAAAAACCACTCCACCTCAGCTTTGTCCTCGCTGAAAAAGCCAGCAGTCAAGCCGTAGATCGTGTCGTTGGCTTTCGCCATGCCTTCTTCCAGGTTCTTGACTTTTGCCACGTAGAGGATCGGCAGGAACAACTCATTCTTGACCAACTCGTGGTCCTCAGGCAGACCGGCAATAATGGCAGGCTGGACATAGTAGCCACGGCTGAAGTCGCCCTCAGTGATGGTGTTGCCGCCAAAGAGCACCTGCCCGTCGCGTCGCGCCATCTCGATGTAGCGTTGGTAGTCCTCATAGGCGCCCTTGTCGATCACCGTGCCCATGAAGGTGTCGCGCGCCGTGGGGTTGCCGACCTTGAGCGCCGCCGTCTTTTCGAGCAGCAGCGCCAGGAACTGGTCGTACACTTTCTCTTCGATGTAGACGCGTGAACAGGCGGAACATTTCTGCCCATCCAGCCCAAAGGCAGAGCGGGCGACGCCGGTGGCGGCTTTGTCCAGGTCGGCGTGGCGCGAGACGATGGTCGGATTCTTCCCGCCCATCTCGATGATGGCAGGCTTGGGGTAGTGCCCGTTCAATGCATTGCGCGCCACCTGCATGCCGACTTCATAGGAGCCGGTGAAGGTCCAGCCAGCAATGTCGGGATTGTCCTGCAACTCCTGCCCGACGGTGCGACCAGGCCCGCTGACGTAATTGAAAACGCCTTTGGGCAGCCCAGCTTCAGCGAAGAGTTCGGCGGTCTTCCAGCCAGTGTAGAGCGTGGATGACGCACCCTTGAAGACGACCGTGTTGCCGGTGATCAGCGCCGCACAGATCGGCGCGCCCGACAACGCCATCGGGAAGTTGAAGGGCGAAATCACCACCCACACGCCAAAGGGCTTGAGCACGCTCAGATTGGTCTCGTTGTCGCTGAGTTTGCCCAACTCACGGATGTAACCGTTGTTCTGCTCCATGGCGTTGGCGTAGTAGCGCAGCAGATCGGCGGTCTCCTCGACCTCGCCGAGCGCCTCCAACCGGCTCTTGCCGACCTCCATCACCATGATCGCCGAAAGCTCCAGGCTGTTCTCACTGATTTTCTCGGCGATGCGGCGCATGATGGCGACGCGTTCCTGCCAGGGCGTGGCAGCCCAGCCCTTGAATGCGGCTTTGGCGGCGGCGACAGCAGCTTTAGCGTCCTCTTTCGTTCCCTTCTGCGCGGTGCAAAGATGGATACGCGTGTCGACCGGGCTGTAAGAGATGGTCTTTTCTTTGGCGAACACCTTCTCCCCGTTGATAAACATCGGCACCTCGACGCCTAACATCGAGGCTTTCACTTTGTCAAAGGCTTCGTCGAAGGCCGACTGTAACTCCTCGTTGTCCGCCGACATCGTGGCGTAGGTGATTTTCATTTTGAGCGCCATGATTCTCTCCTTTGAGTTTCATTTGGAAATAGCACGAGATCGATTGCCTTTTCCTCAAGCGGTGTGACAACCTGACTATTCATACGTTACACGATCTGCCAGACAGCAGCAAACTGCTGGGGTGCGAATGGGTCTACTTCACAGTAGGTCATCGCCTCCGGCGTGACGGGCGCCCGTCACGTCGGAGGCAATGACCTACTTGAATTACATTCGGGTGCGGGTTGCGGCTCAGGCATGGCGGAAGCGCCAGACAGCGATGATGAAGGTTGCCAGCGCCATTACCAACAGGGCGACCAGGTTGGGCAGAACATCGAGCAGGTCGCCGCGCAGCGCTGTGATCGTCAGGAAACCCTGTATTGCCCAGTAGTGCGGCGTAGCCTGCGCCAGCCCTGGCACCTGAATGCTCGGAAAGAGCGCGCCGCTGACCGCCGCCATCACCAGCGTCAGCAGCGTCGGGATGCTGTTTGCCTGACCCTCCGAACGCACCAGCACCGAAACCAGGATGCCCAGCCCACCGACCGCCAGCCCCGTCGCCACAATCAGCAGCACAAGCGCCAGCGGTGCGCTGCCCAGGTCGTAATCGAACAGCAGCGTGCTGGCGGCAAGGACGATCACCACCTGCAGCATGGCGATCAGGCTGTAGGGCAGCGCCTTGCCGAGCAGGAAGGGCACGCGACGGATCGGCAAGCTGAAGATGCGTCGCAACGCGCCGCCGACACGCTCTTCGTAGATGGTTTCCGCCATCAACCCCATCAAAAAGAAGGCGAAGAAAACGCTGTAGCCCGGCGTCAGATAATCAAAGATCGTCGGCGCCTGGCGCGGCGCAGCATCGGAAGCGGGGCGCAGGTCGATGCGCACAAGTGGGTTGTCGATGGCGTCCTGCACCTGGCTGGAGACGACGCCGTTGATCGTCGCCGCCAGGAATTTGGCGACCGCTTCCAGATCAACGCCGAGCGACGCCAGGTCTTCATCCGTGAAGCCAAAGGTTTCCGGCGCGGTGTTGAAGACCGTCCGCACCGCCCGCTCCACCTCAGCGTCGATCAACATCGGCGCAGTGGCGGCTTGCACCTGGCCGAGCACAATGCCGGCGCTCTGTTCACGCGCCGGGTCGACGATCACCTCGACGACGCCGCCTTCCTCGGTCAGCACCGCCTGGCTCAGCCCGGCTGGAATCACGATGGCGGCCATGCGCTGCCCTTCGCCAACGCGACGGTCGGCTTCGGCGCGGCTGTCGAGCATCTCCAGCGCCAGCGTCGGCTCGTCGCGCAGCGCGCTCACGATCTGCCGCCCCAGCCGCCCCTCGTCCTCATTGACCAGATAAACGGTGACGGTAGGCGCACCCGTGTTGCCAAAGGTGGCGCCCATCACGGCGATGAAGATGAGCGGCGTCAAAAAGACCAGCAGCCATTGCCCGCGATATTCCGCCGCCACCTTGATCTCTTTGCGCGTCAACGCCCAGATTTGTCGCAGCATGGCTCACCCTTCCAGATCGAACTTCCACACGGCAATCACAAAGAAGAGCGCAGCGAAGCCCAGCAACACGCCGATCTCCGGCAACACCTCGGCAAACCCCATGCCGCGCGTGATCAGGTCCTGATAGCCCTGCATCGCCCACTTCTGCGGCAGCACGATGTTGACCGTGCGCAGGATGGGCGGCAGCCAGTCGGCGGGGAAGGCGCAGCCGGCAATCAGCGCGCCGACGATCAGCATCACGTTGATGCCGCGCTCGATGCGAAACGCCGCCGCCGCCAGCCCGATGCAGACCGCCGACAGCACCACCGCCACGGTCAGCACGAAGAGCGCAACCGGCGCATTGCCCAGGCCCATCCCAAAAACGACAACGCCGATGGCAAACATCGTGGCAACCTGTAGCACGCCGATCACCAACGCCGAGAAGGTCTTGCCCGCCAGTAGGTCGGCGCGGCGCAGTGGCGTCACCAGCAGACGGCGCAGCACGCCGGTGTTGCGCTCCAGCTTCACCGAGGCGACGACCGTGCCGATCAGAAAATAGACAAACATAACGGTGTAACCAGGGATCGTCTGTTGCAAAGTGTTGGGCTGCACGGTAACGCGCGCCGCGCTCGGCTTGACGGCAACCACAGAGAGCGCCGGCTCAGCGAAGAGCGGCGCTGCATTCTCTTCGCTCGACGTGCGGATGTTCTCGCGCACTTCCGCCGGCGCCAGCTCGATCAGGTCGCCGAACTGCTGCAAGCCGTTGCGCAACTGATTCTCGATCGAGAGGCGCATCGTGCTGCCGGTGACGACGCCCTCGACCAGTTGGCGGTCGACCGGGCTGCGCGCCGGGTTGTAGAGCAGCGTCACCGAGATGTGTTCGGCTGCGTCGATAGCGGCGCTGAAGCCCGGTGGAATCACCAGCGCAGCGCTGCGCCAGTCGCGCAGCACCTTTTCGCGCGCGGCGGCTTCATCACAGACTGCGCCCGTCACCGTGCAAGCCGCCTGCACCGCCGCGCCCAACTCTGCCGCCTCCTGCGCCGTGGTGTTGCGCTCCAGCGCGTAGCTCTCCGCCAGCATGTCGAGCAGATGTTGGGCATGTTCGGCGACGGCGCCGTCGATCACGTCGTGCACCGCCACCGGCAGCCGCGGCTTGCGATCCTCGATCAGGTTATAGCCGTTGGGCGGAAACGCCAGCGCAATCGGCACGATGAACGCCAGCGGCATCAAAAAGAGCGACGCCATCTCTCCCCGGTCGCGCAGCAGTAAACGCAAATCTTTTAGCCATACAGATAGGATTCGCATAGGATGTTGTTGAAAATGTGGGTAGGAGATTGGAGACTGGAGATTGATTCGCGTGTGCAGAGTGAATCTCTAATCTCCAATCTCTCAATCTCTCAAACTTTTCCCCGTCAAATTCAGAAACACGGTCTCCAGATTCGGTTCGAGCAGGTCGAGCGACAGGATGTCGATGTTAGCTTCGTTGCAATAATGCAGCACCTGGAGCAGCGCCTCGTTGCCGTGGCTGGCTTCAATCTTGAGGATGGTTTTGCCTTCGGCGCCTTCCTCTGCTGCGACGAAGGCGGCGGAACGCACGGCAGGCAGCGACTCCACGGCAGCGCGCACGCGTTCGTCCGCTGTGACTAAACCAAGTTGGATGATGCCGCCGCCCAGCGACTCGATCAGGCGTTTGGGCGTGTCGAGCGCGATCAGCCTGCCACGGTCGATGATGCCGACGCGGTGGCAGAGACGCTGCGCCTCCTCCATGTAGTGCGTAGTGTAGAGGATGCTCATGCCGCGCTCGCGGTTGAGGCGTTCGACGCTCTCGAAGATGTGGTTGCGGCTTTGCGGATCGACGCCGACGGTCGGCTCGTCGAGAAAAAGCAGGCGTGGGTGGTTGACCAGCCCCGCCGCCAGGTTGATGCGCCGCTTCATGCCGCCGGAGTAGGTTTGCACGCGGTCGTTGGCGCGTTCGCTCATGCCGACGTAGCCGATCACTTCATCGACGCGTTCGCTGAGCGCCTTGCCGCGCAGTCCATAGAGTTCGCCAAAGAAGCGTACATTCTCGCGCCCGCTCAGGGTGGGATAAAGCGCCAGTTCCTGCGGCACGACGCCGATGATCTGCTTGACCTTCGCCAGGTCGCGCACCACATCCAGCCCGCCGATGGCGCCGCTGCCGCTGGTGGGTGGAAAAAGACCAGAAAGCATGGCAATGGTCGTGCTCTTGCCGGCGCCGTTGGGGCCAAGCAAGCCAAAAACCTCGCCCTCCTCGATGATGAAACTGACATCATTGACCGCGATAAAGTCACCATATTTTTTGACCAGGTTGCGGGCTTCCAGAATTGAGGCGGGCATAAGTTGGTCTCCCTGCGCTGTTCATCCATTTTGACTATCGTGCCGATCGTATCACGCAAGCAAATGGAGCGCCAGTGACAATTGTCATCGAAAAGAAGGTTAACCATCATTCTCGTACAATTATCCCGGCAGCTACGTTGATGGTTTCGAGTTCTCCACGGTGCGGACTATAATTGACAGCGAATGTATGCCAACAGCAGGTTGTGGTCGTCGAGGGGCGGCTACACCAGAAAGAGGCCGATTTTATGACGACAGAGACCGTTCACTCACTTGCTCACATCCGCGCTGCGTTCTTTGACATGGACGGCGTGATCTATGTCGGCAGCCGCCCGCTGCCCGGCGTGCAGGAGCTGCTCGACTATCTCGACGCCACGGGCCGGCGCTGGATGCTCGTCACCAATAACGCTGCACTCACCTCGCAGCAGTTCAGCGACAAGGTGGCGTCGATGGGATTGCGCGTGCCGGCGGAGCGCATCTTGGGCAGCGCCGAGGCGACGGCAAGCTGGCTGCGGCACCAGATCGAAAAAGGTTGGCCCAAGGGCAAGGTGATCGTCAACGGCCAGGAAGGGCTGCGCAGCGCTCTGACAAATGCTGGCTTCGAGTTGACAAACGACCCCTTCGACGCCGCCTATGCTGTATCGGGCGCCAACTTCAGCCTCACCTACAACGACCTGGCCAACGTGACGCTGGCGATCCGCAACGGAGCGCGCTTCATCGGCACCAACAGCGACCGCACCTATCCCACCGAGCGTGGGCAGGTGCCGGGCGCCGGCGCCATCCTGGCGCTCTTCACTGCAGCCACCGACCGCGAGCCAATTGTGATCGGCAAGCCCAATGCGCCGATGTTCGAGGAGGCAATGCGAAGATTAGGGGTTACGCCAGAGGAGACATTGATGGTGGGCGATCGCTATGAGACGGACATCGTCGGCGCGCTCAAGCTCGGCATGACCACCGTGGGCGTGTTGACCGGCATTGACAGCCGGTCAACCTTTGCAACGCAGAGCGCACCGCCGCATTTGATCTTGGACGGGTTGCCGGAATTATTGACTTTGTTGCGTCGCGCCGACGCCGAGGTGTCGTGATAGTTCGTCCGTAAACGAGGAGCGCATGTCTGAGTTGCGCCAGAATCTTGCCACCAAAGAATGGGTGATCATCGCCTCTGAACGCGCTCGACGACCACACGAATTTGTGGAGCCGGGGCGGCTAATGTGCGGCGAAGGCCCAACATGGGAAGCCCACTGTCCATTTTGCCCTGGCAATGAAGAGGTCGATCTGGAAGTTGCGCGATTTCCAACCAACGGCGTCTGGCAGGTGCGCATCGTCGGCAACCGCTATCCGGCGCTGACGCATACCACGCCATTGGAGCGTGCGTACAACGGTCTGGAGCGTCGCATTTCCGGCGTCGGCTACCATGAAGTAATCGTCGAGTCACCGGTGCACAACACCTGTGCTGCGTTGGAAAGCAGCGCTAATCTCTCTCGTGTCTTTCAGGCATTCATCGACCGTGCATGGGATGTCCAAAACGACCCGCGCATCGAGTACATTCTGTTCTTCAAGAACCACGGACGGCAGGCGGGCGCCTCGCTGCGCCATCCACACGCACAGATGATCGCGCTGCCGATGGTGCCGAACGAGGTGCGCGTGCGTGCGGAGACAGCGCGCGCCCATTTCGATGAAACCGGACGCTGCGCCTACTGCGAGATGCTCGAACAAGAGCGCAATGAAGGTCATCGTATCGTGTTGGAGAGCAAACATTTTGTTGCCTTTTCGCCCTATGCAGCTTTTTCGCCTTTTCATCTGTGGATTTTACCCAAAAAGCATTCGGCTTCGTTCCTGAACGCCATGTCGGAGGAGATCGCAGACCTAGGTGAGGTGACGCGCACGGTGTTGAGGATGCTTTATGTTGGGTTGAACAATCCTGACCTGAACTATGTTGTCCGCAGTGCGCCGGTGCGGGACTTGGGCGCACCTTATCTGCACTGGTACATTGCAATCGTGCCACGTATCTCGTTGGCTGCCGGTTTCGAGATTGGCAGCGGCATTTACATCAACCCATCGCTGCCAGAGGAATGCGCCAAATTTCTGAGCAGCATTGACGTAAGCATTCTTGATCGGTTGCACGGCTATGAACAGCGATGAGATTCGGCGCTATAATGCGCTTGCCTGGGACAAAGCTGTCGAACGCGAAAGTGAATGGACAATCCCCGTTACGCCAGCGCAGATCGAGTGGGCGCGGCGGGGCGTCTGGCAGATCGTGTTGACGCCGACCCGACCCGTGCCGGCTGATTGGTTTCCACCGCTCGCTCACGCCGATGTTCTCTGTCTGGCAAGCGGCGGTGGGCAGCAAGGGCCGATTCTGGCGGCGGCCGGCGCACGCGTCACCGTCTTCGACAACTCCCCGCAGCAGCTTGCCCAGGATCGCTACGTGGCGCGGCGCGAGGGGTTGAGCATGACAACCGTCGAAGGCGATATGCGCGACCTCAGTATCTTCGCCGACGAGAGCTTCGACTTAATCGTACATCCGGTGTCCAATCTGTTCGTGCCCGACATTCGACCGGTCTGGCGCGAAGCGCATCGGGTGTTGCGTCGCGGCGGTGTGCTGATGGCAGGCTTTTGCAACCCGGTGCTCTATTTGTTCGACCAGGAGCTTGCCGACCAGGGCGTGCTACAGGTGCGGTACAAGCTGCCCTATTCTGACCTGACCAGCCTGAGCGATGAAGAACGCGGCGTCTATATCAACGAAGTGCAGCCGCTCGAATTCGGCCATACGCTGACCGACCAGATCGGCGGTCAGCTTGACGCCGGTTTTGTGCTCACCGGTTTTTATGAGGACGGCTGGCCGGGGACGCCGCTCAATGAATTCACGCCCACTTACATTGCAACGCGCGCTGTAAAGATGTAAAGTTTCAGACTGCACAAGGCAATCAGAAAGAAGGGGTCCAACGTCTAGGACAAATAGGTCATCGCCTCCGACATGCCATGTCACATCCCGTCACGTCAGAGGCGATACCCTATCCAGCACGCTTCAACTTGAAATACATCGAAGGATGACGGACGTCGCCTTATCTGGTGTAAAGGTGATAAAATGGTCTTCCGAATCTTAGTTTCTGCAGCTATGATGTGCAACTGCTCCACGAGTGTACGAAGGTTATTCACACGTCGCCGCTTACAGAATCATTGAAATAACTTCCACAACGATCAGACGATTATGACTCATGAACAAGGACTTTTGAAATGACCTGGCAAACGTATCTTGAAACCAATCAAGCTGAGTTTACGGCGCGGTTGCTCGACTTTTTGCGCATTCCCAGCATTTCCAGCCTGCCCGAACATGCCAACGACGTGCGTGTTGCGGGCGAATGGGTGATGGTGCAACTGCGTAACGCAGGCATGGAACACGTGGAGATGATGGAGACAGGCGGTCACCCGGTTGTCTACGCTGACTGGCTCCATGCGCCGGGCAAACCGACTGTGATGATCTACGGTCACTTCGACACCCAGCCTGTCGACCCGCTTAATTTGTGGGATAGCCCGCCTTTCGAGCCGGTGATCAAAGATGATCGCGTCTATGCGCGCGGCGCCAGCGACGACAAGGGCAACATGTTGGCGCCTGTGTTGGCGCTCGAAGCACTGCTCAAGAGCGAAGGCGGTCTGCCCGTCAATGTCAAGTGTTTTTTCGAGGGACAGGAAGAGATCGGCAGCCCAACGTTGCCGGGATTCGTGGCCGCCAACAAGACAAAGTTTGCGTGTGATTTCGTATTGAGCGCCGACGGCGGCCAATGGGATGAAGATCAACCCGCGCTGCTCGTCGGGTTGAAAGGGCTGTGTGCGCTCCAGATCGATGTGGTTGGCCCCGCCTACGATGTTCACTCCGGACTTTACGGCGGCGCTATCCAGAACCCGATCCATGCGCTGGCGGCGATCCTGGCGTCAATGCGCGACGCAGACGGTCGCATCCTGGTTGAGGGATTCTACGATGATGTCGTCCCGCTCAGCGACGCCGATCGCGCAGAGATGGCGCGCGTCCCGTTCGATGAGGATAGCGTGCTCCGCGAACTGCAGATCGACGCCTTTTTTGGCGAGCCGGGATATTCGACGCTCGAACGCAAGTGGGCGCGCCCAACGCTGGAGGTCAACGGCATTTGGGGTGGTTTTCAGGGCGAAGGCGTTAAGACCGTGCTGCCAAGCAAAGCGCATGCCAAGATCACCTGCCGATTGGTGGCGAACCAGGAGCCGCGTAAGATTGCTCAACTGCTGAAGACGCACGTCGAACGCCATGCGCCGCCCGGCGTCCGCGTGACCGTCTCGATCAAGGACAACGGCGCCATGCCTTATCTGATGGCCGGAGATCATCCTGGCAATCTGGCTGCGCGTGATGTTCTCATTGAGGAGTATGGAAAAGAGCCGTTCCTTGCGCGCTCTGGCGGCAGCATCCCGGTGACGGCGATGTTTCTGGAATCGTTGGGCGCTTACACCATTAGCTTTGGCTTTGGTCTCAACGATGAACGACAGCACTCGCCAAACGAGTTTTTCCGATTAGAGAATTTTGTGCGTGGGCAGCGCGCCTACTGCAAGCTGTTGCATCGGCTTGCCGCTGGCTGAGTCTAGTGTACGCCAAAACAGCATGCACCCCTGTAGAGGTCAGGGGTATTTACAGTGTGCAGAACATTATCTGACACAAACTGAGTGTCAACGGTGCCCAGCATGAACGGATCGCAGCAAAATCTGGATCGAATTCTGCTTGAGGTGGTGCAATCACTCACCGCTGAGCTGGATTTGCCGGGTCTGTTGTCCACGATTCTTCAGCAGTTGGCAAAACTGGTGAGTTTTGACAGCGCCTCGATCATGCTGCTCGACGGCGATCAGCTTGAACTGACGGCGCGGCTTTCGACATTCCCAACCGACAAGGCGCCGCTGAAGCTGAAGGTGATAGAGCTTGCGCATATTGCCGAAGCAATCGAACAACGCCATTCTGTGCGCATCGGCGACACAGCAAACGATCATCGTTGGCGAAAACGCGAGGGCAACGAAATGATTCGTTCCTGGCTTGGCGTGCCGCTTGTCGCCGACGGTCAGGTGATCGGCTTGCTAAATATGAGTCATTCGGCGCCGGATCACTTCGACAGCCAAAGCGAACAGACTGCCAGCGTGTTTGCAGCGTTTGCAGCTGTGGCGCTGCACAACGCGGCGCTGCACAGTCGCCTACAAAACGAACTGGCGGAACGGGCGCACACCGAAGCCGAACTGCAGGAGGAGCGCGCTCGCCTGGCGGTTCGTGTGGCGGAGCAGATCGCAGCGCTGCGCGCCGTCAACCAGGAGATGGCGCGCACATCGCGCATGAAAGATGAGTTCCTGGCTGCAATGAGCCACGAGTTGCGTACGCCGCTCAACGTAATCATTAGCATGACCGATCTGTTACGCGAGGAAGTGTACGGCGCCATCAATGACCGGCAGCTGCAGGCGCTCGAACGCATCGACAGACAGAGCAAACAATTGCTTTCCCTGATCAGCGACGTGCTCGACGTGGCGCGGATTGAATCAGGACGGCTGGAGCTGTTAGCGCAACAGATCGATGTCGAGGCTATCTGTCGGGCATGCGTTGCGCAGGTCGACTTCTCAGCAAAACAACAACACTTCTCGCTATCGATCCAGCCATCCTTGCCAACAATGATCGCCGATGAGCGGAGGCTGCGCCAGATTCTTACGAATCTGCTGTCAAATGCAGTCAAGTTCACTGCTAAAGGAGGACGCCTGGGGCTTGAGGTGATGCAAGACGATGAGCGCAACTGTCTGGCGCTCACTGTGTGGGACACTGGCATCGGCATCGAGGAAGACGACCTGCGCCGTCTGTTCCACCCTTTCGTGCAGCTCGACGGCGCCTTGTCGCGACAATACGAAGGCACCGGTCTTGGTCTGACCTTGATTCATCGATTGACGGCGTTGCACGGCGGCAGCCTGACAATCGAGAGTAGCAAAGGGGAGGGCAGTCGCTTCATAGTGCGCATTCCATTTGTGGCTGTGTTAGATCATGATATCGCCAAGCGCACGAGCATCGCCAAACCAGATGCTCCGACGGTGTTGTTGGTCGCAGGGCTTGAGCATGCCGACGCCCTGTTGATTTCCGACCTGCGCAGCACTGGATTCTACGTTGAAATCACCTTGCAAGACGCCGAACTTCAGATCGACGAGGCGCCTGATCTGGTCATCGTGATCGGCTATCCGCCGTTGCGTCACATCGTGCGAACAGTGAAAACACTGCGTGCAAACACTTTGTTGGCTGACAAGCCGCTCATCGTTTTGACAACGCTGCAATTGCCAGGGTACAGCGAAGCGATCTTGGCGGCGGGTGCGACCGAATATTTGGTGAAACCTATAGGCAAACAAGCCTTTGAACAGTTGATTAAGACGCATATCTCATTTTTTCACACGAATTTCAAACATTCTCAGGGAGAGAAAAACACATGAGCACGGGTAAAGCAAGTTCCGAATTGAAAGTGGCGTTTCGCCGCCATCCCCTCGATGCAATTTTCAAGCCACGCAATGTCGCTGTGATTGGCGCCACCGAGAAAGAGGACAGCGTCGGACGCACATTGCTGTGGAACCTGATCAGCAATCCATTTGGGGGCACTGTCTTTCCGGTCAACCCAAAGCGCAACAATATTCTGGGAATCCGCGCCTATCCGTCGATCCGTGATGTGCCCGATCAGGTTGATCTCGCCGTAATCGTGACGCCGGCGCCCACTGTGCCAGGCGTCATCGCTGAATGCGTGGAGGCAGGCGTCAAGGGCGCGATTATCATCTCGGCTGGCTTCAAAGAAACCGGCGAAGCTGGCGCCAAATTGGAGCAGAAAATTCTGGAGCAGGCGCGCGATGCACAAATGCGCATCATCGGACCGAACTGCCTCGGCGTGATGAGTCCACTGACCGGCATCAACGCCACCTTCGCCAAAGGCATGGCGCTGCCTGGCGGCGTCGGCTTTATCAGCCAGAGCGGTGCGCTCTGCACTTCGGTGCTCGACTGGAGCCTGCAGGACAATGTGGGTTTCAGCGCGTTTGTCTCAATCGGCTCAATGCTCGATGTAGACTGGGCGGACCTGCTCTACTATCTTGGCGATGACCAACGCACCAAAGCGATCGTGATGTACATGGAGACGATCGGCAATGCGCGCCGCTTCCTTTCGGCTGCGCGCGAGGTTGCGCTTGCCAAACCAATTATCGTGATCAAAGCCGGACGCACGGCCGCAGCGGCAAAGGCGGCTGCCTCGCACACCGGTTCGCTTGCTGGCAGCGACGATGTGCTCGATGCAGCGTTTCGCCGCGTCGGTGTGCTGCGCGTTGAGCGCATCTCCGACATTTTTTATATGGCTGAAGTATTGTCGAAGCAGCCGCGTGCGCAGGGGCCGAATCTGACGATCGTCACCAACGCTGGCGGCCCTGGCGTGCTGGCGACCGATGCGCTGATCATGGGCGGCGGCAAGCTGACTGAAATCTCCGAGCAGACGCTGGCGGAGCTGAACGCATTTCTGCCGCCAGCGTGGAGCCATAACAACCCGATCGATATCTTGGGAGACGCCAGCCCGGAATTGTACGCCAAGACGCTTGAGGTCGCTTCCAAAGATAAGAATGCCGACGGTTTGCTGGTGATTTTGACGCCGCAGGATATGACCGACCCGACGCGCACGGCCGAGCAGCTTCGTGACGCGGCAACGTCGTTGGGGCGCAAACCCATCCTCGCCAGTTGGATGGGCGGCGCTGATGTAGCGGCAGGCGTCTCGATTTTGAACCGCGCCAGCATCCCAACCTTCCCCTATCCTGACACTGCGGCGCAGGTTTTCAACTACATGTGGCGCTACAGCTACAACCTCAAAGGCATTTATGAAACGCCATCGCTGCCGGTCGCCAGCGAAGCCGAGGCGATGAATCGCAACCGGGCGCGCCATCTGATCGACCAGGTGCGCGAAAAAGGGCGCATGATTCTCACCGAGTTCGAGTCCAAAGAGATATTCAATGCCTATGGCATTCCGACCGTGGAGACGCGCCTGGCCGCCACTGCCGAAGATGCAGTGAAAGAAGCGGAGGCAATCGGCTATCCGGTCGTGCTCAAGCTCAACTCCGAAACAATCACGCACAAGTCAGATGTCAAGGGCGTACAGCTCAATCTCTTGAATGAGGAGGCAGTGCGCGTCGCCTTTGAGACAATCCGCGCTGCCGTGACTGAACGACATGGCGCGCACCACTTCCAGGGCGTCACTGTACAGCCGATGCTCAAGCTGGATGGCTACGAGTTGATCATCGGCAGCAGCATCGACGCCCAGTTCGGACCGGTGTTGCTCTTTGGTACAGGCGGTGTGCTCGTCGAAGTCTACAGAGATCGGGCGCTGGCGCTGCCGCCGCTTAACACAACTCTGGCGCGACGCATGATGGAACAGACAAAAATCTGGGAGGCGCTGCAAGGGGTGCGTGGACGCAAACCGGTCGACACCGAGGCATTGCAACGTCTGCTGGTGCGCTTCAGCCAGCTTGTCGTTGAGCAACAGTGGATCAAAGAGATCGATATCAACCCGCTGCTGGCGTCACCCACACAGATCATTGCGTTGGATGCACGCATCGTGCTCCACGATCCTGAGACGAACGAGGAAGACCTGCCGCGTTCGGCGATTCGCCCATACCCGGCGCATTACAGCGCGCCTTTCTCCTTGCCTAGCGATGAGGAAGTCAACATCCGCCCAATCCGACCTGAAGACGAGCCGCTGATGGCTTCCTTCAACCGCACGCTGTCGCCCTACAGCATCTATCTGCGCTACTTCCACCCGGTCTCACCGGCGCAGTTGATATCGCACGAACAACTCGCCATGCTCTGCTTTGTTGATTACGATCGCGAGATGGCGCTGGTTGCCGAGCGCAAAGACGACCGCGGCCGCACGCAGATCGTGGGCATGGGACAATTGACAAAACTCCAGGGCACGAACGATGGTGAGTTTGCCATCTTGATCAGCGATCAATATCAGCGCACCGGTCTGGGCACAGAGATGTTGAGCCGTCTGATCCAGATCGGTCGCGACGAGAAACTGGAGCGCATCGTCGCCGAAATTTTACCCGAAAACGAGGGAATGCGTCGCGTCTGCCAGAAGCTGGGCTTCGAGTTCAGCAAAGTGCCGGGCAGCAACGTAATTTTTGCTGAGCTGGCGATCAATTGAGACAGGCTCTGTCAGGTGGATGCGTCACACCTTTCCCAGAAACGTTGAGCTTCTGGGAAAGGTGTGACGAAGATCTCTATGTTCGCGCTTTTGACGTAGCTATGTGTGTTGTATCGATTCCTTTTCACCTCCTTGCTACTTGAACAGGAATACTCTATGTCATCCTACAAATCTTACCGTTTGATCCTTATGGCAATGATTGTAGCCTGGTTCGCAACGTTAATCACGTTTGAATCTTCTTCGGCGCAGTCATCGGCTGCCTCATGCTTGGTTCGGGATTGGTCAAGAAACCTCGTCGATTCAATTAGCAATATAAGCGAAATTAACGCAATTATAACCGATGAATCTGGGAGCATCTATGTTACTGGCGCAGTACGGGGCAACGATTGGAATCTGTCCGATTGGGCAACGCTCCATCTTAACTCCAATGGCGTTCTCCAATGGCAACACATATATGACAATTCAGGTCAAGTAACGAATGGTGTAAGCGTCGATCAAGCTAGAGCGATGGCATTTGATGCGGACGGCAATCTCTATGTCACCGGCGTTTCCACCTCTGATACGGCAACCGATTATCTGACGATCAAGTACAGCTCTAGCGGTGAAGTGATCTGGGAACGGCGCTACAATGGCGCTGAAACTAAGGAGGACCATCTTCCTGTAGACGAGCCAACGTCGATCAAGTTGACAGAATCCACAGTAATCGTCACGGGAACATCCGTGAACGAGAGGGGCGCATGGGAGTTAACAACGTTGCTCTATAGCCTTGACGGTGAACTGCTTCGCGAAATTCGTTATAGCAAATCCTCAACAGGTCAATTGGCAGTCAGCAATCAAGGCGACATCTACATTGTGACAGAAACCCAAGGTGTTGGAGAATTATCAGGGATTACGCTGATCAAGTACGCTTCAAACGGTGATTTTCTCTGGGAAAAACGCTATCGGACAGCCTTCATTGATCGTCCTGTTGATGTAGCAATCGATTCACACGGAAATGTTTACATTCTTGGGGAAGCGACGTTTATCGATCAATATACCTTTTCGGATATTGTCATCTTGAAATATTCCACCGATGGTGTTTTGCTGTGGGCGAGGAGTTATGGTTCGACCCCAACCGCCTATGCTCGACCTGCTGCCATTGCTGTGGACCAGTATAACTTTCCAGTGGTTGTAGGAAATTTCGTCAACAGTGCCTTCAATGTGCCTTTGGTGATGCGTTACACGCCGGACGGAACGCAACAATGGCAGCAGGTCTACCTGACAGATGGCTACTACGAAACAAAAAATGTGGAAATTGGCGACAACGGCGACATCTATCTGATCGGAAACAGGCTTAATTCACTGCTCGTACTGCATTACAATCCAGCTGGAATGTTACGTTCGGTTGAACGCAGCGACAGCAGCGCACCGCCACTGATTCTTACAACGATTGATCAACGCAACAATATATTAATGGTGCAAGCCGACAGCGAGAACGTTTATATCCATAAATACGCAACGGAGGGGTGGGCAAAAGGAAAAATATCCGCTTACGTCGATGGTTTGTTGGCAGTTGAAGGCGACGATCTCGAGCACGATCGTGCATACGGACAGGTTAGAGTGAACCTCTCTCGACCTGCTAAGGAAGATATTCAGCTACACTACGTTGTACTTCGCGAAGACTCTCACACCGGCGCAATCCAGTTCGAGCCAGGTGATCTCATCATATCAGCGGGGAGGCGTCATGGTGAGACGCAACTCTTGTTAGTTCCTGCAAATCGGCAAGTTGATCCACCTCGGCAAATCCAGTTAAGTTTTATTTGTCACCCAGATGTGATAATTGCCAATCCCAAAGTCAGCATCACAATTTGGGATGACGACTTTCGTCTCAACGCGCCGTCTACCTGGATTGCAGAAGCGCCGATGGGCGGAGAAGTCAGCGGTCTGCACATAGATAACTCGGGCAACATCTATTTTGCTACGGCGAGCATGATGACCATTCAGAAACTTAACACTGTTGGTCAACTTCTCTGGCGGCGTTCACAGCCCGGCGTTATGCGCGCCTCCGCCATCAATGACAATGGGGATATCGCCGTCGTTGGTTTGCAGGAAATTGATTCGGTGGACTACTACGTCGTTCATGTGTACGATGCGCAAGGCAATCTTAAATGGTCGGACATGGCGCGCGGTTCTTCCGAGAAAGGAAACATCGGCAAAGGTGTAAAATTTGATCGTGATGGTAATCTCTATGTGGTTGGGAGCCTCAACAATACGTACGTTTTACCTGATAACACCCGTGTATCAAATCCAGACCTGATTGTGGTCAAGTACGACAAGACTGGAGGGATAATCTGGCGGAAGCAGTTGAGCAAAGGTGAGTTTGGCTCCATCTCAGGACAAGACATAGCAATCGATGAGAATGGAGCCGTCATCGTTGGTGGCTGGCTCGTAGATAGCACCGTTGCAAATGCGTTGCTGCTGAAGTACGGCACAGAAGGTTCTCTTCTTTGGGAGCGCCAAATCGGAAAACCAGGAAGCGCCAGCATAGTCGGTAATTTAATGCTGCGTCACGATGGGGCGGTTGCCGTTCGGATTAACTCATGGAGAGATGGAACACAAGAAAGCGATTATGTATCTGTCTTTAGCGCCGACGGTGCACCGCTTTGGCAGGCCAGTTGTATGGATGAAGGTTGCACGATCTCTCGGCATTTCAGATTCGACCGATCAGGGAGGTTGCACTTTGCCTCTGGCAGTGCACTTTACATTTATACTGCTCAGGGCGTTCTCGAAAAGTTGGTGAGACTTCCAGGTGGCGTAGTCATCGACTTTGCGAGTGATAGCGACGGTGTCACATATCTCACTGGCTCACTCGCTGGTAAGTTCGTTCTACATGCATTCAGCCTAGAAGGATACCGGCTTTGGCAGCAAGAGCTTGCTGGAGGGCTTGGACTCGCTATCAAAGTGGCAACTGACGGCAGTTTACTCATCGCTGGGGAGCGATTCATAGCCGCAGACCCCATCCCCTATAGCAGCATCGTTCTTGGCAGGCAGTCACCACCCTTTGGGGACCCAAAGACTACAATTGACTCACCCGTCGTTCTCGAATCATCAGAGGGACTCTCAACAATCAACATTGTCGTGCACCTTCCTCGACCGGCGACGGAGTCCATTACACTAACATATTCAACTGTAGGCGTCAGCGCTGTGCCCGGACAAGACTATATTGACGCTTCCGGAGTACTTACCATCCCAGTCGGTGCACAAACAGCATCAGTTTCGCTCTCAATCTTGAGTGACGCGATCAAAGAAGCCCCCGAACAGTTTTTCGTCAATTTTGGAGGCTATCGAAATATTTACATTGATAGACCGCAAGCATCGGTGTTGATCCTCGATCGCGACACCGAATTTGTGTATTTGCCAGTAACCGGACGATAAGCGCCTTTGAGCTGGCTGTTGTTTATAGGAAGTCTTGATGTGCTGTACAGAATAACGATTGTGTACATAAGCAAAGTCCTGACTTTAATTAGCTTGGCTTGTGGATTGCTACTCGCGCTGATCCTCTCGATTCAATCCGTCCAGTCCGCAACAGTTTCGTGCCGGGTGAATGCGTCCGATAGTGCTGTGACTGAATACACGACGATACAGGCGGCAATTGATGATCCCCAATGCACCAATATTACGATTGCTCCAGGCGTCTATAAAGAGCGTCTGATCATTAGGCGAGAGATAAAACTGCAGGGATCAGGCCAGACGTTGACAATTCTTGATGGTGAAAGCGTTGGAAGGGTCATTGATGTTATCTCGGCAAGCGTCGAAATCTCAGGCGTGACCATTCAGAACGGTTTCATTACCGACTGTCGTTCTAATCAGTTGGAGGGCGGCGGTGGTATACGAAACTCTGGCGTTCTAACCCTGGTCAACGTACTCCTGCAGTACAACCATGCGGTAACCTGCTTCAACCCAGGATTGGTTGGAGGCGCAGTCCTAAACAAAGGAGAGGCTTCGGTTATCAGCAGCGTCGTCTTCAGCAACAGTGCCCTGGCTGGTGGGGGAATCGCTAACTTTGGCACTCTGAAAATGATCGCCTCGGCAATTGCCAACAATCGAGCTATAGAAGCTTCCTCAGTCGCTCGAGGTGGAGGTGGATTGTATAATGCTTTTCAAGCCAATGCATCAATTTCTACTACCCAGTTGATATCAAATGAAGCGTTCGCTGCGGGCGGCGGCATCAGCAGCAACGGTGTGCTTATCGTCATGGCAAGTGACCTCGCATACAACCGAACAACTCAAACCGGAGGCGCCATTACGGCTTGGGGTGTCCTTACAATCACCAATAGCCGGTTGATGTACAATACTGCAACAACGGGGGGCGGCATATACTATTTAGGTGTTGATGTTCAAGATGATTCGTTTTCAATTCAAAATAGTGAAGTTTTGAGCAACTCTGCGGAATCAAGCGGCGGCGGCATTTATGCAGGCGCCAACGGTGGAGATGGCGTCAGCGTTCGAATTATAGCAAATGTCTTCCGCGCAAATTCGGCGCAGAGTCTGGGTAGCGCGGCCGAACTCAATTTTGGTGCAGGGCTGCCGTCTGACATACGTTTTGAACGTAATTGGGTTGTAGGTAATCTAGGTGAATTTGGCTCGACAATAAGGATTTTTGGGCGTCGCTTCGATCTGAGCAACAACATTATCGCTCAAAATCAAGGCAACGGCATATCAGTTGCAACGATCGAGGATGTCAATCAATTTGTCAATAACACGATCTGGCAAAATCAAGGAGCGGGTCTGGTCTTTAGCGGTGAATTAACGGGCGAACTTCTAATTCAAAACAACATTGTTGGTGCAAATCGCTCTATCGGAATTGTTGGACCGGCAAATGAGGGCTCGGTTAAAGTCGAAGCATCATTGCGCCACAACAATATTTGGGCAAACGGGCTGGTCAATTATTCAGGCGTAGATGACCAGACAGGAATAAATGGCAATCTTTCGGTCGATCCTTTGATGATTGCACCAAATAGAGCAGACGGACATCTCTCAGCTTGCTCACCCCTGATTGATGCAGGACGCAGCGAACAATCGCCATCTCTCGATTTTTTCGGAAATCCGCGTCCCTTCAACGATGGATGGGATATCGGCGCTGTCGAATTTCAAGGGGAAACAGTCTGTCGTCATTCATGGCTGCCGTTCATCAAACGACATTAGCCAGATTTTGAAGGAAGTTTAGCGAAGTCGGTTGCTCCTTCGCGCTCGTGCGCCAGCAACTGCCGTTTGCGCTCGACGCCCCATCGATAGCCGCTAAGGTCGCCATCCTTGCGCACCACGCGATGACAGGGGATCGCCACCGCCAGCTTGTTGGCGGCGCACGCACCGGCCACGGCGCGCACTGCCTCCGGTTCGCCGATGCGTTCGGCCACTTCGCTGTAACTCAGCGTAGCGCCCGCCGGAATCTCGCGCAGCGCGGCCCAAACGCGACGCTGAAACGCCGTGCCTTGAATGTCGAGCGGCAGGGATAACCCGCGCTGCGGTGCGCCAAGAAAGGCCACGATCTGCTGCATCCAGTCGTCGAAGCCAGGATCGCGCACGATCTCGGCGTTGGGAAAGCGCGTGCGCAGCTCTGCTTCCAGCACAGCCGGATCGTCTCCCAACTCAATGGCGCACAGCCCGCGCTTCGTCGCCGCAGCCAGCACCCAACCCAAATAGCACGCAGCTACGCCAAAACGGATCGTCTCGTCTGCTGCACCGCGACGATACTTGCCCGGCGTCATGCCGATGGCGTCGGCGCTTTCAGTGTAGAAATGACCACTGTTGCTGTAGCCGGCATCGTAGATTGCCTTTGTTACGGTGCTTGCTGTCTGGAGCGCGTCGGCGGCGCGCTGGCGGCGCACAGTCATTGCATATTGCTTGGGCGAGACGCCGGTGTGCGCCTTGAAGACGCGCTGAAGGTGGTAGGGACTCATGCCCACAGCCGCGGCAAGCGTCGCTAGTGTTGGCGTCCCGTCGCTGTCTCGGATCAGCGCGCATGCCTGCTCGACCGCGGCGGCATGTTCGACGGTCATTGCCGGCTGCGGCTGGTGCGGCTGACAGCGCTTGCAGGGGCGGAAGCCGGCTGCTTCGGCGGCGGCGGGTGTGTCGAAAAAGCGCACGTTCTGACGGCGCGGCCGGCGCGAACGGCACGTTGGCCGGCAGTAAACGCCGGTCGTCGTCACTGCGAACCAGAACTGTCCTTCAGCGGCGGCGTCTCTGGCGCAGACGGCCGCCCAACGTGCGTCGTCATCGGCAAACAGGAAGGCCGATTCAGTTTGCGTCATGGTAGTGGCGGTTGGCATGGTGCAATCTCTCCTGGCTTGTCTCCACTTGATTATGCATCCATCGTAATTGCAGCGCCATGCCTGTGCACTCGATTTCTTGCGCTGTAATTCCAGATGATGAGAGCTGACGTGACTATGCAGTTGGTGATATCTTCTGTTACCACCTTCCCGGAGGCTTCCGAGAAGGTGTGTGAACTATTACAAAGCGACTTCTTGTCCCCGCCCCTGCGCCACCGCCCGCCGGTAGACCAGCGCCGCCGTCACCGCATCTTGCAGCGCCAGCCCCACCGACTTGAAAAGCGTGATCTCGCCCGCAGCGGCGCGGCCAGGGACGACGCCGGTGACGACCTCAGCCAGCTCGCCCACGACATGATCCGGCCCGATGACGCCTTCTTGTGTGGGGATGACGATGTCGCCCGCCTCGACCTGCGCGGCCTGGCGACGGTCAACGATGACGCGACTGCGGCGCACGGCTTCGCTGTCCAACTCGCGCATCGTTTTGGTGTAGGCGCCGATGGCGTTGATGTGTGTCCCAGGGCGCAGCCAGGCGCCGTCAAAGAGTGGCGTTGGGCTGTTGGTTGCGGTGCAGATCAGGTCGGCGGCTTCGACCGCAGAGCGCGCATCGGCGGCAGCGCTTACCGGAACGCCGAGCTGTGCTGCCATGCGCGTGCAGAAAGCGTGCACGTCGCCTAGCGCCACTACATACACTTGCTGAATCGGGCGAACCGCAGCCATTGCCAGCAACTGCGGGCCTGCCTGTGCACCGGCGCCGAAGATCGTCACTACGCTGGCGTCAGGGCGCGCCATGTAGCGCGTGGCGACGCCGCTCACCGCGCCCGTACGCATCGCAGTAAGATGTTCGGCGTCCATCAGCGCCAGCGGCTGCCCCGTGCGCGCATCGTGCAGCAGCAGTACGGCGTGAATGGTTGGCAACGCATACTTCGCCCGATTGTCGTTATAGACGGTGACCACTTTAATCGTCAACGTGCCGGGATCATCTGTCGCCGGATCGCCGGCCACGAACGCGGGCATGGAAAGATGAATGCCGTTGTGCGGCGCAATCGTCGTCGCCAGCCGCTGCGGCATCTCCACCGCACCGGCGGCAAGTTGGCGAAAGCCCGCCTCGACCGCATCAATTGCATCAGCCATCGTCAACAGGGACTCAACATCATGGCGGGTCAAAATCAGCATGAGTCAACTCCTTGTGATTGGCGGATTAAGAGACTGGAGATTGGAGATTCGTTGCGCCACTGCGATTGTTCGCCCCTTGTCTCCCTCTCTCCCACTCTGCCTAATCTCTACTCTCCGCTTCTCTCCAGCACAAATATTGGTATCTCACGATGTGCGGCGCGCTTGCGATAGGCAGCATAGCCGACGTAGATCTGGTCTGCCATGCGCCAGTAGCGGGCGCGCTCATCTGGAGTGGCCTCGCGGCTGCGGTAGACGGCGGATTTGCCCTGATATGCAACCGTAGCGACAGGATTGGCGCGCAGATTGTAGCTCCATGCCGGGTTCTTCTGTCCGCCAAAGTTGGTGGCAAAGAGGATCAGCCGGTCGCCATCGACGCCACAGATCAACGGCGTCGTGCGCGGCTGCCCGCTCTTGGCGCCAGTCGTCGTCAGGTAGATCACAGGCAAGCCGGCAACCAGGCTGGTGGCGGTCATGCATCCTCCAGAAACCTGCGCCACCGCGCGATCGAGATGACGTAGCGTGCGCGCCAGCAGCCAGGCGACCGGCGTCAACGAGGCGATGCGTTTGACAGCGCGTTGCAATGAATTAGGTGGGCGAAATTCAAGCGACATAATCCTCCTTATTGTGAACGACAGACGGCGGCTGTGTCAAAGCGTCGTCTGTCAAGATTTTGGAACGTTTGCAGCGGAACATCGCACGTTGCTGCTGCGTTATACCGATGAACCGGATAGCTGAGCGTCGATCTGATCAGCCGAAACATTGCCTAAACGCTCAGCCGATAGCCCCGACCCTGACGTTGTGTGTTCTTGAGTGTTTGCACGCAGTTATAGGCTCAACGTGGTTCATATAGAGGATGACGATGGCAGATCAGTACAGGACGCTCGCCCTGCGCCGTATTTCAACGCGAGCTGCACACCGGCGGAGGGCGAAATGGGTTCGTTGGTCAGTTACGCCAATGCTCGTGCTGGCGGCGTTCTTGCTGACGGCGTGCGACGCACAGCCTACGGTTTCGCTGCGTCGCGACGCACAGGTTGCCGCCGCCGTGATCCAGAGTGAAGCGAATCGCCGCATCGCCGCCTACGAGGCGACGTACCAGCTTGTCCCGCGGCCGGAGGGTGACTTGCAGGCGGTCGCCGAAGCATACATGCGTCGCTACCAGCCAGGCCCTGAACCGCGCATCTTCGAAAGCAGCATCATCTACGACCGCAAGGGGCGCGTGCTGGCAGAGATTTTCGACGAAGGGCGCCGCGTCTGGACGCCGCTTTCGCGCATTTCGCCGGCGTTGGTGCAGGCGATCATTGCCACGGAAGATGCATCGTTCTACACCAATCAAGGCATCGACAGGCGGCGCATCGTTGCTGCGATGGTGCAGAATCTCGCCAATCCCGAACGGCTCTCCGGCGCCAGCACGATCACGATGCAACTGGCGCGCAATCTCTTCATGCCGCCCGCCGAACGCTTCAACCCTACGCTGGAGCGGAAGATCAACGAGGCGCTGCTGGCGCAGGAACTGACCGAGCTGTTCAGCAAGGACGAGATTTTGGAGATGTATCTCAACCTGGTCTATTTTGGCCACCGCGCCTACGGGCCAGAGGCGGCGGCGCGCACCTATTTTGGCAAGTCAGCGCTGTCGCTCAACACCGCCGAGGCGACGCTGTTGGCCGGTTTGCCGCAGCAACCCGCCAATCTCGACCCGTTCTTCGATTTCGAGGCTGCCAAACGCCGCCAGCGCATCGTGCTGCAACTGATGGTGCGGCACAGCTATCTCAGTCAGGCGACCGCCGACCGCATATACGCTCAGCCGATCACGCTGGCGGATGATCCGGATCGCCGCCAGACGCAGGCGCCTCATTTCGTGCAATATGTACGCTCCTATCTGGCGCGGGAATTGAACCTGCCCAATCTGGGTCGCATTGGGCTGAACATCTACACAACGCTCGACCTCGACATGCAGAACCTGGCGCAGCAGATCGTGCGCGATCAGGTGGACGCCTTACGTACGCGGCACAATATGAATAATGCCGCACTCGTGGCGCTCAAGCCAGGCAGCGCCGAAATCATGGTCATGGTGGGCAGCGCTGATTTCTACAATGAGCGCATCGGCGGTCAGGTCAACGTTGTCTTACGTCAGCGCCAGCCAGGCAGTGCGCTCAAGCCGGCGATCTACGCTGCGGCCTTCGACGCCAATATCATCAGCCCAGCCACCGTGCTGTGGGATCTGTCGGTCACTTATCCGATCGCCAACTCGCGACCCTATACACCGCGCAACTATGACAGCCGGCTGCGCGGCCCTGTCACTGCACGCATGGCGCTGGCCGGCAGCCTCAATGTGCCGGCAGTCAAGTTGATGGAAGGGCTGGGGCTGGCGCGCTTTGTCGAGACAGCCAACCGCATGGGCGTGCGCAGCCTCAGCGAAGAGGACATCACGCGCGCCGGGCTGGCGATGACGCTCGGCGGCTCTGAAGTGACGCTCTTTGATCTGACGACCGCCTATCACACCATCGTCAATCAAGGCCGCTATGTCGAACCGACGCCGATCCTGCGTATAACCGACGCGCGCGGGCGGGCGGTTGCGCTGCCGGAATCGGCGACGCAGCAGGTGATCTCGCCCGCCGCTGCCTATCTTGTCACCGATATTCTCAGCGACAACGATGCGCGCACGCCGGTCTTCGGCGCCAACAGCCCGCTCAAGCTCTCACGCCCGGCTGCAGCCAAGACCGGCACGACCACCTCCTTTCGCGATAACCTGACCGTCGGCTATACGCGCTATCTGGTGGCGGGCGTGTGGGCGGGCAACAACGATGGTCGGCCAATGCGCAACGTCACTGGCATCAGCGGCGCTGCGCCGATCTGGAAGGCATTCATGGAGGCAGTGATCGCCGATCCTGTTTTACTGCGCAGCCTGGACGCGCCTGAAGAACCGACAGCGTGGGTGTTTACACCGCCTGTTGACGCCGTGCGCATTGAGCAGCCGTGCCCGCGCGAGTTGCGCTGCCCGCCGCAGGGTGAATTCTTCACCCGCGCCTGGATCGAAGCCCATCTTCTCGACGGACCATATTTCGACGCTTACCAGTCGGGACTCTTCTCACGCGTTTCAGTCGAACGCACCGACGGCCAGCGCGTTCAGCTTGGCGTTTGTCTCCAACAACGCACCGCTGCCAACGATCCAGACGCACGGACAGCGTTGATGCTGCCGCGTGGCTTTGGCGATCTGGCGCCTGGCTGGCGTTATGTAGATACGCTGGCTGATCTGGAGACGCCCCTCACGCCAGAAGAGGCCGCGCCGCTGTTGGCTGGCACCCTCGACCTCGGTCTGCGTCCCTTCCTGCCGACGCCGGGCGCACAGCGGCCTGCCGCCTTTGCGTTTGCGCCGCGGGCGTTGGAGGAACAGCGTGCGGCGCTGCGTTGGGCGAGTGGACGCAGCACCCTGCTTTCGCTTGGAACCTGCGCCGAGGCAGAGGGAATCGTACGCGCAATATACGGCGAACGTGTGCGGCGCATCGCCATCAGCGAACCGCCGCGGGCGTTGGCGAGCGCATCAAACGTATTGACAGCGACGGAGACGATCACCGCAACTGAGATAGCGGCTGCCGTCGCCGAACCGACGCCGATCAATATGATCAACAGCGAGACCTATCTGCTGGCAAGCGTCAACACCGACAACAACTGTCCGGGCAACTACGTGATGGGGCGCGTGCTCGACCGCAATGGCGTTGCGATTGCCGGCGTTGCGGTGCAAATGGTCGATCAGTGGGGCAACCGTGCAACGGCGTTCACAAAAGGCGGCCCCGATGCCGGCATGTTCGATCTACCCATCTATTCCGGTAGCCAGCTCGAACTCTCGCTCACCGTGCTCGGCGCTGACGGATCGCCCGCCAGCCCGACGGTGACGCTGCGTTATCCGCCGGAAGATGGCGCGCTGCGTTGTTATCATCTGGTCTGGCGCGACGTACAAGGATAAGGTTATAGAAACCTGGATTTTCTTCGACGCATTCGCAGCCAAAGCACAAAATGCAAGAATCCTGGTTTCTGTCGTCCACTGTTGGACGAATCAGATTTCCGACTTGTGCGCCAGGTTGCGCTATACTCGACGATGATGAGTGACAAAGTAACGCGGACGCGCATATTGCTATTGTTGTTGGCGGGGACGGTAATAGCAGTGCTTGCCATCCCCGACATGGCGCGGCGCGTCTTCGCCGATGTCGACACCCATGGGTTTGCCTTTCAAACCTTTCCTGAAACGCCCACCTTCACACCAACGTGGACGCCTTTCTTCTTCACGCCTTTTCCACAGCAACCGTTTGTCACGCCGACGCCGACGCTCGATCTGCGCATCGTCAATGAAATTACACATCCGCAGCGCGGCGATGCGATCTTTGGATTCACCCCGATTTGGGGTACAGCGGTTATCAGCAATTTTACGCGATACGATGTGCACATCAGCCCAACCGGCGCCGAGAGCTGGCAATGGCTGACCACCAGTCGCGAGGTTGTGCGCAACGGTGTGCTCTATATTCTCAACACCTACGAATTTGCCGACGGCTTCTACGACATTCGCGTGCGTGCGCTGGATCGCAGCGGCAATTTCACTGAAGCGTTTCTGCGCAGGCTGGAGGTGCGCAATGCTGCGCCGCCGACGGTCACGCCGTTTCCAACCAACGCCGATCCCAACCAGCCATTTTCCCCGCTTGTGATTGTCTTCGAGACGCCAACGCCCACGGTCACGCCGACGCCGCGTTTTCGCAGCTTTATTCCCAACGGACAAGGCATCTTCGAGCCACAAAACGGCGATGTAATCCGTGGCCTGACCCCAGTCATCGGCACAGTGAACAGCCGCACAGCGTTCAATCCATTTGAACGCTACGAATTGCACATTGCGCCAAGCGGCAGCGGCGACTGGGGCTGGCTGTACAGCAGCAACGAGCAGTTCTGGCAGTCGCAGATTTACGAACTCGACACAACTCGATTAGCGGATGGTTTCTATGATCTGCGGCTGCGCGTTGTCTATCGTGACAGCAATTACAATGAGTTCTATGTGACCCGCCTACGCGTAGCCAACGGCTCGGCGCCACCCGCCATCCATCCGACCTCCACGCGTGCAACGCCCCGATCGCCGGGATTATATTTCCCCTTCGATAACATCCAGGTGAGCGAGGTGGTGGACTTTATCGGCACCACCGCTGTTCCGCACCTTTTACGGTGGGAATTGTACTGGACGCCATCTGGCGCAGAACAGTGGAACTTTCTCTTCAGCGACATAAAACCGGTCATCAATGGCTACCTCGCCCGGCTCGATCTGGGGTTGTTGCCGGCGGACTCGTATGATTTCCGTCTGAGAATTGTCCGACAAGACTACACCTATTCGGACTACTATGTACGCAATGTGGCATCGACGCCGTCGACGCCGACGCCGATTCCACAGCCGCCTGGGCGGTGAGGTGCGCCGCTCATAAAAAAGATTTGATTGATTGAAGTGGGAGATTTATTTGGTGCGAATCCTTACAGGGAGTATAATCAATTGGATACGCTAGAATCGGCTGTCAGCGAGTTATTTGGGGAACCGCAACGCCTTTTCTGACGATTTAAGAGATGCCTGAGAGACGGCGATTGAAATGATAGTGGACAATTGAGTGCGCAAGTCTGTTGGCCACTGCAATCAGTTGTACTATGTTTTTCTGCTTGCGATAGGTTGCGCAAAACCACTGGTGGAGCACACATCGCAACACATGATATTCGGTCATTTGGAGGTTTAATTATGATCCAATCAAAATGGCGCAAATTTCTTACCGTAGCACTGCTGACGGCGCTGCTCGTCACTGCGCTGACCCCGGTCGTATTTGCGGCCGAACAGGCGGCGCCAGCATTTCAGGTGCGGGCCTCCGAGGTCACCGGCACGATTCCAGGCGGACAGTTCGCCAAGTTCTGGCTTGGGTTGGCGCCGGATCGACCTGGCACGGTGACAGTCACGGCGAGCTGGGATCGCGCCAACCCAGAGGGTAATGGCGTCGGTTTCTATATCTTGAATGAAGCCAACCTGAGGTCAGTTGTCAATGGGCAGCGCATCGAGAATAACAATGTGGGGATGGGCAACACCCGCTTCTTCCCGCGCGGCGCCGACAATGTGCAGGGCGCTTCCTTCCGCGCCACCGGCGAGGCATATACCATCGTTGTCTATAATGATTCCGCCACCGACGCCAACTTTACACTGAGCGTTGATAATGGCGTGATTGTCGACGACAGCGGCGAGCAGGTGCGTGCAGTTGGCGCCGCTGCTGAAGCAACGGCGACTGCGGAGGCAACCGAAGTTGCTACTGAGACGCCAGTGGCCGTCGCCACCGCCGAAGCGCCTGCCGCCACGCCAGAGGCGACGCCCACGGAAATGGCAGAAGCCGCAGCAGCTACGCCGGTTGTCACCGGTGGCCCCTTCCGCGGCGCTGCCATCAAAGGCGAATTGGGCGAACAGTACGAACAGCATTACCTGGGGATGGAACCTGAGCAGCGCGACAGCGAAATTACACTCCGCCTTTCTTTCGATCCGCGTGACAACCAGGAACTGGCGCGACGCATGAGCTTCTGGGTGCTCGACGAGACCGGTCTGCGCCGCTATCAGGCTGGTGAAAACGCCAGCGATGTGGCGATTGCCAATGGCAACCGTGTCAGTACGCCGGGCGATGAAAATGTTCGCCAGGCCAGCTTTACAGCGCCGGGTTTGGGCACTTACACTGTAATCGTCTACAACAACTCGCGCATCCCGGCCACCTACGAACTTGTCGCAACCGGCGCCGTCCTGATCGATGATTCGCTGCAGACGATCTCTGCACAGGAAGCAGCGCCAGCAGCAGCGGCGAGCACAACTGTCGCCGCCACTACCACTGCGGCGACGACCACCACAGCTGCAACGACTGAAAGCACTGGCCGCGAGGGCGAGCCAGGCGGCGCCTATGTCGTCAAGTCTGGCGACACGCTGGCGCTGATTGCACGTGACATCTATGGCGACTTCCGTCTCTACGAGCAGATTTGCAGCTTCAACAACATTGCCAACTGCAATCTCATCGAGGTTGGTCAGGTCATCAACCTGCCGACGCGCGAACAGATTGGCGCTGGCGCTGCTGCTCCCGCCGCAGCTACACCGGCGGCAACAACCGCCGCAACCACGACTGCGACCACGGCTGTTACGCCAACCACCACGACTGTCACGACGCCCACTGTTGTCGCCACAACGACAGTGACCGCCACCACAACGACCACGCCGACCACCGGTGCGACGACAGCAACCGGCACGATTGCGCAGATCGCCGCCAACAACCCGAACTTCTCGATCCTGACGCAGGCGCTGAAAGCCACTGGACTGGACGCTACACTGAGCAGCGGCGAGTACACAGTCTTTGCCCCGACTGATGCAGCGTTCAACGAACTGCTGGCGCAGACTGGTCTGACTGCGGCGCAATTGTTGCAGGCAGGCGAGCTTTCGCAAATTCTGCGCTATCATGTGTTGAGCGGCAATGTGGCGTCGGCGGACATCACCAACGGCATGCGGGCAACCACTGTCGAGGGCAAGCCGGTCACTTTCGAAATCAAGGACGGCAGCGTCTACATCAATGGCGCCAAAGTCACGATTGCCGACATCCCGGCAACCAACGGTGTGATTCACGCCATCAGCGCCGTAATCTTGCCGCCGGCGCAGTAAGCAACACACTCATTGCAGCCTCACAACGGCGTGAGGAATCAAGCGTATAGGATACGGCGGGTCGGGCAATTGCCCGACCCGCTCTTTTTCCCCCGATCTCCTGACAAGGTGCGGACACGCTATAGCGTATGGGTGTAATTCAAGTTGGGGGTGCATGTCGTAGGTCATTGCCTCCGGCGTGACGGGCGCCATGTCACGCCGGAGGCGATGACCTACACAACAAACCCTGCCCCGACCGTGAAGTGTCCCCATAACGTGTCCGCACCTTTGGCGCGCCGCACATTTGTGCTATCATTTTCGTATGTCCAAACGATCCAATCGCTCGCCACTGCCCACCGATGAAGTCGACTACGACCCGTCCGCCGATGCGCCGCCTCCACCCGTGCACGCTGCGCCAGACGCCGCAGCGGCGGAGCTGGCCGCCACCGATCTGGCAGAATTGTTTGGGGCGGGCGGGCCGCTGGCACGCGCTCTGGATGGTTACGAACTGCGCCGAAGCCAGCTCGACATGGCGGAAACGGTCAAGCGTGCAATCCTGGCGCGGCGTCACGCGCTGATCGAAGCACCGACCGGAACCGGCAAGTCGATCGCTTACCTGATTCCAGCCATCCTCAGCGGGCAGACGGTCGTCGTCTCCACCGCCAACAAATCGCTGCAAAGCCAGCTTTTTCAAAAGGAAATCCCTTTTCTGCGCAAGGTGCTGGGCAAACCGATCCCGGCAGTGATCGTCAAAGGGCGCAGCAATTTCGTCTGCAACTACAAGTGGGAGAAAGAAGCTGGCGAACAAGGGCGCATCTCGCTCTACGACCGAGAAGATGAACAGTTCACCTACATGCGCGGCTGGCTCGAAACGACAACAACCGGCGACATCGACGACCTGCCCTTCGTGCTGAGCAACGATCTGCGCACGCGCGTCGTCAGCTTTCCTGACGATTGTCTGCACGGCGATTGCCGCTTCTACGAGGACGACTGCTGGGTCAACCATATGCGCGACGAGGCGGCGCAGGCGCAGGTGATCATCACCAACCATCATCTGCTGCTCAACGCGCTCGAACTTGGCTACGCTGGCGAGCGCATCCTGCCGCCGGCGCCGATCTACGTGATCGACGAGGCGCACCATCTCGAACAGATCGCCACCGCGGTCTACGAGGTGATGGTGACCGACTACACTGTTGAGCAGCTGCTGGCGCGCACGATCTTCAAGGATCATCTCGGCGAAGACGAGATCGATCGTCTGCGTCACCTCAACACCCTCGCTTTTCAGGAAATCTCACGGCTCAGCCGCGACAACGCCTTTCAGATCGAAGACGATCTGGAAGCAACGCTCAGCCTCAGCGCCGCGCTCAGTGACCTGGGACAGCGGCTCAAGCGCAGCAACCCCTACGCGTCGGCTATCGAACAGGCCGCCAAATTGGGCGAACGCCCCAACGCCGAAGCGGCCGAACGCAACCGCTACTACGAGCTGACCGTAACGGCAGTCAACAGCGCCGCCGAAAAGTTGCGCGCCATTGGCAGCAGTCGCAAAGATGATGTGGTCGTGCGCTACGCCGTGCGCGTTTTCGACCGCCGCTATATCACGCTGGAGGTGCACGCCGCGCCGATCAATCCGACGGAACTGCTTTCGTCCTATATGTTTCAACCGGAAGATGACAACGGCAATGCCGTGACGCGCACAGTGATCTGCACCAGCGCCACGTTGGCGACCGGCGGTCATTTTCACCACTATAAAGCGCGCTGCGGCATCAAAGAGACCGGCGAGGAGGTCGTGCTGCCCCCGGTCTTCGACTACCCGCGGCAGGCGCTGCTCTACCAGCCCGCACTGCCCGCTTATGACTATCGCAACGCCGATGTTTTCTACGACGCCGTGGCTGGCGAGATTGAGCGGCTGCTCGAAGTCAGCCGCGGGCGTACGCTCTGCCTTTTCACAAGTTGGAGCGGTCTGCAACAGGTGAATGACCGTCTGCAGGCCGATGACCGCGGCGTGGTGTGGCCCGTACGCGCCCAAGGCGACGCCCCGCGCGACGCGCTGCTGAACTGGTTCAAAGCCACGCCCTACAGCGTGCTGCTGGCGACGCGCTCTTTCTGGGAGGGCGTCGATATCCCCGGCGATGGCCTAAGTCTCGTGATCCTCGACAAGATGCCCTTTCCCACGCCTGGCGACCCGCTGCACAGCGCACGGATGCGCGCCATCGAGGCTGACGGGCGTTCCAGCTTCGAGGAGTACATGATGCCGCTGATGACGCTGGCGCTCAAACAAGGCTTTGGCCGTCTGATCCGCCGCGCCGACGACCGCGGGGTCGTGGCGATTCTCGACGAGCGCCTGACCAGCAAGGGCTACGGCCGGCGCACTCGCCAGGATTTGCCGCCTGCACGGTTCACGCGCACCTTCAAAGATGTGCACGAGTTCTATCGCAGCGCAGTGGAGACGCCCGCCGACTTTGCACTCAACGTCTGGGCTGGCGGCGATGACGTGCGGCGCTGGCGCTGGCAGTTGGTGCGTCTGCTCGATGGTCGCGCCGACACACGCAGCGGTTGCGCCGATGCCGACGAGACTGCGCACATCGAGTTGCACGCCGCGCTCGATGGCTTGCGCGATCTGCGTCAACGCATCGAGCGCGTTGGACAGTCGTGCAGCCGCTACGCCGTCGAGTTGCGCTGTAGCCGCGTCACTGCTGACGAGATCGCCGCTGGGATCAAGCAGGATGAGCTGGCGAAGCAGTGGACGGAAACGGCGGGTGTCTGGCAATTCATCTTTCCATGTCCTGTGCGAGCGTAGCAATGCTGCCGCCGTTCCAGGGCTATGGTTGGGACAAGCATCCGATCCTGCTGATGATTGCTTTGCCCTTGATCACGACCTGGTTCTACAATACCAATATGGTTGTCAATGTCATCGCATTGGCAGAGGAATTTTCATGAGCAAGACAAAATCCGCTAACGCAACGCGTGCTTCCGCTGAATCTGCTATTGTTGCGCTCGGCCTTGCCGCCGGCGCAGGCTACGTACTCTATCGCAACGGCGAGGCATGGCTGCGCGCTTTGCTGCTCTACCTGTCACGTTCGATGCTGGCGCGACGACTGATGACCAGCTTTCCGCCAGCGTGGGCGGTCGCCAGCCGTTTCATCGCTGGCGAATCGGTCGATGAGGCGATCGCTGCGGCGCGCCAGCTCAATGCCAAAGGTATGAGCGTCACGCTCGATTACCTGGGCGAGAGCGTCAGTCGGGCGGACGAGGCAGCAGCAGCGCGCGACCAGATTCTCTTCCTGCTTGACCGTATTCAGCAGAATCAGATCGATGCGTATGTCTCGGTCAAACTCAGCCAGCTTGGTCTCAAGATCGATGAAAACCTGGCGATCGAAAATCTGCGCGCCATTCTCACCCGTGCTCACGAGCGCAATTTGCGCGTGCGCATCGACATGGAAGAGAGCGCTTTGGTCGACACGACGCTCGACATTTACCGTCGTCTGCGTCACGGCGAGGGCTTCGACAACGTCGGCGTTGTGATCCAGTCGTATCTCTTCCGCAGCGAGCAGGATGTGCGCCGCCTGATCGAGGAAGGCGCGTGGGTGCGGCTGGTCAAGGGCGCCTACAAGGAGCCGCACACCATTGCCTATGCCCACAAAGCCGACACCGATGCTGCCTTTGTGCGTCTGGCGCAGATGATGCTGAGCGCCGAAGCGCGTGCGCGCGGCGTCTCCCTCGGCGTCGCCACCCACGACGACGCCATGATCGAAGCCGTACAGCGTTATGTCGCCAGCCAGGGCGTTTCGCGCGACGCCTTCGAGTTCCAGTTTCTCTACGGCATTCGCCGTGAACGTCAGGAACAGCTTGTGGCGCAAGGCTATCGCGTGCGCATCTACGTTCCCTACGGCACGGCGTGGTACCCTTACTTCATGCGCCGCCTGGCAGAGCGTCCGGCGAATTTGTGGTTTTTTGCGTCGAATTTTTTCAGAGCATAACCCCTGGGTTCTGTCCTTCACTTCGGCTGGATATTCACAAACGCCGTCATCCCCCAGCGCAGCATCGGGTCGAGGTCGGCGACGTCGATTCGTCGAGGTTGCTGAAGACGACGTCATAGGCGTTCTTCTGCGTGATGAGCAGATCGTTGCTCAGACCAAGCGCGCCGTCATAGTTTGAGGCAAGACCATTCGCCATGGCGCCGAGCGAAACCACCGACGCCACACCGACGGCAATACCCAACACCGTCAGAAAGCTGCGTATAAATCGGCGCCACAGGTTATGCAAAATTATCATGATTCGGAGAGCCCCTCGCCGGACACAGTCATCCGCCTTTTGATTGTAGTCCTCACAGCGGGTGCAAACAACTGCCAGACGGTCAGTTTTTTTTAGATTCATTCTAAATTAACGCGCGCTACATTTTCTGACATCCGTTAGCCAGTTGGCTGACAGGCGAGGGTGGGGTATAATGCGCGTGTGAATTCTGTAGCCGATTCGTAGAAATTCAGTCCGGCGCAGAGAAGATGAGTGGATGAAAGGTCAGCGATTGAGTCGCCTGAGAATCGATTTGTTGCGCAGTTGGCGCTTTGGATTGTTTGTAGGATTGCTGGCGTCAGCAGTCGTGATTGCCTGGCAATTCTGGCCTCTGCTGTGGACGTTGGCGCAAGACGAAACTACGCTGCGGGCCTTTGTGAGCCGATTGGGCATGTGGGGGCCGGTTGCGCTCGTCTCTCTCAACGCCATCCAAATTGTGGTGGCGCCGCTACCTGGCTATGTGATGCAAGCAGCGGCCGGCTATCTGTACGGGCCATTCTGGGGAGGTGTGTGGGGCGCGCTGGGCGTGTTGATCGGGTCAACGCTGGCAATGGCAATCGCCCGCTACTTTGGACGTCCGATTGTCGAGCGATTGGTCGGCGAAGGACGGCTCAATCAGTGGGAGCGACTCACCTTTAGCACAAGCACGGCGATCTGGTTCGTAATCTTGCTGGCGCCCACCGGTGATCTGCCCTATTTCATGGCGGGACTTTCGCATGTTTCCTTCGCCAAAATCATCCTGTTGACGCTTGCAATACGAGTCCCCTCGACGATGGTGGTGGCGGCGGCGGGAGCGGGCGTCTGGCTGTTCTCCGGCTGGCAGTTGGTTTTGATTCTGGCTGGGCTGGGTATTGGCTTGATGGTCTTCATGCGTTATCAAGATCGGCTACAGTTGCTGATCGATCGACGCGTGCAGGCGCAGCTATCGAAGGAGGAATCGGCATGAGTGAAAAGAACTTGACGCTGGCTGAACGCATCGACGCTGACCTGAAGCAAGCGATGCGCGATCGCGACGAGATCGCAAAGCTCACGCTGCGTGCACTCAAAACAGCCTTCACGCAGGCGCGCGCCAGCGGCGACGCCGCGCACGAGCTGAGCAACGACGAGATGCTGGACATCGTGCGCCGCGAAGCGAAACGACGCAGCGACGCCGCCGATGAGTACACACGGCTGGGTTCACCGGAACGTGCGCAAGCAGAAATGGCGGAGTATCAAATCCTGCAAAGATATTTGCCGCAACAACTTTCTGATGACGAAATCGAGGAAATTGCACGCACTGTCATCGCAGAAGTAGGTGCAACCTCAATCAAGCAGATGGGACAGGTAATGCCGGCGGTGTTGGCTCGAACCGGCGCGCTGGCGGACGGTAAGCGCGTCAACCAAATCGTGCGTCGTCTTCTTGCCCAGTAACCTCATGCTAGAGTCGCTCCAGCGCGCCTGGGCGATGGTGAGTCGAAAGATTCATCTCGACAGGCTACGCCAATCATTTGTGCCTTTTTTGATGCTCATTTCGTTGGGCATCGTCCTGATCGCGCTGCTTGCCTGGCAGCTCCCCTATGGCAGCCGGCTCCTGTTGCAGCCCGACCAAATCGCGCCATTTACAGTTGTCGCTCCGCAGCAGATCACCTTCGAGAGTCAGGTGTTGACCGAGCGTGCGCGCGAACGCGCGGCGGCGCAGGTTGCCGAACAATATGATTTTGAAGAAGCAACGGTTCGACAAGAACAGGTTGCTGTTGCACGCGAAGTGATGGCGCAAATCGGCGAGATACGCCAACACGCCGACGACACAATTGCGCAGCGCACCAACGATCTGATGGCGCTCGAGGCGCCAGGGCTTGACGCCGAGACAGCCGTTCAGATTCTTTCGCTCACCGACGAGCAGTGGGCGCAGGTGGCGCGAGAAGTCCCAATTGCGCTGGACCGTGCAATGCGCACAGAGATTCGCGAATCAACGATCAATCAGGCTCGGCGCGCTGTTCCTGGATTTATCAGCAGCTTCCTGGATGACGCATCGAGCGATGTGACGATTCAACTTGTCAGAAACCTGATTCGTCCCAACAGTTTTCCCAACCCCGAACGCACCGAGGCGTTGCGCAATGAAGCGCGTGCAAATGTTGCCCCGGTCTATGTGACGCTGATCGAAGGCGAAACTGTCATTCGCAGTGGCGACCGAGCAACCGCCGAACAGGCTGAAAAGCTGACTATATTGAGCCGACTGCAATCAGAGTGGGATTTCTGGACGCTGGCGCGCAGCACTGTATTTGTATTGCTTGTCCTGTCGATCACGATTACAGCGCTGGCGCGCGTGCGGCGCTCATTGCTATCCAACCCGCGTGAGCTGGCGTTGCTGCTGATTTTGACGGTGATCTGGCTGTTGGCAGCCAAAGCCATGATGGTCAATCACCCCTGGCTGCCATTCCTCTTGCCAATGGCTGCGTACGGGATTCTTGTCTCCGTCTTCTGCAAGATGCGGGTGGCGCAGGTCTTGATCACAATGTTTGCGCTTGTCCTACTCTATATGCTGCCCACCAACGCAGCGATGGTCATCTATCACACGCTAGGCTCAATGGCGGCGATCTTGATCGTGGGACGAGCCGAACGACTGAATTCGTTTCTGTGGGCGGGGCTGGCGGTGGCGGGCATCAATCTTGCCGTTATGGTCGCGATGTTCGCTCCTTTCAGGACGTATAGCTCGACGATGATGGTGGAAATGTTGCTGGTTATCGCCATCGACGGCGCGTTGACAGCGGCGATCTCGCTGGTCGGCTACTTTGTGCTTGGCAACCTGTTTGGCATTACCACGCCGCTGCAGTTGACCGAGTTGAGCCGTCCAACCCATCCGTTGTTGCGCCAGGTGTTGCTCAAGGCTTCAGGCACCTACCATCACACAATCCTGGTCAGCAACCTGGCTGAGCGCGCAGCTGCGGCAATAGGCGCCGATGCCCTGCTCGTGCGCGTCGGCGCCTATTATCACGACATCGGCAAGACAGTGCGTCCCTACTTTTTTGCCGAAAACATCATGGACGGCTCGTCGCCGCACGAGAAACTCGATCCGCTGACCAGCGCACAGATTATCATCAGCCACGTCAAAGACGGTCTCGACCTGGCGCGGAAGTACAACCTGCCCGATCGCATTCAAGATTTTATTCGCGAGCATCATGGACGTTCGCTGGTGAAATATTTCTACTTGATGGCGCAGCGTCAGAACGAAGACGATACACCGATCTCAGAAGACGATTTTCGCTATCCTGGTCCTAATCCGCGTACACGTGAAACGGCAATTCTGATGCTTGCGGACACATGCGAAGCCGCCGTGCGCGCCATGCGTCCAGCATCCCGTGAGGAACTGGAACTGCTGGTCAACCGTCTGATCGATGAGCGCGTCGCCAACGGTGAGTTGGACGAATCGGATCTGACGTTTAAGGAGCTACAGATTGTCAAGAATATCTTCTTACAAGTGTTGCAGGGGGTCCATCATCCGCGCATCAAATATCCTGACGATACGCCTGCAACATCGACAGAAGAACCACGGCTGCATCTAGAGAACGGCGGCGACGCCAACAGGCCATCGCCACCCAAACGGCGCGAGATTGGCGGCGTGGAAGAAGCAGCGGCGCCTGTCATTGAACATACCGCTGCAATGGATGGATGACGGATGGACGAGTTGAATCGGCATACGTACAAAATCAACATCGAGATCGATGAGGAGATCGACGAAATCATCGACGAAGCCACCATCCGATCCGCCGTCGTCGCTACGCTGCGCAAAGTCGATGTTGCACACGCAGCGGTGACGGTTGTGCTCACCACCGACGACTACGTGCGCTCCCTGAACGCCCAATATCGGGGAATCGACGCCCCCACTGATGTGTTGAGTTTTGCAGCGCATGACAATGTTGTCGACGCGCCAGCGCTGGCTGTCGCTGAGGAAGCAGCCGCTGAAATCAGACATTTCCTGGGCGACCTGGTCATCGCCTATCCCTATGTTGCGCGTCAAGCCGCGTATTACAACAACAGCGTAACCGCCGAGTTGCAACTGTTGGCTGTTCATGGCACATTGCACTTATTGGGTTATGACCACGACGATGAGAGTTCAGAGGATGTCATGTGGTCGTTGCAAGAAGAAGTGCTGGCTCAGTTTGGGCATAAGGCGCTGGCGCGGCGCACCTACACACAAGCGCCTGAATGAGCTTTGATCCGCAGTTGCGAAAGGAAGTTTGAGGCTGATGATTGTCCATTCTACTCGTCCCACGCATAGCGTCCCTGCACATAGCGCCCTGAACGGTCGAGACCGTGGCTTTTGGAGCGGGCGCTGGTTCAGCTTCAATGCCGCCATCAACGGAACATTGCACACCATCCGCACGCAGCCAAACGCACGCATTGAGTTGACGGCTTTGCTTGTCGTTGTGCTCGCCGGGGTGTACTTCCAGGTGTCGCCGCTTGAGTGGGCGCTGTTGGGACTTGCAATTTTTATTGTGCTGGCGTTGGAATGCGTCAACACTGCAATCGAGACCGTCGTTGATCTGGTTTCGCCCAACTATCATCCACTGGCTGGCGTCGCCAAAGACGCCGCAGCGGGGGGAATGGTCTTTGCAGTGATTGCCAGCCTATGCGTAGCTGTCGCAGTTTTTGGCCCCAGGCTGGTGGAGTTGTTCGCGTGATCGCTGTTCGAGCTGCGTCTCATACGTTGCGCAATTGACGCATCTGTTCAATCTACAACGGCATCTTCCAGGAAGGTTTAATCTTCCTGGAAGATGCCGTTGCACACGTTCCGCTACTCGGGGAAGACGACGGAGATATTCAAAGGCGTTGTCTGCAGCAACGGCGCAAACTTGCCAAGCTGACGCAGTGCATCGAGCGACTCTGCATCGGCGCCGGTCATCGCAGTCAGCGCACCGCCGTCAAGACCCAACGTCACCAGGTTGCTCATTTGTCCACTATCCCAACGAATCAGCGGCAGCGCATTCCCGTTGAGCGTGATGGCGAGACCTTCTGGCTTGGTCTGCACATTGATCGCCTGGATGCCTAGTTCGGCGACCTGCTCCATCTGTTCAGCGTCGAGGTTGAGTCCAGCCAGCGCATCGGGTGGCAGGAAGTTGGCGATCATGCCCAATCCCTCTAGCGTAGCCGTCCCCGTTGCGTTGTAACGAATCGTCAACGGCCCAAGTGCGCCGAGCAGACCGGCCGCAAAGGGCGGGATGCCCAGTTCACCAAGCACGGCTGCTGCTCCCGCCTGTGCAGCAGCCAGCGCCGCCGCCTTATCCGGAGCTGGCCCAACCAGGCTGGGATTGCTGCCTGCGCCAGGGAAGAGCATAGCCACGCCAAGACTCATATTGCTTACCAGCGGCAACACCTTCGCCAACGTGTCGGCATTGTCGACGCCAGCGATGCCAAGCACTGCACCAAGTGATTGAATCGTGTTTGCGTCCCAATCCATCGTCAGCATCGGTTTGCCATTGGCATAAAGACCGACGCCGGAGGGCGAGACATCGACGTAGGCGCTCTCGATGCCCGCCGCGCGAACCGCCGCTATTTGCTCTGGGGTGCGCGCCAGCGCGTCCAGATCGACGCCCAACGCCGATAGATCAAGACCTTTGAGTGAAGCCTGGCCCTGTTCGTCGTAGACAAGCGCAATCGCCGGGATATCGACCACGACGCTGTCGGCTGTCGACGATGCCGCCAGATTGCCCTGACCCGGCCGCGGCATACAGCCTGCGAGCACGGTGGACAGAATCAACAGCATAGAAAGCAAAAGCGCCAGCCGTCTGTTCTGCATGAGGAAGCCTCCTTGTTGCGATTTCGTTACAGTTCGAATATGAATACTGGATGGGCGCCCTGTTCTGTCCCCGACATGGGCACGTTGGGGAGGATGTCTGTGCCTTGACAGTCTATCCTGCGGCTATTCTAACATAGAGCGAAAGTTTGTACAACGCGGTTTTCATTGCATTGTTGCTATACAAACACGAAGGCTTGCCATATAATAACCATATCGAAAATAGCGACATGCTTGTAGCGTGCTCGCAATGCATCCACATGATAAATCAGGAGAGAAAACTATGAGTGGCTCTAAGCAAATCGAGAAGCGCCTCTTTGGGCGCACCGGTCACATGAGCACGGTGACGCTGTTCGGCGCGGCTGCACTCGGTTCTGTTTCGCAGGCTGACGCCGATCGCACGCTCGACCTGCTGCTCGAATACGGCGTCAATCACATCGACACCGCCGCCTCCTATGGCGACGCCGAACTGCGCATCGGGCCATGGATGGCGCAGCATCGCAAGGACTTTTTCTTGGCGACCAAAACCGGCCAGCGCACCTACGCTGCTGCACGCGAGGAAATTCACCGTTCGCTCGATCGGCTGCGCGTCGATTCGGTCGACTTGATCCAGCTGCACGCGCTCGTGCATCCAGACGAGTGGGACACGGCGATGGGACCCGGCGGTGCGCTTGAAGCGTGCATCGAAGCGCGGGAGCAAGGGCTTGTGCGCTTCATTGGCGTCACCGGGCATGGGCGCACGATTGCAGCTATGCACCGGCGCAGCCTGGCGCGCTTTGATTTTGACTCTGTATTGCTGCCCTACTCCTACACCGTCATGCAAGATGAGGTGTACGAACACGATTTCGAGCTGTTGTTCAAGATGTGTCAGGAACGTAATGTCGCTGTCCAGACGATCAAGACAATCACACGGGGTCCGTGGGCGACGACGGAGCGCACACGCTCAACCTGGTATCAGCCACTGGAAGCGCAAAGCGACATTGATCTTGCTGTCCACTGGGCGATGGGACGTCCTGGCATTTTTCTCAACACCGTCGGCGACATCCATCTCTTGCCGCGCGTGCTCGACGCCGCTGCCCGCTACGAGCGGCGCCCAACCGACGAAGAGATGAAGGCGCTCGTGCAGGCGGAACGCATGACCTCATTGTTTGTGTAACCAGAGACGACGAGGGGCGACGCCAAACCAGTCGGGAGAATAGAAACAGGAGTGAATGACTCAACAGTTCGTTCACTCCTGTTTCTTGGTTGGGTCGATGTGGAGTATGTCGCGTGCGTTGCCTGTGCACGGTGCGCAACACGCTACTCGCCTTCTGGTCGCACCATCAAGATTGGCACGGTGACGCGCGCCGCCACATATTGGGCAACGCTGCCGAAAATCAGCTTCTGGATACCTGTGCGCCAGTGCGTGGTCATGGCAATGGCATCGATATCCTGATTTTCTACAAACTTGATGATCTCCTCGCCCCGATCGCCAAAGCGCACCTCAAGCTCCACCTCATAGCCTGCCTGGCTGAGCAGATGCATGTCGCTCGCCAGCTCGTTGCGAATCTCCGCCACCGCGCTTTCCCACTCCTGGCTGGCGTAGATTGGATGCCGCGCCAGGTTGGCGTCACGTTCAGACGCGTACGCAGTCATCGTGACATCAAAACCAGACGGCCGCGGCGGCTGCGGGGTGAGCCCTTCCGGCGCTTCACCGACGCGCAACAAGATCAGTTGGGTATGTTCAGGCGGAAAGAATTTAAGCAGGTGCGGATAAATCTGACGACAGAAGGCAGACCCATCGTTGGGCACCAAAATACGTAGTTTGGTCATGGCAAAATCTCCTTTGATCAGCCATCCTTGATCGACAATTGGACGCTCTGTCCATTCTATACGTTCGCAGCCCCATACGAGCCCCATCAGGGATGAAAGGCGGCAAAACGCCTTATCCGATTGTCACTAGTATATCATGGAATGCCGGGCATAACACCAGACACTCGTCCTGTTTCTATTGGGACAGATAGGGAGGTGGGCAGGGAGAGAAGCCGCAAGACGCCGCGGTGTTTCACCTCTCCCCGCGCAACATATTAATGCACGGCGACAAACTGCGCTTCTTCGGTGGAGCCACTCAGCGCCGTCGTCGAGGAAGTTCCGCCAGTCACAGTCAACTGCACTTCGTCGAAGTAGCCGGCGCCGACAAAACTCTGATGTCTGACGGCGGTGAAGCCGAACTCCTTCTCCATCGCAAATTCCTTCTCCTGCAATCGGGTGTAGGCAGCCATGCCTTCGTCTCTATAGGCGCGCGCCAATTCAAACATGCCGCTGTTGAGCGAGTGAAAACCAGCCAACGTGACAAACTGGAACTTGAAGCCCATCTCGCCAAGCTGTTCTTGAAAGCTGGCGATCGTCTTTTCGTCGAGATTGCGGCGCCAGTTGAAGGAAGGCGAGCAATTATAGGCCAGCATTTTGCCGGGGAACTTCTCGTGAATGCCCTGCGCAAACTCGCGCGCTTCGCCGATGTCGGGCTTTGCCGTTTCGCACCAGAGCAGATCGGCGTAGGGGGCATACGCCAGGCCGCGCGCAATCGCATATTCGACGCTGCCTTTGATGTAGTAGAAGCCTTCAAAGGTGCGTTCACGGCTGGCGATAAACGGCTCGTCGCGTGGGTCGACGTCGCTGGTGATCAATTGCGCCGAGTCGGCGTCGGTGCGGGCAACTAAAATGGTGGGCACGCCCATCACATCGGCGGCCAGGCGCGCAGCGACGAGCTTTTGGATAAATTCGCGGATCGGCACGAGCACCTTGCCGCCCATGTGACCACACTTCTTGGCGGAGGCCAGTTGATCCTCAAAGTGCACACCGGCGGCGCCGCTTTCGATCATGGCGCGCATCAGCTCGTAGGAGTTGAGCGTGCCGCCAAAGCCTGACTCGGCGTCGGCGACGATCGGCGCCATCCAATAGCGGTCGTGCTGGCCGTTCATGTGCGAAATCTGGTCCGCACGCTGCAGCGCCTTGTTGATGCGGCGAAGAAGGGTCGGCACGCTGTCAACCGGATAGAGGCTCTGATCCGGGTATGTTTCGCCCGCAGTGTTGTTGTCCCCTGCCACCTGCCAGCCGCTCATATAGATTGCTTTGAGGCCGGCCTGCACCATCTGTACGGCCTGATTGCCGGTGACGGCGCCAAGCGCCCGCACAAATGGCTCGGTGTGCAGCAGATGCCACAGCCGCTCGGCGCCCATGCGTGCAATGGTGTACTCAATCATGAAGCTGCCGCGCAGGCGCAGCACCTGCTCCGGCGTGTAGGGGCGTTCAATCCCCGCCCAGCGCGGAGACGTCGCCCAATCCTGACTCATCTGTGCGGCAAGGTTCTGCTCGTACATGCAGTGCTTTCTCCTCGTCCTTCGGACACTATGAATGATGAAACTCTATCTGGACAAACACAAAAGAGGCGACGCCGTCGGTTTGACAGACGTTTGGCTGCCCCTATGGTGCTAGAAAGGAGTTGCAATACGGTTGCAGTTGTGTGAAATGGATCTCTCTTCAAGAAGTCACGATGACGCCTTCGACAAGGACGACATCCACGGCGCTCTGCCCACGCTCGCCAGCCTCCACGCCGAACTCGACGAGATCGCCAGGGCGGGGCAGACGGCGGCTTTGCACGGCGCTGCGATGTACGTAGAGTTCGGGCTGACCGGCGCGCACGATAAAGCCGTAATGTTTGCGACGATCGAACCACTTGACCAACCCACGCTCGCGACCGGCGGCGGGCATCAACTGCCGACAGCCGTGGCAATGCAGCGGTTCGCTTGCGCCTGGCTGTTTTTGCTCCTCAATCGTCCACAAAAACGAGATGCCGCAACGCGCGCAGTAGAGCGTCTCGTCATGTCGGTCTGCCTTTGCCATCGTGCAACACCCCCTGCTTGCCCGTCAATTTGACATTTTGTCGGTGGCTTGCTACTCTATATCAATCTAGGCGACGTAGCCAAGTGGTAAGGCAGGGGTCTGCAAAACCCCGATCGCCGGTTCAAATCCGGCCGTCGCCTCACTCGCAACACCCCAACAAAAACCCGTCTTCTACCGGCGGGCACATGGTGCGAACAGCCAGGAACCGCGCCATCATGACTCCAAAATCACCCAATGCTGCTATCGTCAATGCAGCAAGGTGGCTATTAGTGCGATCAATACTCGCAGTCGCCGCTTATTTCTTGCCACACAGTACACCCGTTTTTTAATCCATCAAAAATCTTGAATCTTCGCTGATTAGGGCGAGTTCAAATCGCCTTCCCGGAAGTTGAGTGACGAGCGTAAACAGTTTCCAGCAGCGCCTCCGCCAGCGAGAGCGAAAGCACCAGCGGATTCGCCGCCAGCGCGTGCCTTACGGCTTTGCGGTCATTTCGCCAGATGGCGTCGGCAGCGTCAGCCATTGGTATTCTGCCAGATTTTGCAGCAAGCCGGAAACCGCCGACGGCGGCGGTTCCTGCACCAGCGGCGTGGCGCCCGTCCGCTCCAGCCGCGCCGGCAGCTCGACGACGCGATCCGGCGCAAAGGTGGGCAATGCTGTACGATTGGGCACGTTGAGGGTGTGAATGCTGCCATCGCCCACCACCAGCCCGCGCAGCACTTCGACCGCCATGTCGCCAAAGAGCGAACCGCCGCGCACATGCGTCAACTTCGGGACATCGGCTTTCAACTGTTCCTGAAAATGTGCGTAGTAACTGGGAAGTGACTCTAGAATTTCTTCG
>CALJMI010000012.1 GCA_937981885.1 uncultured Caldilinea sp.
GTGCAGAGCGAGACCGACCTGTGGAACAAGTTTCTCTCGGCGTGGTCGCCCGACCTGGCGCGCGATCTGACGTTGGCGGTGGCGACCTACACCTTCGATGCGCCGACCTTCCGCGCTGGCATGGAGAAGCTGGCATCCGCAGTCTCCGCCGACATTGCCGGCGAGTTGGCGCTGGCGTCGGCGGATTCGGCGTCGGCGGCGCTCTACTGTATGCAGACCTTCATCGACTCGAATTACTCGGCTGCACTTGCGCGTTCGTTCGAGCAACGTGTGCAGGCGGCAACCACCAGCGCCCAGATGCTCGACGCCGATGCTGCCAGCCCCGACATCCTGGCGTTGATCGGCGAGCACCAGTGGGCGCTGGGCGGCGTCGGCGTGATCATTGCTGCGCAGATTACACGTCGGATCATGACCAGCGTCGCGCAGCGTATCTCGCAGCGGGTGGCCGGACGCATCGTCGGGCGTGTGCTCGGTCGCGTGGGAACGACGGTGATTCCGCTGGCGGGCTGGATCATCGGCGCGGGCATGATCGCCTACGACCTCTACGACAGCCGCGACGGCGCGCTGCCGCAGATTCAGGCGTCGATGAAATCCGCCGAGATTGCCGCCGGCATTCGCAGCGAAGTCGTTGCGGCGATCCGACCCGAACTGCAAACCGAGACGCCCGAACTGGCGCGCGCGGTGGCGAACGATCTCTTTGCCGAATGGCGCACGGTCAAGCGCACGATCCGGCAGGTGCTCGACCTGGCGGCGGAGGATGCCGAGTTTGCCGAGTTGTTGGCGTCTCTGCAATCGCAGGAACAGTTGGCGAAGCTGGTGCAGTTGGTCGGGATTGTGTCGACGGGTCAGGGACGGGCGGCGCTCGACGCTGCGGTCGCCGACGGCTCGTTGCGACAAGTGATCGATCTCCCTGACGCTGCGGTGACGATCGTGCGCGACAGCGGCTCGCTGCAAGCTGCGTTGGCATGGAGCGCAGCGGTCGGCAGCCGGCTAACCGAGGTCGTCGCATTGGAACTGCACAAACACCTGACGCCCGATGCCGTGGATCGCACGCAACTTGACGCGCTGCTGGCGCTCAAGGACAAGACCGCAGTGGCGCGATTGACGATTCTGCCGGCGGAAGCAAGCGCCGAGCTGCTTAAGATCGCCGACGCCAACCTCGTGGCGCTGGCGAACCGGCTGACGCCGGACGATCTGGCGTGGCTGGCGGGTGAGTTGCCTGCGCTTTCAACCGCACAACGTAACCAGTTGATCGCCCGTATCCTCAGCCAGCCGGAGGTGGTCGAACCGCTGCGACGGTTGGGCAGCGTCGATCAGCTTGCCAGCGCAGCGAGCCTCGACGACGCCATCACCTTTTTGATTGGACCAAACGGCGGGCTGGATTATCTGGCTGACGGCGCCGCTGTCCTCACCGGCGCGGCCACGCCGCAGTTGTTTTGGGCGAAGTACGGACTCTGGCCCACGGTCGGGGGCGTCACCGGCGCGCTGCTGATCCTGCTTGTGGCGTTGCGCATCGTGTGGGGCTTCGGCGCCTGGCTGGTGCAGCCGCTTGGCTTGCTGCGGCGCAAGGATAGAGGGAAATAGAACGCGGATTTTGCGGATGCGGCGGATTGGCGCAGACCAAAACAAAATCCGCGTTGATCCGCAGAATCCGCAAAATCCGCGTTCTATTTGCCATGTTCAAGGAGGAAGCAATCGTGTTGATCGCGCTTGATTCGCATCCATCGGCAGAGATTGAACTAGGGGAACTGCTGACGGTCGTCCATGTCGCCGCGGCGAACGTCGTCAAAGACATCCGCGAGAACATTCGCAACCTGGTCGGCGGGCGGATGCCGCACTACGAACGGCTGATCGGCAATGCGGTCGAGGCGGCGCTGCGCGATCTCGATGAGAAGGCGCTCGCTGCGGGCTACGACGGCGTGATCGGCGTGCGCTTTTCGCATCCAGTGGTGGTGGAAGGCGGCGTTGAGGTGGTCGTCTATGGGAATGGGTTTCGGTTCCGCCAACGCAGCCGCAACGAAGAGAGTGTGCAAAAGGATGCTGTCCATGTGGGTGAATAACCGGCGCGCACAACGCGCATTGATTGTGCTGTTGATCGGCGCGCTGATCTTTGCTGGCGCGTCTGTCTCTGCGGCGCCGCCGGTGCAGACAGGCGCTGGTCGCCAGTACACCGTGGGCGATTGCAGCCGTATCGACCCCAGCCAACTGCGCAGCGAGATCGAGGCGCACGTGCTGGCTGTCCTGCAAAACGAGGCAGCGCCTATCGACATCGACGCCATCGTTGACCGCGCCTGGATCGCCGTGGGCATGGATGCCGCTATCGATTTCGAGGTGGCGCGTGCGGTCGATTCTGTGCGCACAAGTGAAGATTATCTGAACCGTCTGCTTTCCGGCTGGTGGGGCGAAAAAGCCGAGGAGTATGCCGAACGCGTCGCCAATGACGCTTTCGGCTCGCCAGGATTCCGGCTGAAACTGGAGGAGCTTTCGGCGGCTATCGGCGCAGATGTCGCCAAACAGATCGAGGCGCAATTTGCTCAGGCGGCGTCGGTGGCGCTGCTCTGTCTGCAAGCCTATGTGGGGGAGCAGTATTCCGATGCGTTTTTCAGCCTCTTTGCGAAACAGGTGCAGCAGGAGACGCAGACGCTCGAACTCAATCCGCTGACAACGCCTGCGGTCAGCGGATTGACCGATCACCGGCTGGCGCTGGCTGGCGTCGGCACAATTGTGGCAACGCAGTTGATCTACCGCTTGAGTCAGAAGTTGGGTGAGAAACTGGCGCAACGCGTTGCGGGTCGAGTTGTCGGGCGCATTTTGGGGCGCGCCGGTTCGTCGTTTATCCCGATTGCAGGGTGGGTGGTCGGCATTGGCATGATCGTCTATGACCTGTGGGAAGGCGGGCAGGGTGCGTTGCCGCAGATTCAGGAAGGGCTGCAAAGTGAGGAAGTCAAGCTCAAGATTCGTCAGGAGATCGCCGACGCCGTGCGCGATGACCTGCCCGAACAGGCTTCGCTGATTGCGTTGGAGACCGCTGTGAGCCTGACCGAGCAGTGGCAAGGTTTTTGTGGCGTCTACGAGTACGTCTGCCAGGTGGCCGAGGAAAACGCCAATTTTCGCCGTCTGCTGCAGGAGGTGACGCTCGACGAGCTGGAGAGCGTCGCCGGCTTGGTCAGCTTCTATATGCGCCAGCTTGGCCGCGCTGAACTGGATCGGGCGCTGGCGGATGGCAGCCTGAGTTTGCTGTTAACGATGCCGGACGCCGCCTTCACTATTCTGAGCGAGACGTACAGCACTGCCAAAACGCTGGCGTGGGCAACGTTGGCGGGAGAAAAGCTGGGTCTGGTGGCGGAGTGGGGAATCCACCGCCGCGCCGATCCGGATGAGTTCACTGCGGCGACCTTTGGCGCACTGTTGGCGTTGAACGCCGACGGCGCGCAGAAACTACTTGCCCTGCCGGTCGAAAAGCGGCAAGCGCTGCTGGCGTTGCCTGAAAATACGCTCACCAGGCTCGCCGCTGAGCAGACGGTGGGCGATCTCGATTGGTTGGCGGGGTATCTGTTGCTTGAATCGCAGGCGACTTCCCAATCAGGTGCAGAAACGCCAGTTGCTGCGTCCGTTGTCCCAACCGTGCAGCCGGAGGCGCTGGCGCTTATGCAGGATGTGGCGGAAGGGCGCGTTTCGGTGGATGCACTGCGCCGTCCATCTGCTGTGACCATTGCCGTCAACGAACCAGCCGTCCTGCCGACGCTTCTCCCGATTGCAGACGCCGCAGCAACATCGCCGCCAGCATCGCAGGATTCGGCTGCAATTGTTGTGTTGTGGGTGCTGCTGGTCGTGGTCATTGTCGGCGGTGCGGGTATTGGCGGGATGTTTTGGTGGCGACGTCGACGCACTACTGATTAGACAAACAATTCAGGCAAACAAGTCAAGAAAGGAGTACAAACTACTCTCCACATAGCCATGAACGAATTGACCACCTCACCCTTTACAGGTCTTAGCGAAGAAGAGGCGCTGCGCCGGCGCAGGCAGGGACTTGGCAACGACGCGCAGGTCAAGACTGGCCGCTCCTACGGTCGCATCGTACGTGACAACGTTTTCACCTTCTTCAACATTGTCCTATTTACGCTGGCCGCCATCCTGCTGATGCTGGGCAGCCCGCGCGATGCGCTCTTCACCGGTGCAATTGCGTTCGTCAACGCTGTCATCGCCACTGCGCAGGAGATTCGCGCCAAACGCAAGCTCGACGCCATTGCGCTACTCACGCGCCCCAAAGCCACCGTGATCCGCGACGGCGTCGCCCGTGAGATCGACCCGGCGGATGTGGTGCGCGGCGACATTCTGGAGGTGGGGCCTGGCGATCAGGTGGTCGCCGACGGCATGGCCGTGGGCGACGGTGTGGCTGATTTTGACGAGTCACTGCTCACCGGCGAGTCGAACCCCGTGCCCAAGCGTGCGGGCGACCCGGTCTATTCGGGCAGCTTTGTGCTGGTCGGACGGACGCGCTACGAGGCGCAGAAGGTCGGCGTCGAGAGCTTCGCCAATAAACTGGCCGCCGGTGCACGCCAATTCACGCGCACGCTGACGCCGCTCCAGCGCGAGGTCAATCTCTTCGTGCGCATCTTGCTGGCGCTGGTCGTCTACTTCGGCGTGATGATTGCCGTCACCTATCTCGTCACGCGCAACGCCACGCTGCTGCAAAGCGTGCAGGCCGCGTCCGTGGTCTTTGGCCTGGCGCCGGCAAGTCTCTTTCTGATGATAGTCGTCGCCTATGCGCTTGGCGCAGTGCGCATCGCCGACAAGGGTGCGCTCGTGCAGCAGGCGAACGCCGTCGAATCGCTCTGTCACGTCGATGTGCTGTGTCTGGATAAGACGGGCACACTCACGGCGAATCGCATCCAACTGGCGCGAGTCATGCCGCTCAATGGGCGTGCTGAGGCCGACATGCGCCGTCTGCTCGGCATCTACGCATGCAGCATCGGCGCGACCAACGCCACGAGCAAGGCCATCGCCGCGGCGTGTGGTGGAGAAACAGTGCAGCCGAGCGCCAGCGTTCCCTTCTCCTCAGCGCGCAAGTGGAGCGCGCTCGCCTTCGACGCGCCGGAGATTGCGGGTGCGTATGTGCTCGGCGCGCCAGAAATGCTCCAGACGGCGCTGGGCAGTGATCGTTCCTGGCAGGCAGAGGCGCGCATCTGGGCGAACGCCGGTCATCGCGTGCTGCTCTTTGCGGCGACGGACGCCGAAAGTCTGGTGGTCGTCGATGGCAAAGAGCCAGCGTTGCCCGCCAGCCTCACTGCACTTGCGCTGCTCACCTTCACCGACGAACTGCGTCCCGAAGCGCGCGAGACGCTGGCTGGTTTTCGCAAAGCTGGCGTCACTGTCAAGGTCATCTCCGGCGACAATCCGCACACCGTTGCTGCCGTGGCGCGGCAGGCCGGGCTGGGCGACGACGGCGCACCGATCAAGCAGATCAGCGGGCCCGAGCTGGCGCTGCTCGATGAGGCCGCGTTCGGGCACGCTGTGGCGGAGACCACGATCTTTGGGCGTATCACACCGGAGCAGAAGCAGCGCATCGTGCGCACGCTGCGTGCGCAGGGGCGCTACGTCGGCATGACCGGCGATGGCGTCAACGATGTGCTGGCGCTCAAGCAGGCGAACCTGAGTATTGCCATGCAGAGCGGCGCGCAGGCCACGCGCAGCGTTGCCGACATCGTGCTATTGCACGATTCCTTCGCGGTGTTGCCCGCAGCGCTGATGGAGGGGCAGCGCATCATGCACGGCATGGAGGACACGCTGCGCCTCTATCTGACGCGCATCTTCACGCTGGCATTCCTGATCAACACCATCGCGCTGCTCTCGGCCGGCTTCCCCTACACACCGGCGCAGAACTCGGTGATCGCCATTTTCATTTTGACCGTGCCCGCTTTCTTCCTGACGCTGTGGGCGCCGGCGGGTGCCGTGCCGCATGGCAGCCTGGTGCGCAAGCTGGTCAACTTTGTACTGCCAGCGACGATCGTCACCAGCCTTTTCTCTAGCGGCGTCTATCTCTACTTCCTCGTCACTACGGAAAGCTGGCCTTACGCGCAGTTGATCCTCACCTATGCGTCGATTGCGATGGGGCTGCTGCTGGTCATCTTCGTGCAGCCGCCGACTGAATTCTGGGCAGGCGGCGACCGGCTGGCCGGGGACTGGCGACCGACGATCCTGGCGCTCGGCCTGATGCTGGTGCTGCTCGCCAGCCCCTACAACCCGATTCTGCGCGGCTTCTTCGGTCTGGCGCCGCTGCGCAGCCTGACCGATGGATTGGTCGTCGCTGGCGTCACTATAGCATGGGTGATCGTCTTGCGACTGGTGTGGAAGCGCCGCATCATTGACCGCTATCTGGATGTGGATCTGGCGGACGGTGGGCCGCCAATCACATAGGTATGAAGTATTTATGCTCATCGCTTTTCGATGACGAGCGCGTCTGGCTGTAGGTCGGGAGCAATCTTACAGCGAGCGCAATGGCGATGCGCAATACTCAAACAATATTTTTTTATCATTCAATTGTTTGAGGAGGAGATGCTGCTATGAGTGACAAAGTTCCTGAATCCCATGTTGATCTGCTCGAAGGGCCATACTGTGCTGTGCTGACAACGATAGCGCCAAGCGGCCAGCCCGAAAACACTGTCGTCTGGTGTTCATGGGACGGCGAGTATGTGCTTGTCAACACCGCGGATGGCCGGCGCAAGCCCAACAACGTGCGCAAGAATCCCAAGGTGGCGCTCACGGTGATCGATCCACAAAACCCGTTCCGCTGGATCGACGTGCGCGGCGAAGTGAAGAGCATCGTCTCTGACCCGGACTACGCCAACATCAATGCGCACGCCAAACTCTATGCCGGCGTGGATGAGTATTACGGAGGCGTTGCGCCAGTGGAAGCAAAGGGTAAGGAACAACGCATCATTTTCAAGATTCGACCAGATCGCGTGATTGCTTTCCCACAACAGTGAGCAATTGATCATCTCACCGTGCGTAGCAGCGCCAGAAGCGACATCATGTCGCTTCTGGCGCTTTTTCTTTCTTATGTGCTCTGCCCCTTCCATGTCGGCGTCTGCTCCTGAGCAGCGTATGTTTGCAATTTCAGCCCCCACTGTTGCAGGCGCACACCGATCTGCACGCAGCAGCGTCGTCCCAGGTTCGGGCGAGCCGGTGGCAGCAACCGCAACTTGCGTTGCATCTCGATCGCCTGCTCCACTTGTCGTCGTCGTTCTTCCAGCAACAAATCGATTTGGATCGGATTCATCATGATCAAGTTTCCTCCCTTGTGTACAAGACAAACATGTGCACTAGACCATATCGGGACAATTAGCGAACAATCGGGGGGCATGAGTTTTTAGGATGGATTAATTCATTAATTGTAGCACATTTGTTCTGTTTTGGAAATTTCACTGTGCCTTAAAACGGATCTGTCGAGTTACTAATTTCTAGGTTGACATTTTATGAGCGCAATGTTGCGTGTTGCGTGGTGCGTGAGGGATTCCGACACGCAGCACGTAGCACGCAACACTGAAAACATAAAAACTCTCCCTAGCAATCAGTATATAGGCCTAGATCGAGCAATTCGGGTTTTGGATGAATCTTCTGTACAATTGCCAGATTGCAGAGCGACGGAGCGGAGAGTCCGCTCGCCGTTCTGCTTTGCCTATCATATCGAGATGCACCAAGACTTACGCAAAGTGAAACAGGAGAACCAAATGCTCACCCAGGAACAGATCGATTTCTACCAGGAAAACGGGTATCTTCTTGTGAAAGGATTGTTCACGCGCGAGGAGGCTGCTGCTTTTCGCGCTGAAGCGCACGCGCTGATCGAACGACTGCAACGGGTCGCCGATGTCGATGCAACATGGGGCAGCGCCAGAGAAGTGACGATGACCAAGACCGCGCTGCTACACTGCCACGACGTGCAGTTTCAGTCAGCGATCTTCACGCGGCTGATCGTCGACGAACGCCTGACCAGCATCGCCGCCGACATTATCGGTTCACCCAATGTGCAGCTTCACCACAACAAACTCTTCATCAAACCGCCAGAGAAAGGCTCACCCTTCCCAATGCACCAGGATCGACCTTTCTTCCCGCATGACAAGGATACGATGATTGCTGCAATCGTCCACTTCGACGACGCGCCACTGGAAAAGGGTTGCGTGCGCATGGTGCCTGGCAGCCACAAGCTGGGACCGCTTCCGCACGTGCAGGAAGGCGGTTGGCACCTCCCCTTCGATCAGTATCCACTTGAATCGTCGGTGGCGTGTGAGGCGGAGGCGGGCGATGTGCTTTTCTTCAGCTATCTGACTATCCACGGATCGGGCGTCAATGTGAGTAGCGAGGCGCGCACCACGCTGCTTGTGCAGATGCGCGACCCGCTTGACCCGCCGAGTGTGCTCACCCACCTCTCACGCGGTCAGGGTATGATGTTGCGCGGCGTCGATCCCAGCGCAGGCAAAGCCACGCCCGCCGGCAATGAGCCAAAAGGCGCAATGAACGGCGGAACAATGGGCGACGCAAAGTAAGCAGTGATCAGCACGCTTTCGTCACGGACGCCTGATTCGCCCCTTCTCATCTGCTCATGCTCGTAATGTAAAACCATGACACGCCCCACGATGAATCGCAGATGTGTCCCGAATTTTGGTGAGAACGTCCCCGGACACTGGTCACCCGTGTCGCTGTTTGCTGAAACCGCTTGACCAGTTTCTGGGGACGCACCTATGAATCGCAAGGTCTTGTTTCAGGGGGTGGAAGCTATGGTGTGCTGAGGGCGGTTGAGCCTTGCTGATACTATGTCGTATCTATGTCATCCCGAAACTCCAGGCCGATGGCTGAGACGCCGCACCGCATCAACGAGCAGGTGACCTTTACGGATGGCCGCATTGTGCCGGTGGAGCAGCAGATACTCGGCGCGGCAGACAGAAGCGCGCCGAGTATCTGCTGCGCTACACCCGCGACTAGCCAATCGCCGTCGTCGAAGCGCTGAAAGAGCCCGTGGCGGAGTTGCAAGGATTACTCTATACGGCATAAGCCCTCGGCGGCAATCTATCGCCGCTGCGGGCATGAAGTATCATGCGCGTACGGGTTTGGCGAGCCAAACCTTTCTGGCGATCTATCGCCGCTGCGGGCATGAAGTATCATGCGCGTACGGGTTTGGCGGGCCAAACTCCTTCTGGCGATCTATCGCTGCCGGGGGCATGATGGGTCATGCCCGTACGCGTTGCAAAGAACGAACGGCGATGATTTGCCCCCAGGAACATGGCGCTTCGTGTCTGTACGGGTTTGGCCTGCCGATGCCTCGGATTCAATCGTTGCCCAACGCCCGCCGCTGCACTTCTGCATACTCACGGTTCAATGCGTTGGGGAAGTCACGCGGAAAGGGTGTGGAAACCAGGCCTTCGTACACCTCACGCGGTGTGTCGATGCCTGTCTCCTGCACCGCCTGCCAGAAAGCGGCCCACTGGTTGGCATGATGCTTGAATTCTTGGCATGCCTTGCGGAACTCCGGCAGCACCATATTACCGTAGTTCTTTTCGATCAACGCCACGATCTTCTGGTTCTCTGCCTGCAGCCGTTCGATCATTTTGATCCAGGTAATGCGGCGCACGTCATGCTTGGGCAACACCACGCTATAGATGCGCTTCAGCCCTTCAGGATCAAATTCCAGATGCTCGATGCCGGTTTCGGCGCGGAGATCGTTGAATACCTTGTAGGTGTAGGCAAGGTATTCTTCTAGCGGCGCAAGAAAGTTGTGCAGTACGTCGCGGTAATGGTCGCTGGAGCGCGGCGGCGCGGCCTGCGCCGGAGAAGCCGGCACTGTCTGCGCTTCCTGCGCGCCCACCGACAATGCAAAGGCGTGCAGCTTCCGATTGCGCGGCTGTGCGTCCAGCGCGCCCTGGAGCAGTTCGTGCAGATAGCCTGAACGCGCCGCCCAATCGACCAAATCAAAGGTGAGCGCGCCCAGGTTGGCGCCGCCAGCGATGGCATCGAGATTTTCGCCCAGCGCAACCTTGACCATGCGGGCAAGCGCCTCCTTACTGCCAAAGGCGTCGACAAGTGCGTCTGCGAACTCGCCCTGCTGTCTGCCGGTGATGCTGGCGAGTGAAGGCGCAACCAGCCGCGGCGCTGCCGCCTGTGGAGACCGCGCTGGCGTGGTGACCTTCCCTAGCTTGAAGACCGGCCGCACCTCCTCTAACCCGCCCTCCATGTCGAGGCTCCTCTCCGCCACGGCGAATGCCTCGACGTAGTCCAGCCCTTCGCCGATTGCATCGTAGAATGCCACGGCAAAGCTGACGGCGTAGGCGTCGGTCACCTCCGCTTCCATACCGACCACGCACGGCACGATTTCGGCCAGCGCCTCGGCCACCGTCTCGCTGTAACAGGCATTGAGGATCACGCAACGGATGTTGGGAAAGAGCTTGAGAAAGCGGCTGAGCGCGCCGCCTTCGACCGGTTTGGGCTGCCCATCCTTGCCTTCGAGCACAATCGCGCCGCTGTCGCCGTGGCCGGCGAAGTGCAGGATGAGCGGCGCATCTTTGTAGCGCAGCAGCGCGCGGCGCAGGTCGTCAATGCGCACTGCCCATTCGTCCTGGGTGACGAAGCGGTCGCGGTGCGTCGCCTGGCGCAGCGACGCCTTAATGTCGCGCAGCTCTTCGCCCAGGCGCAGCGGGTCGGTGTCCACCGGGTTGGCGGCCAAAAAGAGAATAGTCGTCACAGTGTCAGCCATCAACGGCTCCTTGTCTGTGGGTTCAACAGAATCAATACAAAATTCATTGTAATCGGAATTTGCGTCTCAAACCGAATAGTATATACTAATACTTGCCCGTTTGCTGTGGCCGGCCCCAATCCGGCCTTCGGGGGACAGCAAACGGGCATTTTCTATTGGGGCGGAATTTCACACCGGTGCAATGCGTGGATCTCAATCGCTGATCGAATCCCGTGCCAACGCTACGGCGCTAGGGCTTATCAACCCTCTAGAGAATGGCTCGCCTAAAAGCCAAGAGCGGTCTCGCCCAGGCGTAGCTTGGAGGAGACGACTTGCATCTGGGATATAAGGAAAGCCAGCCCGACTGCCATGACGCGCTTCCATTGTCTCCCTCCTGGATTCTTTTGCATGTACTCCCCTCTTTTTCTGCATCAATGTTTACCAATACCCAGTTCTCACTGTGCTTGAGAGCTGATAAGTCCTACAAATTGGGGGGATACACTTCGGCAAAACCTGTGCTATACTTCGACTACGCCGTTTGTTGTGGCTGGCCCCAATCCAGCCTTCGGGGGACAACAGACGGCGTATTTTTTTGCGTTGAGTTCGGAGAAATGTAATTCAAGATGAATACCAAACCATTCTTGCCGCCTGGTAAGCAGGCCGCCTACGCGTTGGGGCAGCTCGGTTGGTCGACGCTGGTCAACATCATCGGTCTGACGCTTGTCTACTTTTACCTGCCGCCGGAGAACGCAGGGCTGCCGACGTTGATCACGACGGTGGCGTTTCTTGGCGTCTTCAACGCCATCACGTTGATCGCGGCGTCCGGTCGCCTTTTCGACGCCATCACCGACCCGTTGATCGCTAATTTGAGCGACCGTTCGATGCATCCACGTGGGCGGCGCATCCCCTTTCTGGCGGTGGGTTCGCTGCCGGCCGCGCTCTTTTGCGTGTTGATGTTCGTGCCGCTGGTGCGCGAGGTGAGCACGATCAACATCGTCTGGCTGGTGGCGGCGCAGTTGCTCTTCTATCTATTCCTGACCGTCTACGTGACGCCCTATTTTGCGCTGCTGCCCGAACTCGGCCACACTGCCAACCAGCGGCTCAACCTGTCGACGTGGATTTCGATCGCCTACGCGCTCGGCATCATGGTCGCAGCGCAGACGCCGGCGCTGGCGAGTCTGGTGCAGTCGGCTCTTGGCGTGACCGACAAGGTGACGGCATTCCAGATCGCCATCGGCGGGCTGGCGTTCGTGGCGATGCTGCTGATGTATCTACCAGTGATCTTCATCGACGAGAACCGCTACTGCGAACGCACGCCTTCGACGGCGCCGCTGCTCGAAGCGCTGCGCACGACCCTTCGCAACGCCGGCTTTCGCTATTACGTGGTCGCCGACTTCGCCTATTTCATGGCGCTGACCATTGTCAACACGGGGCTGCTCTACTATATCACGGTGCTGCTCCTGCTGGAGGAAGCGCTGGTCAGCGGGCTGCTGGCGATCATGGTGGTTCTCTCGTTTGTCTTTTACCCGGCAGTGAATCTATTGGCGCGGCGCATCGGCAAGAAGCCGCTGATCGTCGGCTCGTTTCTGTGGATGAGCGTGATCTTTTTTGGCGTCTTCTTTTTGGGGCGCATGCCGCTGCCGCCCGCAGCGCAGGCATATGGGCTGATCGTGCTCTACGCCATTCCGATCGCTTTTCTCGGCGTATTGCCCAACGCCGTGTTGGGCGACATTGCCGAACACGACGCTATGCGCACCGGCGAGCGGTTGGAAGGCATGTTCTTCGCCGCACGCACGCTGATGCAAAAGCTGGGCCAGACGATGGGCGTTGTCATCTTCGCGTCGTTGACGATCCTGGGACGCAACCCCGGCGACGATCTCGGCATCCGTCTGAGCGGGCTGGCGGGCTTTGCACTTTGTCTGGCGGCAGGGCTGGTCTTTATGCGCTACAACGAACGCCGCGTTCTCGATGAGCTGGAGCGGGCATGAGTGCGTGTTGCGTGTTGCGTGTTGCATAGTGCGTTCTTCACGGCGCATGCAACACGCAACACGTAAAAATTCGCCCGATTCTGCAATTTGACAGCCTGCACAGGGTATGGTATTTTACAGTCACGCTGTCGGTGGTGCTGGGCCCCAATCCCAGCTTCGGGGGACCATCGACAGCGTATTTTTTTGCCTGGAACGCATCATCGGTTTCCGCAGAGGTGCGCTATGAAAACTCGAATTGCAGTGCTCGCCGACTATGCGGGTCTCTCCATCGAACACAAGCTCAACATTTTGGGCGTCTTCACGACGATCAATGCGCCCAAGCCGCCGGTCATCCATCCGCAGATGAAGCTGGTGACGCAATTCGAGTTCGAGGCCAGCGAGGCGGGTCAACACCAGATGCGCATCGTGCTGGTTGACGCCGACGGCCACGAGCTGCTTTCGCTTGCGGCGCAGGTCTCGATCCAGCATCCACACGACGGGCGTCCGGCGCTGATGAATCAGATTTTCGACCTTACTCATCTCTCGTTTCCAGCGTTTGGCGACTATGAATTTCGCATCTTGATCGACGACGAGATCGCCGCCGAGATTCCGCTGACCGTGGCGCAGATCAACGCGCCGCCTGCCGTCAATTGAAGGAGGAGCCACATGACGCGAGCACGTTTGCGCGATCTTGGCATCGCAATCGGCGAACTGCCGACCGGCGTGCACAACGCCATCACCGACGTGCCCGGCGTTTGGGTAGGCCACACCACACTGATCTACGATGAGCCGCGTGTGGCGCGCACTGGCGTCACTGTGATTCGCCCTCGCTACGGCGAAATCTACGCCGACCAATGTTTCGCCGGCTATCATTCCTTCAACGGCAACGGTGAGATGACCGGTCTGCTGTGGATGGATGAGTCGGGGCAACTGGGCACGCCGATTGCGATCACCAACACCCATCAGGTCGGCGTCGTGCGCGACGCGCTGGTCGACTACGAGGCGCGCCATCATCCCGACGCAGCGTGGCTGCTGCCGGTTGTGGCGGAGACCTACGATGGCTGGCTCAACGACATCAACGGTTTTCACATCACGCATGATCATGTCTTTGCCGCACTCGACGCCGCTGCGCCAGGACCGGTTGCGGAAGGCAATGTCGGCGGCGGAACGGGCATGATCTGCCATGATTTCAAGGGCGGCATCGGCACATCGTCGCGCGTGGTGGAGATCGCAGGCGAGCACTACACCGTCGGCGTATTAGTGCAGTCGAACTACGGCGACCGTCGCGACCTGCGCGTCGATGGTACGCCGATCGGTCGCTTGATTTCGGCTGAGGAAACGCCGATGCCCTGGGAAAGCTCACGCGGGATGGGTTCGATCATCGTCGTGGTGGCTACCGACGCGCCCCTGCTTGCCTATCAATGCCGGCGGCTGGCGCAGCGCGCTACGGTCGGGCTGGGACGCGTCGGCGGCATTGGACACAACGGCAGCGGCGATATCTTCCTGGCGTTCGCCACCGGCAATCACATCCCCTACAACGCCACAGGCCCGACGCAGATTCACTACCTGCCCAATCGCCTCATGAATCCGCTCTTCTACGCTACCATCGAAGCGGTCGAGGAGGCGATCCTCAACAGCCTGACTGCCGCCGAAACGATGGTCGGGCAGCACGGGCGCATCGTCCACGCCCTGCCGTTGGATCGGTTGCAAGCGCTGCTGGCGGGGAAACAAATTCAGGCTTGACCAGCGGCGGTTCTCAGCCGCACGGGCCTGCTGCCCTCCCAGGAACAAATCAAGGCTTGCCGACCGTTGTAGGGACAGGTATGATGCAAGTGATGCAATGGCGAGCCAGAATCAAACGACATGGCTGGCGTCTGCTGCTTAGTGCAATGATCCTGGTTGCGCTGACGGGCGTAGCGCTGCACGCGTGGCTCTTTGGCGACCTGCCGCCAGTGACCGCCGTCGAACTGCGCGCCGCGCGCCCGACCACACAGATTCTCGACCGCAACGGCAAGCTCCTTTACGAGGTGCTCGACGCCGACGCTGGCAAACAGTACGACCTCGACTTGAGCCGTATCCCCCAGGCGTGCGTGCAGGCGACCATCGCCACCGAAGATAGCCGTTTCTTCTATCATCCCGGCGTCGATCCGCTGGCAATTGCGCGGGCAACCTGGCAGAACCTGCGCAGCGGCGGCGTCTCCTCCGGCGCCAGCACGTTGACGCAGCAACTGGCGCGCAATCTGCTGATGGACGCGAGCGAGCGCTTCCAGACCAGCTACCTGCGCAAGCTGCGCGAGGCGTATCTTGCCTTCCAGCTTGAGCGCCACTACAACAAGGATCAACTGCTGGCGCTCTATCTCAACCAGACCTACTACGGCAACTTTGCGTTCGGATTGGAGGCCGCTGCGCAAATTTTCTTTGCAAAATCGGCGGCGCAGTTGAGCACCGCCGAATGTGCGCTGCTCGCCGGGCTGGTGCAATATCCCACCGGCTACAACCCGCTGCTCGACCCGGAGGCGGCGAAGGGGCGTCAGCTCACAGTGCTGCGGCTGATGAAGGACGCCGGTTACCTGACAGCGGCGCAGGTCGAGGAGACGGCGCGGCAGCCATTGCAATACCGCTCACGGCTTTTCACTATCCAGGCGCCGCACTTTGTGATGTACGTGCAGGATTTGCTCGTGCGGCAGCTTGGCGTCGAGCGACTGCGCGCGGGCGGGCTGCGCGTCTACACTACGCTCGATCTCGATCTCCAGCGCCAAGCCGAAGCCGCCGTGCGCCGCCGTCTGGCGCAGTTGACCTGCACAGGCGCGGCTGCCTGTGACGACCCGGCCGCGCGCAGCCGCCGCGTCGACAACGCCGCAGCGGTTGTGCTCGACAGCGCCACCGGCGAAATTCTGAGCATGGTCGGCAGCCCGGACTATTTCAGCGCGCAGATCAGCGGCAACGTCAACGCCGCGCTCGCCAAACGGCAGCCCGGCAGCGCCATCAAGCCCTTCACCTACGCCGCCGCGCTCGACCCGCAGTGGAGCAGCCGCGTCGGTCAGCCGCCGCTCACCGCCGCCACCATCCTGGCTGACCTGCCCAAGACCTTCACCGTAGAAAATATCGACGGTGCACTGGCGCCCTATCGCCCGCAGAACTATGACCGCATGTGGCATGGCCCGGTCAGCGTGCGCACGGCGCTGGCGAACAGCTACAACCTGCCCGCTGTCGAGGTGCTCGACCGCGTCGGCGTCGAGATGCTGCGCCAGCTTGCCAGCCAGGCCGGGATTACCACCTTCACCGGTCGCTATGGCCTCGCCCTCTCGCTCGGCGGCGGCGAAGTGCGCCTACTCGACCTGACCGCCGCGTATGGCATTTTCGATGACGGGCGGACGGTGACGCCGCGTGCAATATTGGAGATTAAGGGAGTGAGCGATGATGAGATTGGGAGATCGGAGATTGGAGATTGGGGGGACGAAGCAATCTCCAATCTCCAATCTCCAATCGCTCAATCTCTCAATCTCCCAATCATCTCCCCGTCATCCGCCTACCTCCTCACCGACATCTTGTCCGACGACGTGGCGCGGTCGCCGGCGTTTGGGCGCAACTCGGTGCTGAGTCTGGCCTTTCCGGCGGCGGTCAAGACCGGCACGACGACTGACTGGCGCGACAACTGGACAGTCGGCTACTCGACGCAGCGGCTGGTGGGCGTGTGGGTGGGCAACGCCGACAACGCGCCGATGGTGGGCGTCAGCGGCGTGGACGGCGCCGGGCCGATCTGGCACGATCTGATGCGGCTGGCGCATCGGCAGCCGCCCGGCGGCTTTACTCGCCCGGATGGTCTGGTGGAAGTCGAAATCTGCGCACCGAGCGGGATGCTGCCGACGGCGGAGTGCCCGCGCGTGCGCCGTGAGCTGTTCATCGCCGGCACGCAGCCCACAGCGCCCGACAACCAGTTTCAGCGCGTTGTGCTCGACCGCGCCACCGGACTGCCCGCCGACGAAACCACCCCCGCCGACCGTCGCGTCGAACGCGTCTACTGGCTGCTGCCGCCGGAGTATCATGCGTGGATGCTGGCGCAGGGCATCGCAATTGCTCCGCCGGCAGTGCAGGCCGCATTTGCGCAGCAAGAGCCGCAACTCGCAGGAAACAAAACGGCGGCGGCGGGCGTCTATGCTGAAGAACAACCGCGCGCACCGTTGCGTCTGCTTCAGCCAGACAGCTTCGCCGCGTATCAACTACATCCGGGGCTGCCCGCCGCCAACCAGCGCCTGCGCGTCGAGGGCATCGTCGCCGACGGTGGGCAATGGGCGGAGCTGCGGCTCGTCGTAGATGGCGAGATCGTTGCCGCTGCCCAGAACGCCAATCGCCTCAGCGCCTGGTGGGAGATGGCGGTCGGCGCGCATCGCTTCTGGATCGAGGGCGAACCGGACGCAGGGGACGCCACCGTGCGCTCGGAAGCCGCCTCGGTGCGAATTGACGAGTTTGTCAGTGATCGGGTAACGTTGGGGGAGCCGTAGTCGCCCGCGTAGCCGCTGCATGGTTGAAAGATATAGGTGGCAGCGGGTCACACTTAGAAATCAATAGAGCGGAAATTCATACCTATATGCCGGAAATCAGCCGCTTTTACGGAATCATCATTGTAATGTATTACAACGAGCATGGCGTACCTCATTTTCATGCAAAGTACGGCGGTCAGACTGCTATTTTCACTATTTCTGATTTGAACATCTTGGAAGGACAACTGCCAAGAAGAGTTCGTGGACTTGTATTGGAGTGGGCTTTTGAGCACCGTGCAGAGTTGATGGAAAATTGGGTGCTGGCGCAGGCAAAAAAGCCAATGAGGGATATTGCCCCGCTAGAGTGAAAGGTGGAATCATGCATTTTGTTCGAGATGCTCGCCATGTTGATGGATACACGTTGCTGTTGACCTTTGAGGATGGCGTCACGCGTCTTGTTGATCTGGAACCGTATTTGGACGGCGAGATTTTTGAACCACTCAAAGACCTCGACTACTTCAGAACTGTTCAGGTCAACCCTGACATCGACACCATCGTCTGGGACAACGGCGCGGATATGTCTCCCGATTTCTTGTATGCTATCGGAGTAGATGTCGCCGAGAATAGCCTGACAGCGGCAGCGGCGGCTTAGCCATCTGTTTGTCATCGGGCGTGTCACGCCGGAGGCGGTGACCTACGGTAGGTTCGGCTTCCAGCCGGACGTTCACGGTGGGCGGGCATGTCTAATAGATAGAGCAGATAGGCTTTGCTTATCTTCCCGGAAGCTCTGAGCTTCCGGGAAGATAACAAATGTACAATTTTTGACTGCGCTATCTATAAGTTTGGCGAAGAAATCAGGGAATTACAGAGGCGCTTCACAACCGCATTTTTTCTGCGGCCGCTCTACATTTGTCATATATTCAGGAGACATGATATGCAACGGCGCTTTTTCTTTAAGATTCTGAATCCAATCTTGCTTTTTGCGCTGATCTTCACGATCAGCGCGCCGGCAGTGAATCCAGCCGTGCAGGCCGAAATGCTTGCAACGCCCACATTGCAGGAGCTTGCCGCCCCCGTTCTGCTTTCCACCATGCCAGCCAGCGGCGCCAGTTGGGACGGCAGCCCGGTCGTCTTCACCTTCGACCAATCGATGGCGTCGGCGGAGCTTGCCGTGACGCCGGAATTGGCGGGCGAAACGACGGTGGACGGCGCCGACGTGATCTTCACGCCTGCCGACGCACCCGCCGCCAATACGCTCTACCGCTTCAGCTTTGTCGAGGCGACCGCAGCCAGCGGCGCGGCGATTGCCAGCGTGTTGGAGATCACCCTGCAGAGCACCGGCCCACTCGGCGTGCTGAGCACGCAGCCGTCGGATGGCGCCGCAGACGTCGATCCCACCACGCCGATCACGGTGATCTTCAGCCGCCCGGTCGTGCCGTTAGTGGGCATCGAGGACCAGGCGTCGCTGCCACAGCCGCTCGACTTCGACCCCTTCTTCGAGGGAACCGGACAGTGGATCACCACCAGCGTCTACCAGTTCACGCCGGCTGCGCCGCTGGCGGCGGCGACGACCTACAACGTCACCGTGGCGCCGCTGACCGCCGTGGATGGCAGCGCAATGACGGATGCCGTTCGCTTCAGCTTCTCGACCTCGGCGCCGATCGTGATCGACGCCAAACCGACCGGCATTCTGGTTCCGCCCGACGCCAAGGTCACTATGACCTTCAGCCAGGCGATGGATCGGGCGAGCACCGAGGCGGCTTTCAAGCTGTGGAACGAGGGTCACCCGTCGATTCCCGGTGCGTTTGCCTGGAACGACACGAACACCGTGCTGACTTTCACGCCCGATGATCTGCTGCCTTTTGGCGATGTGTTCGCCATCGAGATCGCCGACACGGCGCTGGCGCAGAGCCAGGCGGGCGGTCTGCGTGAGGCGTGGTACAGCACCTTCACCGTGGCGCCGACGCCAGCGATCAGGAGCACGTCGATCCTGCCCGACGCACGCGGCGTCAACCCGGAGACCGAGCTGCGCGTCGCCTTCACCGCGCCGGTGAGTGAGACGCTGCTCTTCGACGCCATTCGCATCGAAGGCCTGTTGACGACGACGCAGGTGATCAGCTACACCTACACCGACCTCTACGATCTGACCGACGGCTTCGCGCAGCAGATCGAGACGTCGCCGCGGCCCGGTTACAGCACGCACCTGATGTTGAACTGGTACAAGCAGCCGAACACGACCTACACCGTCACCATCGACAGCCGTGTGGCCGACGCCTACGGCAACACGCTGCCCGAAGATTTTGGGATGAGCTTCACGACCGGCGACTTCCCGCCGCTGGTGCAGATCGACCTCGACCGCTTCACACACTACAGCGCGATCACGACGACGATCGTCGGCGTGCGCTATCGCAACGTCGACACCATCGACGCCAAACTCTATCGCCTGGCGCTGAACGACCTCTTCCAACTGGCGGGCGAAAATCAGTGGTCGGTGTGGGAAAACTACGTCGTGCCCGACCAGGCGCAGAATCTGCTCTGGCAGCGCACCTACACGCCCGACGGCGGCGACAATGTGATCGCCAAACTCGGCGTCAAGCTGACGGCAGTGCAGCGCAGCGGCGGCCCGGAAGAACCGCTGCCGCCCGGCGTCTACATGCTGGAGGTGCGCGACCCTGCGGCGCAGGCGCGGCAGGATGGTTCGCCGACCGTACAGCGCGCCGTCATCATCATCACCAACCACAACCTGACCTTCAAGCGCTCTCTGCAGGGCGACAGCCTGGCCTGGCTCACCGACCTGGCGACGGGGCAGCCGGTCGAGGGCGCGGCCGTGACCTTCACCAAGAGCGGTGCGGCGCTGGCGCAGGGCGTCACCGACGCCGACGGCAAGGCGCTTGCCAGCCTCAACCTGACGCAGGACGACCAGTGGAAGCCCTTCTTCGTCTACACCGGCGCGCCGGGTCAGCCCGACTTCGCCATTGTCTCGTCGGAGTGGGCGGAGGGCATCCAGCCGTGGTCGTTCAATCTCGACACGAGCGGTTTCTCCGACCCGCGCCTGTTGTACATCTACACCGAGCGTCCGATCTACCGTCCGGGTCAGACGGTCTACTGGCGCGGCATCTACCGCCTCATGGAAAATGACGCCTGGACGCTGCCGCCCGCCGGGCTGGAAGCGATCATCACCATCAACGACGGCATGGGCAACCTGGTCTCGACCACGCGCGTGCCGGTGAGCGAGAACGGCACGATCCAGGGCGCGTTCACGCTGGCGCCCGACGCGCTGACCGGCTACTACAGCATCAACGTGCTGGCGCCGATCGACACCGAAGCCTATCACCAAGCGAGCGGCTACTTCCAGGTCGCCGCCTATCGCAAGCCGGAGTTCCAGATCGCCGTCACGACCGATCAGCCCGAATATATCCAGGGCGAGACGGTCAAGGTGACGGTGCAGGCGGACTACTTCAGCGGCGGGCCGCTTGTCAACGCGCCGGTCGAATGGCGCATCGCCGGCTACAACTTCGTCTTCACCTGGGCGGACGCGCCGGCAGGACGCTTCTACAGCTTCGAGCCGTTCGACCCGGATCGGCCGGATTACAACCCCTTCGACGGGCAGCAAGGATTGGTGGCGGAAGGGCAGGGCCAAACCGACGCCAACGGGACGTTCGTGATCGAGTTGCCCGCCGACCTGGAGGGCGCCATCGCCAGCCAGCGCTGGAACTTGGAAGTGACTATCACCAGCCCGACCAACCAGGCGGTCTATGCCTCGGTCAGCTTCCCCGTGCATCGCGGCGCATACTACATCGGCCTCAGCCCGGCGAGCTATGTGGCGGTGGTCGGCAGCCCGGCGACGGTGGACGTGGTGAGCGTGCGCCCGGATGGGACAATGTACGCCGGCGCCGAGCTGAAGGTCGTCGTCTACGAGTACGTCTGGAGCAGCGTCTACGAGCAGGCAGAGGACGGCAATTTCTATTGGAAATCTTCGGCGGAACGCACGCCGGTTTACACGACCACGGTCACGACCAACGACCGCGGTGCGGCAGCGTTCGACTTCACACCGGCCAAGGGCGGTCAGTATCAGGTGACGGCGACGGGCGCAGACACGCTCGGCAACACGCTCCGCAGCGCCACGTTCCTCTACGCCACCGGCGGCGACGACTTTGTGGCTTGGCCGCGCCAGAACAACGACCGTATCGAGCTAGTGGCGGACAAGAAACTCTACGCGCCGGGTGAGACGGCGAAAATTCTCGTGCCGAACCCCTTCAGCAGCCCGGTCAAGGCGCTGGTGACGGTCGAACGCAGCGGCGTGATCGAGGCGCAGGTCGTCGAGTTCACCGGCAGCAGTGAGACCATCGAGATTCCGGTGACCGCTGCGCACATCCCCAACATCTTCGTGGGCGTCGTGATCGTGGCGGGCGTGGATGAGACCAATCCCTTCCCGGCGACACGCGTCGGCTATGTCAAGCTAGCTGTGGACACTGCGGAGAAGGAACTGAGCATCGACGTGCAACCCTCCTCCGACGTGGTGCGTCCGGGCGATGTTGTCACCTACACGCTGACCGTGCGCGACAGTGCGGGCAATCCCGTCGCCGCCGCCGAGACGAGCCTGGCGCTGGTCGACAAGGCGGTGCTCGTGCTGGCGGGCAATTACGGCATGGAGCAGAAGCTGGTCGACATCTTCTACTACCAGCGACCGTTGGGCGTCAACACCGGCTCGCTGATCGTGATCAACAAGGATCGCGTCAGCCAGCAGCTTGCTGAGGGCGGCAAGGGCGGCGGTGGCGGCGGCGGCGATGGCGGTCCCGAAGTGCGCGAAGACCTGGCCGACACTGCCTACTGGCGCGCCGACGCGGTCAGTGACGAAAACGGCGTGATCGAGTTCAGCGTCACCCTGCCCGACAACCTGACGACGTGGACGCTGACGGCGAAGGCGGTCACCGCAGACACGCGCGTTGGCGAGGCGATGCACGAGATCGTCGCCACCAAGGAACTGCAAGTGCGTCCGATCCTGCCGCGCTTCTTCACCGCAGGCGACCGCGCCATCATCGGCGGCGTCGTGCTCAACGGCGGCAAGGCGGCGACGGCGGCAGGCGAGTTTGCCTTCGAGATCAGCGGCGTGAGGGGCGAGGGGCGAGGGGCGAGGAATCGCTCAGCGCACTCAATCCCGGCGAGTTTGCGACCTTTGATATTCCCATCGAGGTTGACAGTGCGACGGCGGCGGTCGTGGTGACGATGACGGCGACGGCGGGCGATCTCTCCGACGGCATCCGCATGGAGATTCCGGTCGTGCGCTACCAGACGCCGGAGACGGTCGGTTCAAGCGGCGTCGTGGCCGGGACGAGCGTGGTCGAGGCGATCTACGTGCCGTCGAGCGCCACCGATGACGGCGAGCTGAGCGTCACGCTCGATCCGAGCCTGGGCGCCGGGCTGCTCGAAGGTCTGCGCTATCTGGAGCACTTCCCCTACGAATGCAACGAGCAGACCGTCAGCCGCTTCCTGCCCAACCTCTTTACGGTGCGGGCGCTGCAGGAACTGAATATCAGCGACCCCGACCTGGAGCGCAGCCTGAGCTACCAGATCGGCATCGGCGCGCAGCAGCTCATCAGCCGCCAGAATTTCGACGGCGGCTGGGGCTACTGGCCCGGTCAGGAGAGTTCACCCTTCATCACCGCCTACGTGCTGTGGGGGCTGAACAGCGCTGACGCACTCGGCTATCCGGTCTCGATCGACAACCGCAATCGCGCCGCCGATTATCTGACCAATGCGTTCATCGCTCCGTCCGACGCCGCAAACGCCTGGCAGCTCAACGAGATGGCCTTCATGCACTACGTGCTGACGGACATGGGTCGCGGCGACGCCGGGCGCATGAGCACACTCTACGACGGGCGTGAGCGGCTGGCGGTCTACGGCAAGGCGTTCCTGGCGCTGGCGATGCATGCCATGGATGCCAGCGACCCGCGCGTGCAGACGCTGATGGATGACCTGGCCGGCGCGGTGAATCTGACCGCAGCGGGCGCGTCGTGGCGTGAAGATGCCATCGACTTCATGACGCTGGGCAGCGACGCCCGCTCGACCGCAATTGCGCTGGCCGCGTTCACGCGGATTCGGCCCGATGCGCCGATCCTGCCCAACGTGGTGCGCTGGCTGATGAGCGCGCGCACCGCTGGCGTGTGGGCGACGACGCAAGAGAACGCGTGGAGCATCATCGCCCTGACCGACTATATGGTGCAGCGCGGCGAACTTGCAGCCGACTACGCCTGGCAGACGACGCTCAACGACGGCGAGCTGGGCAGCGGGCGCTTTGACAACACGAACATCCTGGCCTCGACGACGCTGCGCACCGCCATCACGGAGCTGCTGCGCGACCAGGCGAACCTGCTGCGCATCCGCCGTGACAACGACAGCGGCCAGCTCTACTACACGACCTATCTGACCTACAATCTCGACGCGCTGGCCGTGGCGCCGCTGGATCGCGGCATCATCGTCGACCGGCGCTTCGCCCTCGACGGCGCCACCGTGAGCAGCGCGGCCGTCGGCGACATCATCAGCGTCACGGTCACGATCGTGGCGCCGACCGACCTCTACCACGTGATGGTGGAGACGCCGATCCCGGCGGGCGTGGAGCCGGTCGATCCGAACCTGGCGGCGACCTCGCCCGACTTCTACGGGCCGCCCGACCTGACGCCGGTCAATCCGGCGCAGGGCGGCTGGGGTGCATGGACGCCGAGCTTCACCGACTATCGCGACGATAAGGTGACGCTCTTCGCCACCTATCTGCCCGCCGGCGCCTACGAATACACCTTCCTGGTGCGCGCGTCGCTCCCTGGCGAGTTCCGCGTGCTGCCGGTGCACGGCGAGATGATGTACTTCCCGGAGGTGTGGGGACGGAGTGGGGGCGCGGTGTTTACGGTGAGGAGGTAGAGATTGGAGATTGGGGGATTGAGCGATTGGGG
>CALJMI010000013.1 GCA_937981885.1 uncultured Caldilinea sp.
CCGCAGATGGCGCCGCGCCAGGGCTGGCGTGAATGGCAGCCGCCGGTTGCGGACACAATGGAGAACGCTCCAAAGCCGACGCGCCTGGTCGTGACGCTGCTCAGCGACGCCATCGTGCGCGATCCGCTGACCGGCGCCGAGACAGACGACATCACGGCGGCGCTCTGTGCGCCCGACGAACCATCCATCAAACCGACCGACGCCTTCGTGCGCACCGAGGTGGTCGGCGGCTTCAACCGGCGCTGGAATCTGCCGCTGCCGCAGGCGACTGCGATCGGCGCGGGCAGCGTCTTCGTGTTTGATTATGATGAGACGCTGGAGCGCCGGCTGGAGCGCCTGGTCGAGCAGGGAATCGGCGAAAGACGCGCCGAGGGCTTTGGACGCATTGCGGTCAACTGGCAGGCGGGCGACCAGCTTGAGCGAGCTGACGCCGAACGCCAGTCGGCAGCGCATGGGGATGTTCCGTTGACGGGCGAACAAGCGACTGCTGCGCAGCAACTCGCCACACGGATTCTGCGCAACCGGCTGGATGACAGACTGCTCGCTGCGATCAACGCCAATGCGATCACGCACAACGGCATCCGCAAGGCGCAACTGTCGCGGCTGCGCGTGATCGTGCAGCGCGCCCAGGCGGCAAGTCATGCGACAGAGACTACACCGACCGACATTCCTTTGCTGAAGACGTTCCTGAACGATCTCAAGAAACCGGCGCGCGATCAGCTGCTGAAGGCGCGCGTCGGTGGCGTCCCTCTGCTCAACTGGCTGAACGACCTGGCAAACAAGCCGTCGAGCATCGTTGACAGGCTGAAGGAAGCCACAGGTCCACAGGATGCCAGCGATATGCAGGTCACCGTCGGTGGGCAGACCGCAACTTTTACTGGCGAGCTACAGGTTGAGTATGCGCTGCGCCTGATCGATGGCGTGTTGCTGTTGGCGGCGAAAGACACCGGGGAGGGGAAAAATGGGTGATGAACAACTGAAGCAACTGATGGCGGGCAACCGGCGCATCGTCGAGCGGATCGTCGTCACCGGCGAGCTGGTGTTGGAGACGCCGGCGCACTTTGGCGGCGACGATGCGTTGGGCTTTGTCGATCTGGCGCTGGCGCGCGACCCACTATACGGAGATGCGCTGCTGCCGGGCGCTTCAATTGCCGGCGCGCTGCGCAGCTATCTGCGCACGCGCCTGGCGGGGTATGGCGTTGAGGAGCCACGCCGCAAGCATCGTGATGACGACCTGGCGCTCCTGTTCGGTTATCAACACGATGACGACGGCGCGCAGAGTTCACTGCTGACGGCGGACGCGCGCAGCCGCTTCCCGGCAGTCGAGCTGCGCGATGGCGTAGCGATCAACCCGGTGACGCGCACGGCGGACGACAAGAAGAAGTTCAACATCGAGCTGCTGCCGGCGGGCACGATCTTCGATCTGCGTCTGGAACTGCTGGTGCGGGCGTCAGATTCCACCGGAAGCGGAGAAGCCGACCAGGCAATGCGCATGGTGACGGCGTTTGCGCTGGCGCTGCAGGGCTTCGAGCGCGGCGAGATCGCCATGGGCGCCCGCAAACGGCGTGGTTTGGGCAGGTGCCGCGTCCACACCTGGCAGGTTCGGCGTTACGACCTGCGCCAGCCCTCTGGTCTGCTGGCCTGGCTAAGCCACGACGGCCACGGCGCGCCGACCGCGCAGGGAGCGGGGCCGTCGATTGCGCAGTTGCTGGGCGTCGCCGACCAGGCTGAACCGGACAAGCGCGCCTGCTTCACCCTGACCGCAACCTTCGGCCTGGAAAGCTCGCTGCTGATCCGCTCGGGCGGAGATGAGGCGGGGCAACCGGATATGGTGCATTTGACCTCGCTGCGCAATGGCAAGCCTGAACCGATTCTGAGCGGCGCATCATGGGCAGGTGCGCTGCGTAGCCGTGCACTCCGCATTGCGCAGACCGTCGGTGTGCAAGGCAAGGCAGGCGCGTATATCGCTGATCTGTTTGGTCCCCAGATCACGAATGCCAACGTCAAGCCGCGCGCCAGCCGTCTGTGGGTTGCGGAAAGCGTCATCGAGGCGCCAGCCGAGCCGCTGATCGTGCAGCGGGTTCAGATCGACCGCTTCACCGGCGGCACACTGCCGGGGGCGCTCTTTGCGGAGCAGCCGGTTTTTGCTGCACCACAGACCGAGGTCAAACTGGAGATCACCGTGCAGGCATGGCATGGCAGCGACGCTAACCAGTCGCAGCGCCGTCTTGAGGCGGATGCTGGCTTGGTCCTTCTCCTCCTCAAGGATTTATGGGCTGGCGACTTGCCGTTAGGCGGTGAAGCCAGCGTGGGGCGCGGGCGACTGAAAGGCAAATGCGCCAGGTTGACCTTCCACAAACCAGATAGCGACGACGGCCCCTCCTGGACGCTGACACGCGCTGACGACCGCGTGGCTGTGGAAGGCGACGCAGCGCAACTGGAACGGATGGTGAAGCTCTTTCTACAAGAGGTGCGGGCATGAAGACACGGCAACTGCAGGAGATGATCGAGGCGGTTGCGCCGCCGGTGGATTTCAACGGTGATCTGTCAGCCTGGCTGTTCAGATTTGCCCGTCAACACGCGCTCGACTGGCTGTTGGCGCACGCCGACGACGGCGTCGTTTGGGGACGCCGGATGTTTGACGGGTGGGCGCTTTCCAGTAGCTACTTTCCAGATGATTCACCGCCATTGCGCGCCGAAACATTGCAGCAGGTGCGGCTGTTCGGCATCCCTGGTGAACTGCATCTCTGGAGCACCGATAACGGCTGGCGCGGTCGCCTGTTGACAGATACGGATGAAGACGATTTCATTGCGCACAGCTACCTGTTGTGGGGAACCGATGTCAGCGACGCCATGACGAAAGCGCAGAGAGGATTGCTATTGTTGAGTGAAGGCGCCGAGGGGCTGCGCCATGCGCCGCCGCTGCCAGCACAGACGCCCCCTGCAAAGGCGCGTCTGGCGGTGCAGGTGCGCCATTATGTGCAATATGATACAGAAGACGGCGCCGCCTATCTTGCCGCCAGCCGTCTCGTCAGTCTGGCGTTCTATGATCGGGAACAATCCCCTGGAGCAAAGGAGAACGATGATGCTGCCTAAGCAGATCAATCCTCAGCAACCACAAGACACTGCGCTGGCGCCCTACAACTTTGTTCCACTCAACGAGAGCATGGTGAGTGTGACGACGAGCGCACTACCTGACCAGGACGCCTATCACGCCGATCGCCTGCATGGCGTCATTGAGTGCACATTGACAACAGAGACGCCTCTCTTTGTGCGCGGAGGACTGACGCCAGAGGAATATGCACGATTGGACGATCCAAAAGAGAAGGATGTTCCCTACACACAACGCGTCAAGAACAAGCCAGCTTTCTTCTCCATCGAGTCTGGCGGCGCACCGCGCATTCCAGGCAGCACACTGCGCGGCATGGTGCGCACACTTGTGGAGATTGTTGGCTATGGCAAGTTCGAGCGCGTGACGCACAACAAGCTGGTCTACCGCTCCCTGGGCGACACCACCGCTCACGGCGACCGCTACCGCGATCGCATCATGCAACTGGACGACGAAGGCTATGATGACAAGGGGCGCTATCAGAGTTACACGCCACGCGTCCAGGCCGGTTATATCTATCATTGCAATAACCAGTGGTGGATTCGACCAGCGCAGCGCATCGGCGGAACAACCTATGCGCGCATCCATGAGTCGCTGCGCAAAAAGCTCGGTGCTCTGGAGAAGTTGGAAGGCTGCAAAAATGCGTATCGCATCTACATCCAGCCCGGTCCTTGGGAATATCAGATGGTGCGCGGCGGATTGATTCGCATCCGTTACAGCAAAGTGCTGCGTGCTGACGCCCGCCCTGGTCAGGGGCTGATCGAAGGAGCGTTGGCGACCTCAGGGCACATGAGTTCCAAACGCTTCGAGGCGGTTGTCTTTCCAGTCGACCGCAACGCCGCTGACATCATGGTCGATCAGGATATGGTCATAGATTATCTGGATCAGGTGAGCCAGGAGCAGGAGAGCTTACTGGGTGAACAAGGCGTGCTCACTCGCCACCCTGAGCTGGAAAAAGTGGCAGCCAGCGATGGTCTACCCAAACATCGTCAGCCGGTCTTCTATCTGCTGGATGAGAAAGGCACTCTCGTCTTCTTTGGTCATACGATGATGATGCGTCTGCCTTACCCCAGGTCGCCCTATGACCTGACGCCGGAGAATCTCCGCAACGAGCGCGTGGTCGATCTGGCGGAAGCCATTTTCGGCTTTACCAAAGCGCACGGGCAGGGCAAGGAACAGGCATACGCCGGCCGCGTCTTCTTCAGCGACGCCTGCATCGACGACGCCGACGCTGCAGATTGCCTGTGGACGCCATCCCCGATCACGCCACGTATCCTTGCCACCCCCAAGCCTACTGCCTTCCAGCACTATCTGGTGCAGCAATATCCTGATCCGGAAGAATATCGCCGGACGCGCGATGGCAGACCGCAGTATCGGAAACATCTTGCCGACTATGCGTCCGATATTCAGAACGAGACGACGCTGCGCGGGTATAAGCTTTACTGGCACAAGGGTGGCGGCGTCACGCTCGATGCCGTGCGAGAGCCAGAGGAACAGCGCACGCAGCCGCACCCCAGGAAATCAGGGTTCGTGCTGCGCGACAGCCAGTACACGCAGATGTGTCCCGTCAAACCCGGCGTCCGGTTCCATTTCACCATTCGTTTCGAGAACCTGACGCATGAGGAGTTGGGCGCGCTGTTGTGGGCGTTGACGCTGCCGGGACCAAACCCAGGCGGCTATCGCCACAAGTTGGGGATGGGCAAACCATATGGGCTGGGGTCTGTAAAGCTGGAGACGACGCTGCGCCTGGAAGATCGCGCCGACCGCTACCAGACATTGTTCGTCACTGACGCAGACGGTGCGCCGCACGCCGATTCCAGCAAAACCTTTGCCTGGGCGAGCGGGGAACGCGCCCTGCGCGCAGACGAGTCAAACGCCGAACTCATTTCGGCATTCGAGCGTCACGTCGCCCTCGTCGCCGGATTGCCCGTCGATGCAGCGCTGGCGCAACAGCCGCGCATCAAGGCGCTGTTGGAACTGCTGAAATGGCCTGGCCCATCAGCGGCGCAGACGCGCTACATGGAGATCGAGCATCAGGTGTACAACGACCGCCTCGGACGAACCGAAAAGGTCAATGAATACAAAGATCGCAAGGTGCTGCCAACGCCTGCGCCCGAAGCAACCGCCCCGTCGCCGCGCCCGTCTAGCGAGCCACAGCGGCGCCCGCCCCGCCCTGTTGCCAAAACCGATACGCCAAATGAGGCCAGCATAGCCGCCACGGTGAGCGCCGTCATGCAGAAGTTGGCGGGAGGCGAACCAGCAGTCCCGTCTGCGGCGCAGACGCAGGAAGCGCCGACGCCGGTCAAACTGAGCAGCAAGGAAGAAGCGCAGCGCGGCATGTACGTGCGTGGGGTTGTCGTACGCGTCGAACCGGAACGCGTGGTCATCGACCTGGGCGTCGATGAGGCCACCTTGCAGAAAGATGAGATCGTGCCGCGCGTGCGCGACCGCGCTGACATGGAGGAGCGCTTCCCCAAAGGCGCCGAAGTGCAATTGTGGGTGCGCCGCATCAACGAACGCGGACGCATTCAACTGACGATGAAGAGGCCTGCGTTATGACCGTCACTGCGTTTCGTCTCCAGAATTTCATGGGCTTCGAGGACACACGCTGGATCGAGTTGCGCCCGATCACATTGATCTTCGGGCGCAACTCCAGCGGCAAGAGCGCACTGCTGCGTGCGCTATTGCTCTTGCGTCAGAGCCTCAACAGCCCAGATGGCGAACATCCTCTGGTGTTCTCTGCCGAAGATGGGTTTGACTTTGGCGACTACCAGACGATGGTGCGCGACAACGATGTCAAGGATATCGACAAAAGACAGATGTCATTCTGGTTTGAATGTACATTCGGCGATACCGCAGAGGAGCGCAGAGAAATCCGAAACCGGATAAAAAGGTTGCATACAATTTTGTCGCTTTTCACCGCTGTCCACTCACCGGCAGAAACCAAATGTGATCTTCGAACTCGTCGACCGTACAGGTTTCCCAGATCAGGATCAACTCGCTCGCCGTAACGCCGATGGCGTCATGGATGTTGAGCACGAGAATGCCAGGGATGTGGCGTTGTGCTGCGAGATGATCGGCCAGGTGACTTGGCATGGAACGTCGGTTGTTGGTGATAAGAAGAAAGTCATAGCGCTCGCACCATGCCAGGATATCCGGATCGGGTGTGCTCAAGGCTGGTGCGTCTGGGTCGCCGACGCAACGCACTGCAAGCGCTGGCGCCAGTTGTTGCAAGGCTCTGCGCAGCCGTTTGTCAACATGCTCATCGAGCAGATACTGGATTCGTCTCATTCTAGCGGGGAGGCTGTCGTTTGATAGGCAGACGTATCACGTTCAGCTCGCATCCGCCGCAACTTCTTCAACACCGGTGCATTCGTGCGTTGCTGTGCAGCCCAGGCGCGTTGACTGTGGTCAAGCCACTCCGCCAGATGGCGATCCAGCGCGGCCTGATGGTGATAATAATAGAACAGCACGGCGTGGAGTTCTGCAGGCGTGAGGGTGGGAAAGCGCGCTGCCAGTTCGTCGGCGCTCAAGGCGCGATAGACATGTTCGTAAAGTATATCTTCGATCCAGATGCGGTGGCCGCGCAGCCGGATGGCAGCCGGATCGCTGAAATCGAGATAGTCGCTCAGTTCAGTGGGCGCAGCAGGTGCATAGGTGACGCCGGCTTCGGCAGTTGCCAACAGGCGTGCGGAAAGGGCGCGCTGCACTTCGGCGCGCAGCGTAGCGTCGTTGCGAAGCAGATCGATCAAAAGACGTTGGATAGTCTGACGCAGGTTCTCGCCATCGTTCATGGTTGCCAGTATAAACGGATTTTCGACAACTTACCAATCGACCGCAAACGCAAGGTTGATGGATTTTGCCTTGCTGACATCGAAGGAAGTGCAACAAAGGGTGAGTTGAGAGGAGCAGCGTCCCCGGATTTGTGCTCAGATGTTCGTTGGCAGCGGTGGCGGCGGCGGTGCCCGGTTGTAGTCGATGGAGAGATCATAGCCCGCTTCATCGTACACGGCGGTCAGCGCTGCCTGCAACGGCAGTACGACGTCTGCATCAGGTGGCAACAACGGCACAGGGATCGTGGGCAGCGGCTGGTCGAGTTGCACAGGCCAGGCCTCGAAGTGTGCTGCATGACCGCGCAGCAGCGTGACAAGATACGGGGAAGGAGGCAGCGTAGGATGATGTTGTGGGCGTTGTCCACGGCGAATCAGGTCGATCTCGATCAGGTGAACGCCGGCGCGCTGCACCTGTTGCCGTTTGCGTCGGTAAAGCGACAGCCCAGGCTCACGTTTGTTGACCGGCGACAGAATTTCGATAGCGGTCACCAGCCGATGGTCGCTGGCGTCGCGAATCTCGACTTCCGGCACGCGCACGGTGATCGGCGCCAACGCCGGCGCCCGCATCGACGGTGTGAAGGGCGAGGCGGCGACGGTGTACGGTGTTGCTGCTTCCGACACGGTGGACGGACGCAGCACTTCGACATCAGGATAGAGGATGCCAATCTCGCTTTCGGGCGCCGTGTCTTCGACCAGATAGACTGCCAGACGCACGACATAGCGCGGTCGCACCTGTGGCGCCAACAGTTGCCGCACCTTGGCTGCCAGAGCGCTGTGCACATCGGGCCAGAGCGCACCTTCGAGATAGGGGTCCATTCCAGGGAAAGGTGATGGCATGGCAAAGGAAACCGTCTTCAACTTCGCGTCTTCGCGCCTTCGCGTGAGACAAAACCGTGAACTAGTGGATTCCAGTATAGCATACAAAGGAGTCTGGCATGAAGCAGTGGTGGGATGAGTGGGTGAAAGAGCCGTTCCTGCGCGCGCTCGTCGAGGTCAGTTGGTTCGGCCCGGTGTTGACCGCCATCCTGGTGGCGCTGCTGGTCAACATGCTGACCGAAGCCTTGACAACCTGGGGCGGCGTTGGGTTCGGCTTTCTGGTCTGGGCGGTGCTGGCTGCCTGCACCGGGATATTTGTCTACCTGTACGAACTTGCCCGGCGACGCCGCCGCCGCAAGGGCACTGCGCTAGGCACGCCAGCCGATCGGGAGCACCCGATGCAATCGGAGGGGTTGGTCTTTCTGTACACAAACGAAGCGGCGCTGCGTGAAGCGCTTGGATACCACCGTCCGATGCTGAAGTATTGCTGGCTGGTGGTGACCCCCGAGATGCAGACGGCTGCTGCGAATGTTATCAGTCAGGTGAAGGAGATTCAATTCGCGGTGAAGCCGATCAGCGACCTGTACAACACGCGAGCATGTTATGACACCGCTAACCACATCTTCGAGCGCGAGGCGTCGCTGCACCAAATTCCATTGTCGCGTGTGATGGCGGATATCACGGGCGGCACAAAACCGATGACGGTCGGCCTTTTGCTGGCATGTGTAAAGCATGGTGTGGCAGTGGAACACGTGCCAGCCGTCTATGACGAGATCACGCACAAGCCGATTGGAACGCTGCCGCCGATTGCAATTGAGCTGACCTGAATTGGATGGAGACTACGCAGTTCACCCACCTTTCCGGAAGCTCGGAGCTTCCAGGAAGGCAATCTGCCAAACGGAGTCAATCGAATCATGTTGCTCTCCATCATTCTTGAACTCACTTCGCAGCGCGCTGGCGTTCTGCCGCCGCACCTGGGGCGCGCCCACCACAGCGTCTTCCTGGAATGGGTTGCTAGCTTCGACGCGCCGTTGGCGGCGACGCTGCATGATTTCGAGGGCGCCAAACCGTTCACCTGCTCCTCGCTGTTGGGAGTGACGCCAACGGCGGATGGCTTGAGCATACGCGCTGGCGAAACGGTGAGCGTGCGCATCACCAGTCTGGATGCTGTGTTGAGCAGCCAGCTTGAGGCGCGCCTGACCGAATCAGCGCCGACGCAGTGGAATCTGCACAACCACCCTTTCACTGTATCAGCAGTGATCTGCGACGCGCGGCGCAACGGTTGGAGCGGAAGCACAACCTGCGAGGAACTGGCGGCGCGCTATCTGGCAGCCGGGGAGACGCCCAGCCCGGCGATCACGCTGGAGTTCGCCGCGCCGACGGCGTTCAAGTCACGCGAGATGCACATGCCGTTGCCGCTGCCCGGCCTGGTCTTTGGCAGCCTGCTCGACCGCTGGAACGCCGTCAGCCCGGTGCAACTGCCCGATGACGTGCGCGCCTTCGCCGAGGACGCCGTCGCCGTCAGCCAATACAACCTGCGCTCGGCGGCGGTGCGCCACAAACAAAACAGCGTGTTGATCGGCGGCGTGGGCAGGGTCGTCTATCGCGCCCTCGGCGGCGATCGCTACTGGCTGGCGTGTCTGAATCTGCTGGCGGACTTTGCGCTCTACAGCGGCGTTGGCGTAAAGACGGCGACCGGCATGGGCCAGGTGCGCCGCATTATCGAGCGACAAAAGTGACAGGGCGTCAACAAGCTGTGGAGAGCGAAGTCCTGCTCACCACGGACTCCGCTCTCCCGTTTGAGCAAAGTGGAAGAAGACGAGTGAATACACGGAATGCATTCGCCCGTCCTCCCTGGCGCATTGCGGTGAGCCTACGCCATCTCGCCGGGGTCGGTGCTCGCCAAGCCCGGTTACCAATCACTAGCATACCACCAAACAGCAGGAGATGACAATGAACGCGTCGTTGCCCGGCGCCCTCTCGAACAAGACGCCCTACCCAATTCCCGTACAATGGCTGGCGTATGTCGATTCGCCGGCGACGCTAGACACATTGGAAGTGCTGTTGATGCACAGCTACGACGGTGAAGTGATCTTCGATGAAGCTGAAGAGACCTGGCATCAGGAAGATGATCCTGCGCGCCAACTGCGCAAGCTATTTGCGCGCCAGACCTTCTGGAAGCGTCGCAGCATGTTGCTTGATAAAGGGCTGCTGCACCCGGCGCAGCGCCAGCATTTGTATCCGCGCCAGTCGCAACAGGTGCGCCGCCAATTGACGCAAGGTCTGATATACACCTGGAAGGAATGGTCGCTGGCGGCGGCGGCCATCCACCGCCCGCGTCCCTATCTGGCGTGGCGATGGCCCGCCTGGCTAGGCGGCGTCGATTTGGGGTCGCGTATGGCGCTGCTGGGACTGCTGGCGCCAACAATGGCCGGCCGCCTCTGCGAATCGGTGACGGCGCCGGAGGAGGTGCGCCGCAGTCGCTACGAGATTCACCGTTTTGTCGACAATCACTTTGCCCATCTTGGCGACGCGCTCTACCTGCGCAATAAGACGGACAAGGGACTGGCTGAACTGGCTGTGCTGGGCATCGTTCAAGCCGAGGCAGAGGACCTCTTTGTGCTGCGGCTGGCAGACCTGGAGCAACGACCACGCTGGCCCGCGACGCTGGTGGCGCGCAGTTGTCGTCTGGAGAAACCAGCCGATGCGCCGCTGGTGGCGCTGGTGCGCGATGCAATGGATGCCTGTTGTGAACCGGCGCCGTCGCTTCGCCATGTCGCCAATCATGTCAGACAACTTCACAGAAGTCACCTCTTCACAGAGCAAGAGCGACAGGCGCTGCGCAAGCGCTTCCGCGTTGCCAGCCGACCCGGGCGGCTCATCCACTTTGCCGAAGCGTTGAAAGAGTATCTGAGCGCAATGGATGTCCACGCAGAACGCAAATTGAGCGGCGAGTTTCGTCTGCCGATCCAGCCGATTGCGCTGGCGGTGCAGACTGTGGACGGAGAGCCGTTGTCGATGCCTGTAAATTCGGTGCACCGGGTGAACGCTACCCAATTGCTCATCTTGCCCGTCTTTCAGCATGATATTTCGGTCGAGGAAGTGCGTGAACGACTGGCGGCAATCGAAGTGTTGATCTGGCAGCGCAAAGCGGATGGAACGGTGAAAGTCGTTCCGTTGCCTACTGCGGCGCCGAAACGACTTGGTATTGAATATGGCTACGTGGTGCGCGCAAACGATCTGCACACAC
>CALJMI010000014.1 GCA_937981885.1 uncultured Caldilinea sp.
TCTCCCAATCTCCCAATCTTTATGTTCGAATTATCATCCATCTTCTTCGGTCTTCTCTCCGCCCTGAGCTGGGGCGGCGGCGATTTTTGCGGCGGGTTGTCGACGCGGCGCGCCGACCCGTATACGGTCGTCTTCGTGGCAGAGTTTGTCGGTGCGGTGCTATTGGCGGCGCTGGCGCTGGCCTTCCGCGAAGCAATGCCCGGCCTGATGCACTTGCTGTGGGCGGGTGCGGGTGGTCTCCTTGGCGCGGTAGGACTGCTGGTGCTTTATCAGGCGCTTTCAACAGGCCACATGGGCATCGTGGCGCCGCTCACCGCCGTGATCTCTGGCGGGATGCCGATTGTGTTCAGCCTGATCACCGATGGGCTGCCTGAACCACTGCATCTTGTTGGCTTTCTGGTGGCGCTGGCAGCGGTCTGGTTGCTGGCTGGCGGCGCAGGCGAGACGCTTACCCGACGCGATCTGCTCTACACGTTGATCGCAGGGGTGAGTTTTGGCTTCTACTTTGTGTTCATCGATGCGGCGACAAGTGAGAGCAACGTCTTCTGGAGTCTGACCGCAGCGCGTTCGCTCGGCGGCCTGCTGCTGCTGGCTGCAATCGTTGTGATGCGCAGGCCTTTGCTGCCGCCGCGGTCGGTGCTGCCGATCAACTCCCTGACGGGGCTGCTCGACGCGGGGGGCAACCTCTTCTTTGCGCTGGCTGCGGCAGTGGGTCGGCTCGACGTCGCTGCGATTCTGGCGTCGCTTTATCCAGGCGTCACTGTGTTGTTGGCGTGGGGGGTTCTCGGCCAGCGGCTCAACCGGCCGCAGGCGATCGGTGTGGCTGCGGCGCTAATGGCGATCATATTGATTGCAGCATGAGTTCAGATCGCTCTCTACAATCCTTCTTTCGTTTCGGCGATCAGATGGTCGACGACAGCCTTGATGTCGCCATCGCTGGCCTCGTAGGCACGCAGTTGGCGATCGGCGCTAGAGCCGTGCGCCAGAATGTCTTCGATCGGCTTGATATATGGTTGAATGTCCAATTCGTCGATCTCTTCACTGAGCAGTTCGAGCAACTCGCGCACAAGCGCACGTGTGGGCAGTTCCTCGGTCTTGCCGAAGTCGATCATTTTGCCATCGATGCCATAGCGGGCGGCGCGCCAGCGGTTCTCGTCGATCAGCTCGGTGCGGTAGACGCGGAAGGTGATATTGCGCTGGCGCAGCTTCCACAGCCACAACACCAGCGCCTGGAAGACGCCAGCAATGGCAATCGCCTCATCGACGCGCGTGCAGATGTCACAGATACGAAACTCCAGCGTCGGATATTTGTGATGCGGTCGGCAGTCCCACCAGATTTTACTGGCGTCGGGAATGCATCCGGAGCGAGTCAGCGCACCGAGCAGGTTGTCCCAATCCGCCACGGTGCGGCAGATTTCTGCTGTGCCCGAACGCGGGAAATCGGCAAAGACCGCCGAGCGGTAGCTCTTCAATCCAGTTTTGCGCCCCGACCAAAATGGACTGCTCGTACTCAACGCCAGCACATGCGGCAGCATATAGCGCACAACATTCATGGCATCGATCGCAAACGCGCGGTCCTCGATGCCGATGTGCACGTGCATCCCGAAAATCAGCAGGCGCTGCGCCAGAAGCTGCATCTCCTCTAACACACCTTTGTAGCGCGGCAGCGGCGTGACTGCCTGGCTGAACCAACGGCTGAAGGGATGCGTCGCCGCCGCCACGACTGCCAGATCTTTCTGCGCCGCCAGATCGATGATAAAGCGCCGCTGCTTAGCCAGCTCCTCGCGCGTCTGCTCCAGGGTGTAGCAGACCGGCGTGCCCAGCTCGACCATCGCCTGGTGCAACTCCGGTTTGATCTCGCGCTCGACCATGACTACACGTTCGCCATCGAGAAACTGCGTAATAAACGAGCGCAGTTCGCGCGTCTCCGGATCGACAATCTGATACTCCTCTTCGATGCCAATGGTAAGGGATGGCTTGATCATGCCAGTTTCTCCGTTTCTGCGATCACAAAATCGACCACAGCCCGCAAATCTTCACCGCTGTTGCGCCACACCGCAAGCTGCTGGTCGGCGGAACTGCCGCGCTCCAGGATGGTGTAGCAATGTTTGAGTTCGTGCCAGGAGCTGAGGCGACGCGACAACGGCTCGACGCGCTCAAGCAACTGTGTGATCAGCTCACGCGCCGGCAGTTGCTCTTCGATGCCGAAATCGACGAGATTGCCACTGAGACCATAGCGCACGGCGCGCCACTTGTTCTCGGCGATCAAAGTGCGGTCATAGAGGCGAAACGACATATTGCGCTGGCGCAAATCGACCATCCACGCAATCGTAGCCTGGACTAACGCAGTGACAGCTAACACATCGCGCACCGAAGGCAGCATGTCACAAATGCGGATCACCAGCGTCGGAAAGCGATAGTGCGGCATCACATCGTACATGATGCGTCGCGGGTCGGGGATGCTGTTGGTGCGCAGCAAGGTGTCCACATAGCTGCGATAGTCGTGATAGCTGGCAAACGCACCCGGAATGCCGGTGCGCGGCAGCGAATCGACCAACACGGAGCGATAGCTCTTCAGGCCAGTGTTGCGCCCAAACCAGAAAGGGCTGCTTGTGCTCAGGCAAAGAATATGCGGCAACAGGTAGCGAATCGTGTTCATCACATCGATAGCGAGATCGCGGTCCTCGACGCCGATGTGGATGCGCAGACCAAACGCCAGGACGCGACGCGCGATCATCTGAGCGTCTTCCGCCATCTGTCGATACTGCGCCAGCATATCCTCGCGACCTTCCCAGTGGCTGAAGGGATGCGTGCCGGCGCCGGCAACTTTGAAGCCGCCAGCAACGCCCAGCTCCAACATCTGTTCTCGCACGCGTAGCAGTTTATCGCGCGCTTCGTTGATGTCTTCGCAGACCGGCGTTCCGGCGGAAACCGCCCCTTCACGGATGAGGGAAGCCAGGTCCGCATTCGGTGCGCGTTCGTTGACCACCATCCTGTCGCGCGCCATCGACTGCGTCACATAGCCGAGCAATTCACGCGATTCCGGGTCGATCAACTGGTACTCTTCTTCGATGCCAATGTTGAAGGAAGGATAGTACATAATTAGGTTGGCTCCAGGATAGAGATTGAGGAGAATGGGAGACTAGAGATTAGAGATTGGGAGATTGGAGATTGGCTTGTGCCAATGAACGAACATTCGCTCTCTCTACTCTCCACTCTCCACTCTCCTAATCTCTTCTTATCCCTCAATCTCTCTTATCCACAATAAACGCTGGCACGACCGAACCGCCGCCAGCGGTGACGTTGAGCAGGGTCACTTTGCTCAGACGCACCAGGCAGCCGTCAACTGTGTCGCCGTTGAAGATGAACGGGTCGGAGTCGACTAAGCGACGGCTGATGTCAATGGCGCCCCCCGGCGTGAGCGATGGGAAATCCTCGTAGGCAATCATCGCCCGCGCTTGCACGATGGCGGGATCGTCGAGCGCAGCTTGCAACGCAGCATCCCACTCCGCCTGTTCACACTCCCAACCGATCAGCACGCCCTTGCCACCATATTCGTCGTTAGGCTTGAGCACCAGATCATCCTTGTGATCGCTTGCCCACGGCAGCAGGTCGATCGGCTCACCGTCGGGCGCAACGGTGTGACGCTCCTCCACGATGCGCGTCCAGGGAATATGCTGGCGGATCGCCTCATGTTCAGAGGGTGAAAACATCCACGCATTGCGTTCATCAGAGGCGACGGCAAAGCTCGCCTTCTTGTGCACCAGCTTGCACGCAAAGGGGTTCGCCATGCAGATCACGCCCGCACGCAGTGCGTCGATGATCGGATGGTCGAGCTTGTAACGCTGCAAGAGTTCGGTTGTCAGCACGCGCTTGTAGACGAAATCCACCGGACGGCCGTCGGCGTAGAGCGTGTTGTTGCGGAACTCCATCGCGCCGGGATCGCAGATCGTGACGGTGACGCCGTAACGTGCAAAGTAGCGTACAAAGAGGTGAAACTCCGTCGTCGTCGGCACGCCCTCCCAATCGACGATCACGATGTCGGGCAACTTGCTGCGGTTGCCCCGCCACTCGTAGTAGATGCGCAACAGCGCGTCCACGGCGTTGCGTCGCCCGACTGCCACCGGTTCGACGTAATAGCGCCCGCCGAATGCCTGCATCAGCGGCGTCTCCAAAAAGAGCTCGGAGAGCACATCGCTGTACGCCATGCTGGCCGGACTTTCGCCGTTCAGCTCGACGTAGTTCAGTTGGTAGGCGCCGTCGGCGTGCACAGTAAAGAAACTGTCCAGCCGCGCCGTGGGCAGGATTGTGTCGAAGCCGGCCGGAATCCGGATCAACTCCTCCTCTTCGGGCGTGAGATACACTTGCGTGCGCAGCGCCGGGTCGTCGCGCAGCGCCTCCGCCATCTTGCGAAAGACGCCCAGGATCACCGTGCTGCGCCAGCGCAGATAATGCCAGTCCATGCCGGTGTGCAACAGCGGGCGCAGCACCGTTGTCAGCGGTCTGTCGCCGAAGACGAGGCCACGCGCCGACAGCCCAGGCAAGAGGACACCCCAGGCGTCCTGCGCCAGCGTTCCGGTTGTGCAGAGTTCATGATAGAAATCGATAGCTGCTTGTCGTTGGCTCATATTTGATGCTGGTGATGAGGGTCGATTGGTTGATTGCCTGCAAGTTGCAATCATTATAGCCGCGCCAGGTTTTGACGCAAGTGTGCTTTTCGGTGAAGGGTGAGTTGCCTCATGTTGATCGGAAAATGACAGAGTGCGGTGTGCAAGCACACCGCACTCTGTACACAAAGGAGGAGGAAGAAACAGCTATATGGTACGAGTGTTGCAGCCGAAACGTCGTGAGGAACTGTACAATTGTTGTAGAGACCTTCTGCATTCTTCACAGCCTGATACTTTTCTATTCGTAGCACATTCGTCACCTGCACAAAGGCGCTCCGTCGAAAAATTGTTGGTTGACGTCACGTGGAGCAGGCGTCTATAATCGGGCAACATGACTCGTCCAGTTTCACGCCGAACTTTTCTACAAGGGTGCTCTGGTTTCGCAGCGGCGGCGGCGATGCGCGGCTTTGGCATCACCAACCTGCTCTTCGACAGCCATGCACCGCACCGGTTGGCAGTCTCTGCTGCGACGGGCGCTGCGTTTTCGCCCCAACAGCCGCCCAATCAACGCGATCTGTTGGTGCTGATCTTCGTGCGCGGCGGATTGGATGGGCTGAATCTGCTCGTGCCTTTCAACACCAGCGCAAACGATCGGAGCCTGTATTACAACAAGCTGCGCCCCACCCTCAACGTACCCTCGCCAGATTCGACCGCTACGCGTAAAGCAATCGATCTAGATGGGCGCTTTGCGCTGCATCCTGATGCCGCGCGTGGTGTGGCGGGCGTCAACGTTCCCAACTCTCATAGCTCGGACACGGGTGGGTTTCATACACTCTTTCAGCGCAGAGACCTGGCAATCGTCGATGCCTGTGGCTCGCCCGACGTGACCGGCTCCCACTTCGACACCGAGCTCTACGTCGATTTGGGGGGCAAAAACAACCAGGGCGGCTGGCTGGCGCGCTATCTCGACGCCGCGGGCGAACCCAACGACGCGCTGGCGGTGGCCCCGCAGTGGGGCATTCCGCCCTCGCTGCTTTCGCTGACGGGGCGCAGCGCCGTCGCGGTGCCCGACCCGGAAAACTTTGGCCCGCAGTGGAAGACGCGTCAATGGACCTCGCACGAGAACGCCTCGGCGCTGGAAGCGGCGCAGCGGGCGCTGCTGGAGCAGATGTATCAGCGCGGGGGCGATTTCATCGAACAGGTTGGGCGCTCCGCCCTGCAAAATTACGACATGCTGCGCAACGTGCTGGAGACGAACTATGCGCCGTCGGCGGCGTACCTGACCGATGGATCGCACGTGGCGGATTATGGTCACTTCGGCCATTCCTTGAAAACCGTCGCGCAACTGGCGAAAAGCTCGCTCGCCAATCCGCTGCGCGTCGCCACCATCGATGTGGGCGGGGGCTACGACACGCACGACAATCAGGGCGTCGTCGACTGGAACGGCAACTCTCGCTATTGTCGCCTGATCACCAACCTTGCTAACAACATCAAGGCGTTTTGCGATGACATGAACGCCGATCCAGCCTGGCGCGGCCGTTTTGTGGTGGTCGTCGTGAGTGAATTCGGCCGTGTGCTCTATGAAAACGCCAGCGGCGGCACCGACC
>CALJMI010000015.1 GCA_937981885.1 uncultured Caldilinea sp.
ATGAGTGCACCTGCTCCCGACATGCGTCTTGCGCGCTACGCCGACCTGCTGATCCGCACTGGCGTCAACCTGCAGCCGCGTCAGGGGCTGTTGATTCGCGCCGAGTTGGGGCACGCCGCGCTCGTACGTGCGGCGATTGCATCGGCGTATCAGGCCGGGGCCAGCTATGTCCATGTCGAGTGGGTCGATCAGCCCTCCACCGCTGCCATGCTCACCCATGCTGCTGTCGATACGATGGAATTCCCCTCATTCGAGATCGCACGCTTCCAGCATCTGGTCGACAACGGCTGGGCGCGGCTAAGTCTGGTCGGCGACGAATTTCCCAAAGCGCTGGCAGAGGTCGAGCCGAATGCTCTGCGCACGTGGACGATCAAACGCTCGCGCGCTATCAAATTCTACACTGAAGCGATGATGGCAAACCGGATGCAGTGGTGCGTGGCTGGCGTTCCGACCCCGGCCTGGTCGCAGCGGGTCTTCCCCGACAAGCCAGCCGATGAAGCGTTGGCGGCGTTGTGGGATGCAATCCTGCGCATGGTGCGCGCCGACCAGCCAGACCCGGCCGCGGCTTGGGACGAGCTCAACCGCCGCGTCAAGCGGGTGGCGGCTTTCTTGCAGCAGAATCAGGTGCACACCCTGCACTTTGTCGACCCGACGTCTGGTCCCGATGGCAAACCCGCCACCGATCTTTTTGTCGGGTTGGCGGACGGCGCACGCTGGCTTGGCGGCGCTGCACAAACGCCGGCCGGGGTCTGGTTTCAACCCAACATGCCGTCGGAAGAAGTCTTCACCATGCCGCACAACCGGCGCACGCACGGCTATGTGCGCACCTCGCGACCCAGCTTCCCCATGCAGCGCGAAGTCGACGACGCCTGGTTCCGCTTCGAGGATGGCGAAATCGTCGAGTTCAAAGCACGTGTCGGCGAGGACGTGCTCGGCCAGTTCTTTACGATCGACGGCGCCAGACGGTTGGGCGAAGTGGCGTTGGTCGACGCCGGCTCGCCGATATTTCAGAGCGGGCGCGTCTTCTATGAAATTCTGTTTGATGAGAACGCCGCCTGCCACATTGCATTTGGCGAAGCCTACCCGGAATGCGTCGAAGGCGGCGGCAACCTGAGCCGTGATGATCTGGCTGCACTTGGCGCCAACTTTAGCGATACGCACGTCGATTTCATGATCGGCACGGCGACGATGAGCATCGACGGCCTCTGCGCCGATGGTCGCACTGTGGCAATCATGCGCGATGGGCGTTTCACCGACGCAGTGCTGGCGTAATCGATATGAGGCCAGGGACGAGAGGCGAGTTGCGAGGGGTGAAACGCTGCGGTCGATTTTGCTCTTCGCTATGTTTCGCCAGTGCATGGAACACGAATGCTGAGAGGTAAGTGGCTGTAATGCACGAACTGGTCGCCGCCGAAGTGCACATGATCCGCCCAACGATGGAGAATCTTCCTACCTGGCGCTTGCCGGACGGCTACCGGTTTCGCTCCTATCGCGAGGGCGACATCGACGTGTGGCTGGCGTTGCACCTGGACGCCGAGCCGCTCTTTCGCATCGAGAAGCAACATTTTGATCGTTCGTTTGGCGCGCATCGAGAGGCGCTGCTCGACAGGATGTTCTTTGTGCAGACAGCCGCTGGCGAGGATGTCGGCACGATTACGGCCTGGTGGGAGGATGACTGGGACAGGCGCGGCGCGTGGGGGCGGATTCACTGGGTCGTGGTGGCGACGGCGCACCAACGTCGCGGCCTTGCCAAGCCGATGACTGCACACGCGCTCCACCGTATCGCCCAGGATCACAGTCGCGCCATGCTCGGCACCGACACGCGCCGGCTGTGGGCGATCAAGACCTACCTGGATTGCGGCTTTGTCCCCGACCCGGCGGAGCGTAGGTTGCAACAGGCAGTGCTGGGATGGAGCGCCGTACAGCGAATCTTGCAGCATCCGGCGATTGCGCAGTGGTTGGCGGGCGAGTTTTCTGAAGCGCGCCCGTCGCAGCAAGAACAGGCATTGAGCCGATAGTGAGCCGACCTTATGGGTGCAGCTTCCAGTGTAGCCATTACAACCGAGCGATTGACGCGCGTCTTTGGCGAGACGACTGCGGTCAACGAACTCTCGTTCACAATTGAGGTGGGGGAAGTCTTTGGGTTCCTCGGTCACAATGGCGCGGGCAAGACGACAACCGTGCGTATGCTCAACGGTGTGATTGCGCCGACAGCAGGCGCGGCGCGTGTCTTTGGCTTGAACCCGGCGACGGATGGTCACCGTATCCGTGCTCGCACCGGCGTTCTCACCGAGACGCCTGCACTCGACAGCCGGCTGACTGCGTTCGATACATTGCGCTATTTTGCCGAAATCTACAATGTGCCAAAGCAGGTGCGAAAGCGACGCATCGACGATCTGCTCGACTTCTTTGCGCTCAGCAACCGCGCCGATTCCAAGGTGGGGGGCTTCAGCAAAGGGATGCGTCAGCGGCTGGCGTTGGCGCGCACGCTGATCCATGACCCTGATATCATCTTCCTCGATGAACCGACCTCCGGTCTCGATCCGGTTGCCATCCGCGATGTGCATCAGATGATCGAGCACTTGTCCCATCAGGGACGCACCGTGTTTTTGTGCACGCACAATCTCGCTGAAGCTGAGCGACTGTGCGACCGAATTGCCGTGTTAGCGCATGGCACGATGCTTGCCATCGGCGATATTCATCTGTTGGGCAGCCATCTGAACCGCAGCCATACGATCAGCGTCGAGGTCGATACAGACGATCTGCCGCGTGCGCTACATCTCTTTGCGCAGACGCCGCCCATAGTGCGCGCCGAAGCGGCGGCCGACCGCACCTCCGCGCGCAACGGCGGCGTCTTGATCACATTGCATGGGGTGGGCCGCAGCGACGTGCCGCGAATAATCGAGGCGGCGACGAACAGCGGCGTCAACCTTTACCGTATCCAGCCCGAAGAACCTTCGCTGGAGGATGTCTATTTTGCGCTGCAGGAGCTTTGACCAATGAATTGGGAGTCCGTCTGGGCGATTGCGCGCAAGGATGTTTCTGTGGCGCTGCGCACGCGTGCAGTTGTGTTGCCGCTTGTCATCGTGCCGTTGATTCTGATGGTTGGCATCCCGGTGTTGGTTGGGTTGATTTCGGGCATGGCCGCCCGGATGGATGGCGCTTCGGTGAACCTCGACGATCTGACGCGCCCGCTGCCTCCGGGGTTTGGCGCTGAATACGCTGGGTTGAGCGATCCACAGGTTGGCTATATCTATTTCGTCGTCTATCTCTTTGCGCCGATGTATTTAATTCTGCCGTTGATGGCGTCGGCGGTCGTGGCGGCGGACAGCTTTGCCGGCGAGAAGGAGCGCAAGACGCTTGAATCGCTCGCCTACACGCCGACCACCGACCGCGAACTACTCTTTGCCAAAATTCTTGGCGCGTGGATTCCCGGCGCTATGGTCGGGCTTGGCGGCTTCATCGTCTACTCGATTGTCGCCAATATCATGACATATTACGTTGCGGAGCGGATCGTCCTACCCAATGCGTTGTGGCTGTTGCTGGCGTTTTGGGTGGGGCCGGCCGCCGCTGCATTTGGATTGGGCGTGACAGTGATCGCGTCGTCGCGCGTCAACACCTTTCAGGAGGCGTACCAGATCGGCAGCCTGGTGGTCTTGCCGTTGGTGTTGCTCGTAATTGGACAGGCGGCGGGCGCATTCATTCTGTCGAACTGGCTGGTGGCGCTGTTGGGGTTGGCGCTGTGGATGCTCGATGTGGTGGTGTTTGCGCTTGCAGCCGCCTCATTTCGACGCACAACGCTCATGGCGCGGCTGTGAGGTGCGGATCCCTGAATCCTCGATTTCGACGCGGAGACGCGAATTGCTAGAGAAACGGCGGATAACCACAGTAGGGATGCAGATTGTATTGATCAGCATTCTGCTTGTTCTGCTTGCGATTCTCTGGCGCATCAGCAATCCGCCAGCGCCTGACCCGCGCATGGTTGGGCTGGCAGCGCGCGCCACGCTCTATGCGCTTCCCACGCCGACGCCGCAACGCATCGTCGTGACGCAGATCGTTGTGGTGACGCAGATCATCGTTGCGACTGCCACGCCTGCGCCACTTAACGTAATTGAATCTACCCCCACGACAACGAGTATTACTGCGCCAAGGCCACTGTCCGAAACGTCGCCCACAGCCACATTTGCGCCGCCAACGAACACGGCGGAGCCTGCCACACCCACGGCGGAAGCTGTTCAACCTGCCGCTGTTCGAGCTGTCGCTGCACCCGTCGCCGCAAGCGTGAATCAGACAGGCGCTCCGTCAACATTAGGCGGCGCCTGTCCCACGTCATCGTCGAACCAGTATGTCGCCATCCCTGTCGCCGGCGGCGGACTCGACCATCCGCCCGCGCAACACGCCGACCTGAACTTGCGCCTGCGCAGCTACGAGGCGATCGACGTCGCACGCACGCTGATCGACAAAGACGGGCCCGTGGATGGCGACCCACCGCAACTGGCCGGATTGTTTAGCGACAATCGCGCTCCGCAATTGGGTCAACCCTATCGCGTCTACGACTGGGATTGGGGCTGCGCTGCGCATGGCTGTCGCGGCGGTTTGTTGGACGCGCCGCAGGCGACGTTGGTCGCCCTGCATATGTACGCTGGCGAGACGGTGCGCATCCCACGCCGCAGCCAGCAGATCTACGGCGGCGGCTACAAGGCGTTGGTGCTCTACGCCGAGCCGACGCGCATTACACTTGGCTACACGCGCGAAGACAGCGTGGCGAACGGTTACGCCGTTCATCTTGAGAATCTTTGCGTTGACCCAAACTTGCTTGAACTCTACACCAACAGCGACGCCAATGGCCGCTTGTCGTTGCCGGCGTTGCGCGAAGAAGAAGTGCTTGGTGTTGCTACACTGGGCGATCTGCTGGTTGCGGTGCGTGACCGCGGTGCGTTTCTCGATCCGCGTTCGCGACTTGACTGGTGGCAGGGAAAATGAGGAGGAAGCTATGTTCAATCCATTGACGCCGTTCCTGAAGCGGCGCAAGGCGATCATCATCGACGGCGCGCTGGCGACTGAACTGGAGCGCCGCGGCGCCGATCTGAGCGACGCGCTGTGGTCGGCTCGGCTGTTGATCGACGCGCCGGAGCTGATTCGCGCCGTGCATCTCGACTATCTGCGCGCTGGCGCGGACGTGTTGATCACCGCCAGCTATCAAGCCAGTCTGGAGGGCTTCCGTCGTCGCGGACTGAACGAAACGCAGGTGCGCACGCTCTTCCGTTACAGCGTCCAGCTTGCCAGCGAAGCCATTGAGGCGTATCTGATCGAGACGCAGGCAAGTATGCGTGATCTGCGCCCGTTGATTGCAGCGTCGATCGGACCTTACGGCGCCTATCTCGCCGACGGTTCGGAATATCGCGGCGACTATGGCGTGAGCGTCGATGCGCTGGTTGCCTGGCATCGTCCACGCATTAGCGCGCTGATCGAGACCGAGGCCGACCTGTTTGCGTGCGAAACAATCCCCTGTCTGGCGGAAGTGGAGGCGCTGATCCGCCTGTTGCAGGAATGCCAGGAGATGCCGGCGTGGCTCGCCTGCAGTTGTCGCGACGGCGCAACGTTGGCGTCGGGCGAACCGTTTGTCGAGGCGGTCAAACTGGCGGATGCCTGCGACCAAATCGTGGCGGTCGGCGTCAACTGCACAGCGCCGCGTTACATCGAGTCGCTGTTGCACATTGCGCGCTCGGCGACTGACAAGCCGCTGCTCTGCTATCCCAACAGCGGCGAACGCTGGGACGCCGTCGCGCGCTGCTGGGTCGAAGGCACGGGCGTCACCGACTTCGCCGAGCCGGCGCGCCAGTGGTTCACCGCCGGCGCACGGCTGATCGGCGGCTGTTGTCGCACCACGCCAGAGGATATTGCGGTGATTGCGCAGGCGTTGGCGTGAGTTGTTGCGTGTTGCGTGTTACGTGGTGCGTGTCAATGTGCTGACGACGCACCACGCACCACGCAACACGCACCACCCCGTGTAACCATTTCCTCGCCGCTGCATCTAACCCGATAGTGAGGCAGTTGGTGGCTCGAAATGGATATGAAAGAACGAGGGAATGGTATGGCAATTCTGAACGATGACATCAAGCACCAGGTGCGTGAGGTGTTGGCGGATCTGTCGACGCCTGTGAAGCTGGTTGTGTTTACGCAGGGCGAGGGCGGCGCGCTCGAATGTGCGATGTGCACTGAAACGCGCGATCTGGCTGAGGAAGTGGCGTCGCTTTCGGACAAGGTGAGCGTCGAAGTGCGCGACTTTGTCAAGGACAGCGAAGTCGCCGAGACCTATGGCATTGACAAGATTCCGGCAATCGCCGTGGTGCGCGAAGGCGACGAACCGGCGGATTACGGCATCCGTCTCTACGGCATCCCGTCCGGCTATGAGTTCGGCACGCTGATCGAGGACATCCGCCTTGCCAGCAACGGCGACCCGGAACTGAGCGAAGCGACGCTGAAGCAGCTTGCTGAATTGAAGGAGCCGGTCAATATCCAGGTCTTTGTAACGCCGACCTGTCCATATTGCCCGCGTGCGGTGCTGCTGGCGCACCGGCTGGCGATGGCGAGTGAACACGTCACTGCGGCGATGGTCGAAGCGACCGAGTTTCCGCATTTGGCGAACCGCTATCAGGTCTACGGCGTGCCGCGCACCGTGGTAAATGATGTGATCCACGTCGAAGGCGCTGTGCCCGAAAGCATGTTGATGACCAAGTTGATGAACGTCACCGATGACGCCTTCATGCAACAGGCGCGGGCGCGGTGGGAAGCAATGGTCAACTGAGTTGCGTGCTTCGTGTTGCGTGCTTCGTGTTGCGTGTTGCAGGGTGTACTTCAAGCTGGGGGCGCGTGTCGTAGGTCATCGCCTCCGGCGTGACATGGCGCTCGTCACGCCGGAGGCGATGACCTACTGCGTGTTGGGTAATCCACTCGCAACTCGCCCCTCGCATGGTTCATAATCGTCTGCATGGCCTACTGCGTGTTGGGTAATCCACTCGCAACTCGCCCCTTGCATGGTGTATAATCGTCTGCATGACAGCCGCAGACAATGTGACAGCGCCGGCAGTAGACGGCGCCATCGACGAAGCGTACGAACGGAATCTGCTTCAACGCATCCAGGCAGGCGACAAATCCGCCTGCGCCGAGTGCATCGACCTGCACTCGGCTGGCGTCTATCGGCTGGCGCTGCGTATGGTCGGCTCGCCGGAGGAGGCGGAAGACATTGTTCAGGAGACCTTCCTCAGCGCATTTCGCACGATTGATAGTTTTGAAGGGCGCTCCCGGCTCAGCACCTGGCTCTACCGGATCGCCTACAACACAGCGTTGATGCGGCTGCGCAAGAAACAGCCACTCTATGTCTCCATCGATCCGCCGACTATGGACAGCGAGGAGGAGATTACGCCGGTGCAGTTGTTCGACTGGTGTTGCCTGCCCGAAGACGACTTCCAGAGCAACGAAGCGCGCAGCGAGCTGGAGCGTGCGATCGCCGAGCTGCCGGAGACGCTGCGCGGCGTGTTTGTCTTGCGCGAGCTGGAAGGGCTTTCGACGGAGGAGACGGCGCAGGTGCTCAACGTTTCGCCCTCGAATGTCAAAGTGCGACTGCACCGGGCGCGGCTCTGGCTGCGCGAGCGTCTTTCCGGCTATTTCACCGAGCTGGCGCACGCTGCGCAAGGATGACCGACGATGAGCGCACACGAATTGCACGGCGAGTCACACCGCAACTGCAAACATTTGCTTGCCGACCTGTCCGATTATCTGGATGGCGAAGCCGCCGCCGAGGTCTGCGCCGAGATCGAGCGCCATCTCGCCGAGTGCGCCGACTGTCGCGCCGTGGTCGACACCCTGCGTAAGACCATCTATCTCTATCGCACCCTGCCTCAACCGGCGCTGTCGCCAAATGCGCGCAGCCGCCTGTTCGCCGCTCTTGCATTGCCTGAGTAGCCTTCGATCAAAATCGAGGCTGGCAACTCAAGTTGTCTCATGAAGTTCAACAAATCGATGCGGTCATCGTAGGTTCGGCTTCCAGCCGAACGCTGCCGATCGGCCACGATGTCACGCCAGAGGCGATGACCTACGTGATATGGCTGTTGCGTCACATCGAAGGCGATGACCTACGATACAAACTATTGCCTCCAACATGAAATACACCCACTCAAACCGAGAAACCGAGAAAATTGAGTATTGACACAAATGCTATAGTATGTTACCCTATCCTATAGGATTTTCCACTTACAATTGAACAGGTTCTCATCTTTGCGTGCAATGACTGAGCAAAAAACCGTGCTTGCCGACGCCGTCTATGAGCGCCTGAAGGCGCGCATCATGGATCAGGTCTACCCGCCGCGCGAGCGGCTCAATATCGACGCGCTGGCGCTCGATCTTGCTGTCAGTCCAACGCCAATCCGTGAGGCGCTGGCGCGGCTGGCGGCGGAACGGCTGGTGACCTTCGAGCCATTCAAGGGATATCGCGTCAGTCCGCTGCTGACGACAACGCAGGTGGCAGATTTGATGCACGTGCGCCGGCTGATCGAGGTGGACGCCGCCCGGCTGGCCGCCCGCCGCATCCTGATCCCCGACCTGATCACAGTGGAGCGGCTGTTGCAGCAAATTCTCGACGAAAGCGCCAGCGTTGAGGTTGGCTCCTGGTCACATGGCTACCACCGGTTCAACCAGCTTGACAAGCAATTTCACGAGACGATTGTCAACGCGGCGGGCAATCCGTTTTTGTTGACTGCGTATCGCTCGCTCAACATCCACCTCGAACTGGGGCGCTTCTATCATGTCTTTCGCGAAATGGATCAGACGCAGACGTGTGTGGAACACGATGCCATCTTTCAGGCGCTGCGCGCCCATCAACCCGACGCAGCAGCCGCTGCCGTCGAACAGCATCTTCATGCGACGGAGGAGCGTATCTTTCGCCTGATTGAGAAGTATCCACATCCACACGCAACCAATGGCAGGGTCGTAAAAAAGGAGGTCAACGCATGACGGTTCGGATTGCTCTGATCAGCGGCCCCATGTATGACGCTTTGTACGCGCGCCTCGACCAATTTGCCCAACAGAGCGGCGTGACAGTCGAGATCGCCTTCTCCGGCGACCATCCTGCGCTCAATGAATTCCTGGCGACGGACGTGGCTGCCACCTGCCATGTTGTCTCCACGCACACCAAGTACGCACCGTCGCAACAAGCCTTGCTGGCGCCGCTGGACGATCTGCTCACGCCCGCCGAGCTGGCCGACTTCACGCCTTCGCTGTTGGCGCTGGCGCGCATCGACGGCAAGCTCTACAGCGTGCCGCGCAACGTGGATGTACGCCTGCTGCATTATCGCACCGACCTGGTGACCAATATCCCCGCCACGTGGGATGAACTGCTTGACCTGATGCGGCGGATCAACCGGCCACCGACCTATTACGCGTTTGTCTTTCCGGGCATGGAGTCTGGGCTGTTCGGCGCCTTCTACGAGCTGGTGGAGATGGCGGGCGCCGAATTGTTCCCGCCCGACCTGACGCCGCAGATCGAGAATGCGGGTGGGCGCTGGGCGCTGCAATTCCTGCGCACCTGCTACGCCGAGGGGCTGGTTGCCCCGGAGATCGTCGACTGGCACTACGATAAGGTGCACGTCGCCTTCCGCACCGGACGCGCGGCGATGGTGGGTGATTGGCCCGGCTACTACGCTGACTATTGCGCCGCCGATTCACCAGTGCGCGATCGCTTCGGACTGGCGCTCTATCCGACCGGTCCGGCGGGCGTGTCGCGCGTCTATGGCGGCAGCCATACCTTTGCCCTCACCCAACGCGGCGCCGGCAGCAATGACGCCTTGGCGTTGTTGCGTTTCCTGACCGCGCCGGAGCAGCAACTCCTGGAAGCCCGGCAAGGTTCGGTTCCTGTGCGCCGGTCGGTGATGGAGCAGGTGCAGCAGACGGCTACGCCGGTCGAGAAGCAGCGTTGGGAAACCCTCGCTGCTGCCATCGAATGTGTGGTGATTCCGCCCAAGTTTGGCCGGTATCCGTTGGTGGAGGAGGTGCTCTGGAAGACCGTGCAGGCGGCCATGATCGGCGCAATGGCGATCGACGACGCGCTGCATAAGATGACCGTTCAAATTGCTGACATTGTGGCAGGTGATCATGCAAGGTGAACTCGCAGACAAAGTAATCTTCTTGACCGGCGGCGGTCAGGGCATCGGGCGCGAGTGCGCCATCGCCTATATGCGCGCCGGGGCAACCGTGGTGATTGCGGACATCAACCTGGAGGCCGCGCAGGCGACGCTCAGCAACGATCTGGGCGGCGCCGGGCTGGCGGTGCAATGTGACGTGGCCTCCTCGGCGTCTGTGCAGGCGGCGATCCAGCAGACGCTGGCGCATTTCGGCCGGCTCGACGCCATCCACAACAACGCCGCCATCAGCGGTCCGTCGAAGCCGCTCCACGAGACAACGAGCGCGCAGTGGGACCAACTCTTCGCCATCAACGTGAAGAGCATCTACCACACAACGTTGCACGGCATCGACGCGCTCAAAGCCAGTCGCGGCTGCATTCTGAGCACGGCCAGCATGGTGGGTGAACTGGGGCAAGAGAATCATGCTGCCTATGTGGCGACCAAGGGCGCGCTGATTGCGCTGACCAAGGCGATGGCGCTCGACTACGCGCCCTTTGGCATCCGCGTGAATGCGCTCAGCCCTGCGGCTGTGTGGACGCCGCTGCTGCGCCAGTGGGTGCAGGATCAGCCCGACCCCATCGCTACGGAAGATTTTCTAAATCACATTCACGTGCTCGGCTTCTGCCCAGAGGGCGACGTCGTGGCGGATGCCGCTGTTTTTCTGCTTTCCGAGCGGGCGCGCTTCATCACAGGCGTGACGTTGCCGGTGAGCGGCGGCGCAGAATTGGGGTATCGGCGGTCGGGGACGAAGTAATCTCCAATCTCCCAGTGAGATTGGAGATTGATTGGCTGGGAGGTCGTGTGAAATCGGTTGTGATTACGGCTGTCGGTGCACAGGATGCGCGGTTTCGGTTGAAGCCGGGTGAGGGCGTGGATGCGATTCACTCCAACCCGCAGTACGCGTATGCGGTCACGCTGCTGCACACTGACGCAGGGCTGAACGGCGTCGGGTTGGCGCTGACGCTGGGCGCAGGCACCGAGATGGTGTGCGATGCGATCAAAGTGCTGGCACAGCCGTTGGTCGGGCGCGAGATCGAGGCGTTGATGGCTGCCTTCGGCCAGACCTTCCGCCAGATCGCCGACCATCCGCAGCTGCGTTGGTTGGGACCCCACAAGGGCGTCGTGCATCTGGCGCTGGCTTCGCTGACCAACGCCTGCTTCGACCTGTGGGCCAAGGCGCGCGGCGTGCCACTGTGGAAGCTGCTGGTCGACCTGTCGCCAGCGGCGATCCTGGCGCTGCTCGACCTGAGCTATCTGGAGGATGTGTTGCGTCCCGAAGATGTGATCGACCTGCTGCAGCGGGAAGCGCTCCATCGCCACGAACGTGAGTCCGTGCTGACGCAGGGCTATCCGGGCTATGACACCTCCATCGGCTGGTTCCACTATAGCGACGACCAGGTGCGCGAAAATGCGCGCCGCGCTGTCGATGCCGGTTTTTCGGCGATGAAGCTCAAGGTTGGTTCACCCGACACAGCGCGCGACATCCGCCGCGCCAGGCTCGTGCGCGAGGCGGCTGGGCCAGACGTGCAGATCATGCTCGACGCCAACCAGCAGTGGACGCTACCGGTGGCGTTGCGCACCTGTCTGGAGCTGACCGCCATGCAGCCCTACTGGATCGAGGAGCCGACCCACCCCGATGATGTGCTGGCGCACCAGACGTTGGCGCGCGCGATTGCGCCGGTCAAGGTGGCGGCGGGCGAACACATCCCGCATCGCGTACTTTTCAAGAACTACATGCAGGCGAGTGCGGCGCACTTCATCCAGGTCGATTGCACACGCGTCGGCGGCGTCAGCGAGTTCATCACCGTCAGCCTGCTGGCCCGGCGCTTCAACCTGCCCGTTGTGCCGCATGTGGGCGACATGGGGCAGATTCACCAGCACCTGGTGCTCTTCAACCGGGTGGCGCTGGGGCACGAAACGCTCTTTTTAGAATACATTCCGCACCTGCGTGATTACTTCCGCTATCCGGCGGTGGTGGAAGGCGGCGTCTACCGCCCGCCGCAAGAGCCGGGGAGCAGCTCGGATCTGCTGGATTGAGGGGCTAGTGACGAGGGACGAGAGGCGAGGCAACAGATTTCATGAGCGAATTGGAGTGCGCAAGATGACGCAGAGCAAGGCGCCAGAGAGTACACGCCAGACCGATCCGACAGGCGGGGTTGGCAGTGCACTGCGCAGTATCTTTCGGCGCAGCGACGCCAGCGTTGTGCTCGCCACGCTGATCCTGTTCGTCCTCTTTTCGTTCAGCAATTCCAGTTTTCTGACGCCCTTCAACCTGTTCAATATGTCGCGCACGGCGTCGCTCTATGTGATGGTGGCGTTGGGGCAGGCCATTGCGATCGTGATCGGCCACATGAACCTCTCGTTGGGCGCCATCGGCGGGCTGACGGTGGTGGTAGCCGGCTGGTGCATGGACACGATGGGTTGGTCGCCCTGGGTGGCGGTGCCGCTGGCGCTACTGACCGGCATGTTGTGCGGCATGTTCAACGGCTTCATCATCGTCAAGTCGCGCCTGAATTCGTTCATCGTGACGCTGGCCAGCCTCTTCATTTTCACCGGGCTGGTGCAGGGCATCTCCCAGGGCTTTCCCTACTCCAACATCCCCAAAGAGTTCACCATGATGGGCCGCAACGATCTGATGGGCGTGCCCTTCCTGTTCATCTTCGTCGTAATGGTGTTGATCGTGTTGGGCTACGTTTTCAAATACCGCATCGTGGGCCGGCGTCTGCTGGCGACGGGCGGCAACCTGGAGGCGGCGCGGCTCTCCGGCATTCGCACCGACAACATTGTCCTCCTGGCGCACACGCTGTCGGGGGTCTTTGCAGCGACGGCGGGGCTGCTGTGGGTCTCGCGCATGGGATCGGCGCAGCCATCCACCGGCGCCGACTGGCTGATCGTCTCGTTTGCCGTGGCGATCATCGGTGGCACGGCGCTCAACGGCGGCGAGTTCTCGGCGCTGGGCATCCTGGCCAGCGCGATCATGCTCACGCTGATCAAGAATGGGCTGATCATGCTCAACGTCAACGTCTACTTCGAGCAGACCTTCCTCGGCATCATCGTGCTGCTGGCGGTCTCGGTGGAAAGCATCCGCATGGCGCTCAGCAATCGCTCCAGGCGCAGCCAGGTCAAGAGTACGGCGTAGGCGCTGGGTTTGTCTTGATGACGTAACCTTCCCGGAAGCTCGCAGCTTCCGGGAAGGTGGACACGATAATTTCCGTGTGCCCTATCGATGCGTTTGTCGTTCAGAGTCAATCGGTTCATAAGTAAAAAGGGGAGCATGAAAAATGAAGCTACAACAGGTCAAACTATTCTCGCTCGTCATGGTGGTGGCATTAGCCATGAGCCTTGTCTTGTCCGCCTGTGCTGTGCCGGCCACTGCGCCAGCCGCCCCGGCTGGCGGTGAAGCCGCTGCCACGGAAGCCGCCGCACCTGAGTCCGCCAGCGCCTTCAAGCCAGTCTGGTATGCGCCAGCGCCGCACCCCTACTTCGAGGAAGTGCGCAAGGGCATCGAAGCCTTCGAGGTTGAGACCGGCATCACGGTCGAGAAACAGATCGGCCCGGACTGGAACCAGGACAGCCAGAATCAGCGCATGGAAGCGCTGGCGGCGCAGGGCTTCAACGCCTTCTCTGTCTATCCAGCGGACGCAGTCGGCACCAACGGCCTCTACGAGCAGTTGACGCCCAACGGCATCCACATCATCAACTTCGGCACCTCCACTGCGCAGCCGACGACCGCCTCCTTTGCGGTGGCGACCGATGTGAAGGCCGCCGCCATGCGCGCCGCCGAAGAGTTGATTGCGGCAATGGGCGGGAAGGGCAGCGTCATCAACGTCCTGGAAGTGTTGGAAGACCCGAACACGGCGCTGCGCAAACAGGGCATCGAGGAAGTAGTCGCCAAGTATCCGGATGTGACGATCATCCAGGAAGTGGCGGGCATCAAGAGCGTCGAGGAAGCCGTGCAGAAGGTGGGCGACGCGCTCTCCGCTAACATCGACAAGGTGGATGGCATTATCGCCACAGGCTACACGCCCAGCGTGGCGATTGCCCAGGTGCTTGGCGAGTACAAGGAGAAGGGCGGCGAGCGCACGATCCACGCCGTGGGCATCGACACCGACGAGGTGGTCATGCAGGCGATCAAGGATGGCGTGATGGACGGCACCATCGTCCAGAATCCCTATGGGCACGGCTACCTGAGCATGCTGCTGCTCCAGTATCTGTCCGAAGGCTACAAGCCCAAAGCCGACGCTTACTTCGTCGACGCCGGCTTCGCTTTTGCCACCCAGGAGAATCTGGAGACCTACAATGAAGACATCCTGGCCGTCACCGAGCAGATCAAGTCCGAACTGATGGACAAATATCTGGAGAAGTAGGCGGTCGGAGCCATCTTGCCGGAGTCGGAGCGTGTGATGTTGCAGATCCGCCATGTCACCAAATCTTTTCCCGGCGTGCGGGCGCTCGATGATGTGTCCGTGGACTTCACGCCTGGCGAAGTTCATGCCATCGTCGGTGAGAACGGCGCGGGCAAGAGTACGCTGATCAAGATCATCTGTGGCATCTATACGCCCGACGCCGGCGAAGTGCGGCTCGACGGCGCAACGATCCACCTGCACGCCTACAAGGATGCGCTCGACCGTAAGATCAACCTGGTCAGCCAGGAGATCCAGGTTATTCCCAAGAGCACAGTAGCCGAGAACATCATGCTCGACAAGCTCGACCGCTACCTGGCACGCGGGCGCATCGACTGGCGGCGCATCAACGCAGATGCAGCGCGCTACGCCGAGGTGGTCGATCTCACAGCGCCGGTCACGCAGCCGGTGGCAGGATTGAGCGCAGCGCAGAAGCAGCTCATTATGATTGCGAGAGCGCTCTCTTCCGATGCTCGCATCCTGATCTTGGACGAACCGACCTCGGCGCTGACCCGCCACGAGACCGATAACCTGCTGCAACTGCTGCGGCGTATCAACAGCGAGGGCGTCACGGTGATCTTCGTGTCGCATAAGCTCGAAGAAGTGTTGGCTGTGGCTGACCGGGTTTCGGTCTTGCGCGATGGCGCCCTGATCGGCACGCATTCGATTGTCGGTCTCACCAAAGCGCAGATCGTGCAGATGATGATCGGTCGCGAGGCGCGCACGCTTGGTCTCGGTGTGCTGTCGGTGGACGCCGGACCGCCGGTGCTCGAAGCGCGCGGCATCTGCCAGGCCGGGCGCTTCGACGATCTCAGCTTTGCCCTGCACCGGGGCGAGATTCTCGGCTTCTACGGGCTGGTCGGCTCCGGTCGCACCGAGCTGGCGCAGATTCTCATCGGTGAAGACCGCAAGGATGGCGGCGAGGTCTACATCGAGGGCAAACGGGCCAACATCCACAGTATGGCCGACAGCCTCTTCAAGTACCGCATGGGCTATGTTTCGGAGAATCGCAAAGAAAAGGGGTTGATTCTCAGCGCGCCGATCCAGACCAACATCGCCATCACGGTCTGGGATCGGCTGCGCGATGCCTTCGGTTCGATCCGGCTGGCCGCCGAAACAGCCACTGCGCGCGAGTATATGCAGGCGCTGGAGATCAGAGCCACGGGGCCACATCAGTTGGTGGGTAGCCTCAGTGGCGGCAACCAGCAGAAGGTAAGCATTGCCAAGTGGCTGGCCGCTCACTGCGACATCCTGATCATCGACGAGCCAACCATCGGCGTCGATATCGGCGCCAAAGAATACATTCATCAATTGATCTGGAATCTGGCAAAAGTCGAGGGCAAGTCGATCATTTTGATTTCATCCGACATGCCGGAGATCGTCAATGTGGCGCGGCGCATCCTGGTCTTCAAGGATTTTAGGATCGTGGGCGAGGTGCGCAACAACGGCGAAAACGGCGCGCCCGTGCGCGGTTATGATGAAGTCAGCCAGGAGATTGGGCAGTTTCTGGCATGACGGACGAGTTGCGATGGCACTTGCAGGACTATGGAAATTGCCCTACAGGGTGTGATGTACAGTGGATACCGACCCAGAAAGGAGCCGCCATGAACGCACGTGAACGTGTGCTTGCCGCTATCAACCATCGGGAGCCGGACGGCGTGCCTGTCGACCTCGGCTCGACGCCCAGTTCAGGCATTTCGGCGATTGCCCACTACAACCTGAAACATGCCATCGGCAAGGCGCACTGGCCCACCCAGGTCTACGACGTGGTGCAGCAGATTGCGCAGCCGGGCGACGAGATGCTTGACCTGTTCCGCATCGATGTTGTCGACGTGGGCCGCACGTTCGACGACCGCCCAGAGGATTGGTACGACATCAATTTGCCCGATGGGACGCCGGTGCAATTTCCCTGGTGGTTCAAGCCAAGCCCGCAACCCAACGGCGATTGGGAAGTCTTCAACCAGGAGGGCGTGCGCATCGCCACCATGCCGCTCGGCGCCAACTTCTTCGATCAGACCTGTTTCCCCTACGTGGACGGCTACCCAGAGAACTTTGCCGATCTGCCCAAAGTCATGCCGCTGGTGCACTGGGCTGGTCTGGCGCACAGCCCTTGGGATCACGCAGGTGACGATGACTTCTGGCAGCAACTGCGAGCGCGGGCGTTGGCGCTGCGCGCCCGCACCGACCGCGCGCTCATGGTTGTGATCGGCTGCAACCTCTTCGAGTGGGGCACCTTCCTGCGCCGGCTGGACAATTTCTTGGTCGATCTCGTGATGGATCAGGCCAACGTCGAGCGGCTGCTCGATGCCCTGGTGGAGATACACCTCCAGACACTGGAGCATGTATGCGCTGCGGTCGGCGACATCGTCGACATTGCGCGTTTTGGCGACGACCTGGGCGCCGATCAAGGGCCGTTCATGTCGCCCAAGACCTATCGCCAGTTGTTCAAGCCGCGCCACAAGCTGCTCACCGACTATGTGAAGCAGCACAGCCAGATGCACACCTTCCTGCACTCGTGCGGTTCGATCTACAAGCTGCTGCCCGACTTGATCGAAGCGGGTTTCGAGATCATCAATCCGGTGCAGACCATCGCCCGTGACATGGAGCCGGCGCGCCTCAAACGTGAGTTTGGCAAAGACCTTACCTTCTGGGGTGGTGGCGTCGACACGCGCTTCACACTCAATCGCGGCACGCCGGAACAGGTCAAAGCCAACGTGCGCGCCAACATCGAGGCGTTGTCGCCAGGCGGCGGCTTCGTCTTCAACACCGTGCACAACATTCTGCCCGACGTGCCGCCCGCCAACATCATCGCCATGTTCGAGGCGATCGACGAGTATCGGTAAGCGCAAAAATCCGTCTCACGCGAAGGCGCGAAGTGAAAACAAGTATTCTTCGCGCCTTCGCGTGAGACCTGTCACCAGCAATCGAGTTGATGCAAGCGAGGGAGATCATGGAAGAAGAAGAACTGCTTGACGATATTTTCGCCGCGATTCTGGACGGTGACATTCCGGCAGCGCCGGGCAAGGTGCAGGCCGCGCTCGACGCCGGGCTAGGACCGGAGAAGATTCTGAACGAGGGCATGATCGCAGCCATGGGGCGCGTGGGTGAACTCTACGAGTGCGGCGACTACTACGTCGCCGAGATGTTCACCTCCGCCAAGGCGCTGCAGGCGGCGTTGAGTGTGCTGCGCCCACACCTGCTGCAGTCCGACGTGCAGGCAGCGGGGACGGTCGTGATCGGCACGGTCAAGGGCGATATGCACGACATCGGCAAAAACCTGGTGACGATGATGCTCGAAGGCGCTGGCTTCAAGGTGCATGACCTGGGGCCGGATGTCCATCCGTCGCGCTTTGTCACTGCCGTGCAGGAGCACAAACCCGACATTGTCGCACTCTCGGCGCTGCTGACCACAACGATGCCCGCCATGCAGACGACGCTCGACGCGCTCACCGCTGCCGGGCTGCGCCAGCAGGTCAAAGTGATCGTGGGCGGCGCGCCTGTCAACGACGAATACGCCGAGCACATCCATGCCGACGGCTATGCACCGGACGCCAGCCAGGCGGTCGCACTCGCCAAGGCGCTTATGGCAATCAAGGCATCATGAACCACACCTATCTTGTCACCGGCGGCATGGGCTGCCTAGGCGCCTGGGCGCTCTATCATCTGCATCGGCAGGGCAAGCGCGCTGTCTGCTTCGACTTGAGCGACGACCGTCACCGTCTCGATCTGCTGCTGACGCCGGTGGAACAGGCGGCAATCACCTTCGTGCGCGGCGACCTGACCGACACGCAGCAGGTGCGAGACGTCTTTGCGCGCCACGCAATCACCCATGTCATCCACCTGGCCGCACTGCAGGTGCCCTTCTGTCGCGCCAATCCGCCGCTGGGCGCGCAGGTCAACGTCACGGGCACGGTCAATATCTTCGAGGCGGCGCGCAACACCGGCGTGCGCCATCTCGCCATGGCGTCATCGGTGGCGGTCTACGGTCCCCCGGAGTTGTACGGAGCAGGGCTGCTGCCCGCCGATGCGCTGGTTGCGCCGCGCACGCTCTACGGAGTCTACAAGGTCGCCAATGAGATGACAGCGCAGGTCTACTGGCACGAGTACGCCATCTCCAGCACCGTGTTGCGTCCCTACACTGTCTACGGCCTCGGTCGCGACCAGGGTCTGACCAGCGAGCCGACCAAGGCCATGCTGGCCGCTGCGCGCGGCGAGGATTACACGATCAATTTCGGCGGCGTCATGCAGTTTCACTTTGCATCGGACGTGGCGCGTCAGTTCATCCTGGCGTCTGAGCAGAGTTCTGGCGGCGCGCATGCCTTCAATCTGGGCGGCGAGCCGGTGGCTGTCGCCGAGGTCGCCCGGCTGATCATGGCGGCGCGACCCGGCGTGCGCATCAGCACCGCCAACACTGTGCTGCCCTTCCCCGCTGGCTGCGATGGCAGCGCCCTGCGCGCCCATGCTGGCGAAGTGTATGAAACGCCGCTCGCCGAAGGCATTGCCGCAACGATTGAAGCGGCTGCTGCGTGGTCTGATAGATAGCGCAGATAGACTTTGCGCAATCCTCCCGGAAGCTCCGAGCTTCCGGAAAGATGATGCAGTGCATGATTGCGCCATCTATAAGAACGAGCACACTTCGAGATGATGGCGTCTATTGAAGTTTGCCAAATCGATGCGGTCATCGTAGGTTCGGCTTCCAGCCGGACGCTGCCGGTCGGCCACGATGTCACGCCAGAGGCGATGACCTACGTGCTATGGTCGTTACGTTGGAGCGACTCCGCTGATCGCCGGATTCTTTTGTAAATCTTCGTAAGCTGACTGGGTAACTGCCCCAGTCCATGCGCTCACCCTAGCCTGAACTGCATCAATGCGAGATTTACGCTTGACAAATCGATATATGTCGATATAATGGCGTTTGCAGCGTAAAAGCTGTTGCTTTTTTGAAGTTTTATATTGATGCTTATCGATGGGTTGAGAGAAAGGAAAACTATGATCCAGTTGAGCGAGGTCCACGAGGTTGTCCAGGATCGCTACGGCGCAATTGCACTCAACGGTGCAAGCTGCTGCGGGCCGTCCGATTGCTGCAGCGATGCGCCGGGTGCAGCGCTGTTGTACGAAGATGAACTGCTCGAAGGGCTGCCAGTCGACGTGACCGGTCTTTCGTTGGGCTGCGGCGACCCGGTGACGATCGCCGGGCTGCGCAAAGGCGAGCGCGTGCTTGACCTGGGCAGCGGCGGCGGCATCGATTGCTTCCTGGCGGCACGGCAGGTAGGCGCTGAAGGCTATGTGATCGGCGTTGATATGACGCCGGCGATGCTGGCGAGGGCGAATGCCAACAAAGCGCGCATGGGCGTCGAGAATGTCGAGTTTCGCCACGGCCAGATCGAGGCGCTGCCGGTCGAGGACAACAGCATCGACGTGATCATGTCCAATTGTGTGATCAACCTGGCGCCGGACAAACGCGCCGTCTTCCGCGAGGCGTTCCGCGTGCTCAAGCCAGGCGGGCGCATGGCGGTCAGCGACATCGTCACCGAAGGCGAGTTCAGCGACGAACTGCGCGCCGACCTCTCACGCTGGGCCGAATGCGTGACCGGCGCCATCGATCTCGACCTCTACACTGCGCTGATGCGTGAGGTCGGCTTCAGCGCAGTCACTCTCGCCGACAAGCGCACGGCGGAGGAGATCGTGCCGACACAGTTGGGGATGCCGAAGATTTATAGCGCGCGGGTGACGGCGGTGAAGCCGGGGTAGGGAGATAGGGAGGTAGGGAGATGGGGAGATGGGGGACTGGGTGGTTTGCGCCGTTCTCCTTTTACTCACCTCCAGTTAGCTGTTCATCTTCCCGGAAGCTCCAAAGCTTCCGGGAAGATTGTGAGCGATATGACGTGAAAACCTAGAAATCAATAATTCTGCGACCGTTACATCGAGATCGAACCCTTGCGAAAATCGGTCTTGCCGAGGATGGCGTTGACGACGACCGGTCTGCCTGCGGCAGCTTGACTGCGCGCCTGTTCGAGCGCCTCCGCCGCCAGCTCCGGGTCGTCGAGATGCACGCCCGCTGCGCCAAAGCCTTCCACCACGCGCTCGTAGTCGCTGTGCACCAGCTCGGTCGCCACCGGGTCGCCGAGCATCTCCACCTGTTCACGCGCAATCTGCGACCAGCTTGCATCGTTGCCGACGACGGCAATGACGGGCGCAGCGTGCCGCACAAACGTGTCGAACTCTGCCGCCGAGTAACCGAACGAACCGTCGCCGTAGATCACCCACACATCGGCGTCAGGATGGACGAGCTTCGCCCCCAGCGCAAAGCCAGCGCCGACGCCGAGCGTGCCGAACGCGCCCGGATCAAGCCAACGCAGCGGCCCCGGCGGCTGGATCACATATGAAGCCGTCGCCACGAAGTCGCCGCCGTCGCCGATCAAGATCGAATTGGGCGTGGTCTGGCGGTCGATCTCCATGCACAGATGCAGCGGGTTGACCTTGCCGGTCGGCGTCAGCGCCTGCTGCGCGATCTCAGCGTTGCGTGCATCGTCGCGGGCGCGCAGGCTCGCCAGCCACGCCTGCCAGCCGGCCGGTCGTTGGGCAGGCAGCATTGTCGCCAGCGTGCGCAGCGTCAGTGATGGGTCAGCCAACAGCCTGATCGTCGGCTTGCGGTTTTTGGTCAGGTCGGCGCGGCTGCGGTTGATGGAGACAAAGACGGCGCTGCGCCGGATATGGTTGCCGTAGTCGAGCCGGAAGTCGCACGGCACGCCTGCCAGCAACACAAAGTCTGCCTCGCGCAGCGCCTCGCGGCGTTTGTGGCGCAGTTGTAGTGCATGGTTGCGACCAAGCAGCCCGCGCGCCATGCCCGAAAGATAGACCGGCGCGCCGATCGTCTCCAGCGCCTGCGCCAGATCGCCAGCGTGGGCGACATCGAGCATTGCCTGGCTGCCGAGCAGCAGCAGCGGGCGTTGGGCGTTGAGCAGTCGTTCGATCACCCAATCCACGGCTGCAGGGTCTGGCGCAGGCGGCGCAACTTCAATGCGAGCACCCGGCTTGACCTGTGCGGCGCCGCTGAAGAGGCGGTTGACGTGAAAGCGTAGATAGTGCTTGAGCATCTTGTCGGCCAGCGACTTGCCGCCGCGGTCGGCGCCGTACCATTTGCGCACCGTCGCCTCGTCGTAGAGCAGATCGACCGGACATTCGACAAAGACAGGTCCGGGCGCACCTTCCTGCGCGTAGCGGAACGCCGCTTCAAGCGTCGGGATCAGTTCCCGGACGCGTTTGACCTGCCTTGCCCACTTCACCACCGGACGAATCACCGCCATCTGGTCGATGTCCTGGAGCGCGCCGCGCCCTTGCAGCGCGGTGGGCGCCGCGCCGCCGATCAACACGACGGGCGACTGCGCCATCTGTGCGTTCTTGAGCGCTGTCACTGCGTTGGTGACGCCAGGCCCGGCCGTCACTGCGGCCACGCCCGGTCGCCCGGTGAGCCGCGCCACCGCGTCGGCGGCGAAGACGGCGGTCGCCTCGTGCCGCGTGTCGATGACGCGGATGCCGCGCTGTTTCGCCGCCACCAGGATCGGCGAGATATGCCCACCGACGAGCGTAAAGAGAAAGGGCGTCCCTTGCGCCTTGAGAACGTCAGCCACCAGATCGCCGCCGTGCATGGTGATCTCCGTGAGAGCAAGATTGTTAGCAGGAAGACACGTCGCTGAAAATTGTAGCATTCACGAATCTGTGTGCCAAAGCGGTTGCATCGTGCTATACTTTGCGCCACGCACGTGACATCGATCCGACCGAGATGTAGACAGGAGTGCATGGCATGAACGAAATCGGCAGAATGTTGATGATCGCAGGCGTTGGCTTGTTTCTCATCGGCCTGCTGATTGTGGCAGGCGGGCGCTTTGGCTGGTTTGGTCAGTTGCCCGGCGATATTGTGATCAAGCGCGATAACTTCACCTTTTTTGCACCGATTGGGAGCATGATTTTGCTCAGCATTTTGCTTACCATTGTACTCAATGTGATCGGACGGCTGTTTAGGTGAGTTGTGAGGGATGCCTGTTGCTCGTAAGTCACCGCCTCCGGCGTGACATGGCGCTCGTCACGCCGGAGGCGGTGACCTACTGAAAGCCTGGCGCTTGCGTAGCGAATCGAGAGATTAGCCAACTGGGGAGGTGTTTTTTGGCTGATGACGAGATCGTGGAGAGCGAAAGCGGCATCGCCGGAGCGGCTGACGCCGGGCGCACAGAACCTGAATCGTCTGGTTCGCTGTTGGCGCGTGTCGCTCATCTGGTGATCGGCACAGCGCTGGTCGCCACGGATATGGTGGATCAGGGCGTCGCTACGGTGCTGGAAGTCAATCGCCGTGTGCTTGCCACTGCTGAACGTGTTGCTCGGCCGGTGTTGACGCCGCTTGATGCGCTCGGTGTGACAAGCCTGGTGCGCCAGCGCGTCGAAACGGTCACGACGACGGTCGAGCTGGTGGTGGGCGGGCTGGAAGAAAAGGGGCGCACCGGGTTGCTCGCTGGCGACAGCATTTCGGCTGATGTGGTCGGCGGCGTGATCGACAATGTCATCGCCTATCTGAGGCAAAACCCAGAGCTCAACCAGCTCATCGACGCGCAGGTGGAGCGGTTGATGCCTGTCCTGGCTGAGAGCCCCGCCGTGCAGTCGTTGGTGCGCACTCAGGTGGAGGCGATTCTGCCGCAGTTGATCGAGAACGGCGCAGTGCAGACGTTGATCCGCGCCCAGGCAGCTCAGTATCTTGCCTATCTGCTTGAAAATCCCGAACAACTGGTTCCCCTGATCCGCCAACAAGGCGACATCTATATCGATTATCTGAATGAATATCCGACGGATGTGCAGATGCTGGTGCAAGGGCAGAGCCTTAGCCTGGCGGGTCAGATGCGCGATGAAGTGCGAGAACGGACGGTGACAGCCGATTCGGTCGTTGACGCCATCGTGCGCAGCATTCTGCGCCTCAAGCCGCGTGAGGAGTTGCCGCCCCCACCGGCAGAGGTGCAGCGCCGTGCGGAGTCGGGCAAGTTGACATCAGATTTTGTGCAGAGGCGCACCAATGACAACGCGTAACGTCGGGTTGATGGGACAATATGCAGGCGTTGCCACACGTGGCATTGCACTGCTGATTGACATTTTGATCGTGATTGCCTCTGTTGTCGTCATTGGCGCGGCAATCAGGCTGCCGCTTGACTTTTTTCTCGATATCAATCCTGAGTCGTGTGCAGCAATCGCCTCCAGTGGGACGTTTGACCGCGTGATGGTTGGCTTTCGGCAAGCGCTGTGCAATATCGTTGACGTATCAATGGTGCTGATAGCGATTTTTGCCGGGCCTGTCTACTTTATCTTTCTGACGTCGGCGGGTGGACAGACGGTCGGAAAGTATTTCATGGGTGTCCGCATCGTTCGTCTTGATGGTAAGGCGATGGGCTTTCCGCAAGCCGCAATTCGTTGGCTGGGCTATATAGTGTCGTTGCTTCCGCTCGGGCTTGGCTTTTTCTGGGCCATCATTGATGATCGGCGACGCACATTTCATGACCGCCTGGCAGGAACCTGCGTGATCTATGCCTGGCGCGCGCAGCAAAATGACTATCTGTTGGAACGCATCCACCGTTTTTTCGGGCGTGTGTCGAGCCGTAACTATCGTTCGCTGCTTTCTGCAATCATCGACCGTCCAACGGAACTGGTGACGTTGGCAGTGTCGAACTACGGCGACTTGCAGACGATGATGCGCATCGCCAAGAATGGTCTGGTCGACGGGGAGTACGATATTTTGGGGTTGCAGGAGTACGTCAAGAGTGAGGATGGCGTGTTGACGCTGCTCGGCAGCGACATGCACATCGATGTAGGCGTGAAAGCTGTCAAGCTTTCAGCAACCATCGGTCTGCCCGCCGCCGAGATCGAGCAAATCAAAACCGAGATTCCCAGCGACCATTTTGTGGTCATCGTATTGGTCAACGAACGCGATGCAGACAAGCTGGTGAAGGCTATCTCGCGCCGCACTGCCGCCCAAATTCGGCGTTATCCGCTGAAAGCAGACGCCGCAACCGTAGCCAAAGCCATCGAGTCCAGCGACCAGGACGATCTGCCGGTGATTGCTCTGGAGAATGTGGCGCCGACTCCATCCGTCCCAGAGTATTCACAAGATACGCCCACCAGGACAACCTGACAGTTAGCCCAAACGCTGCACAAGCGCTCAGTCACCGTTGTCCTGCCAGCGTGACGCCGCCGAGAGTGCGTCGATCTGCGCACTTGTGAGCTGCAATCCGCTGGCGGCAAGGCTGGCTTGCAGTTGTTCGACGCTGTTGGCGCCGATGATCGGGGCAGTCATCCCCGGCTGCGCCAGGAGCCACGCCAGCGACACAGCCGTCGGCGTGCTGTCGATCTCCTTCGCCACCGCCATGACTGCATCCAGGATGCGCCAGCCGCGTTCGTTGAAGTAGCGCCGTTTGATGCCTTCGGCGCGAGCGCTGACAGTCTCGCTCTCTCTGGAATACTTGCCGGTGAGGAAACCGCCGGCAAGCGGGCTGTAGGGGATTACGCCGATGCCGTAAGTGACGCACGCTTCTCTGGCCTCACGCTCGAACTCCGCACGATGCGCCAGATTGTAGTGGGGCTGGATTGAATCGTAGCGCACCAGATTGCGCTTGTCGCTTGCCCACAGCGCCTCCATCAGCCGCCACGCCGGATAATTGCTGCACCCAACATAGCGCACCTTGCCTTGCCGCACCAGCGTATCGAGCGCCTCCATTGTCTCCTCGATCGGCGTATCCTCGTCGTACCAGTGCGTCTGATAGAGATCGATGTAGTCGGTCTGCAGGCGGCGCAGGCTGTCCTCACACGCTTTGATCAGGTGAATGCGGCTTAACCCTTCGCCGTTTGGACCTTCCCACATGCGCCCGCGCGCCTTGGTCGCGACCACGACCTGGTCGCGGTTGTTGCGCGCCTTCATCCAGCGCCCGATGATCTCCTCGCTGACGCCGCCGGGGTTGTTGGGCGCCCAATTGCTGTAGATGTCGGCGGTGTCGATGAAATTGCCGCCCGCCTCGACAAAGGCGTCCATGATCGTATGGCTGGTTTCCTCATCGGAGGTCCAACCCCACTGCATCGTACCCAGGCAGATTTCAGAGACCTTGAGACCTGTACGTCCAAGATTGCGATAGTTCATGCGTGCTCCTTACATTGGTTTCGGGTGGGTAACGAACAGAACGGAGGCTCAGACAATGCCTCCGTTCCGCCTATCATCGGTTAGGTTTGGTTCTATTTCCGTCCGCGCCCCGCTATCGCCAGCGCCATGGCGCCGAGCGCTGCGCCAGCTGCGCCGACGGTCAGCCAGCGTTTGTCGAACGCGCCAGATTGTTTGACCCCTTTCGCCATGATCGGGATATCCTGGAGTTTGCGCTGCGCTTCAGCGCGCACTGCGGCAAAGCGCGCCGGATCGTTGCGATATTCTTTCGCCAGCGCGCGTTTGGCGGCCAGGTCTGCCTCGCTGACATATTTTCCGAACGAGCGCAACGGCGCCAGCTTGAAGCCGTGCTTTTGCGACATCTTATAAATTTCCTTGACGCGTTCCATCGTGATGTTGCGCCCCAACGTGTAATCCTCGAAGCGCCCCTCCATCGCTAGGCAGGCGGTCTCCGCCAGGCAGGCGTAGGAAGTTTTGGGCGGCAAACCGATATCGTAGCCAAAGTCGACGTCGCCGGGGATGATCACCTCGCCGCTCTCGATCACGAGCACGTCAGGACGCAGCGCCGCTTCGGCCGGGTTGATGTCCGGCGGTCGCGCCACGTCGCAGATCACTGCGCCCGGCTTGCATTTGGTGATATCGATCACGCGCTGCCCAAAGGCTGAAGTCGCCGTGATCACCAGATCGCAGTCGGAGATCAGGTCGCCGGCGCGCGTTGCAATGGTGACCTCGGCGCCTGGCGTCTCCTCCTGGATCAGCCGTTTGAGTTCGAGCAATTTCTCCGGTTCGATCGAGACGAGCACGACGTTCTTGATCGCCTGGGCAACCAGACGCGAGCAGACAGATGCGATTGAGCCGGTGGCGCCAACGATCATCACTTTGCCTTTGGTTAGGTCGGTGGCGCCCATCTGGATCACCGCCTGTTTGGCTGCCTCCAATGTCATAGCGACGGTCAGGCTGTTGCCGCTGGTGATGGCGATGTCCGCCTCGTGCGCCACCGTGATGCCGGCGTCGCCGACCACGCTGGTGAATGCGCCCAGTCCCATGATGCGTGCGCCTTTGCGTTCAGCCAGCCGCGCCGCCTGGTTGAGCTTGCGATAGGTGAAGGCGGCGTCGTGCTTCATCATCATGCGCGGGGTGGCGCCAAGCGTAATCAGATGTCCTTCGATGCGTTGACCGGTCGCCTCTGAAACACCGCCTGTAATGCGTGAGATATACATGGGAGGCATGTAGGCTGAGACTTCCTCGACCAGGTCGTCGGGCAGATATTTTGTCCAGCGGAAAAGTGGATGCTTGTGGATGAAGCTCACGTTGAGCGGGTGAATGACAAAGGCGAAGCGATTGATTCCGGCTTCTTCGGGCTGAAGATAGCGAATTGCCGGCGCCCAGTGAATGTCAGCCATCAGATCGAGGTAGGTGTCCTCGCTCAACGGTTGGTTGCGATTGCGACGCAGCGCCACGAGCGCCGCCTCGATCGTCGCCGCCGACCAACGTCCCAGATCATCGTCAGGATTGAGCGACGGCATCAGTGTGACGAGGATGCTCACCCCGCGGCGGCGCAGATCGTCGAGATCTGCCTGCTCAGCCCACTCTACGACCACAGTCTTGTGCGCCAGCCGTTCGGGCGCATAGCGGCGGATCGCTCCGATGTCGCCAGCGATGATGTCGGCGCTGTGGAATGGCTCCGCTGATCGTTCGTGCGCTGGTTCGCCCGGCTGCGGCAGCAGGCGACGAAACGGCGCGTCTTTAAGCTGTTCAAGCGTTGGCGCTGCGGCCTGTTCCAGTGTGCTGCGTGCGCCGACAAGCGGCGCCGCCGGCAGACCGAAGTAGATAATCGGGTCAGCGTAACGAATCGAGGTCGTGTGTCGCGTCAATGCCTGCACCAGTCCAGAATGGTTGAGTCCTGGCGTCATCAAAACGCGCTTTTCGGCGAAGATGCCTGGCTGTGCGCGGTCAGCCAGGATCACTGCCCAGCGTTCGAGACCGGGACGGATGCCGCTGCCATCTACGACCGGCGTTTTGCTGGCGGCTGCCGGCAATGTGACGCCGATTTCATGGCTGCGCGAGACCGTTCCCAGCTGCAACTGTGCGGGCAGCCCTTCCAGTCCAATTGCATCAACTTTGCCGTCGTGTTCAGCGATCAGCGTGCGCGCTCTTTCGGGATCGCCGTTGCAGCCGCGATGGCGGATTTCGATCTCTTGTCCCAGAAAACGCACAACCTCATCATATTCGGCGTTGTCCAGGTGGATGACTACGATTCGTTTCATTGTTGCACCCTTCTTTATCTGCGATAGGGGAATGCGCGCAGTATAGCGCACATTGTGTTCTGCGGAACACTATATTCGCGCTCGCCAAACGCGTGTAGGGGCGCATGACACAGAAATGTAGGGACGGATGTCCACATCATCAGGCGCAAAAGGAAGAGAATCTGCCCGGAAGTGTGTTTCCAGGCAGATTGTAGATTGGGTTAGAACCTATCGAGCGAAGCGAGCGGATTACGACGGCGTCTGTGCATCGCCGCGCGCGCTGCGCTCGGCTGCGATCTGGCGCAGCAGTTCATCGACGCGCGCCGCTTTTTCTGGTGAATCATCGTAGGAGAAAAGCAGCTCCGGCACAGCGCGCAGCCCCAAACGCTCGGCAAGCTGGCCGCGCAGATAAGGCGTTGCGCTTTGCAACGCTTTGAGCAGTTCGCGTTGCGACACTGTATCGTCGTCGTGACTCACGAAAACGCGCGCGTTGCGCAGGTCTTTGCTCACACGCACGTCAGTCACCTTGACGAGACTGATGCGCGGGTCTCGCAACTCACCAGCCAGCATAATGCTGATCTCCTCGAACACCAGTCCGGCCACACGTTGTTGGCGAATTTCTGAAGACATAATCTACCGATTTCTATCTTACTCGAACGCGCTCGCTAAATTCGAGCACATCACCTTCTTTGAGCAACTCATCGCCCTGAGAGAGGTTGATGCCGCACTCGTAACCTTGCCGCACCTCGGCGACATCCTCGGTGAAGCGGCGTAGAGTCTCAACGCGCGCGCCAGAGACAATTTCCTCGCCGTTGCGCAGGGCGCGCGCCAGCGCGCCGCGTTTGACGACGCCGTCGTTCACCATACAGCCGGCAACAAAGCCCTTGCGCAGCTTGAACATCTGCAACACAGTGGCGTGGCCGATCACCGATTCTTTGTAGATCGGCTCGAGCATGCCCTTCATGGCGTCTTCGATATCCTCGAGCATCTTGTAGATGATATCGTATTGTCGGATTTCGACGCCGGAGTGCTCGGCGCGCACATGCGCCGCCTTGTCGATGCCGACGCTGAAGCCGATGATCACGGCGTCGCTCGCTTCCGCCAACATCACGTCTGATTCGGAGATGTCGCCAATGCTGGCTTGTAAAATTTTGATTTCGACTTCATCATTGCTCAAGTCGTTCAAACTTTTGATGATCGGCTCTAGCGTACCCTGCATGTCGGCGCGCACAATCAAGTTCAACGTCTTGGCTTCGCCGCCCTCAAAGCGCTTGAAGAAGTCATCCAGGGACATGGCGCGCCGCGTCTCCTGCAATGGCGCCGCCGCCTGTCGACGCTCCTCTGCGATCTGGCGCGCCTGGCGGTCACTGCCGACGCGTTCGAAGACATCGCCGGCCATCGGCACTTCCTGCAAGCCGAGCACCATCGTGGGCATACTCGGACCAGCTTCCTTGATCGGCTTGCCCTCGTAGTCGAACATCGCTTTGATGCGCCCCCACGTCTTCCCGACGACGATCGTGTCGCCACGGTGCAATGTACCGTTTTGCACAAGCAGCGTTGCGGTGACGCCGCGGAATTTGTCCAGCTCGGCTTCGATCACGGTGCCGACGCAATCGCCTTTAGGATCCGCTTTGTATTGCTCCACCTCAGCCAGCACTAGGATATTATCGAGCAGGTCGTCGATGCCCAGGTCTGTCAGCGCGCTGATCTCGACCATGATCGTGTCGCCGCCCCACGCTTCAGGTTGCAGACCCTCTTTGGCAAGCTCTTCCATCACGCGTTGTGGGTTGGCGTTGGGTTTGTCGATCTTGTTGATCGCCACAATGATCGGCACGTTGGCGGCGCGCGCGTGGCTAATTGCCTCCTTGGTCTGCGGCATCACACCATCGTCTGCGGCTACGACCAGCACGACGATGTCCGTGACCTGCGCCCCGCGCGCGCGCATGGCGGTGAACGCCTCATGCCCCGGCGTGTCGAGGAACGAGATCTTTTTGCCTTTGACGGTGACCTGATAGGCGCCAGTGCGCTGGGTGATGCCGCCCGCCTCGCCAGCCGCTACGTTGGTGTGGCGAATCCGGTCGAGCAGCGTGGTCTTGCCATGGTCGACGTGACCGAGCACGGCGACGACTGGCGGACGCTCCACCATGCGCTCGGCTGCCTGTTCCGCCATCGTCTTCTGGATGAAGGTGCGTTGAGATGGCGGTTTGGGCGCAATGGGTTGTTCGTCGACTTCTTCGGCTATATCTTCAACGGTACGCGCCGGCCAGTTGACAGTGACTCCCAGTTCTTCGCCCAGAATCACAGCAGTGTCATGGTCGATGGTGTGCGTAATCGGCGCCATGATGCCATATTGCATCAGGATTTTGATCAGGTCGATAGGGCTGCGCTGCATGAGGGTGGCAAGATCGCGCACAGTGATCGCCTCCCCAACAACAACCTCTTTAGGTGGCGCTGCAACTACAACACGCTCCTCGTCAAGGCGCGGCATCGGACGCTCCTTCGGCTGTTGTGAACGGCCGCCTTTATCGTACTGCGAGCGTCCTTTGGCATGATGGCCGCCGCGCTGTGCAGAGTTTGCACCATTTCTGCTTGGGGCTTTGCTTTTTGTCGTCATACAATTTCCATCCTTTTCCCATACGGGTAATCAAATTATTGCGCCGATGCAAATGATGCGCCGGTTTAACACAGACATTGTCCTGTTCATATCAGGCATAAACAAAATACCCGACACGAATTTCTCGCTGACACAACAAACGCTCAGGATCAATGCCTGACCAGGCGTAACGTGTGGGAATGGTATGAATCAAACGGCGCAGAGATATCGCCAGGGTGGTGATTTTGTATGACGAAGCGAGGGGTACGCAGAAGGAATGAAGCTGCATGAGGGGTTGCGAATTGCGTTTATTGCATATGCAACCTCGCTCTGCTCTGCGTCTTGCCCGCCACTTTTGCCCGCTCAGCGTCACACAGCACAACCGTCTTACTGACAGCCATGACCGCCTGCCCCTGAGGACATTGTTGCTTTGCGTTTCATGATTCCAATCTCACACAGACCTATTTATCCGACCACACAACTTCAAACGCCATCTCATGATTTTGCTTTTATGCAGCGTCTTGAGATGTTTCTGATTGCGGCGTTAATCGCTCCAGCTCCGCTGCCAGCGCTGCGCGTTCGGCAGCATCCAGCTTTGTGCGCAAAGCCTGCTCCACCCTACTGCCTTTGAGCGCCGCCTCCCAACACGAACGGTCGTTGTGTACGTAGGCGCCTCTTCCGGCGCGCTTTCCGGTTGGATCGATCACAACGCCTTCCGTTGTGCGCACCAACCGGATCAGCGTTCGTTTTCCTTGCGCCTGCCGACAGCCGATGCATGTGCGAATCGGTGTATGTTTCACACGCCCACTTTGCACTTGTTTTTTCATTCTACCTCACGTAGCGGCAACAGGCAGAAACTAAAATGCATTGCGACATTGGCGTTGGCGTTCGAGCTTCTGTTCTTGTTTAGTAATCGTCATCTTCCCACGGACGCCGGCCCGCAGGTTTCTTTGGTTTGCCTTTGGGCGCCTGCTTGCCCTTGCCTTTGCCCTTGCCTTTGCCTTTGCCGCCCACTGCAAAGATTTCATCCTCCAGGCTGTCATCTTCTTCGTAGCCGGCCAGCAATTCAGCCGGCACCTCAAAATCTGTTTCGCTGAAAGTGAACTTTTTGCGCTCAGCCATTCTTGCGCGCAGCATATCCGCCGTGATCACATCGGGCAATTCTCCCGGTGTTTCCTTGACAGGTTCGGTCGGCGTTACGGGGCTGGCTGGCGTTTTGCTTTCGACGCTTTCTTCGACAAAGGAGATCTCCCCAGGCAGCGATTCCTCTTCCAATGGCAAGGTCGGCCATTCTGGCGCACCTGGCTGTAAACTAGGCATGGCGGCGCCCATTTCCTCGACGAAGAACTCGCCTTCTCCAAAACTGCGGGCAGGCTCCTCCTGGCTGACTTCGGCAAGCAATTCTTCAAAGCTCTTGAACTCGCCAAGTGGCAGTTCTGGCGCTTCAATCTCGTCGCCCGAACGCATCGCCTGTGCAGCCTGGAAGAGACGATCTTCCATTTCTTCACCCTCGCTGCGCAGGATTCGCTCAGCCTTTGCCAACAGGTCTTCAGTCGCTTTGATCGCCGCTTCCTGGGCGCGGTCGGCAATGATCTGATCCAGCCCTTCGGCGCGCGCCTCGCTGTCACTCTTGATGTCGATGCGCCAACCGGTCAGCTTGGCGGCCAATCGTGCGTTTTGTCCTTCTTTGCCGATTGCCAGGCTCAATTGACGGTCGGGGACAACGACGGTGGCAGTCTTGATTGCGCCGCTTTCATCGAGCAGCACCGCCTGCACTTTGGCCGGGCTGAGCGCGTTAGAAATATAGTGCGCTAGATTGGAGTCCCACTCAACCACGTCGATCTTCTCGCCAGCCAACTCGTTGACGATATTCTGAATGCGTAGACCACGCAGACCGACGCAGCTTCCAACTGCATCCAACCCTGGAATTGTTGCCTGCACCGCCACCTTGCTGCGATGACCTGGCTCGCGTGCGATTGATTTGATCTCGACCTTGCCGTCGCGCACCTCAGGGATTTCTTGCTCCATCAGCCGACGCAGCAGGTTGCGATGAGTGCGCGAAATTTTGATCACCGGGCCGCGCGTGCTCTTATGCACATCGACGACATAGACTTTCACGTAGTCCCCGCGGCGCAGTTTTTCGGTTGGAATCTGATCCTCGCGCATCATCAGACATTCGTGTTTGTCGTCGAGCATCAACGAAACCGCGCCCGACAGTGTGTCGATGCTGCGCACCTGCGCCGTAATCACCTCACCGACGCGATGAGCGAAGTTCTCGAAGACGGTGTCGCGCTCGGCTTCACGGATACGCTGCAGAATCACCTGTTTGGCGGTCTGCGCGGCGATGCGACCGAAATCGGCTGGCGTGTTCGGCACTGCGATCACGTCGCCAAGTTTGGCGGTCGGCACATATTTTTTCGCCTCAGACTCCAGGATTTCTGTGCGTTCGTTGTAAATGTCTTCGACGACCTCACGCTCGGTTAAGATGCGCATCTCACCGTTCACGCGGTCAACTTGCGCTGTCACATTGGCAACAGGCCCATAGTTACGTTTGTACGCCGAGACAAGCGCCGCTTCGATCGCTTCGAAGATCACCTCGCGATCTAGCCCCTTATCTGTCGCCACCTGATTGATGCCGGCAATCAACGCTTTTGACATACCGCTTTTTCTCTTTTCTCCAGGTGTATTCCCCTATACAACAACAAAAGTGGGGGTCGCCCACTTTCGCCAACGTTCACTCGACTCCACTGCGTCACTGCTATCTATATAGAAGCAGCTCACTACACATTTGAAACTATACCATAGACTGTATTACGGTGCAAGTTGCTTCAGGTGCGAATTCATTAGAGTGCGTTCACTTCTTTTCGCAACAATTGACACATTCCGGTTTGAGGCAAGATTTCTAGGGTGGAACCTGTCCACCCTAGAATGACGTAATGAAGCTTGTCACAGAAGGAGATATGAAGATCGGAGTTACGCCCTGGTCAACCTGGGAGTCTGCACTGTGGCTCGCCCCATCCACCAGATTCCCGCCAGAAAGACGAGCGCCGAGAGCGATACGATCCATACAAGCAGGAGCCATTCGGCGAGCGTCGGAAAGTAATTGAACGTCAACCCGGTGCCGGTGAAGGCTGTGCGCAGCCCTTCGAACTCTGGGACGACCAGCGCAGGGATCACCAGGTTCAGCTTGCTGGCGATGGCGGTCAGGGCAAGCAGCCCGCCAGCGGTAGCCAACGCCCACGGTTGTCGATTCAAGAAGAGCAACAATAGCGCTGGCACGACGATGCCCAGGCCGACATGGAAGAACCAGAACACCCACCAGAAGGGGCCAAAGAGCACCAGGTTCAGGCTTGCCGTCTTTGCCGGGATGCCGGCGTATAATGCTGTGGAAATTTCGGCCCACTCGAGAACGATTGCCGCCGCCAGTAGACCGAGCACCAACCCGCGCAGCCAACGCCCGGCTTCCTCTGTTGCTCTATCCAGCACAACACTCAGGAAGAGCACCAGCGCCGCGCCGCTCAACGCACCTTCGACCAGGAAGAGGATCGGCGTCAGACCTGACTCCCACAGCGCCTGGGCGCTGACGACGCCGAAAAGTGCACCTTCCGCTCCGCCGAAAATAATCACGAGCGGAAGCCCCAGCAGGCTCAAGCTGCGCACGCTCCTTGCGTCTGGATTGCGCTGCGTCAGCACGATGAGCGCAATCAATAGGATGCCGTACAGGGTGTAAAGCCATACCATCAACCCCATGATCGAGGTTGGGTTTGTCGCCAGGAAGAGCCGCCAGAAACGATCTGGGTGCCCCAAATCGAGCCAGATCGCCATCAGCCCGCCAGCCAGCGTCGCCAACGCCGCAAAGAGCGCAATGGGCGCCACCGGTTTTAGCGCCTGCACGCGAAATCCATACGCCAGCGCAACCACCAGATAGGCGCCGACCGACAGCCCGATCATCATGGCGTAGGCAGCCACCCATAGACCCCAGGGAACATAGGTGTTGTATGCTGCGACCGTGTGGCCGCCAACAACGCGCTGAAAGACGCCCACCAACCCGATCACAAAGCCGACGAGTGTGAGAATCCACAAAGCACGAACGGGTTTCATAATCATTTGTCTCCTATACATGGTTTAAAGCCGGCTCAGGCGCCGCAGCGAAAACCGGCGTCGGGTGATTCAACAATGTCCGCAGACAGGCTGCATCCATCTCGATGGCGGCGCCTGTGAACCCGGCGAGGCCGATAAAGAACGAGACGTCAGTTCCATTGCACAGGTCCTTGTAGAACCGGGGCCACCAGGGGAGCAGATTGCACCGGATGAACCGGTCGCTGTCCGTCGCCGCCTCGACAAAGAACGCTGTCTCCGTCATCATGATCCTCGCCAGATGAGCAAGAAAGCCAAGTTCTAGCGCTACATGATCCGCCGGAACGGTGCTCAAGCTACCCGCTGGCGTCACACCCCATTTCTGATAAGTTGCCAGCGCCTCGTATGCTGGCGGCCCCATCAATTGCCCGCCGTTCAGATAATAGGAGGCGTATGGTGGGGTGACCGGTCGGCCCGGGCCTTCCAAAAGACGCGTCATCTCGATGTTCAGGCTTTCGATGCGCTTTCCAGACTCTTGGGATGTCAGCCATTGTTGCATTGTAGACAGATTCGATGCGAGTCTCTCGTCAGACATGGATGAGTCCACCGCAATTTCGTCTGGCGACAGACTCATCACCGCAGTCAGGCTTTCCTCATCCAGAGGATAGGTATACAATCTACGCAACAGGCTGTACATTCCCACGCGCCGCCAGAGCAGATCAGGGTTCATGGCTACACCTTCCTGACTTTCACTATCATGTCGCCGTAGATTGGCGAACCCATGATCGGCGAATGATGGTCGGGATCGATGATGGCATTGGCGTTCGGCGTCACATCGCGGAAATCGTAGGTCTTGCCCAAGCCCGGACTAAAGCGACCGCCGCCTCCGAACGGCAGGCGCAACACGCCAGGGCGGATGGTCTCCACCAGATAGACTTTGCCGCTTGTCTTGTGGCCGAGCGGGGTTTCCATTTCGACCAGATCGCCGGTCTTTAGCCCTAGCTTCTCGCCATCCGCACGATTCATCTGGATGACGCCGATCGACCAGGTCTGCTGAGGAATGTACACTTTGCGACCGGTCGGGGTGGGGCCATCTGGACCGATGATGACTTCCTCCACGGTGCGGTCATCGTTGAGCGGCATCCACAGGTCTTCGGTGGGGATGCGCCCCAGCCAGTCGACCATCTGCGTGCCGGACATGGCGTGATGAATGCGACCGGAAATCACCTGGAAGGGATATTCATCTTTGTAGCGGGCGAAGTCCGGGTTCGTATACGGGTTCCACAATGTCTCGAACCAGTAGAAGGTGGCGGGGTATTTCTCCCAGCCCACTTCTTGCAGCCCCGGCGTAGGCTCGCCAGCGGCTTCGACCAGCTTGTTGTATTTGGCGTAGCTGCCCTTGCGCTGCTTCTCGCCGTCTTTCTCCACAGTGTAGTCCCACACGAAATCGACCTTCTTGCTGTCGGTCTTGAGCACACCGCCGTTGTCGAAACGACCCCAGCTCATCGGCCACACAGCCACACCATGATGCTGGCGCAGCCACTGCACCGTCACCGGCTCGCCCTGGACGACCTTCTTTTCATCGTCGATGGTGACGCGACCCTCTTCGAGCGAGTCGGGTGTGCCGAGCAGCTTGTAGTTGACAGGATATTGCGGATAGGGGAGCGGATAGCCGCAATGGTTGCGGCCAGGCGCCACCTTTAGCGCTTCGTTCCAAAAATCCTCTTCGGTGGGGTATTTCTCCCAGTGATCTTCGGGTTTGATGTCGGGATCGCCTTTCTCGTGCAGTTTGTGCGCCAACGCCATGGCGATGTCATACTGCGTCTTCGACTCATACATCTTTTCCAGTACAAAATCGCGCAGATAGATCAACTGATGGCTCGGATAGATGTCCGAGAGGCTCATACGCTCCAGGTAACTGGCTTCAGGCAAGATCACATCGGCGTAGAGACCTGTCTCCAAGAAGGGCGTGTCGATATAGACCACCAGCTCGACCCGATAATCGTCGCCATCTTTGGCGGTGAGGGCTTCGATCCACGTATCGGTGTTGGAGCCGGTGATGACTGGGTTGCCGGTGCGGATGATGAAGGCCTTGATCGGGTATTTGTGGCCGCGGAACGGCCCATATTTCAGTTCGACGCCTTCGAGGAAACGGCTCGGATAGTCGCCCACTGCATCGTCCCAGGCAGCACACCACTTGCCGAAGAGATCCATGTGGAGCTCTTCTTGTTTGCCCGTGACTGTTTTGCCGTTGATCACGCGGGAGATCTCGCGCTTGTTGAAATCGTCGCCCTTCACCTTGCCGCCCTTGTCGCTTTTGACTAGCTCAGTGTCGATGGCGCCGCCGGGCGTCTCCATATTGCCGGTAATGACGTTGAGCGCAGTGCCGATGATCGCAGCGGTGTAGCCGTTATAGTGGTGGCCGATGCCGTTCATGCCCCACACCCAGGCGGCGGGCTTGGTGATGCCGAAGGTGTGCGCCAGCTCGGCAATGACCTCAGCCTCGATCCCAGTGCGCTCGGCCGCCCATTCCAACGAGAAGTAATTCAGACCGTTGATTGGGTCCTTCTTGTTCCACCAGGAGCGAAATGCTGTTTCGAATTCTTCCCATCCCTGGCTGTATTCCAGGAACGACCAGTCGATGTAGCGGCGGAAGGGGTCGTCGTCGTTGTGATTTTCCAGAATGTAGCGCAGCACCGCCGCAAAGAGATCCGGGTCGGTGCCGGGGCGAATCGGAATCCACTGGTCGGCTTTGGTCGCCGTGTTGGAGAAGGCTGGGTCGATCACGATCAACCTGGCGCCGGCGAGTTTGGCTTCCACTGTGCCGCGCGATTCATAGACAATGCGCGTCGCTGTGAACGGATTCCAGCCTGCGTAGACGATCAACCGTGTGCGATAGCGGTAGTCGTTTTTCAGGCTGCCGTCGGGCTGACGCACCAACACAGGGCGCATGATGTCAGGCTCGACGCGTTTGCCGCCGAACATCAACTTGGGGCCATGTCGTCGCGGGGTGTCGCAAATGGCGCCATGCTCGACCGTGTGCGGTGTACCGAAGGCGCGGAACAGATAGTAGTAGGGATCGCGATCGGTGACGTCGCCAGCATCCATAATCACACTTTCTGCGCCATACTGCTGTTTGATCTTGATCAGTTTCTCACCGATGTAGTCGAGTGCTTCCTCCCAGGAAACCCGCTTGAACTTTCCTTCACCGCGCGCACCGACGCGAATCATCGGATATTTGATGCGATTGGCATTGTAGACCATCTGCAGGCCAGAGGCGCCTTTGGCGCAGACAACGCCGGAGTTGAGCGGCGCGTGCGGATTGCCGTAAATGGCTGAAGCGACGCCATTTTCCACTTTGACGGCGAGCGAACATTCGGCAGGGCACATGACGCAGGCTGTGTAGGCGATGTGCGTCCCTTGTTTGGACAGAGTGGCTTGCGCTGCCGCATCGATGGGGCGAAAGCCGCTGCCAAGCGTTGCCAGCGCCGCAATTCCACCTGCCGATGCGCTGGCTGCTTTGAGAAAGTCGCGTCGTGCGACTTTGGTGTCCTTGAGCGATGTCATAGATGCCCTCCTCTATACCAGGTAGAAAACTTTGGGTTCGGTGCCCATCTCTTCGCGCAGCCGCATGACATTGGGCTGACCGATTAGCTCAGAGACCAGGCTCTTGGGATCGTTCAGATCGCCGAAATAGGTGGCGCGTCCCATGCAGCTTAGCGTGCACGCAGGCAGTTCGCCGCGTTCAATGCGATGGATGCAGAAGTGGCACTTTCGAACATTGCCGATTGGCGAACCTTCTTCGGCGCGGATGCGTTTCTCGCCATATTCGGGCGAGGGCAGCAATTCATAGGGCTGGCGCTCACCGCCCTCGAAGTCGCCGTAGAAATAGCCTGAATCGAACGAACGCGCCGCGTAGGGGCAGGCTGTGATACAGTAGCGACAGCCGATGCATTTATCATAATCGACTATAACGATGCCGTCGCTGCGTTTCCAGGTGGCATTCACAGGGCACACTGGCGTACAGGGTGGGTTGTCGCACTGCATGCAGGGGCGGGGGATAAAGCGCCGTGCAACATTGGGATACGTGCCGTGGGTTTCCGTCATCACCGGTCGGTAAGTGACGCCGGGCGGCAGTTTGTTCTCGGTGATGCAGGCGACGTTGCAGCCGTTGCAGCCGGTGCACTTACGCAGATCGATCACCATACCCCACCGCCGCTGATCCATTGGTTTTTGCAGCGCGCGGCGCAGGTCTGCCATCATGCGTTTGACCGGGTGTTCGCCCTCGATCGCATCCGGGAGCTGGGTTGCATCGAATTCGTCTGTCAGGCCGCTCTGTTGAGCAGGCGCAGCTTGGACAGGTGCAACCTCCCCTGCCACGGCTGGGGCCACCAGGCCAGCGAAGACGGCGCTGGCGAATTTGGCTAGAAATGCCCGGCGCGATTCCTCGGTCTTGAGCGCGTCCAGGACAGATTCTTTGTTTTGGGGCATTGTTCCATCTCCTTTGCTATGTTATGAACGCCCATAAGATATCGACGTTGAACGCGCAACCCGATATGGTGATCGGTGTGGCGCGGCGCCATGCACAGTGGAGAGAGCTGTGCAGTTCATCGGTTACTGTAGCAAGGAAAGGATCGGCAGGGAACTGGGGACGATCGGAGTAATGTCCCTGGGAATTTTCCCAGGGACATTGTTCAATTGACAATTCCTGTTGTTTTGCGCTTTTGATCTGAGGCGGGCGCCCAGACCTCCTGGTTGCAGAATGGGTCTGGTTTCAGTTCAACAAATTGCGTTTGAGGGCGAACTGAATTAGTTCCGCTCGATTGGCCAGGTTTAGCTTGCGCATCAAGTTGGTGCGATGAAAATCGACTGTTTTGACGCTGATAAAGAGTGTGTCGGCGATCTCCTGATAGGTTTTGCCGCTCGCCAACAACTGGAGCACCTCTCGCTCACGTTCGGTCAATGTCTCCAGGGGATCGACGGGCGCGGCGCCTTGCTGTCGTAAGCTGGCGGTCACGACGTCAGCGACGCGCGGGTCGAGAAAACTGCCACCCGCCGCAACCGTGCGAATTGCTCGCACCAAAGTGTCGTCGGGCGCGCGCTTCAACACATATCCCTTCGCACCCGCGCGCAGCGTCGGCAAGACATATTCCCGGTTTTCATGTTGGGTAAGTGCGATGATACGAACTTGTGGATAGTTTTGCAGGATGGCGCGCGTAGCCGCCAACCCATCCATGCCGGGCATGCCGATATCCATCAGCACAATGTCAGGCGCCAGCTGCTGCACCTGGCGCAACGCTTCCTGTCCGTCCTCAGCCTCGCCGACAACCTCAAATTCGGGCTGCAATTGAAGCAACACGCGAATTCCTGCACGCACGATGGCGTGATCATCGACGATCAAAATGCGGATCATGGCTCGCTGTCTCCGAATGGCAGGCAGACGCGAACTGTCGTTCCTTGACCTGGTTCGCTATCCAGGTATAACCGGCCGCGCAAAAGCGCGGCGCGTTCCTGCATGCCCAATAGCCCCCATGGCCGTTGTTCCCGCTCAGATGTATTGAGCGCCTCGAGGTCAAAGCCGGCGCCGTTGTCACGGATCGTCATACACACCTCGTTGCACCCGACTTTCAAACCGATCCATGCCTGGGTGGCGTGCGCGTGACGGCAGATATTGGTGATCGCCTCCTGGCTAATGCGGAAGAGCGCCGTCTCCATCTCTTCAGGCAAGCGCAGCGCATCCTCCGGCATATCCAGAACGACGTCAACCCCTTGCGCGCTCAGTCGCTCCTGCGCGCACCAGCGCAACGCCATCACCAGCCCCAGGTCATCGAGCAAACTCGGGCGCAAGTCATAAATAACATCTTGTAGTTCTTTCACAATGTCGCTGGCTGACATTGTCAGCCGCGCCAATAGGCGCGCCGACTGGTTTGGATCGTGCGCAACGGCGGCGCTGGCGTTCAGCCCGAAGACCAGCGCGTTGATCGATTGCCCAATGCCGTCGTGCAGCTCGCGTGCGATGCGGCGGCGTTCCTCTTCCTGCGCCCGGATGACTTGCGCCAATAGTTCGCTGCGCCGCTGTTCGCGCTGGCGCAACGTTTCCCAAAGGCGAGCGTTTTCCAGCGCAACGCCGATCTGTTGACCTACTGCCGCCAGCAGCGCCATTTCCGGCTCGGTGAAGACGTGGGGCGTCTCAGCGGCGACGCTTAAAAGCCCCAACACCCGGCTGCGCGCCTGAATGGCAACCGTGACATGACAAAGCGGTCGCCCTTCATGCATCAGCGCCTGACGCGCCGTACAACGCGTGTCGTCGCCACCGACGATCATGGGATGATGGTCGAATGCCACGGCGCTGCACAGGCAGTGTGGAAAGCCGGAGGCGGGCGGCGTGTCGAAACCGCGCCAGGTCGCCACATGGGCGTTGCCGTCCTCTTCGATGGTGACAACCCAACCGACTGTCAAATCAAGCGCCTGCAGCACTTGTTCGAGCGCCCGCTCCAACATTTGCGGCGGCGAACGCATCTCGCTCACCGCCGAAGCGACGGCGTTCAATGCGCTCAACTCGCGGTTGCGTCGTCGCAGCTCATTTTCCTGCGCCTTGCGCTGCGTGATGTCGCGCATGAACCAGGCCAACGCGCGCTGACCCTGATAGCGGGTCAACGTGCTGGTTGTTTCCAGTATCAGCTTCTCGCCGTGCCGATTGATCAGAGAGAGCTCAACAGGATTGGTTGGTTGCTGCGCCGACTTGACCGATCGCCAGGCGCGTCGCGCAATGGCCACGGAGTCCGGGTGGAGCACGCGCGCGGCGTTGCTGCCGATCAGGTCTGTGGTCGCATAGCCAGTCATGCGTGCGAACGCTTCGTTGACAAAGAGCAGATTGCCTTCCTTCTCCCCTTCATCGCAGATCAGGGCGATGCCCTCGCCCACCACCGCAGCGGCGGTCAGGAGATCTCGATAGCTGGCTTCGGAGAACCTGATCTGTTCGATCGATTCCTGAATCTGGTCAGCCATCTCATTGAATGCACGGGCAAGATCGCCCACCTCATCATCGGCCACTGCCGCTGCGCGTTCGTCGAGATGCCCTTCACCCAGCCGTTGCACCTGCTGGTTAAGCTCTGTCAACGGACGCAATGCCAGGCGGCTAAACGTGTAGGTGATTGCCACAGCGACCACCGAGCCTAGCGCAGTCAGCATAAGTACAAAAGCCGTTGCCTGTTGCTGAATGGCAGCGATGCGCGCCTGGCTAAATCCCAGATGCACTTCGGCAGGAAGCCCATCGAGCGGCCGGTAGCCAAAATTGCGCAAAGCGCCGAGCTCCGTGGCGAGCAGCACCCCTGCGCCCGGCTTCTCGTCGACGTTGCTCACCACGTGGAGTAGATCGCTCGGAAACCCATCACGGAAGGTGTGGACGACGGGCGTCGCCGGGCCAAAAGCAAAGGCATAGACAACATCCGGGTTGTTCGCCACGGCGGCGTTGACCATCTCCTGCATGGCTGCGAGATCGCCCTCGACCAGGGCGTTTGCGATGCTCTCTCCCAGCGCAAGCGTCAACGCTTCGCCTGATGCGATCAGTTCGCTGCGCAGATGGCGAGAGACCATCTGGTTCACGGCAAAGGCGGTGATCAATCCTGCGGATACGACGATCACCACCATCGATAAAATGATGCGCGCCGTCAGGCGACGAGGTAAAAAGCGTTTCTCCAGGGCCAGCAGCCACTCCATGTTTATGGCTCCAACAGGCCGACCGCTGCAGCCAACTGGCGCAGAGTCTGATAGTCGGCGTCCTCTGCGTGCACAAATCCGCGCGGCATCTCCGAACGCTCCCAATGGTAGAGCGCGGCTGCATCGGCGCCTTGAGGGTCGAGCCGCACAAGCGCGTTCTGCGTCAGCGCAATTGTCTGGGCGGGCGCGTCGGGTGCAGCCACGATGCCGCTAGAGGGGTAGGGGTCGGAAAGCGCCAGAATCCGCACCAACCCGCGTTCTGCCAGGTTGAGCGCCAACGTGTCCTGCAATGCGCCTGCATCATAGCGACCGCTCGTCACTGCTTTGGCCGTTGCTGCGTGTGATTCATTAAAGGTGAAAATGCGAAGATCATTGAGCGTCAGACCAGCGTCTTGCAACATCAAGCGTGGGATCAAGTGTCCCTGGGTGGAATTGGGTGCGCCGAACGCAAACGAGCGCCCGCGCAGTTCGCTCAGCGTGGCGATTGAACTGTGGACAGGAACCACAATGGCGGCACGATAGACGTCCTCATTTGTGCTGTTCACCCCGCGCACCACAATCTTGGCGCCACAGCGATGATGAGCCTGTAAGTAAGAAACGGTTCCCATGATGGCGAAATCGACTTCGCCGTTGCAAAGCTGTTCGATCAGCGCTTCACCGGGCGATGTGATCCAAATGCACCATGCCAGCCCGGTTGCCCGCTGCAGCCAACGCGCCAGAGAGGCCGCCTGGCGAACATCTTCTTTAGGTTCAAGCCGGCGATCAAAGCCGAGTTGCCAGCACGTCGGTGACGTCGGCGTTGGAGCGTACACTTCCTGGGCGAGAAGCCGCTGTTGCAGGCTTACCGAGCGCAACGGCGTTTCATCGCTGCATGCAACACCCGCAAAGAGCACAAGCACCAGTGATAGAAGGGGGAAAGTCAGACGTAATGCGTTCATCGGTTGTGACCAGGCCAGGGCGCAAGATGTTGTTGCTCATTAGGCTTGCTGAAGAATCCTGTCATGCCATTCAGTATGCCATAGAAACTTGGTAGGCGACGCATTGCAACCAGCACGTAAGGAAGACTTTCCACAATCAGACGATAGCCGAGAGGAGAGATGACATAATCCCAGGCGCCAATGTGGGGTTGGAACTCAGCGCCAAAGCCCTGTTTGAAGCGCCAGACGCCCTGCATTGGATCATCGGGATCGTCAAGGTGTGTGGGCGCGCCCCACCAATCGTACGTTGTGCAGCCTTGCGCAATTGCCCAACGCAGCGCTTCCCATTGCAGGAGGTAGTTGGGCATATCGCGTCGGTGACGTTCGCTGCTGGCGCCATAAAAGTACCAGGTCGTCGCACCGTAGCGCAGCAAGAACAGCCCGGCTAACGGCTGCGGGTCGTCGGGGTGTTCGGCAAGCAACAGCGCGCCGCCAGCGGGGTTGTCTGACATATCCTGCGCGTTCAGAAACGTCTTCCAGGTTGTCAGATAATACGTCAGGGGGCGAATCAGAAAACCATCGCGACGGCCGGTTTCTTCGTATAGCGAGTAAAAGGTTGCCAGATCGTTTTCATCGCCCATGCGCACAACGACGCCGCGTTTTTCAGCCAGCCGAACGTTATAGCGCCATTTGTTCTTCATCTTCGCCAGGAGTGCGTCCTCTCCCAAACGCAGATCGGTGGTGGCGGTGTTCTTGAATTGAATTTGCTCGGCGCTGAACCGCCAGCCACGGCGCTCCAACGCGTGCAGCGCCAGGCGGCCAGCCGTGACGTCTTCGCGCAGGTCGGGGTCGATTTTCACAAAGACGCAGCCGCGTCGGCGTGCATGCCTTTCGATAGCTGCCAATGTCTCATCCACCAGATCAAGGTTCGTCCAATCCAGCGCAGGCCCTTTGGGAACATAGCCGATGCGTAGCGGCGCGCCGCGAACCGGTTGCCGCCATAGAAATTGAAAGGCAGCGTTGCCTGCAGGTGTTTCGAGTGCAAGACGTTCGGCGCGCCATTCAGTCTGCGCCTTGATCTCGCCCCATTCCCAGCTTTGCAGCACATGCGGGGCAGGCGTCTTTGCCAGTACAGCGCGCCACTGCTCCGGTTTGTCGATAAAGATCATAGTGGAGGGCGTTGCTGTGCGTTTCGCTGAATCGGCGCCTGTCTGCTGTGCGGTGATTACCGTGCGCAGGTGTGCAGCGAGTTCGGTTTTTAGGCGCATCGCCGTCAGCCCGGCAAAATAGAACGACGCGCCCGGCTGCTGGATCGGCTTGTCCCACGCGCCGACCATGCGCACGACGCGCCCGCCAAAACCCTGCTTGAAACGATAGACGCCCCACAAGCCATGGCCGGGCAGCGCCTCCAGTTGGACGGGCAGCGCTTCACTGGCGACGCCACCGCCAGCCCCACCGGCAAGCGCCATCGCCAGTTGACCCAGGTCGTCAGGAATGCCCCACAGATCATAGCAGTCTGCGCCGCGTTCGTGCGCCCAGCGCATCCCTGCCCATTGCAGCGCATGGTTGGGCATGCGGCTGCGCTCGCGCTCGCTGCTTGCACCCCACAGATAGACTGCGGTCTTACCTGCCAGCGCCACGACGATTGCCGCCAGCGCGTCGCCGGCATATTCGGCTATCAGAAAGGCGGCGTGGTCGGGCGTCAGCAGGTCGAAGGCAGCGTTGAAATAGGCTTCGCTGTGAACATCGAAGCCATCGCGCGCGCCGGTCTCGCGCATAAGTCGATGGAAAGTGGGCAGGTCGCTGCGCTGCATCACGCGCACAGTGACGCCTTTGCGTTCAGCCAGACGCACGTTGTAGCGCCACTTAGGTTTCATGGCTGCCAGCAGCGCGTCGTCGTCAGCCAGGCCGATCAGGATCGTGGATGGAGGCTGGATCGTCTGCGCACTCGGACGAAAACCGCTGGCGTGGAGGAGCGCACGGCTGACTGACGTGTCGGGCAATGCCGGCTCAATCTTGAGCACGCCGACGCCCTGTCGCCGGCATTCGAGTTCGATCAGCTCAATGAGTGTTCGGCGCTGCTCGTCGTCGCTCCAGTCAACCAGGGGGCCGCGTGGGATATAGGCCATTTTGACGCCGTAGGCGCTGCGCAGCAATATCTGTGCACCTGCGGCGATTTCGCCTTTCTCATCGAGAAGGGCAATGCGCTGCGCCTCCCAGCCGAAGCGCGCCTTCAACGCCCCCCACCCACTCAGTTGCAACGGATGGCTTGTTGGGTTGGATGCAAGCCATGCATCCCAACGCGTCGGCGTCACAGAGAGCGAGACGCGTTCGAGCTGTTCACCTTTTATCACACCATTTCGATTCATAGCGGCTATAATACCAACTGATTGACAAGAGCACACAAACAGGGCAGTGGAAAGCGCCAGGAGTGAAAGTTCATGCCGATTATCGAATCCGTTCCCAATTTTTCTGAGGGGCGCCGACCGGAGATCATTGCGGCGCTGGTGGAGGCAATCCAGGCGCCGGGCGTGCTGCTACTCGACCACAGCAGCGACGCCGACCACAATCGCACAGTGATCACAGTGGCTGGCGAGCCGGATGCTGTGCTGGAAGGCGTCTTTCGCGCCGTAGCAGTCGCCGCGCAGAAAATCAATCTCTTCGAGCATCGCGGCGAGCACCCGCGCATTGGCGCAACCGACGTCGCACCGCTCGTGCCGATCGAAGGGATCACGCTGGAGGAGTGCGTCGGTCTTGCGCATCGGCTTGGCAGACGCATCGGCGAAGAACTGCGGCTGCCCGTCTATCTCTATGCTGCGGCAGCCACGCGCCCGGAGCGCAGGCGCCTGCCCGACATCCGCCGCGGCGAGTTTGAAGGGTTGCTCGAGACGATTCACCTGCCTGAGCGCGCACCGGACTATGGGCCGGCGCAGGTTGGGCCGGCCGGGGCGGTCGTCGTCGGCGCGCGTCCATTTCTGGTGGCGTACAACATCTATTTGCAAACGCCGGATGTGGAGATCGCCCGCACCATTGCCAAAGCAATCCGCGAAAGCAGCGGCGGCTTGCCCGCCGTGCAGGCAAAGGGCTTTCTGGTGGAAGGGCAGGCCCAAGTGAGCATGAATCTGCTCGACACGGAAGTGACGCCATTGCATGTGGTCTACACAGAGGTGCAGCGGCTGGCGGAGATGCAAGGCATTGCCATCGATCGCTCTGAGTTAGTGGGTCTGGCGCCAGAGCGGGTGATTCGCGCCGCGGCTGCCTATTTCTTGAAATTGGGAGGGGCTGACAACGTGCATACAGTCGAGGGCGCGATGCGAAGATAAGGGCGTCATGCCACGCCGGAGCCGATGATCTGCTTTACCGCAGATGTGAAAAATGTGAAATGAAGCAGCCCCGTGTATGCCGGGTGTACTTCACGTCGGGGCGTGTCTTATAGGCGCCCGTCACGCCAGAGGCGATGACCTACAAAACAAACTCTGCCCCAAATGTGAAGTAGACCCGTGTACGCCCCGTGGCTTTGCCTGCCCTTACGCGTGCGTGCTAAAATAGCGAATGCACATGCAGGCAATGTGCATTGGAAACTGGCAATGCAACAGATAAGCATCGCTTCGACATCGAGAGCGCTTGACACAACGCCGGTCGATCTGGCGATTGTGATTCTCAACTACAATACGGCGGAACTGCTGCGCAACTGTCTGCGCTCGCTGCAGGCAAGTCAGCACGCGCTGCACGTGCGCGTGATCGTAGTCGATAACGCCAGCAGCGACGGCAGCGCAGCAATGGTGCGCGCTGAATTTCCCGAAGTTGAGTTGATCGTCAACGCAGCGAACATTGGCTACAGCGCAGGCAATAACGTCGCCGTGCGCGCGCTGGGTTTCGGACAGACGGTGGTTTCGATCGCAACGTTGCCGCGTTATGTGTTGTTGCTTAACCCGGACACTGTGTTGCCGCCTACTGCACTGGCGCAAATGGTGCGATTCATGGACGATCACCCTACGATTGGCGTCGCGGGGCCGCGCGTGCGCCGTCCTGATGGCAGCCTGGATCGGGCATGTCGGCGCAGCTTTCCGACGCCGCAGGTTAGTTTTTACCGGATGATTGGCTTAAGCCGGCTTTTTCCAAAGAGCCGGCGTTTCAACGCCTACAACCTGGAATATCTGCCCGAAGATGCAGTGCACCCAGTTGACTCAGTGGTTGGCGCGTATATGCAGGTGCGCAGTGAGGCGATCCTGTCGGCGGGTTTGCTCGACGAGCGCTTCTTTATGTATGGCGAAGACCTCGATTGGGCAAAACGGATTAAGGATGCCGGTTGGGAAGTCTGGTACAATGGCGCGGTGGAAATCACCCACGTCAAAGAGGCGGCGAGCAGCCAGAGCAGCAAGTCGCGCATCGACTTTTATGAGGCGATGTGGCTCTTCTATCAGAAGCACTATCGCTGCGAGACAAACTGGGCGCTTGACAAGCTGATCCTCTTTGGCATTGTCGGCAAAGGCGGGTTGGATGTAGCGAAGCATCTCTGGCGCTATTGCAACAGCGAGCGCAGCGACAAGGCGTCGATAGTTAAACAGGTCAGTGTAGACAGCATGTAGATGCAACAGAGCATTTCGGATCGCAGCACACCCAATAAATATGTCATGCGCCGGTCAAGTCGCCCCGGCGTATTGAAGCGCGCGCAGGCGCTTTTCATGTTGGCGCTGGTTGTGGTGGACCTCGGCAGCATCTGGCTGGCTTTCTGGTCGGCGTACACATTGCTGCGCCGCAATCCTGAGTTTTTGATCGGCGACTTCAATGAGTTTGTGCTACTGCCGGGTATGTACACCGCCGTTTTGGTGGTGATTTACTTCAGCCAACACATGTACCAGCGTCGTCGCCCGGTGACCCATCTCGACGAGCTGTTCAAGATCATCATCTACAACACGCTGACGATGCTTTTCACGGTGGCGCTGCTCACGCTGCTTTTCCGCGATTTCCAATATCACCGTGCCTTCATCCTGTTGGGTGCAGGACTGACCATCGTCTACGATACTTTTGGTCGCGTGGTGCACGCACAGTTGCAGTGGATGGCGCAGGCGCGCGGCATCGGTGATGATCGTGTACTGCTGATCGGCGCCGGCGAGATCGGCCAGATGTTGCTGCAAAAGATCACGATGCACCCCAAGCTCGGCTATCAGGTCGTCGGCGTAGTCGACGCGGGCAAAGGTGAACGGCCGCTGCAGGAGCTCGACGCGCCGCTGCTTGGCTCGCTGGTCGACGTGCCGGCGCTGATCGACCGCTACGGCGTTGACGAGGTGATCATCGGCCTGCCTGAAAGCAGTCATCAGGACTTGGTCAACATCATCAGCCTGTGCGAGCGAGAAAAGGTAGGCATCCGCGTCTTCCCCGATGTCTTCCAGATCATGGCGAGCGAAGTGACGATCGGCGACCTGGGCGGGTTGCCGCTGCTCACGATCCGCGACGTTGCGTTGCAAGGTTGGAAGCTGGCTGTCAAGCGCGGCATGGACATCGTCTTCAGCGCTGTTGGGTTGGTGATTCTCAGCCCGTTTATGCTGCTTACTGCGTTGCTGATCAAACTCGACAGTCCAGGCCCGGTTTTCTATTCACAAGAGCGCATGGGGTTGGACGCCAGACCCTTTAAGATTATCAAGTTTCGCTCGATGCGTCACGACGCCGAAACAGATGGTCCTGGCTGGACAACGCCGGACGACCCGCGCAAGACAAAGTTGGGGGCGTTTATGCGCCGCTTCAACATTGACGAACTGCCGCAGTTGGTCAATGTGTTGGTCGGCGACATGAGCCTTGTCGGTCCGCGACCAGAGCGCCCGGTCTATGTCGAGCAATTCCGCCAGATCATCCCGCGCTACATGGATCGCCATCGCGAGAAAGCTGGTTTGACCGGTTGGGCGCAGGTCAACGGGCTGCGCGGCGATACGTCGATTGTTGAACGCACCAAATATGATCTGTGGTACATTGAGAACTGGTCGATCGGTCTTGACATCATGATTCTGATTCGCACCATTTTGCAGACGATTTTTGGCACCAATCGCAACGCTTACTGAAAGCTATGAGTGCATCATTGTCGCACGAGCAATCTGCTCCCGAATCCATATCCGAGCGTCAGCGCCAGGTGTTGCGCATCGTCATTCAGGAATTTGTGCAGACGGCGCAACCGGTTGGCAGCGCAGGCATCGTCGGGCGCTACGATCTCGGCGTGAGTCCGGCCACGATCCGCAACGATCTGGCTGCGCTCGAACGGATGGGGTTGCTCACTCATCCGTACACCAGTGCTGGCCGTGTGCCGACCGATCTTGGTTACCGTTTTTTTGTGCACTACTTGCTCTCTAGCCTGGATCTGACCGCCGAGGAGCAGGCCTTGATTCGCCGTCAATTCGGGCTTGTACCCGCCGATGTCGATCAATGGCTGCGCACGAGCACTGCGGTGTTGGCGCGCACGTCGCAGAGCGCAGCCGTGGCAACTGCACCGCGCACGATTCGCTGCACCTTCAAGCACATGGAGCTTGTGCATATCCAGGGCACAAAAGTGTTGCTCGTGCTCGTCTTGCAAGAAGGCGCAGTCAAACAGCAGTTGCTCGATCTCGACCAGCCGATGGAACAGAACGAGTTGAGCCGGATCAGCAACGAGCTGAACGACCAGCTCGCTGGCCTTGACAGCGGCGGCGTGCTGGCGCGCAGCCCATCGCTCTCTCCCTTTGCGCAGCAGGTGGCTGAGCTGGCTGCGGGCGCCATGCGCCGTATCGAACAGCACGAAGGCGGCCTGGTCTTCCGTGACGGTCTGGCTGAGGTGTTGAGCGAGCCAGAGTTCGCTGAGAGTGAAAGTGCGCGTCGCATCGTGCGTGTGCTTGAGGAGCCAGGGCTGATCGAACAGATTGCTGAGGATCTCCCTGGCAGCGACGCCGTGCATGTAATGATTTCGGGCGACGGTCGGTACGCCGAACTGCGCGATGTGAGTCTTGTTCTTTCGCGCTATGGTGTAAGCGACCGCGTTTCCGGCTTATTGGGCGTGGTGGGACCGGTGCGCATGCGATATGGGCGCACTATCGGCGCTGTCCGCTTTGTCGCCGACATTATGAGCGAAAAGCTAGAGGAGTTGTACGGCGGCGGTTGATTGACTGAGATTTGAGGGATATTATCCATACACTATTGTTGTGAGAGACTATGGCTGATAAGACAAAAATGACACAAGAGACAACATCGACAACAACCGATCTGAGCGCAGACGCAGCGACGTCTGCTGGCTTCGACGCAACCAGTTCTGACGGGATGGAGCCGACCACTGAAGAGCAACTGAGCGACATGGAAAGCATGGAGCTTGACGCTGCTGCGTTGCTTGACACCGTGGCGCGGCTGGAGTCCGAACTCGCTGAGGCGCGGCAGGAATGCGCTGAGATCACCGAGAAGTCGCAACGACTGGCGGCCGAGTTCCAGAACAGTCGTCGGCGCCAGGAGCGCCAGCTTGCCGAAGAAATGGAACGCGTCAGCGCGCACATTATCAAGCGGCTTCTGCCGGTGATCGATGATTTTGATCTAGCGCTTGCCAATAAGCCCCCTCTCGATGAAACCCAGCAGGCGTGGGTTGAAGGATTGCTCCAGATTCAGCGCAAATTGCGCGGCGTGCTCGAAGAGGAGGGACTGACGCCAATTACTACCGACGGTGCGTTTGACCCGATGCTGCACGAGGCGATTGCCAGCGCGCCGAGCAACGAAATTGAAAGCGGACATATTATCGAAACGCTGCGCTCCGGCTATATGCTGAAGGGCCGCGTCCTGCGACCAGCCCTGGTGCGTGTGGCGCTTTAAACGATGACCGTCATCCCTGTGCCCGGCTACCAGTACGATCAGCGGCTGGAGACCGGCATTCGTCCTTTCGACATCAGCCGCGATCTGCGCGCCGTGGCGGAGTTGATCTCGACCTCCTTCGCCAGCGAGCTGGACGACCGCGGCTCGGCTGCGCTACGCGAGATGCGCACGATGAGTCACTTCGGCGGGCTGCTGGGCGTGATCAACCGCAGCACGGGCGAATTCAACGACATGTTGAATGGCTTTGTCTGGGTTGAGCAGGGACATGTAGTCGGAAATATCACGGTGCAGCGCGCCGACAAATACGCCACACGCTGGCAGATCGCCAACGTCGCCGTCTCGCCTGGTTTCCGCGGGCGAGGCATCTCGCGCCGGCTGATGGAGACTGCCATCGACCATGCCACGCGTGCTGGCGGTCTGTGGGCAGTGCTTCAAGTGTATCAGTCCAACGTAGTGGCGCGCAGGCTCTATCAAAGCATGGGCTTTGAAGATGTCGCCGGGACGGTGGAGATGCGTGCACTGCGCACGCCGGTTGTGACCAACCGACCCGAACATGCGCTAATGCGCCGCTTCTCCGTTGCAGACTGGCAGCCGCTCTACGAGCTGGTCAATCATCAGTTGGGTGCACAGGCGCAGTGGTGGCGCGCAATCCGCCGCGCCGACTTTCAAGCCACTTTTGAGGATCAACTGGGTGAGTGGTTCTGGCGCATCGTCGGGCGGGGCGTCACCTATCGACGCGCAATACAGAACTCATCGCGTTTTGAGGCGGCATTGCTGCTCGAGGCGCGACGCTGGCGCGGGGAACACACTATCCAACTTTGGGTGCGCCCCGAACATTACGGCGTCTACGATCGCCCGCTGATCGATTGGACGCTCTGGCAATTGCAGGATTACCCGCGCTGGCCGATCCGAATTAGTCTCAATACCGAGCATCAGAGCGCTATCGACTATCTGGAGCGTTGTGGATTTGCCCAGCAGCGCACGTTGATCACCATGCGCAGGCGTCTACGCGAGGATGCCGGCGACGAGCTGATTGAATAAGCCCCTGAGACAGTCATGAAAACACGCTTCCTGCATTGCGCAGACATTCATCTTGGCTATCTGCAATACGGCCACAAAGAGCGATTCAACGACTTCGCTGCTGCTTTCAATGCTGTGATCGACAAAGCGGTTGGCGTCTATCAGCCGCGCCGTGGACGTGAAATCGCTTTCGACGAGCACATTCAAGGGCCGGTCGATTTTGTGATTCTGGCTGGCGATCTCTTCCACAAACGTTCGATCGATGCGTTGACGCTCAATCAGGCGATGCGTGGCCTGCGCCGCCTGCGTGACGCTGGCATCCCTTGCATCGCTGTCGAGGGCAACCATGAACGCGCCTACTACGAAGACACCATCGGCTGGATGAAGTTCCTGGCTTTGCAAGATTTGCTCATTTTGCTCGACGCTGAAAGCACTGAGGGTGGCTTCGACCTGCGTCCCTGGGACGTAAAACGTCGTCAGGGCGCCTACTACGAACCGAAGCCCGGTGTGCGCGTCTACGGTCTGCGCTACTATGGCGCCAGCACCGGCATTGCCCTCAACGCCTACGCCGAAGCTGTGGCCGCGCTGCCCAAAGACGGCGTTGAGTATAGTATCTTCGTCACCCATGCCGGCGTCGAAGGGCAGATGGATGACAAGGCGGGCGGCGTGGCGTATCGGCAGTGGGCAGCGCTGCGCGACCATGTCGATTACGTTGCGCTCGGCCACTTTCACAAGCCGTTTGTGCTCGAATCGTGGATCCACAACCCCGGCAGCCCGGAGGCGTGCTCAATTTCCGAGGCGGCGTGGACGCCACGCGGCTATTTGATTGTCGACGTCGACACCAGTTGCGCAGCGGAACATAGTGCGCTCCATACGGTTCAGATCGGCAATCCGCCCCGCCGCGCTTTTCGCCAATACAGCTACAAAACCGACCATGACCCGTCGCCTGAAGTGCTGATGGCGCGCCTCACCGAATACATCGAACGCAAGGCGCGTGACCTCGACGCTGAGCTTGGCAACGGCTTGCTGGAAAGCACCCCGCCCGTCGTGGAGCTTTACCTCACCGGTGTGCTGCCTTTTGACCGCCGCGCGCTCGACACTGCTGCGATCGAAGCTTTGCTGCGCAGCGCGTTCCAACCGCTTATCGCCCAGGTCAAAAGCCTGCTGCAAAGCGCCGAGTTCGCCGTCGAAAGCGGCCAATCGCTCACGCGCACCGAACTGGAGCAGGCCGTGCTCGCCAGCCTGTTCAGTCGCGACGCGCGCTACGCCGACCATGCTGGTCGATGGGCGCAGACAGCGCTCTCGCTCAAGCAGATGGCGCTCGCTGGCGCGCCGACGGATGCCATTCTCGACGAACTGGAGGGACATTTGCGCACCCTTACTGATGCCGAAATGTGATCGCCGCGTGCCGCACTCAGCCCACTTCACTCCTTGCGGAGATTTGTTATGTTGATCGTTGCGCTCGAACTAGAAAACGTCAAAAGCTACGAGCACGCCCGATTTACCTTCACGCCGGGCGTCAACGCCATCGTCGGACACAACGGCGCTGGCAAAAGCACGATCATTGAGGCGATTGGCTTCGTTCTCTTCGACGCCCTTCCCTACACCGCAGCCGAGTTTGTGCGCGAGGGCGCGCGCAGCGGCCTGGCTGCCGTCATCTTTCTCAGCGCCTACGACGAACGACCGTACCGCATCGAGCGTCGCTTTGGGGGCAGCTCCGGCTACGCCGTGTTTGACGAAGAGTTAAAGCGCAAGATCTGTGACGGCAAGGTCGATGTTATGGCTTTTGTGCGCCGCCACATGCTCGCCGACCCATCCGTAGACCTGGCGCGGCTCTTCAACGACGCCCTGGGTGTAGCGCAAGGCACGCTCACTTCAGCTTTTCTAGAGGCGCCTGCCCAACGCAAGAAAATTTTCGATGCACTGCTGCAAGTTGACGATTACAGCGCCGCTTCGGAGAAATTGCGAGAACCGCAGCGTCACCTCAAGGATCAGATCGTTGAAGCCGACCGCACGCTGGCCGCCTTTGCCGCACGCCTGGAGCAGCTTCCGCTGCTGGAACAAGCCATTGCACAGCGCGCCCAAGAGCTTGAGGAATTGAACGTAGCATTGGCGCGGCTCGAGCATGCAATCGAACAGAACCAACAACAACTTTCCCTTTTGGAAACACAAAAAGCGGCGGTTGACGCTTTAACAACACAGGTGGCGCGTATAGAGCAAACTGCGCAGACGCTCATCGCCCACCAAGAACGCGCAGCACAGGCGCTGGCTGAGGCGGAGCGAGCCGCTGCCGTGGTGACCGCCAACCTTGCAGGTCACGACGCCTATCTTGCCGCCCAACAACGGCAGGAACTATTGCAGGAGCGTGTGCGCCAACGGCAAATACTCCTGAATCAACAGGCGCAAATCGACAAAGAAATTGCGCTTTCGGCAGCGCGTTGCAAACAGATTGAGCGTGAACTGACCGAGGTCGCCGCCGCCGAAGCCATCGTACGTGAGTTAGCCGACGCTGTGCGGCAGCAGAGCGTGCTTGAAGAGCGTGTAGCCATCCTGGAACGCGCGCAGAGTCGCCTGACTGAACTGGATCGGCGGATCGCCACGCTCGATGTCAGTCGCCAGCGGCTTGCGCAGCGCCTTGATGCAATCAGAGCTGGCCGTGCGCGCGCGCTTGTCATCGAGGCGCAGGAAAAGGAAGCAACGCAGCGTTTGGAGGAGATACGCATCGAGTTGGAGCAGATGCGCGAGCAGGTGGTCTGGCTTCGTTCTGAAATTGCAACGGTCGAGGAGCAGAGCGCCGCGCTTGAAGACATCGCGGCGGCAGTGTGTCCGGTCTGCGAGCAGCCGCTCACTGCTGACCATCGTGCAGAGATGTTAACGCGCAATCGGGAGCGCCTGGCTGCGCTTCGCCGTCGGATCGAAGAACAGCAGGCTGTGTTGGGTGAGCTGGAACGGACAGTTGCATCGCTGGAAACTGAACGCACGCAACTTCAGCGCGAATGGAACAAATTGCCGCGCGAGACAGAAGAGATCGAGGCGGCGGCGGGACTGACGGAAACCGAGCGCGAGCTTGCAGCCTTGCGCACTGAACGCCAACAAATTGATGCAGAGACAGCAGACCTTCTTCCGCTTCGCCGGGCGCTGGCGGACTTGAACGATCCGCGCAGCCGCAGCCTGGTTGCATCCTCGCGCGCGGCGCAACGTCCGACGTTGGAGGCGCAACTTGCAGCCGAACAGCAGCATCAGCGTGAAGCTCAACTCCAGAGCGCCGCAGTGGAGGAATCACTGCGGGTCATCGGCGATCTGGATGGCGACCTGCAGGAAAACGCTGCTGCATTGCGTGAACATAACGCTGCATATCAGACTGTTTTATCTAATCGCCAGATTGCGGAAAGTCTGCCGCATCGGCGCGCCGAACTGGCAGAAGTGGAGGCGGCGCGCCAGCGCACAGCCTCCGAGCTCGCTGCGATGCGCGTTGAACTGGAATATGCTACTAAACAGTTTGACCTGTCGCACTATCAACAGTTACTATTAGATGACCGTAAAATGCGCGAGGAGCTGGGTGGTTTGTCAGCGAAGCTGGCGCTGATGCGCAGGTTACAAGCCGAAGACGAAACGCACTTGCAAGCGCTACGTGATGAAGAGTCCCGAAAGCAAGCGCTTGAAGCCGAACGCCAGCGGCTGGCAGTAAAGGAGCAGGCGCTGGAGGCGATTCGGTCGATTATCAGGCAGGCAGGCCCCTATGTCACCGAGGCAATCGTTCGTCGAGTCAGCGAAGGCGCTGCAACCATTTTTGGCGAGTTAATGCAAGATCACCGTCGCGTACTGTGCTGGGAGATGGACTATGGCGTGACGTTGACGACGGATGGCATTGTGCGCTCATTCCGTCAGCTTTCAGGTGGAGAGCAGATGAGTGCTGCGCTGGCTGTGCGGCTGGCGCTGGTGCGCGAAATGAGCAACGTCAATGTTGCGTTTTTCGATGAGCCGACTGCTAACCTTGACAGTGTCCGGCGTGAATTGCTGGCGCAGCAGATCATGACCGTGCGAGGATTCAACCAATTGTTTGTCATCAGCCATGATGACACGTTCGAGCAGGCAACGCAGAATTTGATTCGGGTCAAACGTCATGGCAGCACTACTATCGTTGGAGATGTTACAGAATAAGCTTGCACATACTATCCTGCCGCGTGTTCTGTATATCGAAGACGACATCGAACTGGCTAACCTCTTCAAGCAAAAGATGGAGCAAGAGGGCTTTTCCGTCGATCTTGCTCACACCGGCACGCAAGGGCTGAGCTACCTGGCGCAGCACCCATACGAGCTGGTTGTCCTTGATTATCTGTTGCCCGAGCTCAATGGCCTTCAGATCTTGCGCCGCATGGTCGAAAATGAACGCCATCCGCCGGCGATTATGGTCACTTCGGAAGATGAAACGGCGATCATGGTGGAGGCGCTGCGTCTTGGCATTGCCGATATTGTCATCAAGAATGTCGAATCGAGCCAGTTGGATCATTTGCCTAATCTGGTGAACCGCGTTATACGACAATATCGCTGGCAGATGCAACGGGAATCGATCGTCGAGGACTTGTACGGCCAAAATCGCAAGCTGGCATTATTAAATCGCGCCACGCAGATCATCACTTCCACCCTTGACGAAGAACAGATCGCCGCCCAGTTGGTGAGCAGCATCTGTGAGTTCACCGATGCAGAAGGCAGTTCTGTCTGGCTGGTGAAACCACAGGCATCGGGCGAAGCCCGGCTGGAATGCGTGGCAATCTTCGCCAACGGCGAGCATTTTGCGCCGCGGCATGTTCCGCTGAAACTGGATGAAGGCATAGCCGGATGGTCATTCAGCCAAAACGAGACGGCGGTTGTCAACGATGTAGAGCGGGATACGCGCTTTTCTATCGCCAGCGATGTCAAGCTAGGTTTCCGCACGAAGTCGCTGCTGGCGGCGCCGATGCGTGCGCCCGATCGGGTGCTCGGCGTGTTGGAATTGGTCAATAAGCGCAGCGGGCCGTTCACCTCCATCGATCAGACGTTGGCTGAAACGCTGGCGGGGTCGGCGGCGATTGCCATTGAGAACGCACGTTACTTCCAGGACCTGAACCGCAATGCCGAGGAACTGCGTTTGCGCAATGAAGAACTCGACGCCTTTGCCCATACAGTTGCGCACGATCTAAAGACGCCGCTGTCGATCATAACTGGATACGCCGACATGTTGCGCGAGAATTTCGATCTTCTGCATCCAGACGAGGCAGACCTCTATCTCAAGCAAATTGTCGACAATGGGATGCGCATGAATCACATCATCGAATCGCTGTTGCTGCTGGCTGGCGTGCGCGGCGCATCCAGAATTGAGATCGAGCCGGTCGATATGATGGCGATTGTGCACGAATCGCTCAACCGCATCGAGTTCATGATTGCAGAACGCAAAGCTGTCATTCACCTGCCCGATAGCTGGCCCTCGGTGATGGGGTTCGCGCCGTGGCTTGAAGAAGTTTGGTACAACTATATTGTCAACGCGTTGAAATATGGCGGCGAACCGCCAGAACTCACCTTTGGCTATGACTTTCCCGATGAGTTTCGAGTGCGGTTCTGGCTTAGCGACAAAGGCACAGGCATTTCAGAGGAAGACGCTGCATCGTTATTCACCCCGTCTTTACGTTTTCCACGCGTCGACAAGCGCAAGGGATATGGACTTGGCCTCTCGATTGTCAGACGAATCGTCGAGCGACTGAATGGAACTGTCGGCGCTGCCAATCTACCCGATGGGGGGGCGATCTTCTATTTCACTCTTCCTGCGGTGGTTGGCGAAGCAAGATGACATAAGGCATAAAGCCATAGTACCACGCCAACAGCAATGCCATCCACACACCCCTCCAACCGTCGCGCCAGCCCGCCAGCGTAATCAGACGGCGTCGAAACTCACGTAGTGGCTGCAAGATGAAATTGTGCGGCTTCGGACGAATGCCGCGTCCGGCAAGAATGCGCGCCTCGTAGGCGGCGTAGAAGCGTTGCTTGTGGTGAAACTGCGCCCAGGAGAGATAGTTGTAGTGGATGAGCGGATTGGTCAGGAATGCCTCGGCGCCCGTTAATTCCACGATCTCGTGCACCTGGCGGTCGGCGACATAGTGCGCTGCACCGCGGCGCAGCAGGCGAAGTTGGTAGTCCGGCGAGAAGCCGCCCCCGCGCATCTCGTGGCCGACGATGAAATTGCGCCGCGGAATCCAATAGCCGACCGGCGCAGCCTCACCCTCATGTGCGATCGCATGGCGAATTTCCGTCGTCAGCGCTGGCGTCGCCCGTTCGTCGGCATCGACAAAGAAAATCCACTCCGCCGCAATCGTATCGAGGGCGGCCTGGCGCTGCGCTGCATAGTTGTCGAAGGGGCGCTGCACCACCAGTGCGCCAGCGGCCGCGGCGCGCACAGCCGTGTCGTCGTTGCTGCCCGAATCCCAGACGATCACCGCGTCCACCCAATTGCGCAGCGAGGCTACGCAGTCGACAATGTTGTGTGCTTCGTTGTAGGTGAGGATGACGGCAGCCAGGTGGATCATGGTTGTCCTCGTTTGGTCATTCTCCTGTCTGGCGCTCAATGAGCGGTAGATAGTACAGCAAACTGTCCTGCCAGCCAGCCCGCCGACATCTGCTCGCCAAGCGTACCGGCCGGGCGGTCGCCGATCGTCTCGGCGAGATGATAGGCGACCGCCAGCGCGCGATCCGGGTCGAAGTCGGCAGGTTGCGGCGCTATGAACTGGACGGCAGTCGCAGGCGTGACCAGCGCACAGAACAGCGCAACAGTCAGCAGCAGGTGGCGGGCAGCGCAGCGCATCGATGACATCATCAGCTTCCTACAACTGCGCAATCGTAGTAAGCGCCGCCAGCGCCTCACCGGCTTCGACGCCGTCGATCCGACCGCTGGCGAATTGCCGCTCAATCTTGCGCGCCTGCTGCGTCATGGCGAGTCGCACCAGCCCACGGATCGCAGCAACCTGAACCGGCGAGTAGAGGTCGGCATGTTTGGAAAAGAAGCGAAAGCGGCTGCGCCACAGCCGCACCTGCGCCGACCAGCGCACCTGACGGCTGCTCTGCGCTTCGTGATGGACGATCTGCGCTGCAGGCAGCACGTGCACCGTCCAGCCCGCACGCTGGAAACGCCGACACCAGTCCATCTCCTCGCAGTACATCCAGTAGCCGTCGTCCAGCCCGCCGACGGCGTCAATAGCTGCGCCACGCACCATCATCGCCGCGCCAAGCACAAAATCGACGGCGAACGGTGCGCCGCTCCGCCACAGGGCAGCCGGATAGCGCCCGTTGAGCCGGCTGTCGAGCAGCCGGTGCGCGCCGCGCACGCCGACGGGCGGGAAAAGGTCAAGCAGCACCTGCATCACGCCCGGAAAGCGAAACGCGCTGTGCTGAAAGCGACCGTCGCCATAACGCAGACCGGCGCCACAGACCGCTGCCCGCGGATTCTGCGCCAGGAACGCCACCATGCGCGGCAACGCATCGCCGGTCACCTCGGCGTCGGGATTGAGCAACAGGACGTAATCTGGAGAATAGAACGCAGATGACGCGGATTGGGCGGATTTGCGTGGACCAGAATCCGCGCTGATCTGCTCGATCCGCGTCATCCGCGGTCTATTGCCAAAGCCAAGCCACCGCAGGGCAGCGTTGTTGCCGCCGGTGAAACCCAGGTTCTTTGGGCTGGCGATCAGGTGAACGTCGGGAAATTCGGCGGCAACCATTGCTGCACTGCCGTCGCTGCTGGCGTTGTCAACGACGACGGTGCGCACGTCGAGCTGGTCGGCGGCCCGTCTGGCAGTAGCGGCGACGCTGCGCAGACACGTGCGCAACAGATCGCGCACGTTGTAGGAGACGACGATCACCGCCAGCTGTGTGCGTTTGGTCACGGGACGCCTAGCTCCACGGTGATGCGGTCGATGTTGTTGTTCGCCACTTCGACGCCCTGGTGGATCAAGCCGCCCCACCAAAAGCGCGTGCCGATGGGTAGCTTCTCGTCGAGCACGATGCAGCCGCTGACTTCGCCGCGCTTGCCCGGCAGCAGATACCACTGCTCGCGACCGTCGATCAGCCGCATTTCCAGATCTTCTTGTCGTCCAATCGCCCAGCGATAGGGAAAATCGACGCCGGTTGTATCGAAGTTGACGCCGAAGCGCCAGGCGCCGTCTTGCTGAAGCCAGCTTGGCTCGTCGTGCGCAATTGCCAGCGTGTTGTAATTCTCGGCGTAACGATATTCCTGGCCAGGCCATGGGCCGCTGGTGCGGATCGGGACGGTGCTCTCGTTTTCGACATACGCTTTGAAGCAGAGCCTGTCGCCAAGCGTGAGCAGCACGACGCGTCCGTTCTCGCCCTGCCAGTCGATCTCGCCGCCGACGACATCGGCGCGCGGCTTGCCGCCTTCTTCGATGGTCAACGTGCGCACGACGCGCACAGCGTTGCCGGCGGCGTCGCGCGCCTCGCCGACTAGCTCATAGACCCCGTCGGCCGGCGGCTCGGCGTTGAGATCGACGCCGCCGTCGTAGCTGTAGTCGTGATAGCCGCGCGCGGTCGGCTTGACCAGACCGGGCGACTCGGCGATGAAATAGCGCACGTCGGGCTTATCGGGGTCGCGCAGAAAGAGCACAACTGACTCGACATTTTTGGTTAGATAATAGCCAATGGCGACGCGGTCGTCAGCCAGACCGTCCTGATTGGGACGAAACACTTCGGGCACGACAGTGAAGTTTTGCAGCTCCGGCAACTCTGTGTCGCCGTTGCGCAACGTGATCTCACCTGACACCGCGGCCACATTTCCGTTGTCTTCAACCGCCTCCACCACCCAGCGATAGACGCCGTCAGGCAGAACGCGGCTGACAATCTCGACCGGCCCGTAGCCAAAGTCAACCGTTTCGGGAATATCGACGACTCCCCCCCACAAGACGCTGTAATTGCCCGGAGAGCGGCGGCGATTGTCGCGAAAATAGAATCGCTCCCCCGCTTCATTCTCGAAATAGATGCTCACGTCGGCCGGGCGACGCAGCGAGTAGGTGATTTCTGTCACATCGTCCAAACCGTCAGCGTTGGGCGAAATCTCGCTCTTGGAAAAGACAACATTGGACAGCAGCGGACCCGCGCTGAATTCAAGCTGCCCACAGCCGCCAATCGCAATCATAGATGCGAATATTAAAATGATAATCAGTGCAGATTGTAGATCGTTTCGAGTCACGCTTACTCCTTCAAGTTAATGTGACAGTGTATCGCAGCCATTCTCCGCAGACCAATTGTCCGTCCGACTGCGGTTAACGCGGCGGTCAGTCAATTGATACTTCCAGCGGCCCAAATTCAACAATTGTTCTGCCATCCGTTGTGGGTAACGGTGCGGCGGCTGGATCATTGGCGTCAAAGACCCGAATACTGAAACGATATTGGCCGTCGACTGGTTCGGCAGTCCCTAACCAGTCGACGGCGGCAATGTATCCAGTGACAATTTCGCCGGACTGCCAACGGTCAAAGGGATAGGTGTAGCCTGCAAGACGGCGTTCGGGTGGGGCAGCTATAGCTGTCCCATCTTTTGTCGTCGTCGATAGCGCCATGTATAGGTCAGGCGACTTGTCGGTCGCGCTGGACAGCCGCTCCCAAAACAACAACAGGTCGCCGTTGTCGACTACTTTGTAGCCGCGCAGAACGACAATATCGCCAAAGGCAATGTCCGCAGGCGCGTCGATCGGCGGCGATAGAACAAAACGATGCTCGCGAAAGCCGGTGAAGCGACGCAACCCAAGCCCGTGAAACGTTGCGGACTGACCCTTCTCGCGCCCGCTCAATTCGAGTTGCACGGGTGTAATGCCATTGGGATCGACCACCTCGTCTTGCCATGTCACCAGCCACGCACCGCGCAGACCGCTTTCGGCGGAAAATGCGCGGCGCAATGCCTCGCCGGTTGTTTGGAAGTCGAGCACCGCGTCCACGTCGAGAATCTCTAGTTCGGGAAGGCGCACCGGCGTGATGTCGGGCGCGTAGTATTGCCACACAGGCCAGGCATGACCGCTGACCAGAATCACCGCTTCGTCTTCAGCGATACGTGGGCGCAGAAACTGCGTGATCTGACGCCAGTGATCTTTGCTGAATGAGGGGTTGAAGAACCAGTTGCCGACGGCAAAGGAAAAGCCGAGGATGAGCAAAAGAAGGGCTGTGCGACTGAGCAAACCGAATTGTCGAATTGTGGCTTGTGAATCGTGAATTGTGAATGGTGAAGGTTGTGCATAGCGCCTGATCGCAAAGCCACCAGCCCAGATCAGCAACAGCGCAGGCAACGATTCCATGACGTACCGGGCATTGAACTTGGGAACGGCTATCGCCAGCATGAGCACGGCGATGACGGGCGTCAGCAGCCAGTAGCCAGCATAGAGCAGCAGCCGCCGCGAAGCTGCGCCGCCGCGCAGCAGATTGACTATCGCCAGCGCGGTCAGCGCCGCATATCCGATCAGCAACCACAGCGCCGTTTGCTCGAACACGGTCTCGCCGCTGGTGAAGGAAATTGCCACTTTTGCAATCGCTTCGTGTAGTTTTAATGCACCTGTCCAGTAACTGCGATCCCCATGCAACTGACCGAGAATTACGCCGAGCCACGGCGTATACAGCAGCAGGATTGCCGCGCCCGCAAGCAGAAATGCGCGCAGCTTCGCCGCGTCCTGCTCAACCGGCTGCCGGCGCCGAATGTCCACCACAAACGCAATTGCCAATCCCGCAAGCAGAAATATGGCGAAATAATGGGTATAAACCGCCGCTGTTCCAGCCAAGATGAAGCCGACCCATGCACGTAGCGAAGGTGTACGCGAATCGGCCAGGCGCACGAGGAGGTATGTTGCCAGGATAGCAAGCGTCGTAAGCTGTGCATACATGCGCGCTTCCTGGCTGTAATAGACGAGCAGCGGATGCAGCGCTGCCAACAGCGCTGCCAGCACGCCAGCATAATGGGAGCGGCTCAGCCGCAGCGCCAGCGCCGCCAGCAGCGCCGCTCCTAATGTTGCAAACCAGGCTGACGGAAAGCGCAGCGCCCACTCGCTCCATCCAGTCAGCGTTCCCCAACTTGCGATTACGTAGTAGTAGAGCGGCGGCTGGATGTCGTTCGCTGTCCATTCGGTCAGCCAGGCGGCGCCGCGCTGCGTGACGATCGCCGTGACGCCCTCGTCGTACCACAGGCTCTGGAAATCAAGCCGAAAAGTTGTCAGCCCAAAAGCGATCAAGAGGACGACAATCAGTCGCGTGCGATAGTGTTGACGAAGCGTTTGTTCGGGGGAGTTGTTGGACGGCTCCACAAATGCCATCGTCTAGGTCATCCCCCCGCTGTCAACCCTTCACCCAACCCGCGTTCCTGCGCCGTTTCTGCGTCCTGCAGCGGCTCTGCAATGGGCAGGCTATCCAGCGCTTCGGACCCACGGTCAGGAAAGAGCGCGCTGACGCCCGCTGCAATCAGTTCGCCCAGCATTGTCCACACGCGCATCGCCAGCGCCAGCACGGTCACGCCGCCGCCGCCGACCAACGGCGCCAACAGCAGATAGAGCGCCCCTTCGCGCACGCCCAACCCGCTCGGCGTCAGAAAGCTGATGAACCCAACGGCATAAGCGACGGGGTAGATAATGATCAGATGCGGCGCCAACGTCCATAGCTGCGACGGGATATACTCGCTGATGCCAAAGGCAAGTGCGCAAAACGCTGTGCCCCAAATCAGCCAATCGACAATGGCAATTGCCATCAGTGCGATCAGCGTTATGCGCGAGAGGCCAATCGGCAGGCGGGTGCGTCCCATGCGGTGCAGCGCCCAATTGACCAGCTCGATCAACAAACTGGGACGCGCAACGAATACGAGCACCGGCGTCAGCGCCAGCAAGATCAATCCGGGCGTAGCCTCGCGCAGCAGGTCGGTGAGTATCCCCCAGTTGCCGGTCAAAGCGAAATAGACGGCTGCAATCGGCGCCACAGCCAATATTGTGATGACCTGATAGAGAATGACGCTGATGAGCGTGGCTTCCGGCTTGACGCCGCAGCGCTCCGACAAAATGGTGATCGATAGCGGCTGCCAGATGTTGCCGGGAATGTAGCGCACGATGGCGCTGAGAAACCAAATGCGTGCCGCCGGCCAAAAAGGAAGGTGGCTGCCGACGGTGCGCAAGAGCCAGCGCCAGATCACGATCTCGACCGCCCAGGCTGCTATAATCGCCCCTGCCGAAATTGCCAGCCAGCGTGGATCGATCCGCCAGGTGTAGCTCTGCAGCTCTTCCCACTGCGATCGCAGCAGAAGCGCCATAAATCCAAGCGCCAGCAACACAAAAACTGGTTGTATTCGACGTAGAACACGCATCAACATAAGACAAACAGCGTATCACGCAGGCGCAAAAAGGGGAAATTGAGACTGAGAGATTGGAGATTAGGAGATTGAAGAGCGGGAGCTGAGAACAAGGCAACACGAACACGTAACACGCAACAAGCAGCACGGGTTGAAGGCAGACAGATTGTCCGTTGCTTTGAGCTTGAGGTAAACTGCGAGCATGACGATCCGGATGTTACTTTTTGGGGTGATTTTTTTTCTGCCGCCGGTGTTGAAGCCGTGGGTGCTGCGGCGTTTTTGTGGGGCGCGAGTGGGCCGGCATGTGTCGATCGGCTGGTTCGTCAGTATTGCTGCGCGCAAGATTGAGCTGGGCGACTACGCCGCCGTGCGCGCGGCGACGCTGATCCGGCTCGATGGCGCGTTTCGACTTGGCCGGCAAAGTGAAATTTCCAACTTTTGCCTGATCTACGGCGCATCGGATCTCGAAATCGGCGACCAGTGCTACATCGGGCCGCAGTGTCTGCTCAACTGTGACGAGCCGGTGCGTATGGGCTACTATTCAGCGCTAGGGCCGCGCTCGATGGTCTTTACGCACGGATCGTTCTTGCCCTTTACGCAGGGCTATTGGGTCAAGCTAGCGGGCGTGACCGTCGGCAGCCACGTCTGGTGTGCGGCGGGCGTCTTTCTGCATCCCGGCGTGGAGATCGGCGATGAGTGCTTTGTCAACTCGCGGTCGGTCGTCACGCAGTCGATCCCGCCCGGCTCGATCGTCGAGGGCAACCCGGCGCGTGTGATCCAGCCGATGGCGGCGGTGCGGCGCAAGATGTCGCTGCGGCGCATCGATGCAGCGCTACAACAGGTGCTGCGCGATTTTGCGACGGTGACGCTGGAGCGGGAGATGGGAATCACGGCGATCGAGCAGTCGGCGAATCGGCTGGCGTTTGCGTGGGAAGGACGGCGCTATGTCGTCCTTATTGTGCCCTCCACCTCAACGGCGGACGCCATTCCCACTGCCGCGCCAGACGAGACCATTATCTATCTCGCCAATCTGCCCGAGCATCGACCGCAGCCTGATTTGCTGTGGTTCGATATCGCTACGTTGTCGGCGCGCGTCACAGGCGATCCTGTTTATGAGTCGCTGCGGATTTTTATGCAGCGGTATTATGGGATGCGATTTACGCTGTAGCGAGAGATTTTGTCAGGCATGTGTAAGAGTAAACGCCTGCAATGCCGTGATACACTGCGAATATGCGAATTGTCCTGCCTGTCCATCACTTTTTGCCGCGATATTCTGCCGGCGCTGAATTGTACACCTACCGACTGGCGAAATGGTTGCAAGCCCATGGGCATGAAGTTGAAGTGATCGCCATCGAAGATATCGGGCGTGGCAGCTCATCCACCGTCGAGGCGGTGCGCGACGTCTTCGAGGGCATCCCGGTTTGGCGATTGAGTTTCAATTTGCTCAAAGCGCCACAGCGACGACTGTGGGAGTTCGACAATCCACTGCTTGGCGAGTGGTTCGAGAGATACTTTCAGCGCCAGCGCCCTGATATTGCCCATTTTCAGGCAGGCTATCTTCTTGGCGTTGCTCCGATTTTTGCCGCCCACCGCGCCAGCGTTCCAATTGTTCTCACTTTGCACGATTACTGGTTTCTCTGCCCACAGCATACGTTGCAGCGCAGCGACGGCGGGCTGTGCGCCACCGTGCCCGATGACCCGACCGTATGCGCTCGCTGCCGATTGTGGAGCGATGATCCGTATGCGCGGCTGGCGCGGCGCAGCGGAGCGACCGTGCGATCGCTCATGCAGCACCTGCCGCCCGGCGTCGATGGCTCGCTGATGGCGTTGCGTCGCCAGCGAACACAGGCGGCGCTAAAGCTGGTTGAGCGTGTGATTGCACCGTCGCAATTCATGCGGCGCCAGTTTGAGCATTTGGTGGAGCCGGAACGGTTGACATTCTCAAGGATTGGCATTGATAGTGAGAGCCTGCAGTCATCCGATGAACGCCATCGAGAAGGATGCGTCAAGTTTGGGTATGTTGGTCAGGTGGCTCAACATAAGGGTGTACACATATTGATTGAGGCTTTTCGGCGCTTGCAGTTGTTCCATCGAGATTCCGAGCTGCATATTTGGGGCGGCCTAGAGACACAACCAGAGTATGTCCGTAAATTGCAGGCAATTGCAGATGGCGATGCGCGGGTTCATTTCCATGGGCGTTTTGAAAACTGTCATCTGTCCAACGTATTGCAGTCACTTGACTTTGTGATGGCGCCTTCACTTTGGTATGAGAACTGCCCGCTCTCGATATTGGAGTCTTTCGCCGCAAATGTGCCTGTGATCTGCTCGGATCACGGTGGGATGGTGGAGTTGGTCAACGATGGCGAAGATGGATTGCGATTCCGGCCAGGGGATGTGGCTGACCTTGCGCGAGTCATGCAGCAGGTTGTAGACGATGAGGCTCTGCTGATAAAACTGCAGCAAGGTGCACAGCGTCGCGTTGTAAGAGACGTAACCGAAGAGATGCTTTACTTGAATGAACTCTACGCTGAAATTCATGCCGAAGCGCAAGTTATGGTGAATAATGTCTAAATTCTCGCGAACTGTTGCGCGCAATTCTGCCTTCGGCATGGCGGCGCATATCACGATCAAGTTGGTCTCATTCGTTTTTACCGTTCTGGTGATCCGTCGTTTGGGTGCAGAGGTGTATGGTCAATATGCAGCCGTACTCGCATTTGGAGCGGTGTTCGTGTTTTTCGCTGACCTCGGTCTCAGCCCGTATACAGTGCGCCAGGTGGCGCGGTTGCGCGATCAGCCGAATGGCAAACAGGAGATCGAAAGGCTTTTCGGCAGCGTGCTTGGTTTGCGGTTCTTGCTGTCGTTAGGCGCCGCCGTTGCCATCATCGCCACGGCATGGCTGACCGGGCGTCCGACCGAGATGATTGTCGGCGTCGCGCTGGGGACGATCGGGCTGGTGATCTACAGTGTGCACGGAGCGGCGGAGTCGGTGTTGGCCGGGCATGAGCGTATCGATATTGCGGCAGGTGCGCAGGTGGCGCATCAGATCACCTTTGTCCTTCTCGGCACACTGGCGCTGCTCTTTGCGACAGGTTATTACGGTCTGATTTTCGCTAATTTGACCGGGATCGTGCTGATGACGGCGCTTTGTTGGTTGGGGGTGCGCCGGCTTGGTGTGCGGCCCACCATGCCGATCCCGTCGTGGTGGTTGACGTTGCTGCGCGCCAGCATCCCGTTTGGGATCATTGGCTTTACGCTTGGCCTCTCCTACAAATTCGACACGATTTTGCTCAACATCTATGCCGGCGATGTGGTGACTGGCTATTATAACTCAGCCTACAATCTGATTTTCTCTGTGTTGGTCATCTCCAACGTTGTGAATACGGCGCTCTATCCGTCATTGTCGCGCCAGTCTGTGACAAAGCCCGAGACTTTGCCCGCAATCCATGAGCGGATGCTGCGTTATCTGTTGGTGATCGCTCTCCCTATCACGATTGGCGGTTGGGTGTTGGCGCCAGCGATCATTGGGTTCCTCTATGGTGCGGGTTATGCTGAAGCTGCGCTGCCGTTGTCGATCTTGATCTGGGTGATCCCTTTCATGTTTGTCACCGAGTTTCTGGGCTACGTAATCGTGGTGAGTGGGGCCGAACGTCGCGTTGCGTGGGCGATTGCTATCAGCACAACGATCAACGTTGGGCTGAATTTTCTGTTGATACCGATTTATGGTGTGGCGGCGGCGGCGTTGCTGACGGTTCTGACCGAAGCTGTACTGTTGTCACAATATGCGTGGGTTCTGCGTGATAAACTACGCCGCGTTGACTGGAGCCTGGCGCTGCTGCGGCCGTTGATAGCAGCCGTGGTGATGGGCGTCGCTGTGTTTGTTTTACGCGCCTTGTACTTGCCGCTCGATGTACTCATCGGTGCAGCCGTTTATATCGGGCTGTTATTTGCACTCGGCGTCATAGGAAAACCTGAATTTGAGTTGGTGCAGGGCATGCGGCGGCAACAGGCAGGCTAAACGGGATCGGCTCTTTGTTTCTTTCCAGCGTCACCTTTGGTTACCCTCGCTGTAAGCAAATATGGAGCGTTTGTTTACGGATGTGCAGCAATAGCAAGGTTACACATTCGTAATCCAACCGCTAACCTTACTTATAGGGGATGTTACGTTTCCCGCCATAACCTAGCACTTTTGTTGTTTATTGTAAGATCGATTCCTTTTTGGATGCTTGTCAATGAACAGCCCCATCTCTGGACATGATAAAAATGTAAGCGAATCGCAAGCCACAGAGCCCTCTGATTGTGTAAAATAGGAGCACTAGATTGGTAGATCAACGAAGGCGATACGTCTATCGGGGACAATAGGAGAAGGAGAATGGATAAGAATCGGCGTGTCACGATCCTGCACTGGTACAAGGATGTTGATGATCTGGCGCTGACGATCGCCGCATGCTTAAAGGAATTAGGTTACGATCCTTCGATCCGACACTATACCACCGACGATTATGGGGACGCCCGCTTTCTGTTCACCTATGCACCATGGGGTCGCTTACAACGCGTCACCACACGATTGGAAAGCATGGCGCCGGATGAGCGTCCTTTCTGGATCCACTGGAGTACGGAAGACTGCCCCGATCTTCGTCTGCCCAAATCACTTGTCAGGTCGATAGGTCGAGTGCTTGCACGTCTGGATCGGTTTCAGGATGAAGGCGTCGCTTTTACTCGGAGTGCGCCAATGCGCTGGGTTAACGGACATTTTCATAAGTTTCGATATGTTGGTAGTTACGACTATGCTATCCGCCAGGGTCTGCTCGGCCTGCTTTTGGAGTATTCAAAGGTGTACGCCGACCATTACAACGCCATGGGCATCCCGGTGCAGTATGCGCGTTGGGGATTGCTCGACGAGGCGCATGGTGATGAAAACGAGAGGGAGCGCGATATTGATGTTCTTTGGATCGGCACGCGGCGTACGCAGCGACGCAGCAAATTGCTCGACAAAGTCATCGGGCGGCTCGATGCGTTGGGGAAACGAACATACGTGGTCGACGGTGTGAATCATCCGCCCGTATATGGCCGCGAACGTTTTCAACTGCTTAGCCGCGCCAAGATCACGCTGAATTTGCTGCCGACGTGGTATGATTCTGCACTGGCGTATCGATGGCCTCTGGTGGCGGCAAGCCGGTCGTTGTTGGTGACCGAAGAATCGTTGCCTCATGCGCCGGAGTATCGGCCTGGCGAGCATTATGTGTCGGCGCCGGTGTCTTCTTTGGTCGAAACAATCTGCCACTACCTGGAGCATCCTGAAGAGCGGGCGCCCATCGTCGAACGAGCCTATCAGGCGGTGATGGATAGGCATTCGGTCTTGGATAGCGTCCGGCAAATCATGCACTGTGCAGAAGGAGGCATGCGCCAAACGCAATCTCTCAGAGCTGTGGCGTACAGGCAAATGTCTGGTATGACCAGGACGTTGCAGCCGAGTGTCGGTATATTGCTTTGGGGTTTGGAGATGTTCAAGTGAGGATCTGGCAGCAAGCATCGGCAAGCTGGCGATGGAGCATAACCAGCACATCGGGAGGTTGCGTTCAGTGAGGATCGGAATCGATGTGCGCTACTTATCGCACGGGTTGATGGGAGGTGTGCATACCTACCTAAGCCTGCTTGCACCGGCGCTGATCGAACGCACTGCCAACGCGGAGATTTTTCTCTACGCCGACGACAAGGCGCCCTTTGAGCTTGACGTGAGGGCGCTGCCGCCGAACGTGACGGTGCGCATCTTGCCCTATCGCAACGCGCTTTCCGCCATCAAGCTCGACCTCACGCTGCGCAACGCCATGGCTGCAGACCGTATTGACGTGGCGCACTTTCCGGCAAACGTTGGCTTTGCGCCGTCGGGCGCACGCAGCGTCGTCACCTTGCACGATGCCATCAACATCATGCCGCTATGGGAGATTCTACGGGGACATGAAAAGACTCCGCACACAATGGCGATGATGACCTACCTGCACTTCGCTTCGACCCTTTCCGTGCGCCGCGCCGATGTCGTGGTGACGGTGTCGGAGTATTCCAAACGCGAGATCGTGCGACGCAGCGGCTTGCCAGAAGACCGTGTGATAGCCGTGAAGTACGGGCCGGCGCCGATTTTTCGACGCATTGAGGATCGGGCAGCGCTGGATGAAGTGCGCATCCGGCTCGGCGTGCAGCGCCCGTTCCTGCTCGCCGACGCCATCAAGAATCCTGGCGTGATTGCGCGGGCGTGGCAGCGCCTGCCGGAAGCGCTGCGTACAAGCCATCAGATGCTCTTCTTCTCGCGCGTCGTTGATCCGCCCAGTGCAGTCATGGAGATGGTGGCCGCTGGCAATGCGCAGGTGTTGATCCGCCCGTCCCGCAGCGATCTGGTGGCGCTCTTCAACCAGGCGGAGGGCTTCCTGTTCCCATCGCTCTACGAAGGGTTGGGGCTGCCGCCGATCGAGGCGATGAAATGCGGCGCTCCGGTGATTGCCTCCGACCGTGGCTCGATCCCGGAAGTGGTGGGCGACGCCGGCGTCATCATCGACGCCAACGACGATGTGGCGCTGACGAACAACATTGCGCGGCTGCTTCTGGATCGCAACTTTCATGACGATCTACAGCGACGCGGCTTTGCGCGCGCCGAGGAGTTCAGTTGGCCCAAACCGGCGGATCGTATCCTGGACACCTATCGCTACGCGCTGTCGCTGCCCGGGAAAGGCAAAGCGACCCCAATGGCGGTGAGTTCATGAAGACGGTGAATCGACAAGGCGACATGCCTGCAGTCTGGTGCATCGTGCTTGCCTACAACAGCATCGACCTGACGTTGGAGTGCCTCGCCACGCTGCGTGCGCAGGACTACCCCAACCTCTACTTGCTGGTCGTGGATAACGCCTCGACCGACGGCACGGTGGAGATTCTGCGCACGCAGGCGCAGGACGTTGAGCTGTTGCCCGCCAGCACAAATCTTGGCTATGCAGGCGGCAACAACCTGGGCATGCGTCATGCGCTGGCGCACGGCGCCGATCTGCTCTTTCTGGTCAACAACGATACGCGGCTCAATTCACACTGCGTCAGCGCCCTTGTCGAAGAGATGCTGCGCGAGCCGATCTGCGGCGCAGTCGGGCCGATGGTCTACACGTGGGACAACTGGCAGACGATCTCCTCGGCGGGCGGCCACGTGGACTGGGCGGCAGCGGACGCAGTCAATGTCGGCGCCGGCGAGACCGACCAGGGACAATATCCGGCGCGCAGCGTCGATTTTGTCAACGGCTGCGGCATCATGGTCTCGAAAACCGCGGTCGAGCGCGTCGGGCTGATCGATGAGCGATTCTTCATGTATTGGGAAGAGACGGACTGGTGTCTGCGTATGCACGAGGCTGGGCTGGATGTGCGCTTTCAACCCACGGCGAAAATGCAGCATAAAGCGCCGCTCACCTGGCAGCAGCAAAGCCCGCTTACGCTCTACTACATGGGGCGCAACCGACTCTTTTTCTTTGCGCGTCATGGGCGAGGGATACAGCGTGCCGGCGCAGTGATGGGCGCTGCGAAAGGGCTGTTGCACGGCGTCGTGCAAAATCGGCGCGCAGGCAACTGTGCTGCGTCCGAGGCGGCGCGTCAAGCCCTGGTCGACGGCGTTCTGCGGCGATGGGGGCGACGGTCGTTGACCTTTTCAGAAGCGAGGACGTAGTAATGCGCATTCTATTTCTCTCGCGTTGGTTCCCTTATCCGGCGGACAACGGCTCAAAGATTCGCATTTTCAACCTGCTCAAGGCGCTGAGCAACGAACATGAGGTTGCGCTCGTCTCCTTTGCCTTCGAACCGGTGAAGTCAACCTCGGTGGAAGCAATGCGAGCGCTCTGTCCAGAAGTGGAAATCACACCCCATCGTGACTTTCGGGCAAATAGCCTGCACGCTCGCCTCGGCTTCTTCTCGGCGACGCCGCGTTCAATGATCGATACGTTCAATCCAGAAATGAGCCACGCAGTCGAGCGGGTTGCCTCTCACATGCAACCCGATATCATTGTTGCGTCCCAAATCGATATGATTCCCTACGCGCTGATGGTGAAAAATGTCAGACGCGTGATGGAGGAGCTAGAGCTTGCTGTGCCGTATGACGCTTATTTCAACGAACGACGCGCAAGCGCGCGCTTGCGCAGAGGGCTGACATGGTGGAAATTGCAGCATTATCTGCGCCGCACCCTGCCCGCCTTCGACCTGGTTACGGTCGTCTCGGCGCGTGAACAGGCGCTTGCCCAACGCGTCGTTTCCAGTCCGCCGGTGCAGATCGTGCCCAATGGCGCCGATTTGCAGGCGATGCGGCGCGTGCAAGCGACACCGCAGCCCGGCACGCTGATCTACAGCGGCGCGCTTTCTTTTTATGCGAACTACGACGCCGTGCACTATTTCCTGGCGGAGATATTTCCCCTCATCCTGGAGCGAACGCCAGCCACCCGGTTTCTTGTCACGGGCAGCACGCAAGGTGTTGATATCAAGAAGCTGCCGTTATGTCCAAACGTTGAATTCACCGGCTATCTCGACGATGTCTGGTCGGCTGTGGCGAACAGTTGGGTTTCCATCGTGCCGCTGCGTTTAGGAGGCGGCACGCGGCTGAAGGTGATTGAATCGCTGGGGCTGGGTACGCCGGTCGTTTCGACGTCAAAGGGTGTTGAGGGGCTTGACCTGTGCGCTGGCGTCGATCTGCTGGTCGCCGATGACCCACGCAGCTTTGCTGACGCCACACTTTCACTGCTAGACAACCCCGCACTGCGCCAGCGTCTGTCCGAGCAGGGGCGCCGCACCGTCGAGCGCTACGATTGGGCATCGATCGGGCGCAAGTTGAACGAACTGCTGGAGGATGTTGTTGGCGCTCGCCAGCCGCTGGCGGGCGCTGTGGAGGCGTGCTGACGATGCAGCTGTCATCAAGGCCACAGGCTCCGCGCCGGAGTTTCACCATTGATCGCTACACGTTGTTCGCCGCTGCGGTGATTGCAGGCGTCTTACTGGCTGTACCGGCTATCACTTTTCTGTACGTGCGCGGGCGGTTGGATCCGCTGCTGGTGTTGGCAGGAATCGTCGGCGTGATTGTGGCGCTCAGGCTTTTCCAGGTCAGCGAGCGCAGCAACAAGGGCATCGTGTTGCTGATCACTGCCGCCGGCATGCTCAGCTTTGTCTCGCTGCCAACTGGACGCGAGAGTCGCATCCCGATCAGCATGTTGGTGGCGTTGGCGTTGGTGGTGCCCTGGCTGTTGTCGATGCTGTGGGGCAAACCGCCTGCGCGCCTGAAACCGTCGCCGATCAACCGGCCGCTGATTGCATTTGTGGCGGTGAGCATCATTTCTTATTTCTGGAGCCAGATTTTCCGTGATCCGTTGCTCTTTGTCTGGAGCAGTTTTCCGGTGGTGCAGGCGGCGGCGCTGGTCGTCAACATCCTGCTGCCGCTGACCTTGCTCTACGTCGCCAATCAGGTGACAGAGGTCAGGTGGCTCAAATATCTGGTGGCGGTTCTGTTGATTTTTGGCGTCGCCAGTGTGGCTTTCTTTTTCATTGATCAGCGGACAGGCGATCTGCTTTTCTACCGTGGAACGCGCGGTCTATTTAGCATGTGGGTTGCTGCCTTTGCCTATGGGCTGGCGCTCTTTCATAAAGGACTCAAGCCGTGGCAGCGGGCGTTGCTGTTGTTGTTAGTGCTGATCTTTGTCTATCGCTACTTTTATGTGGGCAGATCGTGGGTCTCTGGCTGGCTGCCATTGGGTGTGGCTTGTCTTGTACTTACCTGGATACGTTCACGACGACTCTTCCTTCTGCTTGGAATGATCGGGTTGATATATATTGCAGTGAATTTTGACTTTTATTATGAGGATATTGTTTTGGCTGAGGAAGCGGAAGGAAGTGGGACAGAGCGGATTGAGTTATGGGTGCAGAATCTGACGCATGTAGCCAATCATCCACTCTTTGGCGTGGGGCCGGCCGGTTACGCTCCATATTACATGACCTATCATCCACACGATGCCCGTTCAACACACAATAATTATTTCGATATTCTTGCCCAGACAGGCGTCATTGGATTCACAATTTTTGTAGTTATGATGTCCAGCTTATTGAAGGTCGGGCGTCAAACGCTACGTCGCTACCGCGGTCAACGAAACTTTGAGGAAACATTTGCCGCAGTCACGCTTAGCGCAATAGCAGGCGCTGTGATTGGAATGATGCTTGGTGACTGGGTGTTGCCTTTTGCATACAACGAGACGATCGGTGGCTTTGACAACGCAGTGTTAACCTGGGTAATGCTTGGCGGAATGGTGGCGCTTGGTTTGTTTAAGTCAACTTCTTCGGAGGATGTTGCAACAGTGATAACACCACTCAGGAAAGAACGCACATGATCCCGATGCTTTCTGTAGTTATCGTGAATTGGAACACTTCCTGCTTGTTGGCAGAATGCATCAGAGCAATTGAGTTTGGTGCTGCGTCCGTTCTTCATGACATTTGGGTGGTCGATAACGGCTCCAGCGACGATAGCGTGGCGATGCTGCGCCGCAAATTCCCGCACGTCCATGTCATCGAAAGCCAGGTCAACCTCGGCTTTGCAGGCGCCAACAATCTTGCTATGCAGCGTAGTGAAGGGCGTTACTTGATCCTGCTCAACACCGACGCCATCGTGACGCCCGGCTCGATCCTGGCGCTGCTCGACCTGGCAGAGCGAACGCCGCGTGCTGGCATTATCGGTGCACATCTGCTCAACCCAGACGGCAGCTTTCAGGCCTCTCACACCGATTTCCCGACGTTGTGGCAGGAGTTTCTGATTCTCACCACCATCGGGCGCCGGCTGCGCGGTTCCTGGTATCCCAGCCATGGGCCCGAGGAGGCAAAGGGGCCGCAACGCGTCGATTATGTGGAGGGCGCCTGCATGCTCGTGCGCCGGGATGCGTTGGAGGCGGTCGGCGGGCTGGACGAGGGCTACTTCATGTACGCCGAAGAGGTCGATTGGTGCAGGCGCATGGCTGACAAAGGTTGGGAAGTCTGGTATCAACCGGCGGCGAAGGTCCTACATATCGGCGGGGCCAGCAGCGCTAAGCGCAAGACCAGCCGTGAAGCTGACCTGTACCGCAGTCGCGTACGCTATTTCCGCATTCATCATGGCTGGTTGCAGGCAGAAATGCTCAAAGCAATGATTGTTGCGTTCACGGGTATGAAGCAGATCGGCCACGCGTTGATGCGCTGGTTCACACGCAACCAACGCGGACGGCAGGTGGTCACGGTCGGGGATCTGTTGGTTGCGCTGCGTAAGGTGTGACAAAGATGGTTCACCGCCATTCGTAGACGCCACTCGCAGCGGCGTGTGCGTGGATCCCGATGGGTTCCATGCGGTTGGTGGTGTATTGCTAGGAAGTGTATTGCTAGGAAGTGTAGACGCTAGGAAGTGTAGACGCCGCTCGCAGCGGCGTGTGTGTTCCAACGGTTGACGATGTATTGCTGGGAATCTGCGGCTAGGAGCCGCAGCTACAGAGGATGATTCTGTGAAAAACGATCTACGCGGGCAAATGCGCCTTTCACATTCAACCGAGCGGCTGCACGCACTTGCGATCATGGCGATTTTGCTGCTCTGCTATACTTACATCTTCCCACGCTGGGCTGACCCGAACCAAAATTCGCGGCTGAACATGGTCTTTGCCGTGGTTGATGACGGAACGTTTCAGATCGACAAATACGTTGCCAACACCGTCGATTACGCTAAAGTCGGCGAGCACTATTATAGCGACAAGGCGCCGGGCGCGGCGCTGTTGGGTGTCCCGATCTATGCGATGTTGGCGCCGCTGCTCGACACGCCGCTGTTAAGTAGCGTCACGACGCGGCTGGAGTCGCACAGCGCTTTCGCCGGCACACTGCGCGAGGATGGCAGCGGCGTATCGGCGCAGAAGGTGCGTTTCGCCATTGTGCAGGTGGTCTTGAGTTTGCTCGTGTCGGCGCTGCCCACGGCGGCATTGGCGGCGCTGTTGTTCTTGTGGTTGCAGGCGGTGACGCCGCTGGTGTGGCCGCGGCTGGTCGTGGCGCTCGGCTACGGGCTGGCGACGCCGGCTTTTGCCTACGCCAATGCTTTCTACGGCCATCAGTTGGCGGCGTTTTTGCTTTTTGCGGCGTTCTATTTGCTGGCGCGTGCACCGGCGCACATCGGTGCAGGACGGGCGCTGCTGGTCGGGCTGCTGCTTGGCTATGCGTTTGTCAGCGAGTATCCGGTGGCGCTGATGGTGGCGCCGATCGGGCTGTATGCGCTCTACGGCGTCTGGCAGCGCCGCCAGCTTGCGCCGTTCTTCTGGCTGGCAGCGGGCGGATTGGTCGTCGCCGCCGGATGGATGTGGTACAACACCACGATCTTTGGTGGGCCGCTGGAGCTGGGCTACAGCCGTTCGGAGCTGTGGACCGATCAGCATCACACCGGGTTCATGAGCTTGACCGCACCGACGCTCGACGCGGTGTGGGGGATTACCTTCAGCCCATTCCGCGGGCTGTTTTTGCTGTCGCCGTGGCTGCTGCTGGCGCTGCCAGGTTTTGCGTTGTGGTGGCGCAGCAGTTCGCTGCGCACCGAGTGGTGGCTGACGGTGAGCGTCACCGGGGCGATCTTTCTGTTCAACGCCTCGTCAAGCATGTGGTGGGGTGGTTTCGCCGTGGGTCCGCGCTATCTGCTGCCGATGTTGCCCTTTCTTGCGCTGCCGATCGCCTTCGTGCTGGCGGCGTGGGGCGAACGGCTGTGGCTGCGCATTGTGGTTGCGCTGAGCCTGCTCTGGTCGCTCATTGCGGTGTGGAGTATGACGCTGGCGGAGCAGGCATTTCCGTCCGACGCGCTGCACAACCCGTGGGTTGACCACGTGCTGCCAAACTGGGCGGCGGGTAATGTGGCGCGCAATGCCGGCGTAATTTTGGGGCTGGAGGGCATATGGAGTCTGGTGCCATTGCTGTTTGCGGTAATCGGGATAGTTGCTTTTGGGTGCGGCTATCGTGCAGTTCGTTCCGACGCACAAGTTCCTGCCCCAGCATTTCTTAAGAATGATGGTATTCGACTTAGCTTTTCTGCATGGGATAAACAGTCGGCAGACTCATGGTGTCATGTTGGGAAGGATATCTGTCCATTCGCTGAAAAATCTGGTAAAAACGTGAATTCATTGGTACGCTCTGGGGATGAACACAGAGCTGACGATAACCACAGAACGGATTGACGATTTTCCGCTGCTGCTGGCAGTTATGCAGCGGCTGGGTCTGCCAGAAATTCTGGACCGCCATCTGAAGTTACATGGTTTGCACAAAGGGTTGAGTTGGGGGTGGATCGGCGTCATCTGGCTGGCGCATATTTTGTCGCAGGGGGACCATCGCAAACTGCCCGTGCAGGCGTGGGTCCGCCAGGCGCAAGAGACGATTGTGCGTATCACGGGTCTGAGCGAGTTGACGGAATTGGATTTTACCGATGACCGGCTGAGCAAGTTGCTGACGCGGCTGAGCCAGCCCGCGTTGTGGCAGGCGATCGAGCAGGAATTGGGGGCCAATTTGATTCGGGTGTACGAATTGCCGACGCAGCGCGTCCGCCTGGATGCGACAACAGTCTCTGGGTATCATGCGGACGCAACCAGTACGCTGTTTCAGTTTGGGCATAGCAAGGATGACCCGACGTTGCGCCAGGTGAAAGTGATGATGGCTGCGTTGGACCCGTTGGGCTTGCCGTTGGTGACCGAAGTCGTGGCTGGCAACGAAGCCGATGACCCGCTGTATGTGCCCGCAATTGCGCGTGTGCTGGCGATCATCCAGGCGGCAGGTTTGTTGTTTGTGGGGGATTGCAAGATGAGCGCTATTGCCACACGCGCCTATGTCCAAAGCTTGGATCATTTTTATCTGTGTCCGTTGGCGCAGACCGGGCACACACCGAGCGAGATGGCGCAATCGATTGCTGCTGCGAACGCCCACCCCGAAGCATTGCAGACGCTGCATGTCACTGCAGCTGATGGCAGCGAACAATTGTTGGCGCAAGGCTGCACCTTTGAGCGCCAGCTCCAGGTGACCACAGAGGCAGGCAGCCAGGCGTGGAGCGAGCGTGTTCTGTTGGTGCGCATGGAACGGCTGCGTCAACGGCAACTGACCAGTCTGAATGAACGCCTGGCGCAAGCCACTGACAAACTCTTGGCGTTGACCCCAGCGCCGGGACGCGGCAAGCGGCAAATCCAAACTGAGGCTGACCTGGTAACAGCAGCCACAGCGATTCTGCAACGTTATGAGGTGGAAGGCTTGCTGACCTACACGTTCGAACGCCAGGAAACCCGTCGCGTCCGCTATGTCGGGCGTGGGCGCGGTGGCGCTGAACGCCCACAGCAAGAAACGGTCACGGTGCGCTATCAACTGACTACGGTCGAACGCAATGCCACCGCCCTGGCTGCCCATGAGCAGACCCTCGGCTGGCGTGTCTATGTCACCAATGCGCCAGCCACTGAACTGACCTGGGAAGAGGCCGTGCTCGCCTATCGGGATGAATGGTTGATGGAACGTGGCTTTCATCGTCTCAAAGGGGCTCCGCTCTCCCTCGACCCACTCTTTGTGAAACGTGACGACCAGATCGTCGGTCTGACCAATCTGTTGAGCATCGCTGTTCGCCTGTTGACGCTCGTCGAGTTCGTCGTCCGCCGCAATCTCAAGCAAAACCAGGAGCGATTAGTCGGCCTGCTCCCGCAAAATCCCAAGAAAGGGATCGACAACCCAACGACAGAACGGCTGCTACAGGCCTTCCGAGACATCACGCTCACCATCGTCAATTTACCAGGGCAACGCATACGACATGTGACACCGTTGAACGCCCTCCAGGTGCGCATCCTGGAGTTGCCAGGGTTGTCGCCCGCTGTCTACACTGCCCCGGCCAAAAATTGAGCAATGTCACTGTTTTTCAGCGAATGGACAGTTTAGTGTCAATAAAAAGCAAAACAACTCATGAACGATGAATCCTTGAAAAGAGTATTAGCTTACAGGCTGCTATGTGAGATTGTTAGGTGAGCATTCAACATGAATCGATTGCGGGGGACAATAATGATTTTACGTGGCAAATGTGGTGAATTCCTGGCTCTATTGGTGATTACACTGACGGTGACTCTGGTATCTTCTGTTCCCTATTTTGTGGCCTTTAGTATCGAACCACCTGACCGACATTTTATGGGGATCATTTCTAATGTCCCTGACTGGGCACAGTATTTTGCTTGGCTGAAAGCATTCGAGAAGGCACCGATTATTGAGAATCCACTAACTTCAGAACCTCAGCAACCAACATTTTTTAATATTCAATGGTTTGCCTTGGCTCAGATCAAGGAGTTCTTTAACCTAACAACGCAGGCGACAGTGCAGCTATTTCGGATTGTAAATACACTGGTTTTTATGTGGCTCACATTTTTCGTGTGTTACGTAATTTTTCCCGTTGCACCGTGGATACGCTGGTCTAGTTGGATACTCATCAATCTTTCCTCTGGGTTAGGTTGGATTTGGGTGATTGAGAAGCGCATTTCTGGTGAATTGAGATATCCCCTCGATGTTTACGTAGCTGAACCCATATCGTTTCAAAATATGATCATTTATCCGCATTTTCTATTTGCGGCCAGTCTTATTCTACTGATTTTCTGGGCATATCTTGAGGCGGCGAAGCGAAGTCAATATCGGTACGTGGCGCTTGGCGGTGTATTAGCGCTACTGTTAAGTCTTTCACATGCTTATGATTTGATCATCGTGTACGGCGTTTTATTTACTTTTTCGGTAATACTTTTCATTCGGGATCCAAAACAAGCTCGATTCTTATTCACCAGCCTCTGTATATTGACAACGCTTTCTGCTGCTCCAGCAGCTTACTTCTATATCTTAACAACTACAGATCCTCTCTGGAAAAACATCCTGATCCAGTTTGCCAATGCGTCTGTCTTCACACCTGATCCCCTACACCTACTCATCCTTGTAGGGTTACCGCTAATCTTGACGATTATCACCTACGATGGCGTGTTTCCACTCGTTGCGAGATCGCATTGGAATTTGTTACTACGCACTTGGATGGTCGTGAACTTCTTTCTGCTTTATATTCCGGCAGATTACCAGATTCATATGTTGAGTGGTTGGCAGATACCTCTGGGAATCTTAGCTAGCGATGGATTGTTTAATCGTCTTCTCCCTGCGATTGGTGTTAAGGGTGTATCGCAAGTCTCGGACCTATCCTCGCCAGAGAAATCGACGAAATTTGCACGGCGTCGTTGGGGATTGGTTCTTCTAATACTGATATCAATTTTGCCAACAAATGTTTACTTGTTGCTGTGGCGGGTGCGCGAGGTGCAGCGACTTGAACACACCCACTTTCTCCATCACGACGAGATAAACGCAATCGAATGGCTTGCAAGAAACACTGATGCGTCGGATGTTGTCTTGGCTGACTTGATTGTTGGGCAACACATCCCAGGCATTTCGGGAAACAAGGTTTATCTTGGCCACTGGGCGCAAACGCCGTTTTTCGTTGAGAAGCAACAGTATGTTGAGTCTCTTTACGCGCTTGACCCACGAGATGACTTATTTGGTATCAAATTAAACGAAATGAGAGTCAACTATATGTTGTTCACTAGAGAGAAACCAGCAAATTTGGAAATCGTGTCGTGTCCAGGTCCTTTCCTGGAACTAGTGTTTTCCCAGGGGCCTACTCATTTGTGCAGGGTTGTGCAACCAGGAGACATGAACTGAGCAACAAATGGGATATTCTTGATCGAGGGAACAACGAGCTATGAATATTAGATCATGGGAGAGTTGCTCATTGGCCTTTCAGATGCACAGGAAAAGAATGATTTTGTTGCTTGTGATTCTTGTTGGCGGTTTTGTTCGCCTCTGGGATCTGAGTCTAATGGAATTTCGTCATGATTCAGCTTATTGGGCTATAGAAGGGTATAAAATAGCTCAAGGCGGATATCTGCCACTGATCGGACAGCAAGTTGGGAGTGTATCTGTAGAACTCTATAATGGTCCGATTTTGTCATACCTAGTGGCGTTGGTGAACTATATGACAGGTCCCAATCCAGTTCATGTGGTAATTATTATTGCTTCTGCCAATGCTCTAGGCATTTTCATGACTTTCGCTCTTGGTAAATATCTATTTTCTGAAGATGTAGGAATAATCGCTGCTGTTCTGCAGGCTCTGTCGCCCTGGCTGGTGCTGTATGGGAGGATGTTGTGGCCTCAAGCGCTCTTCCCATTCTTGATGCCAACTGGGTTGTTGTTGCTTGCATATGCGACTCGGACAACGAACAAATGGGCTTACTTTGTGTTCGGAATCATGCTAGGAATGGGTTTGCAACTCCATTTATCATTTCTTGCGGTCATCGCTACAGCGTTGCTTTTCATCATACTTTATGGCGGACGTCTGTGGCTTTTGCTCCTCGTTATTGTGGGGTGTTTGGTTGGATACGCTCCCGTCATCATTTTTGACTTCAGTTCAGGGTTCAAAACAATACACGCATTGAGCAATATACCTGCTATCCAGGCTGTAGATGAGCCAAGAATGTATCACATGTTGAAAACGGTTTGGAATCTAACAAATGTCGTTTCTGGCCAGGGACTCTGGGTGAGCAAATTGTCAAAAACCCCATACATGCTACCATCGATAGACTGGATCCAGGGAATAGTTTTTAGTCTGTTATGGATCGTCTCCCTTATCGCAATTCTATCGGAGTATTTCACGCAAGCGAAGCACAGGAAATTCCTGCCCGACCCGTCAACAGGGATGTTACTGTTGTTCTTTTTCTTGCCTTTTTTGTATCTTCTCTTATCAAAGACGCCAATTCAACGACATTACTTTTTGTTCTTCTTCCCCATTCCTTTCTTGATTGTTGCACGGGGTTTGCATATTTGCGGCGATGTCCTTGCAAAGGGGAAACCGTTATCGGATATACGAAATTACTTAGTGGTTTTGCTACTGCTAATCACCACCACTCTGAATGCAGTAACTGTCTGGCACGGTTACAGATTTCTTGTAGCAACGGGTGGTGAGGGAGAATATGGAACGGCCCTAGCTGATAAGCTTCATGCAGTGAATAGCATTATGTCCATTTCTGACCAGGACTATGCAGTTGATCTTACCTACACTCAAGAGAGGTTACCTTACATTTATCTTTTGGCTGCTGCTGCTAAGAAACCGCTGTCGATAGATGGCAACATTCAGCCCCCTTCTGTAATCGGCGCCGATGAATCGAATTATTTCATGATCGTTGAGACGGAGTACGTCAAGGAAATTGACAATAGAAGTCTTGACCTATTTTATCAGTCAAGAGGTGTAAAAGTGTATAGTCGGCTTGGAGGCATTGAATAGCCGTGTACTAGACTAGTTGCCAGAAATAGCCAAGGCCAAGTTGCAGCAGAGGCATACGGATTATCAATGTTTTATGGTTTGTTGTCAAAATAGGGTACTTGGTTTGATGTGTTCTGAGATAAGGTGCGTTCCACGGAGCTTTTATCCACATGAAGATCTCAATAGTGATACCTTGTTATAATGAAGCCACCACCATCAATTCAATCATTGACAGAGTTCGGAGTGTCCCATTGACAATGGAAAAAGAGATAATTATTGTAGATGATTGTTCTATTGACGGCACCCGAACATGTCTCAACGCGTATACCAACGACGCACAAGTGAAAGTTGTAATTCACGAGCAGAATCTCGGTAAAGGCGCTGCTCTTCGCACAGGTTTCGCTTGTGCTACGGGAGATATCGTCCTGATTCAGGACGCCGATTTGGAATACGATCCTGTCGATTATTCGAAGTTGCTCAAACCAATCTTGGATGGAAAAGCAGAGGTTGTATTTGGTTCAAGGTTCGTTAGTGGAGAGTCTCACCGCGTGCTCTATTTTTGGCATTCGGTGGGAAATCGTTTCTTGACACTTCTATCCAATATGTTTACGAACTTAAACCTGACAGATATGGAAGTGTGCTACAAAGTATTCAGGCGCGAGATTTTACATCAGATTGTATTAAGGGAGGACAGGTTTGGGTTTGAACCAGAATTCACTGCCAAAGTGGCTCAGCTCGGATGTCCAATTTATGAGGTTGGCATTTCATATTATGGAAGGACTTACGAGGAAGGCAAAAAAATTGGCTGGAAAGACGGTCTACGTGCGATCTATGTTATTGTGAAATATGGCCTTTTCCTGCGTGGAGTGGACATAAATAAAATAAGGGGGTCTGAGTCGTATCAGAATTCAGAATAGCGTCGAAGTAGGGTGATAGAAGTTATAAGCGTTGCATGAAGGTCTTTGGGTTTGACTTAAGCCAAAATCACAGGTCAGGGAGCGATGAAGCAGAGATGGTTGGAGAAGCCTCGGGCTTTGGATGGTGACTTTTGGGGTAAGGAGCTACGAAATGTGCCACTTGAAGTCGAGAGGGTATATTTTTCAACAGCCCTCTATACATGCTGCGATGCATCGAGATTGGCTGATTCTTGCAGCTGTTTCGTTGCTTGCATTATTTGTCCGGCTGTGGGGTATTCATTATGGATTGCCGCACACTGAGGCTGTACCTGATGAGTCAATCATAGTCAATACGGCAGTCAAATTCGGTACAGGCGACTTCAATCCTCACTTTTTCCTATATCCAACTCTATATATGTACATGCTTTTTGCCTTGTTTGGAGGCTACTACATAGTGGGCTTACTCACAGGCAAATACCCAACGATATCTGTATTTCAAGCAGAATTCGTCAACGATCCGGTAAACTTTTATCTGATTGGACGTAGTTTCTCAGCTTTTCTGGGAACGGCAACGGTAATCGTAACGTACGTACTTGCTCGGCGCTGTTGGGGACAAAAAACTGCAAATGTGGCAGCTCTATATTTGAGTTTAGCGTATCTGAATGTGCGAGAGTCGCACTTCATAAAAACTGACACTTTGATGGTGTTTATAATTGACCCCAAAAACTAGACCACATGCTAAAGTAGAGTCAATCAGCCGAGCAAGCATGTGGAGGTAGTGAGCGATGGGAAGCGGACGGAAGCAGTATAGTGCGGAATATAAGTTCGAGGTGGCGCTGGCCGCTGTGCGGAACGACAAGACGGTGAGCCAGTTGGCGAGTGAATATGAGGTGCATCCAACACAGATACATGAGTGGAAACGGCAGTTGATGAAGGAGGGGTCGCAAGTCTTCGGTCAACGGACAGCTGGCGAGGAAGCAGCGGCAAAGAACCGGGAAAACGAGTTGTATGAGCAAATTGGTCGCCTGAAGATGGAGCTGGAGTGGGTGAAAAAAAAAGCTACCGGAAGCAATCGCTGAACGCCGCGCGATGATTGAGGCTGATCATCCAGACATCAGCGTACGTCGCCAGTGTGAGTTGCTGGAGTTGAACCGGTCGAGCTACTACTATGCACCCGAACAGGAGTCGGTCGAGAACCTGGAATTGATGCGTCTGATCGATGAGCAATTCATGAAGACGCCATTCTATGGGCGGCTGCGGATGACAGCGCATCTGCAGCGTCAGGGATATTCCGTCAACCACAAACGTGTACAGCGGTTGATGCGCCTGATGGGGATCGGGGCGATCTACCCAAAACCACGCACAAGCGTGGCGATGGCGGGTCATCAGAAGTATCCCTATCTGCTGCGAAATGTGGCGATTGTCCGTCCAAACCAGGTGTGGTCGACCGATATCACCTACATACCGATGGCGCAGGGCTTCATGTACCTGGTGGTGGTGATGGACTGGTACAGCCGCTATGTGTTGAGCTGGCAGTTGTCGAACACACTGGAAGGTGGTTTCTGTCAGGACGCATTGCAGATGGCGTTGATGAGGGGGAAGCCAGATGTCTTCAACAGTGACCAGGGAGTTCAGTTCACAGCAACCACCTTCACGACCATTTTGGAGCAGGCCGAGATTCGCATCAGCATGGACGGACGGGGACGGGCATACGACAACATCTTCATCGAGCGCTTCTGGCGTTCACTCAAGTATGAGGACATCTATCTGCACCGTTATGAAACTGTGCCTGCTCTGACCAGCGGAGTGACAGCTTATCTGACGCTGTACAACAACGAGCGGCCTCACCAGAGTCTGGGCTATCGAACGCCGGCGGAAGTGTATCTTGCCTGATTCGCTTGGATGGACAGCAGCATCATGCCAGCGTTCTGGCACATAGCGTAATCGTCGTGTAAGGCAGGTTTTGAGTTTATCGCTTTAGGTGCAGTTGACGGGGACGGGCATGCTGACCAGACAAGGTTCGAGTCGATTGCTTTCTGTACAGCTAATGACGGTAACGCAGGAGGACGAAGTTTGTCACTCCGTCCCCGTCACGCTGCACCCTGTGTCGGCGCTCGGGTCGCTCTCCAGCGTTGCCCTATCCTCCGCACAGGCGAATATGAGCATACCGCTCTATCTTATTTTTGTCACTTTGTGGTCTTGACATTGGGGTCAAGTATA